>NZ_JACSUE010000002.1:0-931983 GCF_014384845.1 Caballeronia sp. EK
CGGTGGCGGCAACGGCGGCGGTAACGGCGGCGGCAACGGCGGTGGCAACGGCAACGGCGCTGGCGGCAACGGCGGCGGTGGTCACGGAGGCGGTGGCAACGGCGGCGGCGCAGGCGGCAACGGCGGCGGCGCAGGCGGCAACGGCGGCGGCGCAGGCGGCAACGGCGGCGGTGGTCACGGCGGTGGCGGCAACGGCGGCGGCAACGGCGGTGGTAACGGCGGTGGTAACGGCGGTGGTAACGGCGGTGGTAACGGCAACGGCAACGGCAACGGCGCTGGCGGCAACGGCGGCGGCCATGGCGGTGGTCACGGCGGTGGCGGCAACGGCGGCGGTGGCGGCGGTGGCGGCGGTCACGGCGGCCGTTAATCAAGCAGCGCAGTGCAAGGAAGAACCGATGTCCCTCCCGGGGCATCGGTTTTTTTTCTTCGAGGCGCCGGATCGCGGGCCGATCCTCATCCGCACGGCCATAGGCGGGATCATCGCGACGCGCGCAAACTAGCCCCTTTCCCTCAAGAGAAAGGACCCCGCCATGCCCGCTCGCATCCTCGATCTGAACGGTCGCGTCGCCCTGGTGACCGGCGGCTCACGCGGCATCGGCCGCGCGATATCGCTTGCCCTCGCGTCTTGCGGCGCATCGGTGGCGGTCAACTATCGGCAGCGCGAGAACCAGGCCGCCGATGTCGTCGCGGAGATCGAACGCCTCGGCGGCCGCGCGCTCGCGGTACGCGCCGACGTCTCGCTCGGCAGCGACGTCACCACGATGATCGGCGACATCGAACAGCGCCTCGGCCCTGTCGACATACTCGTGAACAACGCGGGCACCGCCACGATGATCGACATCGACGATCTCACCGAGGCCGAATTCGACCAGACGCTCGCCGTCAATCTGAAGTCGGCGTTTCTGTGCACGCAGGCCGTGCTGCCGGGAATGCGCTCGCGGCGTTGGGGCCGCGTCGTCAATCTGTCGTCGGCGGCGGCGCGCGGGCCGGGTCTGGTGGGCATCCACTACAACGCATCGAAAGCCGGTCTCGAAGGCCTGACGCGCGGCTATGCGGCCCGGCTCGCTCGCGACGGCATCACCGTCAACGCCGTCGCGCCGGGACCGATCGACACCGAAATGGCCGGGCCGCTCAAGGCATCGAATGTCGCGGAGCGGCTGCCCGTCGGCCGGCTGGGAGAAGCGAGCGAAGTCGCGGACGTCGTGATGATGGTCATCGGCAATGCATTCATCACCGGGCAGACCATTCCCGTCAACGGCGGCGCGAGCTTCATCTGATCAGCGCACGGACTGGAAGCTCGCGCGAATCTCCTGCGTGAAGCGTTGCGGCTGTGCCCAAGCCGCGAAGTGTCAGCCCTTGTGAATCAGCTTCGGGTACGCCAGAGCGAGCCCGTGTAGTGCGCGAGCCGGGTTTCCACATCCGCATTCTTCTGCAGGCCGAGTTCCATCAACTGGGCGATTTTTTCCTGCGCCGCGGGACGGCCGACCGACGCGATGAAGGCGTCCCACTCCGGCGCCACCGATGCATCCGGCGGCAAGGTCTGCGCATTGACGTGCTGCTTGATCGCCGCGAGCGATTGCTTGTCGAACAGGCTGATGCGTGTCGCGAGGCCATCGACGAAATCGTCCAGTTCATTGTCGGGCATCGAACGGTTGACGTAACCGTAGCGCTCGGCGAGGCCGCCGTCGAAGTCGTTTCCGCTCGTCAGCACTTCGAGCGCGCGCCCACGGCCGATGAGCCGCGACAACCGCGTCATCGGTCCGCCGCCGGGAACGAGCGCGGCGCCGATCTCCCATTGCGATAGCAACGCCTTTTCATTGCTCGCGAAGCGCATGTCGCTCGCCAGCGCCAGTTCGCTGCCGACGCCGGATGCGCGTCCGCGAATCTTCGCGATCGAAATCACCGACGAGCGCCCGATACGCACCAGCATATCCGGCAATGGCGGCATGCCCGTCGGTCCGGGTGGCATGCTCGTGGTCGCCTCCAGCGGCGGCACGAAATCGTAGTGAGTGAGGAAGAAGCCGGGCACCGCGCTTTCGAAGACCACCACCTTGACGTGCGGATCGCTCTCCAGCGCGTCAACGACCTGCGCGAGCTGCGGCATCGTATCCGGCCCGAAGATGTTGAAGGGCGGATTGTCGATGATCACGCGCCAGTAAGACGCGCTCGAAGGTTCGATCCTGATTTGAGCATTCGCACTAACCTGGGTCATGTCGCTCTCCATGCAAGCAGTGATCGGTCCATGCGCCCTAGCCGCGCAGCACCTTCAGAAGGTCCTGTGCCGCGCTTTTCGACGACGCCGGATTCTGGCCCGTGACGAGACGGCCATCGATAATCGAAAACGGCTGCCAGTCATCGACTTTTTCGAAGCGTCCGCCGAGGCGCTTCAGTTCGTCCTCCACGAGAAACGGCACCACGTTCGTGAGTTGCACCGCCTCTTCCTCCGAATTGGTGAAGCCGGTGACGCGCTTGCCCTTGACGAGCGGCTCGCCGTTCGCTTTGACGTGACGCAATACGCCCGGCGCGTGACACACGAATGCAACGGGCTTGCCGCTGTCGTAGAAGCGCTCGATCAGCGCGATGGATTGCGGGTCCTCCGCGAGATCCCACATCGGTCCGTGGCCGCCCGGATAGAACACGGTGTCGTAGTCGTCGGCGTTCATCTCGGAGAGAAGCGCGGTGTTGGCGAGCACGCGCTGCGCGGCGGCATCGCCCTTGAAGCGTTCGGTCAGCTCGGTCTTGCCTTCCGGCGTATCGCTCTTCGGATCGACGGGCGGCTGGCCGCCCTTCGGCGAGCACACCGTGATGTCGACGCCCGCATCGAGAAATGTGAAGTATGGCGCCGCGAATTCCTCCAGCCAGAATCCGGTTTTCCTGCCGGTGTTGCCGAGCTGGTCATGCGAAGTCATCACCATCAAAATTTTCATGGTCGCACCTGCCTCGAAAAAAGGTCGCAGTTGCCACGCTGTCTCGTGGTGAAAGCACTATAGGTCGCGAATCGGCACTCCGCGCGGCGAGACCATACCAAGGTATAGGGTTCTATACGAGGGCGCCGGCTGATGATTCGCACTACTGTGATCGAACCCGGCGCGCCCGGCACATTTATGCTGTCCATACGAAATTGCATCTGCAATCGCTACGGTCAGGCGCCACAACTCGGAAAGTTTTTGCGGTCGATTTCTGCTAGAGCGGGCCGTCATTGCCATGACGAAACGAGTCCGTTCCTCAAGCGACGTGCGCCGCCAATCGGCAAGCAAAGAACATGTCGATGCAGCCGTGTTCCGCGCTCATCCATTCAGCTTTTCTACAGATCATTGCCGTGCGTTGCCTGCTGGACAGGAGGAAACATGGTCCGGAGCGTGCAATCCACTTCAAACTAGGCGAGCACCGACAACGAGACGCCTGTGGTGTATGTCGTCGACGATGACGAGTCGATCCGCTTCACCTTGCAGAGCCTGATCCTCGATGTGCATCCGATGCGGCCCTGGCGGGCGTGGACAGGTCATGAGAAAGATGGCTTCGCGCTGCCTTCCCGATCTCGTCAGGAAAGCAGAGGCGCTGGGCATCGAACCTTCTTTCACACGGACCGCGCCCCTGAACGAAGCGCGTTGCTAGTCCAGCGGCGCAACGGCGGCCGGTGGCCCGATGTGCGTCACGACTCCCTTGACCCCCGGCGCGTTTTCGGCGGCTACGCGAATGGCGTTGACTTCCTCCTCGCTTGCGACACGGGTCCATAAATGCACGGTCCCGTTCTCCACGATCACGTTCTCCCGTGCAAGCGCCCAGGGATGGTCCGCCATCGCGGCAAGGACCGCTTCGCGGATCGAGTGATCGCTGATGTCGGCATCGACGGGCAGTTCGGGCGCCATCGTCACGAGGGCGCGAATCAGATTGGCGCGGCTCACGACGCCGACGACCTTGCCGTCGCGCACCACGGGCACGCGCTTGATGCGCTTGCGTTCGAGCAACTCGGCAATGTCGGCGACCGGACACGTCTCCGTCACGGTCGTGACGTCGGTGCTCATCACATCCCCGACCTTGCGCGCATGCTCCTTGACATACTGGCTCGCCAGTTCACGCGTCGATGCAACCAGTTCGAGCCACCACGCGCGGTGCTTGACGCCGGTCCCGATCTCCGCGCGATGCATCAGATCGCCCTCGGTGACGATGCCGAGCAGCTTGCCGTCCTCGTCGATCACGGGCATCCCGCTGATGCCTGCGAAAACCATCGTTCCGGCCGCTTGTCGCACGGACATGTCGGGGGTGGCGGAAACGATCCGCGTCGTCATGATGTCGGCAGCTCGCACGTTCATCTCCTTCCGGGAAGACAGCAGAGTTCTGGATATGAGCGATGACGCCAGCGGCGTCCGCTCAGGGTCTGGTCCGGCACGACGCCTTGAACGATACAACAGATCCCGCTGCAGTACATTTTCCCGACCCGTGCTTTCCAAGGCCAAGCCCGCCGCGTAGACCGCCAGACAATGGGTCTGACTCGTATGAAGTAAGTTTTTCTGCGACCGCTGTGCAACGAAAGATTTTTTTACTGTGACAGGGATTTACATTCATCTCATAAGACGATAACCTTGCTGCCGTCAGTCAGGTTTCGGCAAGCGTTGCCGAATGTTACGAAAGTACTTTGAAATATTCGGTATTTTCGACCGAAATTGCGAAGATGTTGCCTGATTCCAGACCGACGCCGCCTTCGAACTGAGCTGGTTTGTCATTTCGTAAGGCCCATGCGAGCAAGCGCAATCGTTTGCTCGACTCCGCCATCCGGAGCGCTCGCTGTTTGCGCACCGGACCGATCAGTGACTCCGCGCTGTTGAGTTTGCCCCTCCACGCCCCAATTCCGGCGTCGGGCAAGCGGACTTGCATTGATCATGTAGTTTGGATGACTAATTAGTGTCATTCCGACGACAGCACGGTTTGCCGCGATACGCATCGTGAATTACTGAGCAGGTCCGGAAGCGTTTCGGATTTTACGAGCCTTACGCTAATCAATTTGCATTACTAACTGCAATGACGAATCGAAATCTCACCACTCATCGCAATTTCAACGTTTTTTCGGCGCGCAAGGCCGCGGCGATCGCGACAGCGCTTCTCACGAGCGTGCTGCTCGCCGCCTGCGGAGGCGGCGATGACAGCGCCCTGGGCGACGCGACCGCCAAGAGCGCCGCGCCCGAGTCGACGGCGAAGGCCGCGACCAGCACGTCCATCTTCTACGGCGCGAACGGCCGGAACACGAACGGTGGCGGGTACGACGCGACGCCCGTGGCGACGCAGCTCGCGCAGTTGAAGGACATCGGTGCGACGATCTATCGTAACGACGTGTACAGCCTGAGCTCGGCGAAGGTCATCGCGAAGATGGCGCAGACGATGGCAGCGAGCGGCGTGACCGTGTACCCCGTGATCCTGCTGGGCACCGGGTTCAACAACGAGCAGGACGCGTACAACGCGGCCTACACGCTCGGTCAGCAGGTCGCGGGAACGTACAAGTACAAGTATTACGAGGTCGGCAACGAGCTCGAGGCAGGCGCGCTCAACGGCAATGTAGACGGCACGAGCTGGACGCACTACAAGAACCAGCCCTACGTCCTCGCGCGCGGCGTGATTCGCGGTCTGATCGCGGGCGTGAAGTCGGTGGACGGATCGGCGAAGATCGTCGTGAACGGCACGTGGCTGCACTACGCGTTCTTCCAGATGCTGATGGACGGCTCGCAGCCCGACGGCACGCGCGGCCACCCGACCGTGAACTGGGACATCACCGCATGGCACTGGTATTCGAATCAGAACGACATGACGCATGCATGCGGCGGCACGGGCTGCTACGACATGCTCGGCATCCTTCATTCGTTCGGCAAGCCGGTGTGGATCAACGAATTCGGCGTGCGCCCGAACTACGGCACCGATCAGCAGATCGCGAATTACATGGCCGGCAATATGATGATGGCGCAGTTCCAGAGCGTTGCATCGAAGTACAACATCCAGTCGATCCAGGCGTTCGAACTCTATGACGACGTCGAAGGCAACTTCGGTCTGATGAAGTCGGACGGTCAGACGACGAAGGCCGCTTACTGGGCGTACAAGAACTTCGTGGCCGGCCACCCGATGTAAGTTGCGCGGGGGTTTCGTCTCCCCCGCTTCCGCCATGTCTTCACGAGCGACCCATTGTGGTCGCTCGTGGCGTTTTGGGCCTTGAAAATAGGCACTTTCCCCGATCCGACCGTTCCGCGCTTATCGGCGCGACGATATGACTGGTATTCAGTCGCAGCGCCTTGCCGGCGATTGCCGTCCGCCCTAACCTGCATGAGAGCCAGCCCTTCGGATCGTTGCCGGGCCGGCCATTTCCATCGATCCATACACCGCCTGTTCTTCCCTTTGCGGAAGACGCAGGTCCTATTGGAGAAGATATGCGCGGCAACCTGCAATCCGTCATCGAACGAGACGAGCCATTCGTCGGCATGCCTCACCGTGCCCAGCACGATCGTGTGCGATCCATTCTTTATTGCCGCGGAACGGGCGCCGCGTCGATCGCGGGAATCGCGAAGCGGCTTGCTTCGGCGGGGCGCAAGTTCGAGGTGCATACCTTCGCGCGATCAGCCGAGCGCACCGTGCTGCTGGAAGCATTCGACGCGCTTCGCAGTCACGGCAAGGTCTATCATCATTTCGACCTGCCGGATGATCTGTCCGCGCAGAAAAGCGCCTTCGCGATGAGTCCGACGCACGCGAGCACGCAGATTTACTGCAGCGGCCCGCCCGCGTTCACGGACCTGGTCGAGCGTCACGCACGCGACTGGGTGTATGCGGCCAACATCCACAAGATCGTTCTCGACGAGCACACCGCCTAGTCAGCGAGCCGCGCCGGATCGAGGCCCAGCGCCTGCGCCAGTTCGCGCGGCGATCGCACGACCTGTGCTTGCGCGGGAAAGAGCGCGGCGCCTTCATCGTCGAAAGGCCAGGCCAGAACACGCATATGCGCGGCGATGGCGGCGTGCGCGCCGGTCGGACTGTCTTCCACGGCGATCACCTCTTCGGGCGCGAAACGCAACAGCCACGCCGCGCGCTCGTATGGCTCCGGGTTCGGCTTGCCGTTACGCACATCGTTGACGCTGATGGTCACGAGCGACGGCTCTTCGATGCCGAGCGCCCGCAGATTCGCTTCGAGCAGCATGCGCGATGCATTCGACACGATCGCCTGCGTGATGCCCGCGGCCTTCGCGGCGCGATACACCTCCAGCGCGCCCGGTCGAGGCACGAGCGCGGGCGCGCCGTCGAGATAGGCTCGCGCGCGAAGCGCCGACCAATCCGCGTAATCCACCGACAAGCCAAAGCGCTCGCAACAGAGCGCGTGCACTTCGCGTCCCGTCTTCCCGAAGATGAGCGGATGCATCTCCTCGCCCGCCTCCACACCATGACGCGCGAGCGCCGCGACCAGCGTGCGCAAATGCAGCGACTCGCTTTCCGCGAGCGTGCCGTCCATGTCCCACAAAATGGCTTTGATCAAAGCTTGAATCTTCCTTGTCGTTCGGGTGCGTTCAGCGCGCAGCCTATCACGGCGTAGTCGCAGCGGGCATGGCCCTCATCGCACTGCGTGTTGCATTTATTTATACGGCCATATAATATCTGCCGTGAATTCACACGACTTCACTTTCGGAAGGACGAGATCATGAGCAGAACACTTCGCGTCGGCGTGATCGGCGGGGGAATCGGCGGCGTGGCCCTGACGGGCGCACTCGCGCAGCAAGGAATCGAGGTGCGGCTTTTCGAGCGCGCGAGCGTTTTCGGCGACGTCGGCGCGGGCATTCAGATGACGCCCAACGCGGTGAAGGTGCTGCAGGCGCTCGGTATCGGCGATGCGCTGCGCGATGTCGCGTTCGTGCCGCAAGCGATCGTCGGCCGCAACTGGGAGACGGCGCGCGAGAACTTTCGCATCCCGCTCGCATCGGCGTGTCCGGAGCTGTATGGCGCCCCCTTCTATCACGTGCATCGCGCGGACCTGCATCGCATTCTGACGACGCTCGTGCCCGCCGATGCCGCGCGTCTGTCGACGAGCTGCATCGGCGTGCGGCAGGAAAAAGACGCCGCCGTCGCCGTGTTCGAAGACGGCAGCGAGTTCGAAGCGGATCTGATCGTCGGTGCGGACGGCGTGCGCTCGATCGTGCGTTCGACCCTGTTCGGCGAGGAAGCGCCGCGCTTCACCGGCAACATGTGCTTCCGCGCGGTCGTGCCGTTCGATGAAGCGCCGGCCTTCGTCAGCCCGGATTCGTCGTTCTGGCTCGGGCCGCATGCGCACGTCGTCACGTATTACGTGCGCGGCGGCGCGGCGGTGAACATCGTCGCGGTGGCTGAGACGCAAAGCTGGGTCGAGGAATCGTGGAACGCGAAATCGAGCCGCGAAGAATTGCTCGCCACGTTCGAAGGCTGGCATCCGAACCTGCAGCGCCTGTTCGAGCGCGCTGAATCGGTCTTCAAATGGGGCTTGTTCGATCGCGATCCGATGCGCAGTTGGTCGCGCGGCAACGTCACGCTGCTCGGCGACGCCGCGCATCCGATGCTGCCCTTCCTCTCGCAAGGCGCGGCGATGGCGATCGAAGACGGTTACGTGCTCGCGCAATCGCTCGCGGCGCACGGCAAGGACATCGGCGGCGCATTGCGCGAATACGAAGCCGAGCGGCTGCCACGCACGAGCCGCGTGCAGCTCGAATCGCGCGAGCGCGGCCGCACGTATCACCTGCCGAGCGCATTCGCGCAGAGAAAGCGCGATCTCATCTACAAGTTCAAGTCGTATTTGAATCCGCAGGCGTCGGGCATTCAGGCGAACTGGGTCTACGCGTACAACGCAACCGACTTCGCGCCGCGCGCAGCCGTGTCCAATGTTCCCTTGGAGGTCTGAAATGTCGGTCAGGACTTATCGCATCGGGCAGATCGTCCCGAGCTCGAACACGACGATGGAAACCGAAATCCCGGCGATGCTGATGGCGCGTCAATCCATCGAGCCGGAGCGTTTCACGTTTCATTCGAGCCGCATGCGCATGAAGAAGGTCGTGAAGGAAGAGCTCGCCGCGATGGATGCCGAATCGGACCGTTGCGCCGTCGAGCTTTCCGATGCGCGCGTCGATGTGCTCGGCTATGCATGCCTCGTCGCGATCATGGCGATGGGGCGCGGGTATCACCGCGTATCGCAGGCGCGTTTGACGAAGCACACGGCGGAGAATGGCGGCGCGGCGCCGGTCATCACGAGCGCGGGCGCACTGATCGATGCGCTCAAGGTGATGAAGGCGAAGCGCGTCGTGGTCGTTGCACCGTATATGAAACCGCTGACCGAGCTCGTCGTCGATTACATCCGCAACGAAGGCTTCGACGTGATCGACTATCGTGCGCTGGAAATTCCCGACAATCTCGATGTCGCGCGTCACGATCCGCGCAATCTGCCCGGCATCGTGCAATCGATGAACTACCAGGACGCCGATGCGATCGTTCTCTCCGCGTGCGTGCAGATGCCTTCGCTGCCTGTCGTGCCGATGGTCGAAGCATCGACCGGCAAGCCCGTCGTAACGGCTGCGATCGCCACGACCTACGCGATGCTGCGCGAACTGGATCTCAGGCCGATCGTGCCGGGCGCGGGCGCGTTGCTGTCCGGGGCGTACTGAGCGATGGAATCGACCTTTCTCTACGGCGCGAATTTCCACGCGAACGGTATCCGTCAGCACTATTTGCGCTACGGCGGCGCACGCGAAGGGCGCGATGCGATCGTGCTCGTTCCGGGCATCACGAGTCCGGCGGTGACATGGGGCTTCGTCGCCGAAACGCTCGGCCGTCAGTTCGATACCTACGTGCTCGACGTGCGCGGCCGCGGTCTGTCGGAAGCGTCATCGACGCTCGATTACAGCCTCGACGCGCAGGCCACCGATCTCATCGCGTTCATCGAAGCGCTCGGCCTGAAGCGCGCGAGCGTGCTCGGCCATTCGATGGGCGCGCGTATTGCCCTGCGCGCCGCGCGACAGACGAAATCCATCGCGCGGCTTGCGCTCGTCGATCCGCCCGTGTCCGGTCCCGGCCGACGCGCGTATCCCGCGCAGCTTGCGTGGTACGTCGATTCGATCGCGCTCGCACGCAAGGGCATCGACGCGGAAGGCATGCGTGCGTTCTGCCCGAGCTGGACGGACGAGCAATTGCGTTTGCGCGCGCAGTGGCTGCATACCTGCGACGAACGCGCGATTCGCGCGAGCTTCGAAGGCTTCCACGCCGACGACATACACGCCGACATGCCCCACGTCCGACAACCCGCGCTGCTGATGACTGCGGGAAAAGGCGACGTGATCCGCAACGAGGACATCGCCGAAATGCGCGAGCTGATGCCGCAACTCGAAGTCGTCAACGTGCCGGACGCGGGCCACATGATTCCGTGGGATGACGAAGCAGGCTTTTATCGCGCGCTCGGTTCGTTCTTCGGCGCACCGCTCATCTGAGGCGACACATCATGCCAATCAGCGATTATCAATTGATAGAAGCGTGGAAAACGGTGCTCACGCTGTCGCGTCTCGAACCGGTGCAGACGGTGACCATCCTCACCGGCGCGGCGACGCATCCGCAAACGCTCGCGTGCGCATTGATCGCGACGCAATCGATGGGCGCGATCGTGAACCGGCTCGATCTTCCGCCCGTCAACGGCGAAAAGGCGCTGAGCCGCGACGCCCTCGCCTATCTCGGCGAAACGCCGCTCACCGGCAACCGCGCGGCCATCGCCGCGTTGAAGGCGAGCGATCTCGTGCTCGATCTGATGACCCTGCTCTTTTCGCCCGAACAGCACGAGATTCTCGCGTCGGGCACGAAGATTCTGCTCGCCGTCGAACCGCCGGAAGTGCTCGTGCGCATGACGCCCACGCTCGCCGACAAGGAGCGCGTGCTCGCCGCTGCAACGCGCATCGGACATGCGCGCGAGATGCGCGTCACATCGAAAGCGGGCACCGATCTGCGCTGTCCGCTCGGCGAGTTTCCCGCGATCGCGGAGTACGGTTTCGTCGATGAACCCGGCCGCTGGGATCATTGGCCGAGTGGCTTCGCGCTCACGTTTCCGAACGAAGGCGGCGCGAACGGGCGCATCGTGATCGATCGCGGCGACATTCTTCTGCCGCAAAAAAGCTATTGCTCGGAGCCGATCACGCTGACGGTCGAAGGCGGCTATGCGCGCAGGATCGAAGGCGGCGTGGATGCGGATCTCCTGCGCGAATACATGCTCTCCTTCGACGATCCCGAAGCCTTCGCGATCTCGCATATCGGCTGGGGCCTGCAAAAGCGCGCGCACTGGTCGACGCTCGGACTCTACGATCGCGAAGCAACGCTCGGCATGGACGCGCGCGCGTTCGACGGCAACTTCCTGTTCTCGCTCGGACCCAACAACGAAGGCGGCGGCACACGCACCACCGCGTGCCATATCGACATTCCCTTGCGCCGCTGCACCGTCTCGCTCGACGGCGTGGACGTGGTTCGCGAAGGCAAGACCATCGAGGAAACACGATGACGGAAGCAATCTATGCGCGTCAGGGCTTCGGCAATGACTTCGACATCGACGGCCAGTTCGGTCTACTGATCATCGACTTCGTGAACGGTTTCGCGGACCCCGACGTGTTCGGCGGCGGCAATATCGCGGAGGCGATCGAGCGCACCGTGCCGCTTCTGCACACGGCGCGCGATTTGCGCTGGCCGGTGGCGCACAGCCGCATCGTCTATGCCGACGACGACTCCAACGCGAACGTCTTTTCGCTCAAGGTGCCCGGCATGCTGACGCTGAAGGAGCATGCGCACGACAGCGCAATCGTGCCGCAGCTATCGCCCGAATCCGGCGAGCTCGTCGTGCGCAAGAACGTGCCGTCGGCGTTCTTCGGCACGTCGCTCGGAAGCTGGCTCACGATGCGCGGCGTGCGCACGCTCGTCGTCGCGGGCGCGGTGACAAGCGGCTGCGTGCGCGCGAGCGTCGTCGATGCGATGCAGTACGGCTTTCGTCCGGTGGTGCTGTCCGATTGTGTCGGCGATCGCGCGTCCGGTCCGCACGACGCCAGTCTCTTCGACATGGCGCAGAAGTATGCGGCCGTGATGTCGTCGGAAGAATTGCTTAGCCGCGCGCGTCGTTCTCCGGCACGCAAGTGAAGGAGACTGTCGACGTCTGCTCTTCCAGCGAACGCACGCCGCTCGTCGCTTCCGATCTGATCGCGACGCGCTGCGAACGCTGCTTGCAGTAATCGCTGGCAGCGTCCATCGCCGCGTTGCGCGCGGTCACCCATGACATGCGCGTGCCCGTCGCCTTGCCGGTGACCGTGTAGGTGTCGGGATGCGCGCCGGCCGTGACGCCGTTCGTCGTGCCGCATGCGGCGAGCAGACAAACAAGGGCGAGCGCCGCGAACGCGCGCGGCATCGAACGTATTGATATTAGGTAAGAGAACATGCTTGTGGATCGCGAATTTTGAGATCGATCCGAATGGTACAAGCGTCTGCAATTTTCTTCACAAATCGCAGGGCAGATGCGCTGTACTCCGGTATTCACGATCGACCGCGTGCGCGATCCGTTGTTCCCTTCAAGCCTGAGCGATGCGATCCAGCAGGCGTTGCAGGCGCGAATGCTGACACGGCGCGAGCCCCGGCGTGGCGATCGCCTGCACGACGCGGCCGCGCCAGTATGTCTTGGAGAAAAGCGAATTCGCACCTTCGAGGCTCAGCACTTGCTCGAGGTGTTCGATCGCCGAATCGAGATGACCGACGCTATAGAGCGGTCTGCGTGCGCTGATGTTGTTCATGGCGCGGTCTGTCGGAAGAACGGAATTGCCGGTGAAGATTGAATCGATGCGCGCCTTCGTGACGAACGTGCGACGCGCAAAACTGACCTGTATCGATGCACACGAAAGGCGGCGCGCGAGTCATCGCGCGCCGCATGCGTACATCAGTTCATGTGCTGGCCGCCGTTGATCGCGATGTTCGAGCCGGTGACGAAGCCGGCGTCGTCGGAGCACAGGAACGCGACGAGTGCCGCGACTTCCTCGGGGCGGCCCAGACGGCCTGCCGGAATCTGCGGAATGATCTTCGTATCGAGAATCTCCTGCGGAATCGCGGTCACCATCTTGGTCGCGAGATAGCCCGGCGAAATCGTGTTCACGGTTACGCCCTTCTTCGCGACTTCGAGCGCGAGCGACTTCGTGAAGCCGTGCATGCCCGCCTTCGCGGCCGCATAGTTCGTCTGGCCGATCTGACCTTTCGAGCCGTTCACCGACGAAATATTGATGATTCGGCCAAAGCCGCGCGACACCATCTCTTCGCAGACCGGCTTGGTCATGTTGAAGACGGAATCGAGATTGGTGCGCAGCACGGCGTCCCAGTTCACCTTCGTCATCTTCTTGAAGGTCGTGTCCTGGGTGATGCCGGCGTTGTTCACGAGGATATCGATCGGGCCGACTTCGGCCTGGATCTTCGCCACGCAATGCTGGGCGGAATCGTAGTCGGCGACGTCCACGCCGTACGCGCGGAAGTTGTAGCCCTGGCGATCCATGCTCGCGAGCCATTCGCCGACCTTCGCGTTGCCCGGCGAATGCGTTACGACGACCGCGAAACCGGCGTCGTGCAGCTTCATGCTGATGGCTTCGCCGAGGCCGCCCATGCCGCCCGTCACCACTGCGATACGCTTAGTCATGCTGATACTCCTCGTCAATTTCTCTCAGGTTAATGAAACTCGGAATGACACCGGCGCTGCCATGTCGCCTCGACGCTTTTATTGTTTGGACATTGCGTCGGGCCGCGTGCTTGCCGCGCCGGTCTATTGCTTTCGTTACGGACGTTCCAGCGCCAGCGCGACACCCATGCCGCCGCCGATGCACAGCGACGCCAGACCCTTCTTCGCATCGCGCTTCTGCATTTCGTGCAGCAGCGTGACGAGAATCCGGCAGCCCGATGCACCGATCGGGTGACCGATCGCAATCGCGCCGCCGTTCACGTTGATCTTCGACTGATCCCAGCCCATCTGCTTGTGCACCGCCAGCGCCTGCGCCGCGAATGCCTCGTTGATTTCCATCAGGTCCAGATCGTTCACCGACCAGCCCGCGCGCTCCAGACAGCGCTTCGATGCCGGCACCGGACCCATGCCCATGATCTTCGGATCGACGCCCGCGTTCGCGTACGCCTTGATGCGCGCGAGCGGCGTCAGACCCAGCGCCTCGGCCTTCTTCGCCGACATCACGACAACCGCCGCCGCGCCGTCGTTGAGGCCCGACGCGTTCGCCGCCGTCACCGTGCCTTCCTTCGAGAATGCGGGCTTCAGGCCCGCAAGCGCTTCGGCCGTCACGCCGTGGCGCACGAACTCGTCGGTGGCGAACTGCAGCGGCTCGCCTTTGCGTTGGGGGATCGAGACCGGCACGATTTCGTCGTTGAAACGGCCCGACTTCTGTGCGGCTTCCGCCTTGTTCTGCGACAGCGCCGCGAACTTGTCCTGATCCTCGCGCGTGATGCCGAATTCCTTCGCGACGTTCTCAGCCGTCGTGCCCATGTGGTAGTTGTTATAGACGTCCCACAGGCCATCGACGATCATCGTGTCGATCAGCTTCGCATCGCCCATGCGAAAGCCGTCGCGCGAGCCCGGCAGCACGTGCGGCGCGGCGCTCATGTTTTCCTGACCGCCCGCGATGACGATCTCCGCATCGCCCGCGATGATCGCGTTGGCCGCCAGCATCACCGCCTTCAGGCCCGAGCCGCAGACCTTGTTGATCGTCATGCCCGGAACCATGTCGGGCAAGCCAGCCTTGATCAGCGACTGGCGCGCCGGGTTCTGGCCCGAGCCGGCCGCGAGCACCTGACCCAGGATCACTTCGCTCACCTGGTCCGGCTTCACGCCCGCGCGCTCCAGAACCGCCCTGATTACCGTCGCGCCCAGTTCCGGCGCCGCGATCTTCGCGAGCGAGCCGCCGAACTTGCCTACCGCCGTACGCGCGGCCGATACGATCACTACGTCAGTCATTTTCTATCCTCATCAAACAGCGAAAACGTGAACGGAATTTCCGTGCGCGTGACATTTCACGCGACGCGAAAACGCGTCCGGTACGAACGGACGGGTGAGTTCGATTCGAACTCAGGGCAGATTGATGCGCAGCGTCGCGTGCGGAGCAATGTCCGACCGACCGATGCATGAGCGAGCGACTTCAAGAGGCGTCGCGCCGACTACGGAATGACCTCGCCCGTGGGACAAGGTTCGCTCCGCAGAAAAAATCCCGAACGGGATGCGGCAAACGTGCAGCCAATTGCTTGGTCCATTTATATGGGCCTTTAATAAAATCTCTCAGGTTAAGCACCGGCCTTCTCTTTCGCCTTGCCGCCGTGAATCGCGCGAGCGTGATCCATCCGCGCGAACATTCTCGCGCTTTTGCAGCAGGGCATATGGAAGTTATTCGGTTTTGGGCGCTTGTGCGACGCACCAAATTAGTAACGATTCTAAACGGAAAACATGCGCAAAAAATTTCATATTAGTAGGTATAAACCCTAGTTTGAGTAAAAACACCCTTAATTAACTTGCTGCTTATCGCAGAAATGTTCGAACGCACGTTCAATAATCATCCTATATGACGGCGAAAATTGCGCAGGTTGTATGATCAATTCGCCCGTTTGGGTAAATGCGTAAGCGGATGCGCGGCGAATGTCGAACTGTGTCGGACCGTGCGAGCTTTCTGTCCTGGACGCGACGAATCCCGCGCGAGCGTTATTCCTTATATAAGAATTAACTACTGGGTATAACCAACTCGTCTTTATCAGGAACAAACTCGTTCTCTCCTAACGCTGAGACATGACGACGCGATGAAAATAAGCGCAGTTAATCGATTGTCTATAACCGCGACATTTTGACATCTGTCAGTGAAAGTAACGACTTCGAGTGGCCGGCGAAAGTCACTCGAAATCGCTGATTTGTCAAAGCGCTAAAACGAGCTTTGCGCCCTTCGCGCGCGAGCAGCACGCCATCATCCGATCGTTCGATTGCCGTTCGCCTTTTGTCAGCACCACGTCGCGATGATCGATTTCGCCCTGGAGCACGCGCACTTCGCATGATCCGCACAGACCTTCTTCGCAGTCGCTTTGCACATCGACGTTCGCGCGTCTGAGCGTCGTGAGTAAGGTCTGATCGGCCGGAACGGTCAGCACGAGACCCGAATCTTTCAGTTCGACCTCGAATGCGCGCTCGTGCTGCGGATCCAGCGTGCCCAGCTTCGACTCGAAATGCTCGATCTTGAGCGCCTCGTCGGGCCAGGATGCACTCGCGTTTCCGAGCGCATCGAGCATGCGCGCCGGGCCGCACGCGTAGACGAGCGTGCCCTCTTCCACCGCGAGCGCCGCGAAATCGTTGCGCGTGCCTTCTTCCGAGACGTACTCGCGAAGGCGTGCGCCGTGCAGCGCGCGCATCTCGTCGAGCAAGGCCATCGATGCGCGCGAGCGTCCGCTGTAATGCATCTCGTAGTCGATGCCGAGCGAGTGAGCGCGCCGCGCCATCGCGCTGATCGGCGTGATGCCGATGCCGCCCGCGATCAGCACGAGCTTTTTCGCGCGCTCGTCGAGACGGAAGTGATTGCGCGGGCCGCGAATACGCCAGTGCGCGCCGCGCTTCACGTTCTCGTGAACCCACGCCGAGCCTCCCCGGCTTTCCGTCTCGCGCAACACCGCGATTTCGAATGCTCCGGCGTCGCCCGGATCTCCGCATAGCGAATACTGGCGCGACAGGCCGGTGTCGCCGCAGACGACATCGATATGAGAGCCCGCCGTCCAGCGCGGCAGATCGCGCCCGTCCGCCGATACGAGCCGCACGCGCACGACACGATCCGCGCAAGCCTGAACCGAATCGACGATCACCGCGCGGCTCACCGCATGCGACGATGGCTCGCCGATGCGCACCACCGCGCGCGCCTCGCGCACGTTCGGGTCGGTGCGCTCGGGATTCATCGCCGGGTCCCATTCGACATACAGATGCTCCGGCCCGCGAAACGACGTGTTCGGCACATAGGTAAAACGCTGTTCGGCGAGGCGCATGTGCGGCAGGCGTCGCGTGAGCTCGTCGAGGAAAATCTGCATCTCCATGCGCGCGAGGTTCTTGCCCATGCACTGATGCGCGCCGTAGCCGAAGGTCAACTGATCGCTGGCGTTTTCGCGGCGAATGTCGAAAAGATCAGCATCGGCGAACTGATGTTGATCGTGATTCGCCGATGACGTGACGATCAAGAGCTTCGAGCCCGCGGGAATATCGATGCCGCCGATCTTCACGTCCTTCGTCGCGAGCCGCCGCCACGCCGCGACCGAGCCGTTATGACGCAGGCACTCTTCCACCGCGTTCGGAATCAGACTCGGGTCGTCGCAGATGTCGCGCCACGCCTGCGGATGTTGCAGCAGGAGCTTCAACGCGTTCGCGGTGGCGTTCGCCGTCGTCTCGTGCGCGGCGACGATGCCCGCCATCATCATCGAATGCAGATACGAGTCGGTGACGACTTCGGGCAATTCCTTCTGCTTGCGGATGCCGTATTGCATCCAGCCGGGACCGGACGGATCCTCACGCATCTTGTCGAGCACCTTGCCCGCGTATTGCCAGAACTTGCCGACGGCGTGCGCGACTTCGACCTGCTCTTCGGGCTTCGGCCGTCCCCACGTGTTGACCGTGTGCGCGATCGAATAGCGGCGCAGCGTGTCCATGTCTTCGTCCGGCACGCCGAGAAAATGCAGCGCGACGGTGAGCGGCACTTCCCACAACATCTGATCGACTAGATCGGCGCGGCCATCGTCGATGAATCGGTCGACGTATTCGCGTGCGAGCGCGCGCACCATCGGTTCATGATGCGCGAGCGCCTCGGGCGTGAACGGGTCCATCAGCGCGCGACGGCGCGGCATGTGCGCGGGTTCGTCCTCGTTGACGAGCGTGCGGTTGAGCGCGAAGCCGTACGACGCGAGCACCGCGTTCGCTTCGGGGCCAGTCGGCGTGATCTTCTCCAGCGCGATCGAAGGACTGAACGTGAGGTTGTCGCGGAAGATCGCCTTGATGTCGTCGTAGCGCGTGACGACCCAGTAGCCGAGTTTCGGGCTGAAGAACACCGGCTCCTGTTCGCGCGCCCACCGCACGTAGTCGGGCGGGTCTTGCTGATAGCCGTCGCCGAAGGGATCGAATTCAGCTGCGCGCGCGCTCACGGGGCAGCCGTCCGGCGCGCGCGATTCGTCGTGAAAGGGACATTGGGGCGCGGAGTGCGCGCCTGCCACGTCGGTCATGCCTGTCTCCGGATGGTTCTAATAGTGTGACCGTAGTATGCAACGGCTCAGATGGGCTTGCCCTCGCTCGACGACCAGTTGGGCATCAACTCATTGCTCGCCAAGGTTTCGTCGATGAGCTTCTTCGCGGCCTGCCGTCCCGCAATCGGCAGCCCGTCCGGATCGAGCACGCCGATCTGCACCAGCACCGACGCCTGATCCCAGTAGATATGCTCGTTGTAGAGCTTGTCGCCGCGAAAGCGGATCACGGCGAGCATCGGGATTTCGAAGTATCGGCCCGTCGGCGGAAGCCCGGGCAGCAGCCAGTCGATTTCGCGGTCGTGCGTCGCACAGAACACGAACTCGTCGACGACGCGATCCGCGCCGATCGTGCGCGACACCGGTATCAGCTTCGTATCGGCCGGGTTCGAATGGACGAAGTGATACTTGTAGAAGCGCTTCAACTGATCGTGACCGACGCCGCCCGTCATCGTCGGTACGTGATTCACGTAGGGCTCGGCGACCATTGTCGGCATCACGGCGTCGACATCGCGCGTGGCGAACTCGAAATAGCAGTGCTGCTCCCACAAATGATTCAGATCGAAGAGCGGGCCGAGCACCTTGCGCAGCATCGATAGCGTGCGCGAGTACGCCATCAGCGCGGCGGGTTTGTCGTAGTGCTCGCTGCCGGGCGCGATGAAGCCCGTCGATGTGCCCGGATAGGCATAGCGTTCGATGTTCGGTTTGTCCGCGAGCGCGGCCTCGACTTCGCGCGGGTCGTGCGCGCCGTGTTCGGGAAAGTGGAAGACCATCGGGCAGCGGATCGTCGGGATATCGGCGAGGCAGGCGGTGAAGTCGTCGGGGTAATAGCAGGCTGCGCAATCGACGTCGGCCTGTGCGGCGATGCGCGTCGCGAACCGCCCGCCACGCCCGAAACCGACCACGCCGACCTTGCCCGCATGCTGCGGCAACGCGCGAAGGGCATCGACGAGCGACGCGAAGTTTTCCGCCGCGATCCCGCCAGGCTTTGGCTCGTGCTCGGGCAGTCGCGGCGCGAGCACGACATAGCCTTCTTCGGCATAAAGGTCGGCTGTGCGCGTGACGAAGTCGTCGAGGCCCGCCGCGTCGTGAAGCAGCACGATGCCCGGCCCCGATCCCTTCGCGGGCTGCGTCACGTAGGCGGGAATGATCGTGCCGTCGCGCAGAGTGATGTCGATGAACGCGCCGCTCATTGTTCCTGTCTCCTTCTATATAGGGGGTGTTGTTTTTTTCCGCGCGCGATGTCCCGTTACGGCAGCAGCGTGTCGGTGAGCAGCTTGACGTTGAGCACGACGATCACGCCGGCGACGAGCCACGCCAGCCCGCTCGTCCAGCGCGAGACGGCGAAGACGCCCATTTTGCGGCGGTCCGACACGAAACGCACCAGCGGGATCACGGCGAACGGCAGTTGCATCGACAGGATCACCTGGCTCAGCACGAGCAACTGGCCGGTGCCCTTTTCGCCGTAGATCGCGGTGACGACGATCACGGGAACGATCGCGATCCCGCGCGTGATCAGACGCCGCGCCCAGTTCGGAATGTGCAGGCGCAAAAAACCTTCCATCACGATCTGGCCGGCGAGCGTCGCGGTGACGGTCGAATTCAGGCCCGACGCGAGCAACGCGACCGCGAAGAGCGTCGATGCAATGCTCAGGCCGAGCAGCGGCGACAACAAGTGGAACGCGTCGCCGATCTCCGCGACGTCGTTGTGACCGCTCGCATGGAACACGGCGGCGGCGACGATCAGGATCGCGGCGTTGATGAAAAGCGCGAGCGTCAGCGCGATGGTGCTGTCGATGGTCGCCCAGCGAATCGCGGAGCGCCGGGCCGATACCGATTTGCCGTAGGCGCGCGTCTGCACGATCGACGAATGCAGATACAGGTTGTGCGGCATGACCGTCGCGCCGAGAATGCCGATCGCCACGTAGAGCATTTCGCGATCCGCGACGATACGCGGCGAAGGGATGAATCCGCGCAGGACATCGGCGAACGGCGGCGCGGCGGCCGCGATCTGCAACGCGAAGCAACTCGCGATCACGACCAGCAGCGCGATGACGAAGGCTTCCAGCAAGCGAAAGCCTTTGTTGATCAGCAGCAGCAGAAGAAAGGCATCGAGCGCGGTCAGGAGCGCGCCCGCGATCAGCGGAATGCCGAAGAGCAGTTGCAGCGCGATGGCGGTGCCGATCACTTCGGCCAGATCGCATGCGACGATCGCCGCCTCGCACGCGAACCAGAGTGCGAAATTCACCGGCTTCGAGTAGTGATCGCGGCATGCCTGCGCGAGATCGCGTCCGGTCGCGACGCCGAGACGGACCGCGAGCGCCTGTAGCAGAATCGCCATCAGGTTCGACAACAGGATGACGGTCAGCGGCGTGTAGCCGAATCGCGAGCCACCGGCGATGTCCGTCGCCCAATTGCCCGGGTCCATGTAGCCGACGGAAATCATGTAGCCGGGACCGGCGAACGCGAGGAAGCGGCGGATCCATCGGCCGCCGGCCGGTACGTGAACTGACGCGTACACCTCCGGCAGGCTCGGGCGGAATGCGTCGTCCTGCTCGGGCGGTTTTGAGGTGGGGCGTACAGGATCAAGCATCGGCTCGTTTCTCCTGCGTGTAGCAGCTAATGATTTCCTGAAAATATGCGCCGCGCCGGATGAAGATTCAAGCGCGCAGGACTGACGACGCATACGGCCACTCGGGTCGTACGTGCAGATGCTGATAATTCGACTTATCAGATGTAGCGATTTTTCTTGTCAAATTCGAAGCTGGTTGATAATCTCGCGCCAACTCACTGAAAAGAAAGCGTAAATGGCTCTCAACGCAGCACGCTCCGCACGAGGGTCGGCAGAAAGCGCGGTGGAATCTACGCCGGATACGGTCCGACTGCGCGCGCCGAACCGGCTCACACGCCAGCACTTCGCGCTGTATCGGGGCTATCTCGATGGCGTGTCGGAGGCGCAGTTGCACGCATCGTATGGCGACGCCAGCACCGATGTCCGGACCACGCGACGCCTGATCGACGCGCTCCGCGATACGCTGTCGGTCCTCGCCCGGCGCGCCCGCGATACGGAAGCCGCGCATTTGTTGCGGCTTCGCCCGGGCAGCATCCCGCTATTCGAGCCCAAGCCGGCCGCTACAGCCCCCACGCTTGACGACTTCCGCGAGAAGACCGATCCGGGTGGCGTTTACAGCGAATCCGAGTTGCTGGCGTTGTATGAGGAGGCTTATCCGCCGGACACCTCCCCTGCCCTGGACCGGCGCGCCGCGCGCAATGTGCGTTTGCGGCGCCGGCAGGCGGACGCGCTTGCGCGCATGGAGGCATCGCTTGCGCAGGATCCGAGTCCGGATCATCCCATCGACGGCTGGTTCGAGCCTGCGATCACCGCGCGACTCACGGCGGCGGGACTCACGACGCTCGCGGATGTAATCGAACTGATCGAAGGTCGACGGCATCGCTGGTACACAGTTGTGCCGCGACTCGGTCCGAAGGGCGCACAGCGCGTCGTCGACTGGCTCCAGCTTCATGCCCAGGCGCTTCGGCACACACTTTCACCGGTTACGCTTGTGCCGAGGCGGCAGTGGCAAGCGGGTGACGTCGCGCTGGCGCAACCTCCGGAAACCAGCGAACACCGCGAAGTGGTGATCGCGCCGATCGAGGCGCTGCGCGTCCCGCCGGCGCTCGACGGGTCCAAAGGGTCGAATCGGTCGGGCGTCGGCGCGCCGTTCGGCACGGATATTCGCGCGATTATTGCGTGGCTCGACGCCCGAGCGGGCAGCGCGCACACGCGGCGTGCGTATCGGCGCGAAGCCGAGCGCTTGCTCTTGTGGGCTTTGGTGGAACGGGGCAAACCCTTGTCGTCGCTCGATCGCGGCGAATGCAGCGAATACATCGACACGTTTCTGGCGAATCCGCAACCGGCGGCGCGCTGGATCGCTGCCCATCGTGGCGAACGATCTTTCGTCGGATGGCGGCCTTTTGCCGGACCTCTCTCCGACCGCAGCCGCGAAACGGCTCGCTCGATAGTGAGCGCAATGTGCGAATGGCTCGTCGGAGAGGGCTATCTGTCGGTGAATCCCTTCGCGGGATTGGCGCGCGTCGCGGCGCCGCCCGTGTTTGAATCGGCCACGCGCACGCTCGATCTCGCGCAGTGGAAATGCGTCCTGCAATCGGTTGAGCGTGATGTTTATTCGTTTTCGGAGCATCGCGACAGATTGGCGCTGCTTCTCGCCTACGCGACCGGCCTGCGCCGCGCCGAACTCGCAGCCGCAACGACCGACGCGCTCAGCTTGGGACGCTTGCCCGGCGTGGCTGGCGCGGTCTGGCGTCTTTCGGTCGATCAAGGCCGCGGCGCGCCGCGCACCGTGCTTTTGCCGCCAGTGGTCGTCGAAACGTTAACGGACAATCTCGCGATGCGCGGCCTGCAAGAGCCGCTGGATTGCGCTGAAGGCACACCGATCATCGCTCAGGCGCGCGGCGGGCAAGCCATCACGCCCGACGGTATCGGAAAGATCTTCAAGAGCATTTTCACCAACGCCGCCGCGTTCATGGAATCGCGCGCGCCGGGCAGCGGCCGACATTTGAAGCAAGCCAGCACGCACTGGCTGCGTCACACTCATTCGATGCACGCGCTGGGGCACGGCGCGGAGTTGCGCGAAATCAGCGCCGGCCTCGGCCACGCCGATCTCTCGACGACCTCGCTCTATCTCAGAAACGAGGACACGGGGCGCTTCCTTGGCGTCGAAAAACTGATTCGCAACGCGTCGATAGACTCGAAATTCTGAGAGTCTTCTTAATTTCGCGTTTACACGAGCGCTGAGCGTTGTAAAAATGCCCGGTGCGGGTGCTCAAGTACTTCAGAGTTTACTTGAGGTTTACCGGTTCGCCGTTTATTCTTCGGTTTGCAGCTTGTTTTCCACCAACCGAAGAATTATTTGCTTACCCAGGCCCGCCAGTGACTGCGAATTCCATGCTAAGCGCTCGGCTTCCCGAAGTCGATCAATCCGTTTCGATCGAAACGCTCTTGGGGGTGGCGGCCCAAGCCACTGACATCCTCAATCAGATCCGCGACGCGATGTTGGAGCCGTACCCGCGCAAAAGCGCGCCGACATTCACGAGCGCGCAGGTCGCATCGCTGTGCGGCGTCGATAAGCAGCGGTTCCAATACCTGACCACCAAGGGCGATCTGCCCGCGGGAACGTCCAAGGGCGCTGGCCGTAGCAAGGAGTTCACGCTCGAAGAGGCGCTGACCTGGATTCGCGCAACGAAGGAACGCACGCGACGGCCGGAAAGCAAGCGCGGGCGAATCGTGACCGTCGCGAACTTCAAGGGCGGCGTCGCGAAAACGACGACCGCCGTGTCGGCCGCACAGGCGTTGACGCTGCTCGGGCGCAAAGTGCTCGTCATCGACTGCGATCCGCAGGGCACGACCACCCAGTTGTGCGGATGGGCGCCCGACGCCGAAATCTCGGACGATCAGACCCTTCTTCCGCTCATATACGGCGATCGACAGACCCTCCACTACGCCGTGCAGGAAACGTACTGGCACAACCTGGACCTTATCCCGGCATCGTCGTCGCTTTTCGACGCCGAGTTCGAGATTCCCGCTAAGGTTTTGAACGATAGCACGTTCGAATTCTGGGAAATCGTGCGCAAGGGTTTGATGCCGCTCGCCAATGAGTACGACGCGATCGTCATCGACACGCCTCCGGCGCTCAGCTATCTGACGATCAACGCGCTGCTTGCGTCGGACGCAATCCTGCTCCCCTGCCCGCCCGAGGCGCTCGACTTCGCAAGTTCGACGCAGTTCTGGCACCTCTTCGCCGATATCGCGAAGAAGCTGCCGGGGGTGCTGGAGCAGAAGCGGTTCGATTTCGTGAACGTGATCATGACGAAAGCGAAGTCCGATGATGTATCGCGCGTCGTGCGCGGATGGCTGCAGAAGGCTTACGGCGATCGCGTGCTGCCCTTCGAAATTCCGGAATCGACGGTGCCGAAAGGCGCGTCGGCGCAACTGTCGACGGTCTATGACTTGTCGAAACCGGATGGCAGCACGGCCGCTTACAACCGGTTCAAAGAGCCGCTCGACCGACTCGCCGAGCATCTCGACGCGCAGTTCGTTCGCGCGTGGAATCAGAAGGAGGAATAAATGGGCATCGGGGACAGACTCCTCGCCAAGACAGCGAACATCGGCAGCAAGCCGACGGAAGCAGCGCAACCGCGTCCGGTCAGCACAGAGCCGCGCACGTCGCCAGGGCGATTGATGGACGCGCAGAATCGCATAAATAGCGCGCAGTCTCGAATCAAGGAACTTGAGTCGCAACTCGAGGAGCGTGCTGCGCTGGAAGTGCGACTTGATGCGCTCATCGAAGTACATGGGCGGCGCCGCAAACTTACGGCCGAGCAGTTTCAGGAATTGAAAAGCAACCTTGCCCAGCACGCGCTCGCCACGCCAATTTTGGTGCGCGCATTGCCGGAAGGTCGATTTGAAATCGTCGCGGGACATAACCGCGTTGCCGCTTATAGAGAACTCGGACGCTCGTCGATCCGCGCGAACGTTGCATCGATCGAGGAAGGCGAAATCGAGTTTGCGGCGTTCTTTTCTAACCTGCTGTCGCCGTCGCTAACCGACTTCGAGAAGTACTGGAACTTCAAGCGATTGCAGGAACTGAGCGGGCTGTCGCGCGCCGAGATTTCCGAGAGCGCGGGATTGAGCAAGAGCCACGTGACGCGAATCTTTTCGTTCGACGCGCTGCCGGAAGCGGCCAAATTAGCACTCGCTGAAAAGCCTGAACGTCTGGGAAGCAATGCGGCGCAGAAACTTGCCGCGCTGACCGAGGCAGGGAAATCGGAAAAGGTAGTGGAAGCGATTCGCCGGCTTATCGAGGACGAAAGCTTCACTCAGGACAAGGCCGTCGCGCTCGCAACGGAGAAACCTCGCGCGGCTGCGCCAAGCTCAACAGTTGTTCGCTCAGGCCGGAGAAAGATTTGCGAGGTGTCTACGAGAAACGGCGTCGTCGGCGTCCGCTTCTTTGAGAAGGAAGCGACTGACGCAGAGATGTGGGGACAGCGGATTGCCGACTTCATCAACAAGACGTTGAGCGAATCGGAACAGGATCAATGAACCTACTAGGTTTCCGTTTTAAATCAACAACTTAACGAACTAAGCGAAGTTTTGGGCGATGAACCTAGTAGAACTTACTTAGAAATCAATAACTTGATGATTCAGTACTGACGAGACTGCTATGTAACGAGCAAGCTGTAAAAAGACAAAAGCCTTCGGCGCCAACCGAAGGCTTTTGAATATCGGGCTTAACTGCATGTCGCCCGTTCCGCTTCCCGACGCCAATCGGGTCACGAGTACACACCTCGAAGTTTAGCGGAACGCGATGGGCAGTCAAGCGTTTGTCCTCCATTTTCCGAAATGGACGTACTTGACATGCGTATCGCGCAACGTTCCGTTGCAGGCGAGGTTGAATCTCGCCTTCAAAACCCTGATTCAGGACCCGCGGTAGCGGACCAACTCGCTCTCGATGAATACGCTTGCGATCGATCGAACCTTCCTTGGGTGATCTTTCGCGCGGCGCATCGCGCTACCCACACGACTGCGCTCCCCGCGCGAGCTCGAGCGTTGCTCGCTGCTCTCGCCCGCACCGTCGATGCGTCTCGCCCGTACGCACCGATCTTTGCACGGCGCGAGCTGCTCACCGGACGCGCACAACAATCAATGCGCACGTTCTATCGCAGCATGGACGATCTCGAAACCACCGGCTTCGTCACTCGGCCGCCCCAGACACGCTACGGAGCGGCTGGTTTGTTCGGGCGTGCCTACATTCATTTGACGCCGAAAGCCGCCGCTCTGCTCGGTCTCGTCGAACATCCAAGCGAAGGGCAGAAACCGTCCGTTCCTAGTCGGGAAGATGCCGCCAAAACCGAACGCGCCTTTTCTTTGGCGCCGCCGTCTGTCACCGTGGCAGACGGCGCTATATATAAGGATCTAATCCCTACTACTCAAAAGAGACAATCAGGACGCCTGCCCGCGGATCTCCACCGCTTGCTGTCTCTGGGATTTCGTGAATTTCTGATCTTCAAACTGATGCGCGAGGCGAGGCTTCACAAGAAACTTCTGTCGGATGTCGTGGAAGCCAGTTGGAATCATCTTCGTCGCGCCAAGCACCCGATCAGCTATCTCCGCACCCTGTTGCGTACGCCCGTCGATTTCGCCTACCGCGTCCGCAGTCAGCGACACGCACAAGCAGAAGAGCAGAACCAGCGCACGCGCGCCATACAAGTCGATACGGCCATTGCGAAGCTCATGGGTCAATCCTTCCTAAGCCGCGACGGACTTCGACGATATCGCGTTTCCGATGACGCCCGATCGATCGTCATTCATCACCGTGACGAGGCTCAACCGCGCGTACATGCGGGTACGTGGGCACCCGACTTCCTCGCCGCGCTTGAAGCAGGGCATATCGTGTTCCTCAACCCCGACGCCCCGAGTGGCATGCAGGCGGATTCCGAGCGAGTTGCTTCGACGCCCGACTCCGAAATCGAGCGCCCGTCGGAGGCGCACCTTAACGATCTCAAAGCGCTCCTACGCTTGAAGAGAGCCAACCCCGCCCCCACTATGAAGTCAAGGGAGGCCGCGAGGCCGTGGAGTCAAGGCCAGTCGACTTCACTCCCTTTGAGTTCGCTCTTACAGACGATTTCGCGTGTCGCGTCATCGACGAGACTTCGCGAAATACCTGGGTTGAAGTCGTGAGCAATCTTCGCGACCAACATCAGGACAGACTTAGATCAGACGAATGCCGCGCAATGGCAACGTCAGGAAAAGTTTTTTAAATCAGGCTGCTGCGACGCAGCAAATGCTGATATACTCTAAGGTTGCGCCTTAATGGGCGATTGGAAAACGCAAGTACCGCGTCTGGATGCGGTTTGCGTGTTTTGCTCGATGCGATTTTCAGCAAGCCGTCCGTGGTCGAAGCTGTCATCGAAATCATCGCGAGCCGTTACGCTCGCTCCCGGGGATCTGTCGTCGCCGAGCAAACCTGTCGAGGAGAAAGTATGGCAAGTTTTGATCGGGAAGATTCGGAGCTGGATATCGTCGCGCCGGCGCGCAAGGCACCAGGCCGGCGGGCGAACAAAGGGAAGGGCCAGGCCGGCACGATACAGCCCGATGTCGCGATGACCGCGGAGCAGAATGAAGAACGGCAACGTCAGATGCGCGCGCTCATCCAGTTGGGCAAGGATCGCGGTTATCTCACGCACGCCGAGATCAACGACCACCTGCCGGACAATTTCGCTGAAACGGCTGCGATGGAAACCATTGTCAGCACGTTCCACGACATGGGTGTCGCTGTCTACGAGCAGGCTCCGGATGCCGAAACGCTGCTGCTGAGCGATAGCGCCCCGAGCGTGGTCACCGACGAGCAATCGGACGAAGAAGCGGAAAACGCGCTATCGACGGTCGATTCCGAATTCGGGCGCACGACGGATCCGGTTCGCATGTACATGCGCGAAATGGGCGCAACCGAGCTGCTCACGCGTGCCGGCGAGATCGCCATTGCGAAGCGCATCGAAGACGGCCTGCACGAGATGATCCAGGCGATCGCGGCATGCCCGTCGACCGTCGCGACCATTCTCGCGGATGCATCGCAAGTCGAATCGGGTGAGCTCAAGATCGACGATCTGGTCGACGGCCTGAAGGAAGAGGACACGGCAGAGGAAGATATTTCGGCACCCGAAACAAACGACTCCGCCGACATCGACACCGATACCGATGACTCCGACAGCGACGAAGACGACGACGACGATCTGGACGGCGGCGATGCTGGCGCATCGAACGAAGCGCGCCTGAAGCAATTGAAGGCCGATTGTCTCGAAATCTTCGCACGCGTGCGCGAGCTGGCCGAACAAGCGAGCAATCCTAAGGGTTCGGGCGCCGTCGCGACGAAGGCAGTCGAAAAAGCGCGCACCGAAATCCAGCGCGAGCTCGGTTCGATCCGCTTCACGGCGAAGACCATCGACCGCCTGTGTGTCGACGTTCAGCAGCGCGTGGCGCAGGTGCGTGATATCGAGCGTCGCGTTTTGCAGATCGCGGTGGATCGTTGCGGCATGCCGCGCGAGAAGTTCGTCGAATCGTTCGTCGGTCACGAGACCGATCTCGATTGGACGTCGCGCGCCGCTGCGGGCTCGAAGCATTACGGCGCGTCGCTCGAGCGCAGCTTGCCCGCGATTCAGGCCGAGCAGCAAAAGCTCATCGATGTCGAAGGCGTGGTCGAAATGCCGCTCAAGCAACTCAAGCAGATCAACCGTCAGATGACGGCTGCCGAGTTGAAGATGCGTCAGGCCAAGCGCGAGATGATCGAAGCGAACCTGCGTCTCGTGATTTCGATCGCGAAGAAGTACGTGAATCGCGGCATGCAGTTCCTGGATCTGATCCAGGAAGGCAACATCGGTCTGATGAAGGCGGTGGACAAGTTCGAATATCGCCGCGGCTGGAAGTTCTCGACGTATGCGACGTGGTGGGTTCGTCAGGCTGTGACGCGTTCGCTCGCGGATCAGGCGCGCACGATTCGCGTGCCGGTCCACATGATCGAAACGATCAACAAGCTGAACCGCATTTCGCGCGAGATCCTGCAGCAAACAGGTCAGGAAGCGCATCCGTCCGTGCTCGCCGAGCGTATGGAAATGCCGGAAGAGAAGATCCGCGGCATTCTCAAGATCGCCAAGCAGCCGGTGTCGCTGGAAACGCCGGTCGGTGAAGATGCCGATGCGACGCTCGGCGACATGATCGAGGATCAGGGCGCTGCGTCGCCGGCCGATGCCGCCGTGCACGCGAATATGCGCGCCGCGATCGACGATGCGCTCAATGCGCTGTCGCCGCGCGAGGCGAAGGTGCTGCGTATGCGCTTTGGCATCGACACGGCGTCTGACTACACGCTCGAAGAGCTGGGCAAGCAATTCGACGTGACGCGCGAGCGTATTCGTCAGATTGAAAGCAAGGCGATGCGCAAGCTCATGCATCCGAGCCGCGCCGACAAGCTGCGTCCTTTCCTGGATCGCTGATCTACGGGCCGTCCGGACTACCTTCGGACGAACTCGAAAGCGCGTGCCGCCGATTCAGGCGGCACGCGCTTTTTTATTTCCCGGTCGCATCAACCGTGAGCGGTGCCTTTGGGCATCTTGGCGTTCGCGCACGCCTGTAGCGCGGCGATCGCCTTGTCGGCGAGCGTCATCGTTTCTTCGCAGGCGAGCCGGTCGCGGAAGATCGAGCATCCGCCGCCCGCGTTGATCCGCGCCACGGCGCTGCGCACCTTGTCCAGCGCCGATTGCGGCGAACCCGTGTCGCGGATGATCGAGGCGACGTCGAATGCGCTGCCGGCGTCGGTTTCGACGTAGCCGGGACATTGCGTCTGCGCATGAGCCGCGACGCAGATCATTCCGATCGCGGCGATGGCGGGAAATCGTCGCGATCGAGCAGAACGGAAAGGAAAGGCGAGGGGAGAAAAAGAGCGGAAGGGGCTATCCATGGGCGTCACCACCGTCAGATATCGCATCGAAGAACGTGAACGTTCGGCGAATTCGTGTCGGCTGGGAACGCACATGCTTGTCCACAGATACCGTGCACAAGCATGTGGATATCCTGAGCATCGCCGGATCAAGCTCTTGATGCGTAACGCATTTCATCCGGCGAACGAAATTCGCGCGCTGCTTCGCCTCCCATTCTGAACCGGTTGAAAAAATCGTGTCTACGCGAAAAAAAATGGCTAGACCTGAAACGCCCGGACAGTCTGCCTGAGCTCGCGCGCCTGTGCGTCGAGCGACAACGCCGAGGCCGACGCTTCGTTCACCAAGGCCGCATTTTTCTGCATGAGTTGGTCCATCTGCGACACCGCGTCGTTCACTTCGTCGATGCCGCTGCTTTGCTCGCTCGACGCCGTGGCGATCGCTTCGACCAGCGCGGACACGCCGTCGACGGAATCGAGCAGATCGGCGAGCGTCGTGCCCGCGCGTTTCACTGTCGCGCCGCTCGATTCCACGTGCGCGTTCACCTCACGCGTCAGTTGCGAGATTTCCTTCGCCGCACCCGACGAGCGTCGCGACAGCGCGCGCACTTCCTCCGCGACCACCGCGAAGCCGCGCCCCAGCGATCCGGCGCGCGCCGCTTCCACCGCGGCATTCAGCGCGAGCAAATTGGTCTGAAACGCGATCGATTCGATGACGCTCGTGATCTGCTCGATTTGCGCCGAACGTGAGGACAGATCGGTCATGCGCGCGATCGCATCGGCGACGGCGCGCTCGCCGTCCTTTGCCCGTTCCGATGCTTCTTTCGCGAGTTCGCGCGCGCGGTTCGCGTGATCGGCGTTGGTGCGCACCGTCGCCGCGATCTGCTCCATGCTGGCCGACGTCTGCTGCAAGCTCGCCGCGTGTTCTTCCGTGCGCGCCGACAGCGCGTGATTGCCTTCGGTGATGTCCGCCGCCGCGATGCCGATGGTGTCCGTCGATCGCTTGATGTCGCCGACCATCGCCGCAAGCTGGCTACGCATCAGACCCATCGCGTGCATCAGGCTTTGCGTGTCGCCGGGCGCGACGGGCACGTCGGTCAGCAAGTCGCCTTTCGACACGCGCCGTGCGACGCTCGCCGCGAGTTCCGGCTCGCCCCCGAGTTGACGCACGAGCGTGCGCGCCATCGAAAAGCACAGCCCGCCGACGAGCGCCACGCCCGCGGCGATGCACGCGCCGACCGTCCACTGCACGATGCGGCTCACGCGCTGCGCGTCGTCGTATTCCCGCTGCGCGGCGGTGAGCTGGAACGCGCGCAGTTCGGTGCTTTCCTGCTTGACGCGCTTCGCCTGCGGCTCGATCTGCTGCGTCACGATCCACTGCGCTTCGGACAAATTGTTGGCGGCGAGCAGATTGGCCGTCGGACGAAAACCCTTGTCGCGCAGCGTCGCCCAATCGGCGGCGAGGCGTTTGGCTTGCGGCGCCTCGGTCGCATCGAGCGGATAGCGCAGATATCGGCCGAGCAGGGCATCGACATTCGCGATGCGCTGCTGCGTCGACGCGACCACGGCTTGCGTCTTTTGCGCCGACGGATCGAGCACCGCGTCGCTGATCGCGAACTGGCTTTGCGTGATGAGTTCGTCGATGGTCGAGATGGTTTGCAGCGCCTGCGCGCGGCCTTCGAAGACGTGACGCAGCGCGGCATTGCCTTGCTGGACGCCGAATAATCCGGCGCCGCCGACAACGACGAGCACGGCGGTGACCGCGCCCGTGACAATCGCGAGGCGCGCCTTGACGGTGAGCTTTGACATGTTCGGTAGAGGAGGGAAGTGCGCGAGGAAGTCCGGGCCCGGGCGCGGCGTTGCGCAGCGCGATGGTCAATCTTCAGACATTTTCGAAAGAGCGCACTCTACCGGTCGTTCAAGACGGTCGTGTGACAACCGTCTTTCGCATACGGATCAATCGCGTTTCGGGATTTCCAGTCCGCGCTTCACGGCAGGCCGCGCCAGAAAAGCTTCGAGCACGCGTTCGACGTTTTTGAATTCATGGAAATCGACGAGTTCCCGCGCCTCGTAAAAGCCGATCAGATTGCGTACCCACGGAAACGTCGAAATATCCGCGATGCTGAGTTCGTCGCCCATGATCCAGTCGCGGCCGTCGAGCCGTTGGTCGAGCACGGCAAGCAGCCGCTTCGACTCGGCGACGTAACGCGCGCGCGGCCGCTTGTCCTCGTATTCCTTGCCCGCGAATTTATGGAAGAAGCCGACCTGCCCGAACATCGGACCGATGCCGCCCATCTGGAACATCAGCCATTGCAGTGCTTCGTAGCGTTTCGCCACATCGTCGGGCATCAACTGGCCGCTTTTCGCCGCGAGATAGATGAGGATCGCGCCGGATTCGAACAACGGCATCGGCTCGCCGTTCGGGCCGTCCGGATCGATGATCGCGGGAATCTTGTTGTTCGGATTGAGCGATAGAAACTCCTCCGACAACTGGTCGTTCTTGTCGAAGCGCACGAGATGCGGCTCGTAGGGCAGGCCGGTTTCCTCCAGCATGATCGAGACTTTCACGCCGTTCGGCGTCGGCAGCGAGTAGAGCTGGATGCGCTCCGGATGCTGAGCGGGCCATTTGCGAGTGATGGGAAAATCGGAGAGCGCGGTCATGAAAAGGTCCTTTTTAGTCGAACCGCGAATATAACCATTTCGCCGAATTCGTGTTCCGCATGGCGGCAGTGCGGCGTGTCATCGGGCGGACGCATCGATAGGGAAAGATTGAGGGATCTCGTACAGACGCGGCCTGTCGAAGCGCAGAGTCTGTGTATATCTCTAATACAAAGACGATTGTAGGAATCGCTGTACACACACGAGGATTGCGCGTAACGCCTTCGGTCAAGAAGTCAACCAACAAAGAACAAACCAAGCCCTTGCGGGAACAATGCAGCGCGTGCGCGAAGTGCGGGCCGGATCGCTGGCTCGCTTATTGCATCGATGCGGATGCCGAGAATCCGTGTCGGACTTTACGAACCGTTGGTTACCGCTGCCATGAAAACCGCTCCTCTCGCAACGCTCACCGCATTCGCTGCCGTGGTCGGGGGACTACTGCCCAGCCTGTGCGCCGCGACGCCTCTCGAAAGCCAGCTCGACTGCAAATCCAGTGCGCACAGGTTCATCGCGCCGCTCGTCGCCGACAAGTCCATCGACGCGCGTCCCATGCGCGTCGAGGCGAACTCCGTGAACGCCTTCAAGCCGACGCACGGCAGCGATCTCACCGCCTACGGCTTTCGCGTCTTCGCCGTGCTGGGCTACGAGCAGGGCGACGACATGTTCAAGCGCGGCAGCGGCCAGCCGATCAACGATTCCGCGTACGGCGTCGTGGTGCTCGCCGCGTCGGAATCGGTGGAGGCGAAGGTGCGCGAATCGGGCAGCACGGCGGTCGTAAAACAGGTCGTGCCGATGGTGATGACCGCCATCTTCTGCGATGGCAACGGCGTCCACAACACGACGACGGCGGGCGCGGTCACGACGGAAGCATCGCGTAATCGCTGATTCATCGCGATAATGTTCTCCCGATTTGCGCGCGCATGTGTCGCGCGCTCAACAACAGGAGAACGCAGACATGTCCGACGCAGCCAACCAGTCTCAACGAATCGCCATCGTCACCGGAGCGGGCAGCGGCATCGGGCGCGCGGCCGCGCTCGCGTTGCTGGGCGACGGCTGGTCGGTCGTACTGGCAGGAAGGCGTCCCGCGCCGCTCGAAGCGGTGATCGGCGAATCCAACGCGGCGCAACGCGCGCTCGCCGTGCCGACCGATGTTTCCGATCCGCAATCGGTCGAGAAGCTCTTCAAGGCGGCGGTCGAGCGCTTCGGCCGCGTCGATCTGCTGTTCAACAACGCCGGGGTGTCGAATCCGCCCGGACCGTTCGAGGACTGGACGCCCGAGCAATGGCGCAATGTCGTCGACATCAATCTGAACGGCATGTTCTATTGCGTGCAGCAGGCGTTTCGCACGATGAAGGCGCAAACGCCGATGGGCGGGCGCATCATCAACAACGGCTCGATTTCCGCGAGCGCACCGCGCCCGAACTCGGCGGCCTACACGGCGACGAAGCACGCGGTGCAGGGCCTCACGAAAACCGCATCGCTCGATGGCCGGAAGTACGACATCGCGGTCGGGCAAATCGATGTCGGCAACGCTTTCACCGAGCTGTCCGAGCGTATGTCGCGCGGCGTGCCGCAGGCGAACGGCGAGATCGCCGTCGAACCTATGATGGACGTGAAGTTCGTCGGCCAGTCGGTGCTTTACATGGCGAATCTGCCGCTCGAGGCGAACGTGCTGTTCCACACCGTGATGGCGACCAAGATGCCGTTCGTCGGCCGCGGCTGAGTCTTTCCTACGCAGTCCGATACCAGACGCGAATACCCGAGTACCAGTGGCTCACGCTGGTATCGTCGCCGGCGCCGAACGTCGAGAGGCTCTCGACGTTCAGCACGTCGATTCCATTCTCCGCGATCCACCTGTTCGCGCGCTCGACGAGCGCCGCGCCGTTCTCGTACACATTGCCCTTGATGATGTGATGCTGCAGAACCTGTCGCTCGAAGTCTTCGTAAGCGATCTTTGCCATCCGTTGTCTCCTGTCTTTTCGTTTTGATGCGCCGGGATATCGGCACGCGTTTATGTTGCGGCGCAGCGCTATCGCCGCATGACGCGTTCTGCCGATTCGAGCATCATATGGCCTGACACACGCTCGTGCGAATCGGTATATCCCGCGTTCGCACGCAGCGAAGAATGAAAGCATTGCGGGAGGCGATCAAAACAAAAGCGCGCTGCCAGGCGCCGATAAGTGCCTCACTCAAGGAGACAAGGAGAGCACGATGGACATGCGGCAACGCGAGCACATCGAGGCAGTCGTCGCGGCGACGACGCGGGCGGAACCGGTCGTGTCCGCGCCCGCGCCGCTGCGCACGCACGAGAGCATCATCGAGTCTTCGTGGCGGCGTTGCGTGCATCAGTACGGGCTCGATCCGTCGCGCATGCAGGAAGCGCGCATCCTGCCGCAGACGCGCCTGCGCGAGCATCAGCAGCGTATCGACGATTTCGCGCGCATCGCGCGTCACGGCCTGGAGACGCTTTACGAGCAGGTCGCGGGCATGGGCTACGTCGTGCTGCTGACCGATGCGCTCGGCGTGACCGTCGACTACATCGGCGATTCGAACACGGATTTCGCGCTGCGCCGCGCGGGCCTGTATCTCGGCGCGCAATGGAGCGAAGCCGGCGCCGGCACGTGCGCGGTCGGCACCGCGCTCACGACGGGCCACGCCCTCACCGTGCATCAGATCGATCATTTCGACGCGACCCATATCCCGCTGACCTGCACAGCAGCGCCGCTCTACGATTCGCGCGGCGCGCTCGCCGCGATCCTCGATATCTCCGCGCTCACGTCGCCGCAAGCGCGCGACAGCCAGAATCTCGCGCTGCAGCTCGTGCGCATCTACGCGGGGCATATCGAGAACGCGAACTTCCTGCGCACGCACCGGCAGGACTGGATTCTGAAGCTGAACACATCGCCCGAATTCGTCGATGTCAATCCGGAATATCTGATCGCGCTCGATGCGAGCGGGCGGATCGTCGGACACAATCGCCGCGCGCACGCGATGCTCGCGGCGGAAATCGGCCGGCCGATCGCGCCCGGCGAAGCGGCGGCGTCGCTGATCGGCGTGCCGTTCGACACGCTCTTCGATACGCGCATCGACGAACTGGGCCGCTTCGTGTATTCGCGGCCGAGCGAGTTGCGCGCGGTGCCGCTCGCGAAATCGGGCGCGCTGCTTTACCTGAGCGTGATGCCGCCCGCGCCGTGCTTCGCGCCGGCCACGAACGCGGCTTCACAGCGTAGCGTCGAAGTGCCCGCGCCGCTGGCCGCGCTCTGCGGCGGCGATGCCGCGCTCATGCGTCAACTGCAACGCGCGGCGAAGCTCGTCGATTCACCGATCAATCTGCTCGTCAACGGCGAAACCGGCAGCGGCAAGGAATTCTTCGCGAAGGCGCTCCATCGCGCGAGCGCGCGGCGCGCGGGGCCGTTCGTCGCGGTGAATTGCGCGGCGATTCCGGAGACGCTCATCGAAAGCGAATTGTTCGGGCATCTGCCGAACAGCTTTTCGGGCGCAGGCGCGAAGGGCAAGCGCGGGCTGATTCAGGAAGCCGACGGCGGCACGCTCTTTCTCGATGAAATCGGCGACATGCCGCGCGAACTGCAATCGCGTCTACTGCGCGTGCTGGCCGAAGGCGAAGTGCTGGCGATCGGCGCGTCGCGTCCCGTATCGGTCGATGTGCGCGTGATTTCCGCGACGCATCATTCGCTCGACGCGCTCATGCAGGACGGACGCTTCCGCGAAGACCTGTACTACCGCTTGAACGGCGCGCGCTTCACGCTGCCGCCGCTGCGCGAACGAAGCGATCTCGACTGGCTCGTCGACAAACTCCTCGAAGGCGCGGTCACGCTGTCGCCTGCGGCGCGCGAGCGCCTGCATCGGCATGAATGGCCGGGGAATCTGCGCGAGCTCAGCAACGTGCTGCGTTATGCGCGCGCGGTGTGCTCGAACGGTCTGATCGAAGTCGACGACCTGCCCGAAGGATTCGCAGGCGTGGCCGCGCCGGTCGAGCCACCGCCGCGCGTCATCGAGGAATTCGACTCGCACCGGCTGCCGCCGGAAGGCATGCTGCTGATGCAGTATCTGCGCGCCGCGAGCTGGAACCTGAGCGCGGTCGCGCGGCAGATCGGCGTGAGCCGCATGACGCTGTATCGGCGCATGGCGCGCTATGGCATCCGCTCGCCGAATCAGCGCGACGCGAACGGGCACTGAGCACCGATACGCCTGTACCCCCTCCGATACACCTGCCGCTGTGACACCTGTCACGGCGGCGCCCCGTACACCCTCCGAAGCGCCCGTTTTCCGCGGGTAATCCCTCGCTTTTTCGCGTCCGAACGCGCCGTTCCGATTGGCATGGCGCTTGCCTTTATCCGCCGCACAAAACGCAAAACGGAGACACAGGCATGCGTGAAAACGCGGCGCCGCTCGTCGGCATCATCGCCAATCCTGTTTCGGCGCGCGACATCCGGCGCGTCATCGCGAACGCGAACAGCCTGCAACTCGCGGACCGCGTGAACATCGTGTTGCGGCTGCTTTCGTCGCTGGCGTCGTGCGGCGTCGGGCGCGTGTTGATGATGCCGGACCGCGAAGGCCTGAAGGTCATGCTCCAGCGCCATCTCGCGCGCAAGCACGGACCGGATGCCTCACTCGCCAAAGTCGAATTTCTCGACATGCCCGTGACCGCGCGTGTCGACGATACGTTCCGCGCCGCGCGCATGATGCGCGAGGCCGGCGTCGATGCGCTCATCGTGCTCGGCGGCGACGGCACGCATCGCGCGGTCGTGCGCGAGTGCGGACAAGTGCCGATCGCGGGTCTTTCGACGGGCACCAACAACGCGTATCCGGAAATGCGCGAGCCGACCATCTCGGGACTGGCGGCGGGGCTTTATGCGACGGGCCGCGTGCCGTCGAGCGAAGCGCTCGCGTCGAACAAGCGGCTCGACATCGAGATATGCGATTCGAAAGGCAACGTGCGCCGCGACATCGCGCTCGTCGATGCGGTCATCTCGCACGAGCATTTCATCGGCGCGCGGGCGCTGTGGAAGATCGATACGCTCGCCGCCGTCTACGTCTCCTACGCCGATCCGCAGGCGATCGGCATGTCCGCGATCGCGGGCCTGCTCGAACCGCTCGGCCGTCACGATCCGGGCGGCATTGCAATCGAGCTCGCCGCGCGGGGCCAGGGCGAATTCGATCTGCACGCGCCGATCGCGCCGGGTCTCATCGAAGCCGTGCCGATCGCGAACTGGACGCGCTTGTCCGATGGCGTGCCGCATCGCGTGAAGCAGCGCTCGGGCATCGTCGCGCTCGACGGCGAACGCGAGCTCGCCTTCGGCCCCGACGATGAAGTCACGATCACGCTGAAGGAAAACGCCTTTCGCAGTATCGACGTGGCCGCGTGCATGCGTTACGCGGCCACGTCCGGGCTGATGCGTCAGCTCGAGCTTCGTTAATCCACCAAGGAGACAGACATGACAGCGTCGCAACAGCATGCGGGCGGCTTGCCGCTCTCGAAGGAAGAACTGCTGGGCGCGTATCGCAAGATGCGCACGATTCGCGATTTCGAGGAGCGTCTGCACGTCGATTTCGGACGCGGCGACATTCCCGGTTTCGTGCACCTGTACGCGGGCGAGGAAGCGGCGGGCGTCGGCATCATGAGTCATCTGACCGATGGCGACCGCATCGCGAGCACGCATCGCGGACACGGACACTGCATCGCGAAGGGCGTCGATCCGGTCGCAATGATGAAGGAGATTTACGGCAAGAAGGGCGGTTCGTGCAACGGCAAGGGCGGCTCGATGCATATCGCCGATTTGTCGAAAGGGATGATGGGCGCGAACGGCATCCTCGGCGCGGGCGCGCCCCTGATTTGCGGCGCGGCGCTCGCGGCGAAGTTTCGCGGCAAGGGCGAAGTGGGCATCACCTTCGCGGGCGATGGCGCGTCGAACCAGGGCACGTTCCTCGAAAGCCTGAACCTCGCGGCCGTGTGGAATCTGCCGGTGATTTTCGTGATCGAGAACAACGGCTATGCCGAATCGACGGCGCGCGATTACGGCACGGCGGTCGATAGTTACGTCGATCGCGCGGCGGGCTTCGGCATTCCGGGCGTGACCGTCGACGGCACCGATTTCTTCGCGGTTCACGAGGCGGCGGGCGAAGTGATCAAGCGCGCGCGCGAAGGCGGCGGCCCGGCGCTGCTCGAATGCAAGATGATCCGTTTCTACGGCCATTTCGAAGGCGATGCGCAGACTTATCGCGCGCCCGGCGAACTCGACGATATCCGCTCGAACAAGGATTGCCTGAAGAAGTTCGCGGCCGCCGTCACGCAAGCCGATGTGATTTCCCCCGCCGAACTCGACGCGATCGACAAGGAAGTGGCCGCGCTGATCGACCGCGCGGTGCAGGAAGCGAAGGACGCGCCTTTGCCGACCGCCGCCGATCTGCTCACCGATGTCTACGTCAAATACTAAATCGAGGAGATAACCACCATGGCCCGCAAACTGAGCATGAAGATGGCGATCAACGAAGCCATCGATCAGGAAATGACGCGCGATCCGAGCGTGATCGTGCTGGGTGAGGACATCGTCGGCGGCGCAGGCGCGGACGGCGAGAAAGACGCGTGGGGCGGCGTGCTCGGCGTGACGAAGGGACTCTACGCGAAACACGGCGACCGATTGCTCGACACGCCGCTCTCGGAATCCGCGTATGTCGGCGCGGCGATCGGCGCGGCGGCGTGCGGCATGCGCCCGGTCGCGGAGCTGATGTTCATCGACTTCATGGGCGTGTGCTTCGACCAGATCTTCAATCAGGCCGCCAAGTTCCGCTATATGTTCGGCGGCAAGGCGGAGACGCCCGTCGTGATTCGCGCGATGGTCGGCGCGGGCTTTCGCGCGGCGGCTCAGCACAGTCAGATGCTGACATCCCTGTTCACGCACATTCCGGGTCTGAAAGTCGTCTGCCCGAGCACGCCTTACGACACCAAGGGCTTGTTGATCCAGGCGATCCGCGACAACGACCCCGTCATCTTCTGCGAGCACAAGAATCTCTACGGCTTCGAAGGCGAAGTGCCCGAGAACTCGTACGCGATTCCGTTTGGCGAGGCGAACGTGGTGCGCGACGGCAAGGATGTGTCGATCGTCACGTATGGACTGATGGTACATCGCGCGCTCGAAGCGGCATCGACGCTCGCGAAGGAGGGCATCGAAGCGGAAGTCGTCGATTTGCGCACGCTGTCGCCGCTCGATCTCGACACGGTGCTCGAAACCGTCGAGAACACGGGACGGCTCGTCGTCGTCGATGAGGCGAATCCGCGCTGCAATATCGCCACCGATATTTCCGCCCAGGTCGCGCAACAGGCGTTCGGCGCGCTGAAATCCGGCATCCAGATGGTCTGCGCGCCGCATACGCCGGTGCCGTTCTCGCCGACGCTCGAAGATCTGTACATTCCGAGCGCCGCGCAGATCGCCGACGCCGCACGAAAAACCATGAAGGGAGGAAAGCACTGATGTCCGCAATCACACCGATCGTGATGCCCAAGTGGGGCTTGTCGATGAAGGAAGGCACGGTCAACGAGTGGCTCGTGGAGGAGGGCACGGAAATCACCGTCGGCATGCCGATACTCGATGTCGAAACCGACAAGATCGCCAATGCCGTCGAAGCGCCCGACGCCGGCTTGCTGCGGCGCAAAGTGGCGGCGGCGGGCGATACGCTGCCGGTGAAAGCGCTCCTCGGCGTGCTCGCGGCCTCCGACGTGAGCGACGCCGATATCGACGCGTATGTCGCCTCATACGTGACGCCCGCCGAGGACGAAGAAGAGGGCGAGGAAGCGGCGGCGTATCACTTCGTCGATGTCGATGGCATCCGCGTGCGCTACGCATCGCGCGGCGGCGACGATGCGAACCGTCCGGCCGTGCTGTTCATCCACGGCTTCGGCGGCGATCTCGACAACTGGCTCTTCAATCTCGATGCGCTCGCGGAGAAGAATCGCGTGTTCGCGCTGGATTTGCCGGGCCACGGACAATCGACGCCGAAAGTGCCGGGAACGACGCTGGCGGAACTCGCGGGCTTCGTCGGCAAGTTCATGGACGCGGTGTCAATCGATCGCGCGCATCTCGTCGGGCACTCGATGGGCGGCGGCATCGCGGCGCAGATGGCCGTCGATCAGCCGTCGCGCGTGCAATCGGTATCGCTGATTTCGCCTGCCGGCTTCGGCGATGAAGTGAACAACGCGTACACCGAAGGCTTCGTGACAGCGGAATCGCGGCGCGAACTGAAGCCGGTCGTCGAACTGCTGTTCACGAATCCCGATCTGGTGAGCCGCCAGATGCTCGACGATCTGCTGAAGTACAAGCGGCTCGATGGCGTCAGCGACGCGCTGACATCGCTCAACGGCGGACTGTTCGCGGGCGGCAGGCAGAGCGCGCAACCGGGCGGCAAGCTGGCCGCGACGGGCAAGCCGGTGCTCGTGATCTGGGGCGAAAAGGACCAGATCATTCCCGCCGCGCACGCGAAGCACGCACCGGAAGGCGCGACCGTGCGCGTGTTCGACGACGCCGGCCACATGAGCCAGATGGAGAAGGCGAACGAAGTCAATGCGTTGCTGAAGGAGCACCTGGCGAAGGCAGGCTGACCGCGCCCGAGCCGCGCGCGCCCCGCCGGAGAAGGCCGCCGACGGGGCGCGCTCGTTTGTCGCGGTTATTCGCTACCATGCTTGGATGGCGTCGCCCGCGACGCGCCCGGACATCGATGCCATGCCCTTCCAACTGATCGATCCCGCTTCCCTTTCCGGCGATCCGCTCGACGCCGAGGAAGCGCTGCTCTCACGCGCGGCCGCCGGCGAGGCCGTCGCGCACGTCTGGGAAGCACCTGTTTCCCTGGTCGTGCCGCGCAGCTATCAGCGTTACGCGGCGCTCGCCGATGCGCGCGAGGCTTTCGCGCAGCGCGGCTGTCCCGTGTGGCTGCGTCTGTCGGGCGGCGGCCTCGTGCCGCAAGGCCCGGGCATTCTCAATCTGAGCCTCGCGTATCCGGTGCGCGCACCGATGGGCACGCTCTCCGAATCCGTCTACGTGCATCTGTGCAGGATTCTCGCGGATGCGCTCAACTCGCTCGGCGTGCTGACGCACTGGCAGGCCGTCGAAGGCTCTTTCTGCGACGGCCGCTTCAATCTCGCGTGGGGCCCCGGCGACGACGCGCGCAAGGTCGCGGGCACGGCGCAGTACTGGCGGCGGGTGCCTCACGGCGACAAGGATCAGCCGCTTTACGCGGTGCTCGCGCATGCTGTTCTGCTCGTCGATGCCGATCCGATCGAAATCAACGAGCGCGCCAACGCGTTCGAAGCGATGATCGAAAGCGGGCGGCGCTACGAGGAAATGCGCATTGTGACCGTCGCGCAGGCGCTCGCCTACGAATGTTTTTCGATGCCCGCCGACTTGCGCGAGCGCGTGCGCACGGCGTTGATCGACCGCGTGAAGGAAGCGCCGCTGCCGGAACAATAAAAACGCATCGAGGTGGCCATGCCGCTCAGAAGTGCTTCGAACGGGTTCTTCTTCGCGCTGTGGGTGGCCGTGTGCGCGGCCGCGCCCGAATTTCTGTGGCAGGGTCTCTTTTCCGTCTTTGGCCATTTCTCTCTGACCGATGCTGCCGCCGCGCTGCTGATCGGCGCGATTCTGGCGTTCTTCGTCGAACCGGTGCTGGAACGCGTGCGCGGTCTCGGCGACGCGCCAGAGCACGCGGAGAAATCGCCCGCGTTCGCCGCATGCGAGGCGTTGAGCTTCGCGATCGTCGCCGTCTGCGTGCACGAAGCGATCACCGTGTATGTCGCGGCGAGCCATTCGAACGAGCACGCGGGCGAAAACCTCGCGAAAGCCGTCGCGCAGGCGCTGCAATGGGCGCTCATACCGTTTTTCATCACGCTCGCGTGGATGGCGGCGCGCGCGCCGTCGTGGATCGCGTGGTCCGTGGCGGCGCTCGCGGTGATCGTCAGCTTCGTGGCGGGCGTGATATTCGGATGGAGCGCGCACGTGCTCGTGACGAGCGTGATTCCGGCGACGGGCGTGCTGATCGCGGGATGCATCATCGTGCGGGAACAGTGGGATGCGTCGACATTCAGGCGCTGTGCGCGTGCGACCGGAGTGATCGCGCTCGCCTGGCTCGTGCTGACGGGCGCGCTGCAACTCGTGTTATGGCTCGCGCACGTGGAGGCGTTTCGCGTTTATGAACGATCGGAGTTCTGGAGCGACTTGCGGTTTTACATCGGCTGGGTGACGGGCCTGCTCGTCGCACCGGCGTTCGTACCCGGCGCGCCGCTGAACGCCGTCGACGACGACCGGCGCGTGCGGCGCTGACAAATCTGTTAGTACGTTCCGGGCGGCGGCTGCCAGCCCGGCGGCGGAGGCGGCGGCGGTGGCGTGGTGCTGTAAGCGCCGGAAGGCTGGACGGTGCGCGTCGCGCCGCGCACGGGCACCTTGTCGCCGGCGGCGTACATGCATTGCAGATACGCGTAATCGTAGCGTTGCTGCACGTTGTATCCCGATGCCTGCGATGCGCCGACGCCGAACGCGCTGCCGGTCAGCAAGCCCGCTCCCGCCCCGATGGCCGCGCCCGAGCCGCCGCCGAACGCCGCGCCCGCCGCCGCGCCGAGCGCAGTGCCGACGACCGCGCTGCCGACCGCGCTATTGGTCGCCGCCTGATTGGCGTCGACGCCGCCGACCTGATTGAGCGCGAACTGGCGGCATGAGGAATCGTCGGCGCGGAACTGGTCGAACGTTTTGGTGCTGCCGGGCAGCGCCATCACGTTCGGGCCGGTAGGCATTACGGTACAGGCCGAAAGGCCGATTGCCGCAAGGAGCAGGGCAAGCCTTGAGTAGTTCATGGAGTCTTGCGAATTCGCTTCGTTGTCTGTTTCGGGGCGCAGAAAAGGCATCAGTTCGACGGCGGCGGCGTAGCCGGAACCGGACGCCACGCGTCGGAACATTGCTTCACGTACGGGTAGTAGGCCTTCGCGGAGTCGCAGTAGTACCACATGCCGGCTTGCTGGGCGGGCGCGCCCGGATCGGCGGCGGCCTGGCCCTGCTCGACATACTGAACCGGCGCGGACGGCTGGACGACCACGGGCGGCGGCGGATAGTAGTAGTACGGGACGGGTGCGACGGGGTACGGGTAATACACGGGTCCGCCGACCCACACGCCGACGCGCGCCCATGCGTACGCGTTGGCGGTCACGCCCGCGCTCGCGATCAGCGATAGCGCGATAAAAGCCTTCAGGCGATTCACGACCTTCTCCAGAAAAATTGTTTGCGGTGTCGATGCCTATAACGGAAAACCGACCTCCGCTGTTGACTGGACATGGCGCATCTTTCAACGCTATTCCACTTGCCGGAGAAATTCAATTACACGAGCGGTCCCGTATTTTTCGGCGCGTTACCCGGTAAGAAATTGTCGAGTGTTCAGGCGCGCAGCACGGTAATTCCGGCCTGTTCTATCGGCTCGGTCAGCTTCGTGTCGGCTGCTTCCTCGACGATGATCGTCTGCGCGAGTTCGATCCCGCCGATCTTGTAAGCCGACGCCGCATTGAGCTTCGCCGCCGACGCGAGCACGACGGTTTCCGCCGCACGCGCCGCGAGCGCGCGCTTGATGTGCGCTTCCTCGAAATCGCCGGTGGTGAGTCCGGCCGTCGGATGCACGCCGGTCACGCCCATGAAATAGATATCGGCATGGATGTGCGACATGGCTTCGACGGCAGCCGCGCCCACGGTGACGATCGAATGCTTGTAGAGCTTGCCGCCGATCAGCACGACTTCCACCGATGCGTGTTCCGCCAGCGCAACCGCGACGCTCGGGCTATGCGTGACGATCGTCGCACGCAGATTCTCGGGCAGTTGACGCACGAGCAGCGCGGACGTCGTGCCGCCATCGACGATCACGATCTGTCCCGGTGCGATCATTTCCGCCGCTTTCCTCGCGATGCGCCGTTTCGCGTCCGATTCCATTTCCTCGCGCCGCGCGAACGGCGCGACCGCCGGCGAAGCGGGCAGTGCGCCGCCATGTACGCGCTGCAGCAGCCCTTCGGCGGCGAGTTCGCGCAGGTCGCGCCGCACGGTGTCCTCGGAAACGCCGAAACGCGCGCTCAGTTCCGTGGCGAGCACCTGGCCGTCGCGCTTGAGGGCGTCGAGGATCGCTTTCTTGCGTTGGCTGGTCAACATGAGATTGCACGAATTATCTTGATGTTGCACGAAATTGCACGTTACCATGAGTCCAACGAGTTGTCGAACAGGTGATCCGATGGAAACGAAAGAGCGCGTGCGCATCCTCAAAACCGAAGTGCTGTCTGACGACTGGTACGTCCTCACAAAAGTGACCTTCGATTTCCAGCGTCGCGACGGCGCGTGGCAGCGTCAGAGCCGCGAAACCTATGACCGTGGCAACGGCGCGACCATCCTGCTGCGCGACCGCAAGACCGGCAACGTGCTGCTGACGCGTCAGTTCCGCATGCCCGCGTTCGTTAACGGACACGACGGCATGCTGATCGAAACGCCCGGCGGCCTGCTCGACGACGCAACGCCGGAAGAGCGCATCCGCGTCGAAGTGGAAGAGGAAACGGGCTACCGGGTGCATCACGTCGAAAAGATTTTCGAGGCGTTCATGAGCCCCGGATCGGTGACGGAGAAGCTCTACTTCTATATCGGCGACTACGACGGCTCGATGCGCGTGTCGGCGGGCGGCGGCGTCGAGGAAGAGGGCGAGGAGATCGAGACGATCGAGGTGGCGCTGCAAACGGCCATGCAGATGATCGAGCGCGGCGAAATCATGGACGGCAAGACGATCATGCTCCTGCAATACGCCGCGCTGAAGGCGCGCTCAGGCGAGTAGCGACACCGCCTTGACCTGCGCCCACAAGCGCATGCCTTCGACGATCGCGAGCCGGTCCATCGAATAGCGCGTGACGCGCGCAAGCAGCGGCGAGCCGTCGACATCGAGACGCACCACGGCTTGCGACGGATTGGCGTCGTTCGCAATGCCGACGACCGTCGCGGGCAGCACGTTGAGCACGCTGCTGCGTTCATGTTCGTGCGTGCCCGTGATGAGACTCACGTCGCGCGCCTTCACGGCCACGCGCATCGATTTGCCTTCTGCGACAGGCGCATGCACGACGGCGAGCTTCGCGCGCGAACCCGGCAACGCGAGGGTGAGCAGGCCGTACGCGCTGTCGTATCCATCGACGATGCCTTCGAACACGACCGACGCATCGTCGGCGACGGCGAGCGGCAGGTCGAGGCGTGCGAGCGTATCGGCGATCGGGCCGCTCGCGAGTGCGCGGCCGCCTTCGAGCAGCACGAGGTGATCCGCGAGGCGCGCGACTTCTTCCGGCGCGTGGCTCACGTAGAGCACGGGGATATCCAGCTCGTCGTGCAGGCGTTCCAGATACGGAAGAATTTCGAGCTTGCGCTTCTGATCGAGCGAAGCGAGCGGTTCGTCGAGCAGGAGCAGACGCGGGCTCGTCAGGAGCGCCCGCGCGATGCCCACGCGCTGCCGCTCGCCGCCCGACAAACCGGCGGGCATGCGTTCCAGCAAATGCCCGATGCCGAGCAGTTCCGCCGCCTGCGACAGATCCACGCGTCGCTCCGCTGCGTGAACGCGATCGAGCCCGAAGCGCAGGTTCTTCTTCACGCTCAGATGCGGAAAGAGGCTCGCTTCCTGAAACACATAGCCGAGCGGCCGCTTGTGCGTTGGCAGAAAGATGTTGCGATCGGTATCGAGCCACACTTCGCCATTGACGACGAGCCGTCCGACGCGCGGCCGAGCGAGCCCCGCGAGACATCGCAGGAGCGTGGTCTTGCCGGAACCGGAATGGCCGAAGATCGCGGTGACGCCGCGCCCGGGCAGCGTGAGATCGAGATCGAAGGTGAAGCCCTTGTGCTCGACGAGAAAGCGCGCCGCGATGGCTTCGTCGGAACGGGTGTGCGCGTGGCCGAGCGTCAGACGGGAGGATGTGAGTTCAGACATGAGCCGCAACGGAACGTCGGCTGGAATAGAGCATGAGAAGAACGACGAACGAGAATACCACCATGCCGCCGGCGAGCCAGTGCGCCTGGGCGTATTCGAGCGCCTCGACGTGATCGAAGATCTGCACGGACACCACGCGCGTGCGCCCCGGAATATTGCCGCCGATCATCAGCACGACGCCGAATTCGCCGACGGTATGCGCGAAGCCGAGAATCGTCGCCGTGATGATGCCCGGCCGCGCGAGCGGCAGCGCCACCGCGAAGAATGTGTCCCACGGACCGGCGCGCAGCGTCGCGGCTGCTTCGAGCGGACGGCGGCCGATTGCTTCGAACGCGTTCTGCAACGGCTGCACGACGAAGGGCAGCGAATAGATCACCGAGCCGACCACGAGCCCGGTGAACGTGAATGGCAACAGGCCGATGCCGAGCGCCTGCGTCAGCTTGCCGACATAGCCGTTCGGTCCCATCAGCACGAGCAGATAGAAGCCGATGACGGTCGGCGGCAGCACGAGCGGCAACGCCACCACCGCGCCGACGATGCCTTTCACCTTCGAGCGCGTATGCGTGAGCCACCACGCGATCGGCGTGCCGATGAGGAGCAGAAGCACCGTCGTCAGCGACGCCAGTTCGAGCGTCAGCGTGATGGCCTGGAGATCGGCGCTATCGAGCGGCATCGGCGGAATTACAGTTGATAGCCGTAGGACTTGATGACCGCGGCCGCTTTCGGGCCCTTCAGATAGTCGATGAACTGCTTCGCGACCGGATTGTCCTTGCCCTTGTTCAGGATCACGGCGTCCTGCTTGATCGGCTCATGCAGATCGGAAGGGACGATCCACGCCGAGCCGCTCGTGATCTTGCCGTCTTTGTAGATCTGCGACAGCGCGACGAAGCCGAGTTCCGCATTGCCTGTCGCGACGAACTGCTGCGTCTGCGAGATGTTCTGACCTTCGACGACCTTCGGCTTGATCTCGGCGGTCAGTCCGAGCTTGTCGAGCGTCTGATAGCCGGCGAGACCGTAAGGCGCGGCCTTCGGATTGGCGATCGCGATATGGCTGAAGTCGTTCTTCTTCAGCACTTCGCCCTTGTCGTCGACGTAACCGTCCTTCGCGGACCACAGCGCGAGCGCGCCCGTCGCGTAGGTGAAGCGGCTGCCGGGCACCGTCGCGCCTTCGCTGTCGAGCTTGGCGGGCGTGGAATCGTCGGCGGCGAGGAACACTTCGAACGGTGCGCCGTTCTTGATTTGCGCGTAGAACTGACCCGTCGCGCCGAAAGATGCGACGACCTTGTTGCCCGTATCCTTCTCGAAGTCGGCGGCGATTGCCTGCACGGGCGCCGTGAAGTTGGCGGCGACCGCGACCTGCACTTCGCCCGCAAGCGCCGGCGTGGCAGCGATGCCCGCGGTGACGCCGACGGCCAACGGAACGAAGGCGGAAAGCAAAGCGCGCAAAATACGAGTCTTCACGTAAAGCTCCTTGAATCGAGTTGAAATTCTGTTTATGGATCGACCTTGGACGGCACGTTGCAGGCCGCGAGCGTGTGGCCGTGCGGTTCGGCGAGCACCGTAATATATACGACTATATTACGTCGGCGCATGCTGGCTTCATGACATGTTGGGTATGAGTCTCGTCGGATGATTGTCGCGTCGCGCAATTGTGAGTGAGGCTCAAAGAATTGAGTTGACGTTTTGCGCGTTTTTCGAAGACACTAAACGATCAACGCCGACGGGCTGCCTATATAAATTGAGTAACGCTCAAGTCGAGTACATCAGGGAGACGACACCGTGACCGACGCATCGAATCTGCAACGCCTGAAGCTCGGCATCGAAGGGCACGTCGCACGCGTGACGCTCGATCGGCCCGACGTGCGCAACGCCTTCGACGACGCGACCATCGTCGAACTGACCGCTGCCTTTCGCGCGCTCGACGACGACGCCAACGTGCGCGTCATCGTCCTCGCCGCGAGTGGCCCGGCGTTCTGCGCGGGCGCCGATCTCAACTGGATGAAGCGCATGGCGGGCTATTCGGAAGCGGAGAACCGCGCCGATGCGCTCGGCCTCGCGACCATGCTCAACACGATCTACGCGTGCAGCAAGCCGGTGATCGCGCGCGTGCAGGGCGACGCCTATGCGGGCGGCATGGGGCTCGTCGCGGTGTGCGACATCGCGGTTGCGGCGGATACGGCGCACTTCTGTCTCTCCGAAGCGAAGCTCGGCCTGATGCCTGCGACGATCGCGCCCTACGTGATCCGCGCCATGGGCGCGCGCGCGGCGCATCGGTACTTCGTGACGGCGGAACGCTTCGACGCCGCCGAAGCGCTGCGACTGGGCTTCGTGCATGAAGCCGTCGCCGCCGATCAACTCGATGCCTGCGTCGATGCGATCGCCGCGAGCATCGTTGCGAACAGCCCGAACGGCGTGCGCGAATGCAAGCGGCTCGTCGCGGATTTCGCGGGCAAGAATATCGACGACGCATTGATCGGGGAGACCGCCGAACGCATCGCGCGGATTCGCGCGTCGGACGAAGGTCGCGAAGGCGTGCGCAGTTTCCTCGAAAAGCGCAAGCCTTCCTGGCTCGGCTGAGCGGAGCATATCGACGTGATTACGCTGCATCACTGCGTGAGCGCGCGCTCGTTCCGGCCGCTCTGGGCGCTGGAAGAGATCGGCGTGCCCTATGAACTGAAGATGTTGCCGTTTCCGCCGCGCGTGTTCGCTCGTGGTTTCAAGGACGTGAATCCGCTCGGCACGATTCCCGCGTTCGAGGACGACGCGCTCTTCATGACCGAATCGTCGGCGATTTGCCAGTATCTGGCGGCGCGCTATTCGCCGGGCGCGCTCGATGTCGCGCCGCACGAGGCGGATTTCGGCCGCTATCTCAACTTCCTGCATTTCGGCGAGGCGACGCTCACCTTTCCGCAGACGCTCGTTCTGCGCTATGCGCATCTGGAGCCGCCGGAGCGCTTGCAGCCGCAGATCGTCGATGACTACGCGCGCTGGTTCCACGCACGCCTGCGCACGCTCGCGCCGCTTCTCGACGCGCAAGATTATCTGTGCGCGGGGCGCTTCACGGCGGCGGACATTTCCGTCGGCTATGCGCTGATGCTCGCGGAGTTTCTGGATCTGAGCGAAGGCTTCGCGCCATCGATTGCCGCGTACTGGCGCCGCCTGCGCGAACGCGAAGGCTTTCTCCGCGCGATACGCGCGCAGGAAGCCGCGGCGCTCGCGCAAGACGTTTCGACCACGCCCTCGCCGCGCTTGCGTCCGTAGTTACCCTCCTTCAAGTCCCCCCGTCCGGAGGGCTGTGCGAAGCATCGCGCGGCCGTACTCTTCACATCACGCGCTGACGTTCACGCGCGCCGATTCAGAGAGACTTTTCTTGACGAGGTTGGCGATGGCCTTTATTTCCTGGTTCCTGTCGGTGGTTGTTGCGCTGCTCGCGACGGCCACTATTGCGATGGCGCTGCCGCGCTCCGCCGCGGACGAACTGAACGCCACCGCGCCGCAGTCGATTTTCAGCATCGAGATGAATCGCATCGACGCGATCCTCGCGTCCTGCATGCCGAACGCCGACTAAGCCGGCGGGCGCGAACGGGGCGCGTCGCTGGGCGGTGGATGTAAGCGTTGTCGAATCAATGCGTTGCAGCAAAACCCAAAACGATATCCACAGGCTTGTGCACGAAAACTGTGGACAACATAAAGCATCGAGGCCTAAGAGCCTGGGAAGGTAACCCCAAGCCTTGCGCGAGGGGCGCGTCGGGAGACCAACACAGACGCAAAAGTACGCGATCGCCAGAATCGCAACCGCGCCTCGCCGGGGAGAGGCGCGGTTGCGTGGGCGACATGTTCCGACCGGTCGAATCCGTCGATAATGACCGCTCCAGAACAACCGGCGTCCAACCAGAACTGCATGACCGCCAATCTTTCCACCGTCTGGGGCGACGATTACCGGCGTTGGCTCGCCGATCTGAAACTACGCGTCGAGCGGGCGCGCCAGCGTGCCGCAGCCAGCGCGAACCGCGAACTCGTCACGTTGTATTGGCAGATCGGTCGCGACATCCTCGATCGCCAGCGTCGACAAGGCTGGGGCGCAGGCGTTATCGATCAGCTCGCGCGCGACCTGAAATCCGCGTTTCCCGACATGCGCGGCTTCTCCGTGCGTAATCTCAAGTACATGCGCGCACTGGCGCAGGCGTGGCCGGACGAGGAATTCGTGCAGCAGCCTGCTGCACAATTGCCGTGGTTCCATCTCTGCACACTGCTGGACAAGCTGAAGAATCCGGACGACCGGAGTTGGTACGCGGCAAAGGCGCTCGAGCACGGCTGGTCGCGTCAGGTTCTCGTGATGCAGATCGAAACCCTCGCGCACGCGCGCAACGGCAGCGCCGTCACGAATTTCGGCGAGCGGTTGCCGCCGCCGCAATCCGATCTGGCGCGCGACGCGCTGAAAGATCCCTATATCTTCGATTTCCTCGGATTGACCGAAAACGCGCAGGAACGCGATATCGAGCAGGCACTCACGCGTCACATCACGCGGTTTCTGCTGGAACTGGGGGCGGGTTTTGCTTTTGTCGGCCGGCAATACCGGCTCGACGTGGGCGGCGACGAGTTCTTCATCGATTTGCTGTTCTACCACCTGAAGCTGCGCTGCTACGTGGTGGTCGAACTGAAAACGACGTCGTTCAAACCGGAATACGCGGGCCAGCTCAATTTCTATCTGTCCGCCGTCGATGCGCAACTCAAAGCGCCCGATGATCAGCCGACGATCGGGCTTTTGCTGTGCAAGGAGAAGAACCGGCTCGTCGCCGAATATGCGTTGCGAGGCGTCGCCAACCCGATAGGCGTGGCCGAATATCAACTGCTTCGGGAAGTTCCGGCGTCGCTGGAGACCACTCTGCCGTCGATAGACCGGATCGAGGCCGAATTGCGCGGTGAAATGCCGGACGGGAACTAGCGCAGAGAGCGGCGAAAAAAGGCCAAAAAAAAGCCCGCTTCAGTTGAGCGGGCTTGAATCCACATCGGTTGAGACATGGAGGAGACAGGTGTAAGTATAAACCCTTAAGCCTCCGAGTCAACACCTAAAACAAAAAAATCGCAATCGGGTTTGTACCGCAGCAAATTTGCAACACTTTGTCGACGTTCACTGCTTGCCGAGGCTGTGGTAGTACGCCGCCAGATTGGCGACATCCGCGTCCGACAAGGTTTTCGCCATCATCGACATCATCTCGTTCTTGCGCTCGCCCGAGCGGAAATCGTTGAGCGCCTTCACGAGATACTCCTCCGTCTGCCCGGCGAGATTGGGCGCTTCCGGCAGTTTCGACATGCCGTCAATGCCGTGACACGCCGCGCATGCCGTCGCCTTCGCGCGCCCGGCTTTGACATCGCCGGCGGCGAACGCGGTGTGCGACATCGCCACGAGCACGCTCGCCAGCATTGCCGCCGTCAACGCGATCCTCATTTGGCCCCCGTATACGAGATGCGGTAGATCGCGCCTGCGTAGTCGTCGGAGACGAGGAGCGAGCCGTCCTGCAGCATCTGCACATCGACGGGACGGCCCATGTACTCGCCCGTCGACGTGAGCCAGCCTTCCGCGAAGACTTCCGCTTCGCCGGCGGTGCCGTCGTCCTTGATCGGGATGAACATGAGGCGCGCGCCGATCGGCTTGGTGCGGTTCCAGGAGCCGTGCTCCGCATCGAAAACGCCGCCCTGATACTTCTGCGGGAACATCTTGCCGTTATAGAACGACATGCCGAGATCGGCGGCGTGCGCGGCGAACTCGACCTGCGGGAAGACGACGCCCGCCGGCGGATTCTGGTCCTTGTATTCCACCGTGCGCACCTTGCCGCCGCCGTACCACGGGAAGCCGAAATTCTCGCCGCCCTTGGTCGCGTGGTTCAGCTCTCCGGGCGGGATGTCGTCGCCCATGCCGTCGACCTGGTTATCGGTGAACCAGAGCGTCTTGTCCTTCGGATTGAAATCGAGGCCGACCGAATTGCGCACGCCATGCGCATACACTTCGCGGTTCTTGCCGTCCTGATCCAGACGGATGATGCCGGCGAGCCCGTTGCGATCGAGTTCCGCGAGCTTGTCCTTCGGCGGCACGTTCCACGGCTGGCCGAGCGCGACGTACAGCTTCTTGTCCGGCCCGATACGGCAGTAGCGCGCGCCGTGATTGAAGCTTTCGAACTGCGTCGGAATCAGCTTGCCCTGCGGGACGACGACCGCCGCCGCGACATCCGGTCCGCCTTCGCCGAAGAACTGCGCGGCCGGAAAACCCAGCACGCGATTCTGCTCGACCACATAGAGCACGCCGTCCGGCGAGAAGCACACGCCGTTGGGCACCTTGAACGTCACCGACGACGCGAACTGCACCACATCGCTCGCGACGCGCTGTTTGGTCCGATCGGTCACCTGCCACACGCGATTCTTGCGCGTGCCGACGAACACCACGCCCGTCGAAGGCTCGATCGCCATCGCGCGGGCTTCCGGCACCACCGCGTACAGCTCGATCTTGAAGCCCGGCGGCAGCTTGATCTGTTCGAGATTCTTGCGCAGCGCGTCGGCGGTCTGGCCGGCTTGCGGGACGGTTTCCGCCGGCGTGGCGTTGCCGGTCTGACGGAAGTTCGACAGCGTGTTGACGTTGTCCTGCGCGGCGTTCGCATACGGCAGGCAGGCGAACATTGCACCGACGGCCAGCGGCAAAAGCTTCAGCGTTGCATTCATCTGGTTTGTCTCCTGTTGTTGTCGACCGGTTCGGGCGCTTCGACGCCGTGGACCGGTTCCATGCAAAGCAAGACTCCTTGGGAAATTGCACTGACGACCCACGACTACGATCGCCGAAGCGCGCGGCCGGAAACGACCGGACGCGAACGCCGCGACGCTGCCTGCAGTGAAACAATCTTAGGATAGAAAACGCTTATGTAAGCATTGGATGACTAATTTTCGGCGCCGCGCGGCGATCCATGCGGCATCTATTTCCGGCCGTCGAAAAGAAACACGTCGGAGCGATTCGGGCTCGGCAGCGCCACGATGAGGCGTGCGCTGTCGAGCACCGCGTTACCGGTCACGGTCGCATCGGGGAGCGGGCAGGGCGCGGGGCCGAACGTCACCGAGACGTCGTATGCGTTCGCGCCTTCGTGCGGCGCGGCCGTGCCCTTGAAGATGCAGCCGGATGTCGTCGTGCCGGCCAGATAGCCGTCGCCCGCGATCGTGATGCGCGTCTGCGTCGTGCCGCCGAGCGCCATGCCGCGCCCGCTATACAGTCCGCCGAGGTTGGCGCGGGTCGGCGCGATGTCGAGTATCGTCGCGGCGCTGCCGGAGAACGCGAGAACCGCGCTGCCGTCCTTGTTCGCGACGGTTCCATCGACAGCCGGCGCGTGCGCGAAGTCCGCGTTGAACACGGCCGGCGATGCGCTCCCCCGGCCGATGCGGTAGTCGAATGCGGAGTCGCTGGCGAAGCGCCCGTTGCCCGACTGCGCGCCGTTCTTCGCGACCGCGACTCCTGCGAGTCCCGTGCCGCCCGCGCCGCCGTAGAAGAGATACGCGGTGCCGTCGAAGAGCATGAGCAGGGTGGCTTCGGCGGTGCTGCCCTTGAGCGTGCCTTTGTAGATGCCGCCGGAGGGCAGCGTCGTCGTCGTGGTGCCGGGCGGTGGTGGCGTGTTGGAGCCGCCGGTGGAACACGCAGCGAGAGCGACGGCGCAAACCACCAGGGGAATCGCGTTTCTTGTCATTCAGGACTCCGGTCGCGAGCGGTGAGAGTTCTGTATAAGCGCTTCAATCATGAAGGTCAAGCACGCCGCGCGTCATCATTCAGCGCTCATTCAGCCTCTTTACGATGCATTCCATGGCAACGCGACACACGCAGCGCGAGCCGAACCAACAAAGACATCGTCCGATCTGAGGAGCAAAAAATGAACAAATCGACTATCGCGGTATGCGCGCTCGCCGTCGCCTGCACGGTGGGGATGAGCGGTTGTGCGTCGATGGGCAGTTCCGCCGACGTGTACAACAGCATGCAGACGCAGCACGAAGAAACCGTGCGCATGGCGACCGTCGAAAGCGTGCGCGGCGTGACGATCGAAAACAACAACGGCCAGTCGAGCCCGCTCGGTGCGCTCGGCGGCGGCCTGCTCGGCGCGGTCGCGGGCAGCGCGGTCGGGGGCGGACACGGCTCGTTGCTCGCGGGCGTGATCGGCGGACTGGCCGGCGCGGTAGCCGGCGATCAGGTGCAGGACCATCTCGAACGGCAGAAGGGACTCGAGATCACGGTGCGGCTCGACAACGGCGATCTGCGCGCGATCACCCAGGCCGCCGATGGCCAGATGTTCTATGCCGGCCAGCGCGTGCGGCTCCTGTCGAGCGGCGGCATCACGCGCGTGACGGCCTGACGTTCTACACCACGACGAACCGGCTCCGGCCGGTTGCGTCTCGCGAAGGCTCGCAGAAACGCGAGAAGAGGCCGCTCATCGAAGCGGCCTCTTGAATTTTCGTGCGTGTGTCTGCCGCCTGGCTTCAACGATAAATCGATGCCCGCGTGCCGCTCTTCGCGCGACCCCAGATCTGCTCGTCGGTGAGTGTCGTTTCGATCAGTTCGACGGGCGCTTCGCCGTCTCGAATCACCGCGACGCGAAAGCCGTCGATCGGTTCGTACGGGCCGAGCAGCACGAGCTTGCCTTCGATCGCTTTCGTCAGATCGCTGACCTTGAACGCGGCATGCGGCACGGAGCGCATCAACTCGGGCAGCGTGCTGCCTTCTTCGAAACGGTGATATTGCACGCGCATGAGTTCGCAATCGGCGTCGCTCGTATGCATGCGGAACTGCGCGCTGTAGCGCTCGCCTTCGCGCGGCTCGCGCGTCGGGATGCCCATGTGATGGAACTCATACGTGACGCCGTTTCGGATGAACATCGGGTGCTCCAGCGGTTCGGATTCAATACGCGCCGGCCATCGGCAAAAGCAGATAGGGCAGGAGGTCTTCGTAGCGCATCGGCTCGGAAGCGGCGATTGCGTCGTCGCGCGTTGCTTCGGACGATGCATCGCGCTCGCCGTCTCCCGCGATCAGCGATGCGGCCACGATGGGCGTCGGTTCGATCTTCATCTCTCCCTCCTGTCATGCAGCGTGTGAGAGGAAGTCTGATCGGGGAGAATTAGACGATCGTGAGGGCGCGATTTCGGCGTCGTTCCCGCTGCCCGAAAGGAGGCCATCTGGCAAACGCTCGCCCCTTGTCGAAGCCGCGCATCGTCATCTTCGGCGCGTTCGATCGCCACAACTTCGGCGACATGCTGTTCGCGCACGTCGTCGCGCATCTGCTTGCGGAGCGTCGTCCGGATGTCGAACCGATATTCGCCGGGTGCGGGCGGCGCGACTTGCGCGCGCACGGCGGGCACGACGTCACCGCGCTTTCGCAACTGGCAAAGCGCTGCCGCGACGAACCCATCGCGCTGATTCACGCGGGCGGCGAACTGCTGACGTGCGACGCATGGGAAGCGGCCGTGATGCTACAGACGCCCGAAGAAGCGCAAATCCGCATCGCCCGATACGGCTCGCGCGCGGCAGACCGCGACGCATGGGCGCGCGCCGAACTCGGAACGGATGCGCTCGCGCCCTATGTCATCGGCCGGGAAACGTTCGCGCAGGCTGCGTCGATCTGCTTCAACGCGATCGGCGGCGCGACGCTCGACGCCCGCGAAGCCGCGTTGCGCGCGGAAGTGCTGACCAAGCTTCGATCGGCCGACCAGATCAGCGTGAGGGACACGCAAACGCAAGCGACCTTGAAGCGCGCGGGCATCAATGCGCAACTCGTCCCGGACCCGGCATCGATGGTCGCCGAGCTTTTCGATGCGCGCATCCGGACACATTCGAATTCACGCCGCGGCTATCTGGCGGTTCAGTTCAGCGCGGATTTCGGCGATGACGCGACACTCGCGCAGATCGCGCATCAACTGGACTTGCTCGGCAAAACGACGGGGCTCGGCATCGTGCTGTTTCGTGCGGGCGCGGCGCCGTGGCACGACGACATCGCTGTCTACGCACGCCTGGCCACGCGCATGCGCCACGCGGACGTGACGATCTTCGAGTCGCTGAACGTCTGGGACATCTGCGCGCTGATCGCGAACAGCGATGGTTTCGCGGGCAGCAGCCTGCACGGCCGGATCGTCGCGATGACGTACGGCTTGCCGCGCGTGAATTTCCAGCACGCGGATGCCGCGAAGCAGCGCGCGTATGTCTCGACATGGGAGATCGCGGATGCGCCGGGCGTCGTGCCGGTCACGGACCTGCATGCGGCGATGCGCGACGCACTGGCAATGGATCGCGCAACGCTTCGTGACAAGGCCTCGGCGCTGGCGAACGCGTATCGCGCGGGATTCGAACCGATCGCGCAGTGTGCGCTTCGGTCATGAAGCCGCGAAATCCAGATACGCCCTGACCGCCGCCGCCCGCTCGAAGCGCCGGTACACCATCGCCACTTCCGACGGCACCGCTTTCCCCGCGATCTCCCGATACTCCACGCCCGGCACCGTCACGCACTGCGCGAGCGAGCGCGGCACGACGGCGACGTCGCCGCCCAGCGACACATGCGCGAGCACGTCCGCGAGCGTGCCCGGCTGCGCGACGACCCGCGCCGTGAAGCGCCCGCGCCGCGCCACTTCGAGCGTGCCGGATTCCTGCTCGGGCACGACGAACGACTGATCGCACAGTTGCGCCGGCGTGATGACGCTCGACGCCGCCAGCGGCGAATCGGCCGGCAACGCGACGATGAACGCATCGCGATGCACAGTGCGCGCCTCGACGCCTTCCGGGTACGGCACCGGTGGCCGCACATAGGCGATATCGATGCGCCCTTCCATCAACAGCGCGCCGGCCTCGCGCATCACGATTTCCTCGATGCCGATCTCGACGAGCGGATAACGCGCCCGAAAACCGCGCACGGTAGCCTGCAGCACACCCGAATAAACCGCCGACCCGACATAGCCGATGACGATCCTCCCCAGTTCGCCGCGCTCCGCCAGCGCCGCACGTTCGGCGCCGCGCGCGAGATGATCGAGTGCGCTGACGGCCTCGCCGAGATAGGCCTCGCCGGCCGCCGTCAGCGCGACCGATCGCTTCGTCCGATGGAAAAGCCGCACGCCGAGCAGCCGTTCGGCTTCCTGAATCTGCTTGGTGAGCGCGGGCGGCGCGATGCCGAGCTCCTCCGCCGCGCGCGCGAAATGCAGATGCCGGGCGACGCTGAGAAAACAGCGCACATGACGCAACTCGACAGGCATGTCCGTATTCACGAATTCGATAATTATTCGACGATTCTATGCCAATGACAGGAAAGACGGACGCCACTAGCATCGGAAGACTCTTTCGCTTTCATCGCGCATGCCATGTCGAACACATCCGGGAACCGCTTTGTCCTGCTCACCGCGTCCGCGACGTGTGCGCTGATCACGCTCGACACGAACGTCGTCGCGGTGGCGCTGCCGTCCATCGCACGCGATTTTCACGCCGGTTTCGCCGATGTCGAATGGGTCGTGAGCGCGTACATGGTCGCGTTCGCCGCGTGCCTGCTGCCCGCGGGCGCGCTCGCCGACCGCATCGGCCGCAAGAAAATGCTGATCGCGGGCCTCGCCGTGTTCTCTCTGGCGTCGCTCGGTTGCGGGCTCGCGCCGTCCGCGCTGGCGCTGAACCTCGCGCGCGCGGCGAAAGGCCTCGGCGCGGCGATGCTGCTGACGTCCGCGCTCGCGATCATCGCTAACACGTTTCACGAAGGCGCGGCGCGTGCTCGCGCGTGGGCGGTGTGGGGCACGTGCATGGGCGTATCGACGACCATCGCGCCGCTCGTCGGCGGTGTCATCACGCAATGGGCGGGCTGGCGCTGGATCTTCCTGATGAATCTGCCGATCTGCGCGCTGCTCGCGGCATGCGCCTGGCGCGGCATGCGCGAATCGCGCAATCCACACGCGGGATCGCTCGATCTCGCCGGCAGCGCGCTCTTTGCCGCCGCGCTCGCGCTCGGCATCTGGGCGCTGATCGACGCGCAGGCCGACGGCTGGACGGACTGGCGCACCGTCGCGCGCCTCGCCGCGTGCGTGGTGCTTTTCATCGTTTTCGTGCGGGTGCAGCGCTCGCGTGCGCACGCGATGATCGACCTCGCGCTGTTCCGCCAGCCGCGCTTCGTCGCCGCCGTGCTCGCGATGTTCGGCTACGCGGCGTGCGCGCAAGTGATGATGACCTTCCTGCCGCTCTACTTGCAGAACGCGTTCGGCCTGCCGGCGGTGCGCGCGGGTCTCGGCATGCTGCCGTTCGCGATCGCGATGGTCGTCGGTCCGCATATCGGCGCGTCCCTGAGCAGGCGTGTCCCGCCGATGATGCTTTTGACGCTCGGCCTCGCGACCATCGGCGCGGGCAATCTGATGACGGCGCTCTTCGCGGGCATGTCGAGCTACGGGATGATCGCGGTCGGCATGATCGTCACGGGACTCGGCGCGGGCGTGCTCAACGGCGATACGCAGAAGGCGATCATGGCCTGCGTGCCGCCGAACCGAACGGGCATGGCCTCGGGCATCAGCACGACGACGCGCTTCACCGCGATCGTAACTTCGGTGGGCGTGCTGGGCGCCGTGCTCGCGACGCGCACGCACGCCGCGCTCGATACCCACGCGTCGAGCCTCGCCGATCCGCAACGCGTGCTCGATGCCACCTTCCTCTCGCGCCTGCTCGCCGGCGATCTCGCGCATGCGGGCGGAAGCCTCGCCGGGCCGCAGGGCGTGGCGATCATGCGGATCGCGCGGGAGAGTTTCGCGAGCGGCTTCGCGGCATCGCTCGGCGTGGCGGGCGTATGCGCGCTGATGATCGCGGCGGCGGTCTGGCTGCTCGCGGGCCGTGCGACTGTCGAAGGCGGCGCGACGGGATCGGCGCTGGCCGAATGACGGGAGCTGAACGGCTCGCCGCACGCCACGTTCCGTCCTATCCTTCTTCTGGCGCCATTGAACGGAGTGATCACGCAATGAACAGCCTGGAAGGAAGAATCGTCGCCATCACGGGCGGCTTCGGCAGTCTGGGACTCGCGACGGCGCGCGTGCTCGCCGGGCGCGGTGCGCGCGTCGCGTTGATCGGCCACGGAGGACCATCGGACGCGTTGCCCGCGCCGCTCGCCGATGCGTGCGTCGTCACCGGCATCGATCTGACGGATGCGAAGTCGGCGCAGAAGGCCATCGACACCATCGTTCAGCAGACGGGCGGCCTGCACGCGCTCGTGAACGTTGCGGGCGCGTTCAACTGGGAAACGATCGCGGACGGCAGCGTCGACACCTGGCAATCGATGTTCGACGTCAACGTGAAGACTGCGCTCAATGCATCGAAGGCGGCGCTCGCGCAATTGAGCGCGAAAGAGGGCGGGCGCATCGTCAATATCGGTGCGCTCGCGGCGATGAAAGCGGGCATGGGCATGGGCGCGTATGCGGCATCGAAGGCGGCGCTGCTGCGCCTGACCGAAGCGCTCGCGGAAGAACTGAAGGACAAGGGCGTCACGGTGAACGCGGTGTTGCCGTCGATCATCGATACCGCGCCGAATCGCCGCGACATGCCCGACGCCGATTTCTCCCGCTGGGTGAAGCCGGAGGAACTCGGCGCGGTGATCGCGTTCCTGCTTTCGCCCGATGCGCAATGCATCACGGGCGCGGCGATTCCGGTGACGGGGCGCGTCTGACGCTCAGCGGGTCTGCGCCTTGAACGTTTCACCCCGCATGCCCGCGCGATCCACGGCCGCGATGCGATTGCGGCCGTTGTCCTTCGCCTGATACAACTGCGCGTCGGTGAGATTGATGAATGCCGTGACGTCCATGCGTTCGCCGGGCACGACGGTGCCCACGCCGAAGCTCGCCGTCACTTGCTGATCATGCGGCGAGCGCACGTGCGGGATCGCTTTTTCGGCGATCAGCGCGCGGCAACGCTCCGCGATGCGCATCGCGGCTTCGGCGTCGGTATCGGCGAGGATCAGCGCGAATTCCTCGCCGCCGAAGCGACCGAGGAAGTGTTGCGGACCGGCCGCTTCGCCGAGCACGCCGGCGATGCGCTTCAGGCATTCGTCGCCCTGAACGTGGCCGTAATAGTCGTTGTACGACTTGAAGAAGTCGATATCGATCATGACGAGCGACAGCGGCCTGCCCGATTCCTTCGCGGCATCCCATTCGCGCGCCATCACGTCGTCGAAGCGGCGGCGATTGCCGACGCCCGTCAGGCTGTCGCTGAACGACAGGCGCTCCAGTTCCTGCTGCAATTGCGCGAGCTTTTCTTCGGTGCGCTTGCGTTCGCTAATGTCGAACATGAAGCCGATCAGCGCCTCGACCTCGCCTTTCTCGTTGCGCTCGACGTGCACGACGTCGCGCAGCCACACGTAGCCGCCGTCGCGGGTGAGCGCGCGGTAATCGGCCTCGTGATCGGTGCCGGCTTTGGATTGCGAGACGCAGAAGGTGACGACGGCTTCGCGATCGTCCGGATGCATGCGCTCGGCCCAGTCGTGGACCGTTTTCCACGATGACGGGGCCCAGCCGAGCAGCGACTCGATCTGCGGTCCGATGTAAGCAAATTCCATCGTCGCCCAGTCGATCTTCCATGGAATCGCTTTGGTCGATTCGAGCAGCGTGCGGTAGACGGCGTGATCGTCCTCGCCGAGTGCGCGGTCGGGTGGCGCGAGGGTGTCTTCGTGGCGCAGGAATGCGGCCTTGAGCGGGGGGGCGGAGGGGGCGCGAGTCATTGTGGGGGGCGGCGATGCCGGGGTGACGGTTGGGTGTGTTATCGGCAGGGGCGGAGGATTCTGAAGGGTGACGATACGGGCGCGGGGTTTTGGACTTTTCGAATGTCGAGAGGAGGAGGATGCGGCGTGGTTACCGAGCGGGAACGATGGATTCTTAGCACGCGCCTCGCGAGTTGCCTCGTTTCCGAACGGATACGAAACTCAATTTTCTTGCGTAGAATCATATTCCCGTTCCCGAGCGGATACCAAACGGGCTTCTATGGCTTGCGTCGTGGCATAATATTCCCGAGCGGGAACGGAGAGTGAGATGACCGACCATCGAGACCAGATAACCGACGTTGTTGCATTGGGTGCGCTCGTGCGCGCCGTGCGCATCGCACAAGGCTTCAAGCGGGATGAGCTGGCAACAGCGACTGGCCTGTCGCCCAAATTCATCACTCACGTGGAGTCAGGAAAATCAACGGCTCAGGTCGGGAAGGTGTTGCAGTTGCTCAACGAACTCGGCATGCGTTTCTATGTGGAGACGCCCGGCACGACTTTTACGAAAGAAAGCCTCAACGCCGCAATGAAGCGGCGCCGGTCGCGCCGAACCACTCCACCTGAGGCAACCTAGTCATGGCGTCCCGAACTTTGATTGCATACTCCAACGGGCGACGCGTCGGTACGCTGATTGATGAGAACGGTATTTGGAGCTTCGGCTACGATCCCGACTGGGTCGCAGCAAAGGATGCCTTTCCCTTGTCGCCGGCTTTTCCGCTGAACAGTGTCCGCGTCGTCGATGGCTCGTCAGAGCGTCCCGTGCAGTGGTTCTTCGACAACCTGCTTCCAGAAGAAGCTATGCGTGACGCGCTTGCGAAGGAAGCGTCCATGGACGCCAGCGACGCATGGGGATTGCTCGCCTATTACGGACGTGAAACCGCGGGCGCGCTTTCGCTGATGGCTGAGGGCGAAATCGAGCCCAAAGGTGACCGGGTTCCGCTGCCGCTCAACGAACTCGAAAAGCGCATTCAGGCAATGCCGACACTGGCGCTGAGTGCGACTTCGCCGAAGCGCATGTCGGCCGCGGGCGCTCAACAGAAGCTGCTCGTCATCCTGACGGGGAAGCACCCCAAACACGAGTTGTTCGAGCCCGTGGGCGCCCAGCCGTCCATGCATTTGCTCAAGCCGGATATGCGTACGACCGGCTATCCTCATTCGGCAATCAACGAGTTCTTCTGCGCGCGGCTGGCGCGCCAGTTGGGCTTGAACGTGCCCCATACGCATTTCCTGCGCGCGCCTTCGGCCTGTTACGTCATCGACCGATTTGACCGTGACACCGCGAGCACGCCAGCGTCACGAGTTCACATGCTCGATGCGACGCAGCTGCTCAACAAGGACAAGGCATTCAAGTACAACAACGCCAACGCCAAGGCCCTTGCCGAGTGCGTGGCCCTGCTCGGCACGAAGGCGCTTGCCCGACTCGCACTTTTCCGGTGGACTGTGTTCAACATCCTCATCGGTAATGCGGATGCCCATCTGAAGAACGTTTCTTTCTTCTCCCGTGCGAGCGGCTTCGCTCTTGCGCCTTTCTATGACCTTGTGAGCACGGTGGTCTACAACACGCCTTCTTACAATGAACACAGCGAGCCTTGGCCCCACGTGGAGCTTTCCATGCCCATTGGCAACGCGAGGCGGTTCGATGAGGTGTCGCGTGCGAACGTGCTTGCGTTCGCTGAAGAACTCGGAATCCGTGCGTCGGGCGCAAAAAAGGACCTCGAGAAGACGCTGGCCGAACTACCCGGCGCCATTGAGAGAGCGCGCGAAGAGGTCAATATCATTGCTGAACCCAGTGCTGGCGAGATTCGGCTCCTGGACGGCATCACACATATGCCGCTGAACGAAATGAGTCGAGCCCTCAGTTGATCTCCCGCCCCACCACGAAGTGCACAACCCCCGTCCGCCCTTCCTCGAACGCCGCTTCACAATAAGCCAGATACAGCCCCCAGGTCCGCAAAAACCTCTCATCGAGCCCTAGTGCACGAACCGCATCGACACGCGCTTCAAAAGCACCACGCCAACATCGCAACGTCCGCGCATAGTCCTCGCCAAACGACAGCGCCACACACGCCCCCATCCCCGCCCGCCGAGCCGCACGCACGAACCGCTCCGGACTCGGCAGCATTCCCCCCGGAAAAATCGTCTCCCGAATGAAATCACTCGACGCGCGATAAGCCGAAAACCGCGCATCCTCGATAGTGATCGACTGCACGAGCGCCTTCGCTCCCGGCGCCAGACACCGGCGCAGCGTGCGGAAATACGTCGGCCAGAACCGCTCCCCAACCGCCTCGAACATTTCGATCGACACCACCGCATCGTACTGACCGTGCAGATCGCGATAATCGCGCAACTCGATATCGACGAGCCCGTCCAGCCCTTCACGCGCGATGCGCTCGACAGCGAACGCATGCTGTTCCGACGAGATCGTCACGCCGTGCACGCGAATCCCGAGACGCGCCGCATGCCGCGCGAAGCCACCCCAGCCGCAGCCGATCTCCAGCACGCGCATGCCCGCGGTCAGCCCGAGCGTATCGACGATGCGCTGATACTTCCGATGCTGCGCGGCTTCGAGCGAAAGATCGGCGTCGCCGTCGAACCAGGCGCTCGAATACGTCCACGTCGGATCGAGCCAGAGCGCATAGAACGCATTGCCGATGTCGTAGTGCGCGTGAATGTTGCGTCGGCTGCCCGCGCGCGTGTTCATCCGCAACCGATGCCGCACGTTGTGCCAGCACTGCGCGAAAAACCCGCCCGCGACGGTGCGCCCGATCGCCGGCTCGTTGCGGATCGCGAGCCGCAGCAGGGCGCAAGGATCGGGCGTATCGATCCATCCATCGCGATACGCCTCCGCAAAACCGATGTCCCCCGCACGCAGAATCGCGCGGCAGGCGCGCCAGTCGTGTATGGAAAGGTGCGCGGCGGGCTGCATGAGCGGATCGCCGAACACGCCGCGGCCGCCGTCCGGCGTCACGAGCACCAGATGTCCGATGCGGATGCGACGCAGAAGGCCGAGAAAGATCCGTGCCGACAGCGGCATGGACGATGATGCGTAGAAGGACCGCAACAGGTTCATGGTCGGGATTTGGCGGTGTTCGGTGGATGCTTGCCGTGAAAGGGCACGCGCTTCATCCATAACCGCAGCGCCTGCCAGTGAATGCGAACGATGACGCTCGCGGCGAAAAGCGGCGCGCGCAGCATCGCGCGCCACACGAGCGCGCCGGTGAGCGGCCGCGCGGCGAGACCGATCGCGGTGCGAATCAGCAGGCCGTCACCATCGCGATAATCGATCGAGACGGACAGACGATCGCCGTGCCGCCGCACGCGAAATGCGTAATCGCCCGCGATCTCGCAAAAGGGCGAAACGTGCAGCGTCTTGCGACAGACGAGCACGGTGTCATCGGCGATCGGTGCGTGATCCTTAGCGCTCAGCAAGTAGCCGCGATGCTCGCCGAACGTGTTGCGCACATCGGCGTAAAGCGCGCGCAATGCGCCCGCGCGATCGTGACAGAACCAGAAGCTCACCGGATTGAACGCGTAGCCGAACACGCGCGGAATCGTCAGCAGATGGATTTCGCCATCGGCGGGAATGCGTGCTTGCGCCAGGCACGAGCGCATCCAGAGATCGAGATCGCAATCGTCGCGCGGACCGTAATCGCGCCTGAAAAGAGCGAGCGGCCGAATGCGGTCGATGCCGAACCACGCGCGTCGAAGCGCATCGAGTTGCGCGACGTCGCAATAGACGTAGCTCATCGGATATTCGAAGCGATGCCGCGTCGGGCGCAGCCGTTCGTGCATCACGCGGCCCGTCAGCCATTGCGCCGTTTTCATGGTTTCGCCCATGCCGGCTGCACGCCGAAATCGCGCGCGACGCGCAATGCCGACTTGAGTCCGTCCTCGTGAAAGCCGTAGCCGGTCCATGCGCCCGCGTACCACGTGCGGCGCGCGCCCTGAATGCGCGGCAGACGCGTCTGAGCGTCGATGGCGGCAAGATCGAAGAGCGGATGTTCGTATTCGTAGCGGCCGATCTCCGTGCCGGGCGCGGGTTCATCGACGGGATTGAGCGTCAGGACCACGGGCGTCCTGAAAGGCAAGGGCTGGAGCTGGTTGAGCAGATAGCTCACGCAGACCGGCTCGGCCGCTTCTCGCACAAGCCCCGCGCGTGCGCCGATATAGTTCCAAGCCGACCACACCCGGCGACTGCGCGGCAGCAACGCGCGATCCGTATGCAGCACCGCGCGATTGCCCTGATAGCGCACGGCGCCGAGCAATGCGCGTTCTTCGGCGGATGCGTCGTCGAGCAGGCGAAGGCTCGTCGGAGCGTGCGTGGCGAAGACGACGGCATCGAAGCGCTCGGGACCGGCATCGTCGGTCATCACGGTGACGCCTTCGTCGTCGCGGCGAACGCCTCGCGCGGGCGTATGCGTGCGCACGTCGTCGAGCGTCGCCGCGATGCGCCGCACATACTCGCGCGCCCCGCCCGCGACTGTCTTCCACGGCGGCCGATGGTTCACCTGCAAGAGCGCGTGATTCAGGCAGAAGCGCAGAAACGTCGCAGCGGGAAAGCGCAGGATATCGTGCGCCGCGCTCGACCAGATCGCCGCGGCCATCGGCAAAAGATAGTGACGTTGAAACGGCGCGCCGTAACCGCCTTCGACGAGCAGTTCGCCGACCGAGCAGCGATTCACGCTCACGCGCTCCAGATGCGCGTGCGCCGATGCATTGAAACGCAGGATATCGCGCAGCATGCCGAGAAACGAAGGCGAGAACAGATTGCGCCGCTGCGCGAACACCGTGTTGAGATTCGTGCCCGCCCATTCGAAGCGCCCGCCGTCGAGCGAAACGGAAAACGTCATCTCGCTCCGATGCGCGAGCACGCCGAGCTCGTCGAAGAGCGCGATGAGGTTCGGATACGTGCGGTCATTGAACACGAGAAAGCCCGTATCGACGGGATGCTGCATGCCATCGAGCGCGACATCGACGGTATGCGTGTGTCCGCCGAGATAATCGGCTGCTTCGAACAGCGTCACGCGATGCGCGCGCGAGAGCAGATACGCGCTCGCGAGACCGGCGATCCCCGCGCCGATCACCGCGATACGCTGCTGTCTTCCTTTTGTCGATGCATTCATGCCGGGCGGTCTCCTCGCGCCAAAAGGTCTCCTCGCGCCACATGGACGTGGCTGTTTTCAAGAGATACGAGAAGGACGCGCGCGCGGATGCATGCGCGTGTCGTGACATCGTGACGTCGCGTCACTCGCGCTGACCGGGGCTCTGAAATCCGGGCTGTCCGATCTGTTCGGGCGATTGCGGCACGCGACGGAAACGTGCGATGTCGTAGCCCATCGCGTCGAGGCGCGCCAGTAGCGAGCGATAGACGTCGTCGCTCATCGACGGCTCGCGCGAGAAGATCCAGCCGAGTTTCTTGTTCGGATAGCCGAGGATCGTGTAGCGATAATCCGGATCGACGTAGAGCGTGAGTTGCGTCACGTGAACCGGCCAGAACGGTTGCACGCTCCATTCGCCGCCATCGCTGCCGGGCTTCACAGTGTCGACGAAATGATGCGTCGTTTCCGCTTGGTCGAAACCGTTCTTGCGGCCGTGAAAGACGTCGTCGATTTTGCCGTCGGGGCGCAGCGACCATTCGACGTGCGTGCCGACGAAGTCGCGTTCTGCGAAGTACGGGATGTTCGCGATGACATACCAGCGCCCCATGTAACGCGGCACATCGACGGGCACGGTATGAAGCGGCTCGCCCGCGCGCGGATTCGGATTCGGCGGGCTCGAACAACTCGCCAGCGCCGCGACGACGCCCGCCGCCACGAGCGCAACGACCAGCACGCGATGTACATTTTTCATGTCGTCACCTTCATCGGACGCTTCTCGAACAGAAAATGCGCGACGCCCCATTCGCCGCCGCGCGCGTAGCCGAATAGTTCGGCGACCGCCATGTAGAACATGCGCCAGCGCTGGAACCAGATCGCGGCCGCATCGCCGTAGACGTCGTGGAGCATCGGCATGACGGTATCGCGTGCGGCATCGAGTGCTGCGAGCCATTGATTCGCGGTACGCGCATAGTGCGTGCCGTTCATCCACCACTGACGCGTCGCGCGCAGATCGTCCTGGAAATGCAGCAGCAAAGAGGCGGAAGGCATCGTGCCGCCGGTGAAGAAGTAGCGCGACATCCAGTCGCCGCCATCGCGCGACGTGAAGTGATACGCAAGCTTCTTGTGCGCGAAGTGGTGGACAAAAAGTCGTCCGTCATCGGCGAGCCAGCGCGCGATCTTCGCGAGCAGCAAGCCGTAGTGCTTCATGTGCTCGAACATCTCGATCGAGACGATTCGATCGAACGGCGCTTCCGCACGCGCGAATTCGAAATCGACGATATCGCCCGTCACGACGCGCACATTGCCGAGCCCGCGCTGTCGCGCCCGCGCTTCGATGAACGCGCGCTGCCCGTGCGAATTCGACAGCGCGACGATCTGCGCGCGCGGATAACGCTGCGCCGCCCACAGCGCAAACGAACCCCAGCCGCAGCCGAGATCCAGAATGCGCTGGCCATCGGCGAGTTGCGCGCGCTCCGCATAGCGTTCGAGCATCGCGAGTTCGGCCTGCGCCAATGACTCGTCGCCGAGCGGATAAAAGCCGCACGAATACTTCAGACGCGGTCCGAGATGCGCCTCGAAGAATGCGTCGGGCAATTCATAGTGTTGGGCGTTGGCGGCTTGCGTGTCGATCGCGATCGGGCTCGCGCGCAGTTCGGCGAGCAGGCGTTCGAACGCCTCCATGCGCAGCGCGTTGTCGTTCGCGTGTTCGTCGGTGAGACGCTGGCGGATCAGCATGCGCATGCCGGCACGCACGAGCGCATCGGGCACGAAGCCGCGCTCGCACGCGCGAATGATCCGGCTCTCGTCGTGCGCGGGCATGTCGGCCGGCGTTGCGGGCGTCTCGTGGGCGGTGATGTTTATCGGCATATCGTTCCTCTGTTCACACGCGTTTGCGTGGCCACGGAATCAGCGCGCTCGTCGTGCGCATGTAGTCCCGATAACCGTCGCGCGTTTCGGCCAGACGCGCTTCCAGAATCGGAATGCCCGATACCTTCAGCAGCAGCCAGGCCATCAGCACGGGCGGCGCGAGCGTGGCCCAGCCCCACGGCAGCTCGATCGACAGCACGGCGTAGGCGAGCCAGTGCACGCACTCGAAGAAGTAGTTCGGATGACGCGAATAGCGCCACCATCCTTCGCGGCAAACTTTCCCGCGATGCGCGGGATCGGCGACGAAGCGCTTCAGTTGACGGTCGGCGGCGGCTTCGCCCGCGACGGCGATGATCCAGACCGCGACGAATCCCGCGACGCCCAGCGGACTCGCCGCATCGTCCGCGTAGGCGGGCACGAAGAACGCGATGGCGAGCAGCATCGAAATGAATGCCTGCAACTGGAAGAACCCGAACATGTTGAGCGCGGCCTGCGCGCCCCAGCGCTCACGAAACGCGCGATAGCGAGGGTCTTCAGGCTTGCCGTGATTGCGCCGCCACAGATGCTGCGCGAGTCTCGCGCCCCAGACGGCGCCGCCTGCCGCGACGCACACGCGATTGACCATCGCCCCGGTTCCGCAAGCGGCGATGAAAAGCGCGGCCGCGCCAAGCGATGCGGCCCAGACCGGATCGACCATGCCGGCGTTTTCCGTGCGCAACTGCCAGAGCCACACGACGGAAAACACCAGCACGAAACCGATGACGACGACAAGAATGGTGACGATGACGGGCATGACGGCTCCGCAAACATGCGTTCACAGAGCAATACGGATGCCGCACGCGAGCGGATGCAGCGTGATGGAGTCGAACGAAAAGTGGACATGCGCCGACAGCAGTCGGCGCACGAAGACAGCAAGCGTCAGGTCGAATGCATCTGGCCGGTCGCGAGCACCGTGCCGGTCGGCGCGCCGGTCGGCGATCCGCCCGGCGGCTCATCCGATACCGCGAGTACGGCCTGCGCGTTCATCTGCGCGACGATCTCCGGCGGCAGTGTCATCGTCGCGGGCTGATCGGCAGGAAAGACGCCGAGCGCGATCGGCTTCGCGTTCGGCGGGATGAGCCAGAGTTCCGTCGTGCGATTCGCGGGCACCGCCGCACGCGACGCGGGCACGAGGACCATGCGCGCGCGCCGCAAGTCGACGGTCGCGGTCCAGTGCACGAGGCCGTCCTTGCGCGCGATCGTCGCGACGAGATATTCGTTAGGAACGGCCGCGGTCGTCGGCGGCGCTTGCGGCGGCTGGCGCAGCAAGTTGAAGGTCACGCCGAGCAGCACCAGCGCGGCGACGCTCGCGCCGATCGTGAGCCAGCGCCAGACGTTCAGGCTGTCCCACCAGCGCTTATGCTCCGGCGCGCTTTGCGGGGTCATGAACCCCAGATCGCGGCGGATGCGCGTCCATACGCGCTCCGGCGGCGCGATCGCGCGGATGTCTTCGGCGAGCGGCGCGAACCGTTGGTGCCAGTCGTCGAGCGCGCGCTGCAATGCAGGATCGCGGGACACATCCGCTTCGAGCGCGGCGCGTTCCTGCGCATCGAGCACGCCGAGCGCGTATTCGGCGCAGCGCTGATCGTCGTCATCGCGGGCGGGCGTGTTCATTGTTCGAGGCAGGTCTTGAGTTGCATCAGGCTGCGGCGAATCCAGCTTTTCATCGTGCCGAGCGGCACGGCGAGCCGTTGCGCCAGTTCGCTATACGTCGCGCCGGTGAAGAAGGCCTCGCGGATCGCGCTCTTCTGCTGCGGTTCGAGCCTGTCGAGACAATGTTCGAGCCGCAGCCGCTCCTGGCTGGATTCGGCGGCGACGGCGGGTGTTGGAGATTCGTCGGCGATCTCGGCCGTGTCGTTCTCGCCGAGCAGTTCCTCGCGATGCTGACGCATGCGGTCGATCGTACGATTGCGCCCGAGCGTGACGAGCCATGTGACCGCACTGCCGCGCGCCGGATCGAAGGTATCCGCGCGGCGCCATGCGGTGGCGAAAACTTCCTGGAGAATGTCTTCCGCTTCGCCGCGATCGTGGATCATGCGCACGATCACGCCGAAGACGCGCGGCGATGTCGCGCGATACAACTCGGCGAACGCGCGCTCGTCGCCCTTCGCCACGTTCGCGAGCATCTCGTTGGCGCGCTCGCGACGCAGCCGGCCGGCGTCGTCGGAGGAATCCGGGGCGAAGTTCTCGGTGCCGCCTGAGGTGTTGTCCGTCATGGGCAGAATGAGCCGGGCTGCGCTTCGGGCTGGGTATGTCGCGCAATATAGCACTGCGCCTTGCGATTCACTTGCCGTATTCATGACTATGCCGATGGTCTCGCGACCCATGTCGCCTCGATCGACGATACGGACCGCGAGCCCGCGGAGATGCAGCGCGAGCGCTACTTGCGCGACGACAGCATCGTTCCGCGGCAGCTCGACGCGAGACATCGGCAGGCATAGAGCCGCTTCAACGCGGCGGTGCGGCGGCCATCGACGGTCAGGCAATAGTCGATGAACAACTCCTGCCCCTTCACGATCGGCCGGATGGCGCGGATGAACACGCGCTCGCCGTCCTGCTCCGCTTCGCAGTTCGGCGCGCAACTGTGATTCAGCCAGCGCGCGGAATTGCCGCCGCGCGCGCCGTCGATGACACTGCCGTCATCGAGGCCGAAGAGGAAGGTGTGGCCGTCTTCCGCAGTCGATTTCGCGTGCATGCGCTGCGCTTCCTTCCACGACAGACGCTGGCCTTTGTATTCGAGCAGCAGCGCGCCGATGGGCAGATCGGCGAGAGCGAAAACGCCCCGGCCATGAACGGGCGAAGTCCGGACAGTGATTCGACGCATGGTGTGGCGGTTCACAATAATGAGGTTGAATATTTGAGTGCGGGCGTGAGCATCGTTATGATGTGGCCGTCATAAATCGCTGTCACGTCCAATGCCCGCAGTTTCTCCCCGCAACAGCAGGAAGCGCAAGCCGTTACGCGGCTCGCTTGCGCGATATCACAACAGGATCGTTGAAGTGCTCGGGGAGGCGCGCGGCCAGCGCGTGATGATACGGTCCATCCATGACGATGGCGTCGAGCGGCGCACGGCAGTCAAGTGGATCAACCTGCTGCCGCTGGACACCGAGTTGTTCTAGTTCCAGCCGACACCTAACTCCGAGCCAGTCCGCGCGCCTGTTCGAGCAACGCGGCCGCGGCGAGAAATTCCTTCCGGCCGGCCATCGTGAGCGCGGCGATCGCGGTGTCCCTGAAGAGTTCGTCGTCGGATGTGAGCGGCGCACGCGATTCGCCGGCGCGTGCCTGACGCAACCGGAAAAACGCCAGCATCTCGAACGCCTGAGCGCGTTGATCTCCGCTCACGCCCGCCGCGACCAGTTCTGCCGCGCCCGTCAGTTGAGCCAGCGCGCTTTCGTAGTCTGCACGTTCCATCGTCGCGTTTCTCCCGGATGATTGCCGGTAATTCTCGCGCGTTTTGGTTCAAACTGTCGCATCTGACATCGACGCGAAACAACGAACGGAGACGACGCATGGTGGCAAGCGAAGCAGTAATGGCATTGCGTGAAGCGCTCGGCGCGCAGGTCGTGGCGTTGCCCGACGAATTCGGAGACAGGCGCGTCGCGGACTGGAGCGGCTTGCCCGGCGCGACGCCGCTCGCGATCATCCGGCCGCGCTCCACCGATGAAGTCGCGCAGGCGCTCGCAATCTGCGCGAAGTACAAGCAGCCGGTCGTTACGCAAGGTGGTCTCACGGGGCTCGTCGGCGGCGCGAATCTGCTCGGCGGCGAAGTGGCGCTGAGTCTCGATCGCATGAACCGCATCATCGAGATCGACGACATCTCCGCGACGATGACCGTCGAGGCCGGCACGCCGCTGCAAGTGGTTCAGGAAGCGGCGAGCGCGGCGGGCTTCTACTTTCCGCTCGATCTCGGCGCGCGCGGCAGTTGCTCCATCGGCGGCAATCTCGCGACGAACGCGGGCGGCAACCGCGTCATCAAGTACGGCATGATGCGCGATCAGGTGCTCGGCGTCGAAGCCGTGCTGGCGAGCGGCGAGATCGTCGGCGGCTTGAACAAGATGATCAAGAACAACAGCGGCTACGACTTGCGGCACCTGTTGATCGGCAGCGAAGGCACGCTCGCGGTGATCACGCGCGTCGTATTGCGTCTGCGCCCGAAGCCCACGGCGACCGCCACCGCATGGTGCGGGCTGCCGGATTTCGCCGCCGTCACCACGCTGCTCACGCGCGCGCAGGCGAGTCTCGCGCCGGGCGTGTCCGCGTTCGAGGTGATGTGGGCCGGCTATCACGATACGGTTATCGCCAATCTCAGGAATCTGCGCGCGCCGCTCGCCGATGCGCATCCGTTCTACGTGCTGCTGGAAAGCGTCGGCACCGATCCCGTCCGGCACGGCGAAGCCTTCGAGGAATTTCTCGGCGCCATGCTCGAAGCGGGCACCGTCACCGATGCGGCGATCGCGTCGAACGAAGCGCACGCGCGCGATTTCTGGGCGATCCGCGACGCACCCGGCGAATACGATCGCTTCATCCCGAACTACGCGGCGTACGACGTGAGTTTCTCGATCGCGCAGGTCGGCGAGGCGGCCGCGCAATGCGAAGCGCGTCTGCGCGCGCGCTGGCCCGATGCGATCGTGATGACGTACGGCCATCTGGGCGACGGCAATATCCATATCGTCGTCGACCTTCCCGGCAGGGGAAAGCAGGACCACGACGACATCGATGCCGTCATCTACGACGTCACGCGCGAATTCGAAGGCTCGATATCGGCGGAGCACGGCATCGGCATAAAGAAGCGCGACTATCTGCACCTCGCGCGCCGCGCAACCGATATCGCGTCGATGCGCGCGATCAAGGCATCGCTCGATCCGCACGGGCTGCTCAATCCGGGCAAGGTGTTCTAGCCGTGCTTGTGCGCGTGCCGGTGATGAATGTCGGGGAAATGCGCGTGTGAATGCGTGATCGGCAGATGCACGTGCGGATGCGTGTGCGGCTCGTCGCCGGAATACGGAAAGTCGTGCACATGCCGATGATGCTCGTCATGCACATGCCGATGCGTATGTTCGAGCGGCTCGTGCGTATGCACGTGTTCGTGGCGCTCGCGTACGTGCAGCCATACGCCGAGCGTCATCAGCGCGGCGGCGATCCAGAAGGACGCGCCCGGCGTCTGCGGCCACATCGCGAGCGAGAGCGCGACGCCGAAGACCGGCGCGACCGAAAAGTACGCGCCCGTGCGCGCCGTTCCGAGACCGCGCAGCGCGATCACGAACAACACGAGACTTACGCCGTAGCCGCCGAAGCCAGTCGTCATCGCGCCGGCGACGATGTGCAGCGCGGGCAGATGCGCGCCCATCGCGAGCGCGATGCCGAGATTCACCGCGCCCGCGACGAGGCCCTTCGCGCAAGCGATCAGCATCGCGTCGGCGGTCGAGATTCTGCGCGTCAGGTTGTTGTCGATGGCCCAGCACAGGCACGCCAGCGCGATCAGCAGCGCGCCTGTCGTAGCGTGCGCCGCGCCCGGCTGCCAGGCGAGCACGACGCCGCCCGCGACGATCGCGGCCATGCCGAGAAACACGGAAAAATCCACGTTCTCCCGAAACACGATCCACGCGATCGCCGCCGTCAGCACGCCTTCCAGATTGAGCAGAAGCGAACTCGTTGCGGCCGGCGTACTCGTGAGTCCGAGCATCAATAACGCCGGCCCGGCGACGCCGCCGAACGCAATCGCGCCGAAGAGCCACGCGATTTCCCGCGCGCGCAGGCCTTCGTTTGTCGCGCCCAAGAACGCGCGGCCGAGCAGGATCGCGCCGAGGCCGACGCCGCTGCCGAGATAGAACAGGCCGGCGACCATGAACGGCGGCATCGGGCCGAGCAGCGCCTTGGCGATCGGCGTGGTCGCGCCGAAGAGCGCGGCGGCTGATAGGGCGGTGAGGATCGCGGTGAATCGGCTATGCATGGGGAGGGATCGTCAGTGAGCGCCGATTCTTCAGTGTAGACGACACCGAACCCTCGGATGATTCGTGTCATTCGCGCGCTCATTTTTCGCTCATTTTCGTTGGGCAGAATGCTTCCATCGACAAACAACTGCAATCCAGGAGACGGGAAATGAGAGCGATCAAATACGCGATGGTGGCCGCCCAACTGACTTTCGGCCTTGTGACGGTGGCGCAGGCGCATCCGTTCTTCGGCGTGGGGATCGTGGGCGGGCCGGTGTTCCCGGTCGCATCGAGCGCGCAGAGCGCGCCGCCGCTGCCGGTCTATCAGCGCGCGACGGATTCGGGCCCCGCGCCGCTGCCGCTCGACGCGCGGCCGGTGCGTTACGCGGAGCCGGCCATCGGCAATATTGCGGCGATCATGGGGCGGGGAGATGCTGCGGGGCTTCAGGGCGGTGTTTGAATGGACAATCCCGCTCACATCGAGGCTAAAAAGATTCGTTTGTAACGCCTGACCCACCGCGTTAGCCTGAACGAATGACTGAAACCATCGACTACGCAGCCATCGCCGATGCCGCCCGCGACGGCTACATGAACCGCGTCATCTCGAGCGTCAACGATCACGATGTCCACATCAGCGTGATGGACGCGCCTTATCGATGGCACTTTCATCCGAATTCGGACGAGACTTTCGTCGCCGTCGAAGGGACACTCGTCATCGAATTCGAGGAGGGCGCCGTCGAACTGCGCGCGGGGCAATTGCTCACCGTGCCCGCGGGCAAGCCGCATTGCACGCGCCCGGGCGGCGCGCGATCCGTCAATCTGACATTCGAGAAGAAGGACGCGCAAACCGTGTTCTGCGACGCGCCGCGTTAGCGCGCGGCCCGCGTTTCCAGATGTTCGACGAGGCGTCGCGCCGCCGGCTGCAACGCTTCGAAATCCCTGAAGCACACGACGAAGCGCCGTTTCGCGAACGCATCGGAAAGCGGAACGGCTTCGACGCCGAGCGCCTGCCGATACGTTCCCGCGACTTCCATCGGCACGACGCTGATGCCCAGTCCCGCCGCGACGACGCGAAACGCCGCGTCGAAGCTCGACACGATCACGCGATACGACATCGTCTTGCCCGCCTGCGCGGCCGCGCGTTGCAGCATCGTATGAACGGCCGTCGCGGGCGGCAGACCGACATGCTCGAAGTCCAGCGATTCCTCGAAGCTCACCGAAGGCCGACGCGCGAACGGATGATCGGCGGGCACCGCGAGCGCGAGCCGGTCATGCCGATACGCCCGATGCTGCAAGCCGCGCAGATCGACGCTGTCCCAGCACACGCCGACCGACGCCACGCCTTCGCGCAGTTGCCGCACGAGATCGTGCGACAGGCGCTCTTCCACATCGACCTTGATGTTCTGATTTGCGGGCTCGCGCATGAACGACGCGATATCGTCGAGCAGCGCTTCCGCAATCGCCGATGCCGACGCGCAAATGCTCACGCGCCCCATCAGACCGCCGCCGAACGCGGCGACATCGTTCGCGATGCGCTCCATCGTGAAGAGCACGCTGCGCGCATGCTCCAGCAGCGCGATGCCCGCGGGCGTCGGCTCGACGCCGCGCCGCGAGCGCGATAGCAGCGGCACGCCGAGCGACGTCTCCAGTTGCGCGATGCGCTTGCTGATCGCCGAAGGCTCGATATGCGATTCCTGCGCCGCGCGCGCGATGTTCTGGTGCTCGCAGACCGTCACGAACAGGCGCAGCGTTTTCAGGTCGATGTCGCGCATGGGCGGGCCACTCCTCTGACGTTCCGAACGGGAAGCATGAGCCTTCCAAATTACCGCTTTAATGGCGTTTGCGGAATCTCTAAAGTCGAGACCATACACACAAAAGACTCGGAGACAAAGCCATGCCCGCGTTCCCACAGCGCGCCGTGATCCGTGAGGTCGGCCTGCGCGACGGCCTGCAAAGCATTCGAACGATCGTGCCGACCGAACGCAAGTTCGAATGGATCGGCGATGCGTACGCCGCCGGTCAGCGCGAAATCGAAGTCGGTTCGTTCGTGCCCGCGCGCCTCCTGCCGCAACTCGCCGATACCGCCGAACTCGTCGCGTACGCCAGGACGTTGCCGGGGCTTTTCGTCTCCGTGCTCGTGCCGAATCTCAAGGGCGCCGAGCGCGCCATCGAAACACAAGCCGATCTGATGCTCGTGCCGCTCTCCGCGAGCCGCGCGCACAGCCTCGCGAACCTTCGCAAGACGCCCGAGGAAGTCGTCGCGGAAGTGGCGCGCATGCGGGCGGCGCGCGATGCGTCGGGTTCGAAGACGATGATCGAAGGCGGCATCGGCACGGCGTTCGGCTGCACGATTCAGGGCCACGTCGATCCCGCCGATGTGCTGCGCTACGTGCAGGCGCTGCTCGATGCCGGCGCGGACCGCGTCTCCATCGCCGATACGGTCGGTTATGCCGGGCCGTCCGCGGTCCGCGATCTCTTCGAGAAGGCGCGTGTCATCGCGGGCGAGCGCTTCTGGTGCGGTCATTTCCACGACACGCGCGGCCTCGCGCTCGCCAACGTCTACGCCGCGCTCGAAACCGGCGTCGCGCGTTTCGATGCGACGCTCGCGGGCATCGGCGGATGTCCGCATGCGCCGGGCGCGAGCGGCAATGCATCGAGCGAAGACCTCGCGTTCATGCTCGCCGATATGGGCATCGATACCGGCATCGACATTCCCGCCTTGCTGAAGCTGCGCGCGAAGGTCGCGCGCTGGCTCGACGGCGAAACCCTGCGCGGCGCGCTCGCGCTCGCGGGCTTGCCGGTCACGTACGAATCAACCGCTGCAATCGAAGCCTGAGGACGATATGAGTCATTCAACCCTGCCGCTCGAAGGCGTGCGCGTGATCGAATTCACGCATATGGTGATGGGCCCGACCTGCGGCATGATCCTCGCGGATCTCGGCGCGGAAGTCATCAAGATCGAACCGCCCGGCGGCGACAAGACGCGCAATCTGCCCGGCCTCGGCATCGGCTTTTTTCGCTCGTTCAATCGCAACAAGAAAAGCGTCGTCATCGACATCAACACGGAAGAGGGGCGCGACGCCGCAATCGATCTGATCGGCCAATGCGACGTGCTGCTCGAAAACTTCCGCCCCGGAATGATGGCGAAGTTCGGGCTCGACTACGACACGCTCTCGAAGGCGCATCCGAAGCTCATCTACGTGTCGCACAAGGGCTTCCTGCCGGGCCCGTATGAAAAGCGCCTCGCGCTCGATGAAGTCGTGCAGATGATGGGCGGCCTCGCGTACATGACCGGTCCGGCGGGCCGCCCGCTGCGCGCGGGGACATCGGTGAACGACATCATGGGCGGCATGTTTGGCGCGATCGGCGTGCTTGCCGCGATGCGCGAACGCGATCTCACGGGACGCGGCCAGGAAGTGCAGAGCGCGCTCTTCGAGAACTGCGTGTTTCTTTCCGCGCAACACATGCAGCAGTACGCGATGACGCGCGAAGCGCCGCCGCCGATGCCATCGCGTGTATCGGCGTGGAGCGTGTACGACGTGTTCACGCTGGCCGAAGGCGAGCAGCTCTTCATCGGCGCGGTGAGCGACAAGCAGTTCGTGACGCTCTGCGACGTGCTCGAACGCCCCGACCTCGCGCAGGAACCCGGCTTCGCGACCAATGCGATGCGCGTCGCGGTGCGGCCGCATCTGCTCGCGCGGCTCGGCGAGATTCTCGCGAATCATCGCGCGGACGAACTCGCGCCGAAGCTCGAAGCGGCCGGCATTCCGTACGCGCCGATCATGCGCCCCGAACAGTTGCTCGACGATCCGCACCTGAAGGCGAGCGGCGGCCTCGTGCCGATGCAGACCGACGACGGCGGCACCACCGACGTCGTATTGCTGCCGCTCACGATGGGCGGACGCCGCCCCGGCGTGCGTCAACCGCTCGCGCGCGTCGGCGAGCATACGGACGAAGTGCTGGGGCAGCTCAGGAAGAACGTCACGGCGTGAAGCATCGCGACGAGCGCACATAAAAACCGGCGCCGTCGCCCACTCAGGAGACAAAGCAATGCAACCAACCTTCAGCGCGATCGCCGAGCCGCTCGCATCGCCCGATGTTCGCGTCGCCTCGACGCCCGGTGCGCAGATCTCCGCGCGCATGGATCGGCTGCCGATCACGCGGCATCTGTGGATGCTCGTGTTTCTCATCTCGCTCGGCGGCTTCTTCGAAATCTACGATCTGATCTTTACAGGCTATATCGCGCCGGGCATGGCGAAGAGCGGCCTCTTGCAGACCACCACGCACGCTTTCTTCGGCTTCACGGGCATCGCGGGTTTCATCGCGGCGACGTTCGCGGGGCTTTTCATCGGCACGTTCTTCTTCGGCTGGCTGCCGGACCGCTACGGGCGACGCAGCGTGTTCACGTTCTCGCTGCTGTGGTACTCGGTCGGCTCCGCGATCATGGCGTTCCAGACGACGCCCGAAGGCGTGATCTTCTGGCGCTTCGTGATGGGCATCGGTGTGGGCATCGAGATCATCACCATCGACAGTTACGTGACCGAACTCGTGCCGCAGCACATGCGCGGCCGCGCGATGGCCTTCAATCAGATGGTGATGTTCGCAGCCGCGCCCGTCGCCGCGCTCCTGTCCTACTGGCTGGTGCCGGAAACCGTGTTCGGCCTCGATGGCTGGCGCATCGTCGTGCTCGCGGGATCGGTCGGCGCGGTGGTCGTGTGGTTCATCCGGCGCGCGGTGCCGGAAAGCCCGCGCTGGCTCGCGATGCATGGCCGCGACGAGGAAGGCGAACGCGTCGTGAGCGAGATCGAGCGCGTGGTCGAGCGCGAATCGGGCGCCGCGTTGCCGCCGCCCGCGCCGGTCGTCGAGCAGCCGGCGCATCGGCGCGCGTCGCTTCGAGAATTGTTCGATGCGCCGTATCGCTCGCGTCTCATCATGCTCGTCGTCTTCAATTTCTGTCAGGCGATCGGGTATTACGGCTTCGCCAACTGGGTGCCGACGCTGCTCATCGGCCAGGGCGTCACCGTGACGAAGAGTCTGCTGTATTCGTTCGTCATCGCGTTCGCGCTGCCTGTCGGACCGCTACTCGCGATGCTGTACGCCGACCGCATTCAGCGGAAGTATCTGATCGTCGGCGGCGCGCTCGTCGTGATCGCGAGCGGTCTCGCGTTCGGGCAGATGAAATCGCCCGCCGCGCTCATCGCGCTCGGTGTGCTGATTTCGCTCGCGGGGCAAACCATCTCGGTCTGCTATCACGCGTATCAGACGGAACTGTTTCCGACGGCCGTGCGCTGCCGTGCGAGCGGCATCGTGTACTCGGCGAGCCGCGCGGGCGCGATGATGTCGGGCTTCATCATCGCGTCGCTGCTGAAGGACTTCGGCGTGCCGGGCGTGTTCGTCGGCATCACGGTGTGCATGTTGCTGGTCGCGCTGGCGATCGGGCTGTTCGGACCGAAAACCAACGGATTGCGTCTGGAGGAATTGAATCACTGAGTGGGCAGCGCCAAGGCCATCGGGCCTTCACGAACCCATGCGCGAGCGTATGTCGAAGGGCAGTGCAATCGGACATACGCTTGCGCGTGCGGCATCCTATGCTTGTGCGGGAACAACTCCTGCAATGCATCGCTCCAAGCGAGCGACGCAGGCGAACCAGGCCGCGATCAATCTTCACATCCACTTCGACGACACCGCTCTCAATCGCATGAGACGCCGTATTTTCAGCCTCCGGCGATGAGCGCAGGCTTGAGCAATATGGACACGCAACTGAGTGAACAATGTAAGTCTCGCCTGTACCGCTTGAAATTCGAGGCGCCGCTCGAAAGCGTCGCGTTCGTTCTGGCGGACAGCCGCGAGGCGGCATGGCGTATCGGCAAGACGGTGATGGCGGTGCTGCACGGCGTCGGCATTCAGACGGTCGCGCTGCACGATATCCTTTCGCTCCGCGAACTCGTGCGCATGGGCGTGAGCGACGACGAGGACATGCGCATCTTCGAACTCGTCGTTGCGGGCGGCAAGGTCGAGCAGTGGGCGCACACGCCGTACTTCCTGACCGACGACGCCACCCTGCTGGGCAAATGGGCCGAACTGCGCGCCGATCTCGCCGCCGATGTTGCCCGCACGGCGATGCGCCGCGCCAGATAAACGCCACACGTCAGGTCCGTGCACAGGAACGTCTCGTGCTGAGTGCACGATCAGACGCCGTGCATCGTTGCGGTGCGCGGCTTTGCGTCGTCTCAGCGTGACGGGGTGCTCCGATGATCCGGTCGTACAACCACAAAGGCTTCGTGCTCGAAGTCGCGATCGAAACCAGTCACAGGCTCGTGCCTTCTCCCGGCGCGGCGCACTATCTGGCGATCGTAACCATCAGTCGTTCGGGAAGACCGGTCACCGCGTTTTCGCCGCTGTGCATCGAGAGCACGCGTTATTCGAGTTTCACGTCGGCTGAAGACGCGCTGATGAGCGCGCATACGGCGGCACGCACATTCGTCGATGAATGGGTGCGAGCGGCCTCGTGATGCCGTCGTGCGATGTGGAGCGAAGTCAGGCGGCGACGCGCCGGCTTTGCTGACCGTCCTGAGCGTCGGCGGCCGTATCGAGTGCCTTGTCGAGTAACGCGAGCTTGCGTTGAAGCGAAGCCACACGATGACTCTGCGACGGGACGAGATCGTAATCCTCATCCAGTTGCGAAATTCTCATGTTCCAGTATCTGGCGGGCAGACGGTCCGAGGACGTGCTGCCTTCGACGAAACTCGCCAGGATCCTTTCCAGATGTTTTAGTTCGCCCTCCGCGAGTTGCGCTGGGCGTCGCTGTCGAAAGGCTGGGACGGTTGTTGCATCGGCGCTTCTTTTCATGTTGCTGATTCCGGCTGGATTTGCAGAGACCTCTATTTAAGCAATCAATGTTCCGGAGAGGCGATTCAAGGCTATTCAATTTGTTTCGAAATGAAACTTCAGATGTCCGATGACCGCCGCATGTCACGGCAAACGTTTGGCGACCAGTTACATTTCTTAAGAAGTTTCCCTCTAATTGCCGAACGAGGAGGCGACGGCTGTAATTTCGTCGCCTCGAATCGGCGGAAAGCTGCGCAAAATTTTCAAGACATCGAGATATTCGCAAAAACATATCGGCGATATCGATGCGAATGAAAGTCGTTTCGGCACACAAATGAAAGAAAATCCGCTCAATCCACCGAATGGTTCGGGTACCTGATTATTTGCGACGAAACGGGATTATGAGCGAGGCTAAAACGCTCGCATTGAAGTGTGATATACGCGCGATTGAGTAACGGAAGTCGAATCCGAAAAAGGCGAATTAAAACGGAGCGATTTCCTCTCGCGAAACCGCCCCGTGTCCTCAGAATATCTGCTTCGGCGACCTGTAGACACGAACGAGTCTAGCAAATATCGCTGCTCGTTATAAACGACATTCGGCGAAATGGAGTTATCCAGAATCCGCACCAATAACGTCGTCGATGTGCAACAGAAGAATCATCGTGGGAGGCCGGCTGGCGGGGCTAAGCGCTTGACCTTAAACGAATATGAACGATTTTGCGCACCCGGTTGCAGAATCGGCAAATGATTATTGCGCGCGATACGCGGCCACTTCAGTTGTCAGTCGAATAAAGTGTGTCCCAGTTTCACGAGGGCAAACGGCCATCGATATGGTTCGTCAACCCCGGAAGCTTTCGCTTTAAACAGGACACTAGAGAACCATGAAAAAAACCCTTCTCATCGCGGGCATTCTCGGCACGTTCGCAGTAGCAGCCCACGCGCAGAGTAGCGTTACTTTGTACGGCACGCTTGACGCAGGCCTCGTCTATACGAACAACTCCGGCGGCCATAGCAACTGGCAACAAGGCAGCGGCGCAGTTTCCGATACTTACTTCGGCCTGAAAGGCAGCGAAGATCTGGGCGGCGGGTTGCACGCGCTCTTCAAGTTGGAGAGCGGCTTCAACCTCAATAACGGCCGCTTCAACGAAAGCAACACGATGTTCAATCGCCAGGCATACGTTGGCCTGCAACACGATCAATTCGGCACGGTCACGCTCGGCCGTCAATATGATTCGATGGTCGATTATCTGTCGCCGTTCGCGGAATCCGGCGCGGGCTACGGCAACAACCTGGCCGCGCACCCGTTCGATAACGACAACCTCGATCACTCGTTCTCGATCAAGAACTCGGTCAAGTATCAGAGCGCGAGTTACGCGGGCTTCAAGTTCGGCGGTCTGTACGGCTTCTCGAACGACGCCGGCCAGTTCGCGAACAACCGTGCGTGGAGCGCGGGCGCTTCGTATGGCAACGGCCCGCTGAACTTCGCGGCCGCCTATTTGCAGACGAACAACTCGCGCGGCAACGCGAATGCGGGCGGCGCGGTTTCGGCGGGTCAGGGTAACAACGCCAATCTGACGGCCGAATTGCAGCGCACGTTCGGCGCGGGCGTGAACTACACGTACGGCCCGGCGACGGTCGCCTTCGTGTGGACCAACACCCACTACGACAACCTGCTCGCCGCGTCGCAAGGCGGCACGACGGTCGCGCTGCCGGGCAACACGAATCTGCATCTGAACAACTTCGAGCTGGACGGCCGCTACGCGCTGACGCCGGCGCTGAGCCTGAACGCCTCGTACACGTTCACGGACGGCAAGGTAACGGGCGCGAACGGTTCGGGCGATCCGAAGTGGCATACCGCATCGCTGCAAGCCGATTACGCGCTCTCGAAGCGCACCGATGTGTACGTCGAAGGCGTGTATCAGCACGCGTCGGGCGATCTGGGCAATGCAGGCGCGAACGTCGCGATGATCAACACGCTGTCGCCGTCGTCGACGCAGAATCAGGTTGCGGCGACCGTGGGTCTGCGTCACCGCTTCTAAGCGCGATAGAGCGTCATCAAAGCGCAACGGCCGCGATCGATCAGATCGCGGCCGTTTTTGCATTGCGCGTTACTTCTTCTCCTGCTCCGAACGCCTGACGAGCTGGCCGATGTCATGCCCCGCGCCGCCCGTGCCCGCCGCGAGCCGCGCCAGCGCGGACGCGGCCGTGTCGCGCCGCACGCCGCTCTCGGGGCGAAACTGCTTCGGCAGCGCCAGATGAAAAGTCGCGCCCTGACCGGGCGTGCCGTCGGCCCAGGCCTTGCCGCCATGCCGCTCGATGATGCGCCGCACGTTCGCCAGGCCGATGCCGGTGCCGTCGAACTTTTCGTTCACGTGCAGGCGCTGGAACACGCCGAAGAGTTTGTCGACATAGCGCATGTCGAAGCCCACGCCGTTGTCGCGCACGAAATACACGACGTGGCCGGCCAGTTCGCCCGCGCCATCGTGTGCGCCGATCTCGATCGTCGGCTGGTCGCGCTGCGCGCTGAACTTCACCGCGTTGGACATGATGTTCGCGAACGCTACGTGCAGAAACACGAGATCCGCTTCGATGGACGGCAGCGCATCCACCTTCCAGTGCACGCGCGCCGACGCGTGTTCTTCGATATCGTTCTGGATCACCGTATGGATGAGCGCGTGGACATCGACCTTGTGCGGACGCAGCGCCGCGCGGCCGAGTTGCGCGAACGAAAGCAGATCGTCGACGAGACGGCCGCCGAAACGCGCCGACGTCACGATGCGCTCCAGGTAGCCGCGCCCGCGCTCCGAAAGCTTCTCGCCGTCGATCTGCCCGAGCAGGTCCGCGAAGCTCACGATATGCCTGAGCGGCGCGCGCAGATCGTGCGACACCGTGTAGGAAAATCCTTCGAGCTCGTGATTCGCGCGACCCAGTTCGGTCGCGAGTTGCGCGATTTCCTCCGCGCGCCGCAGCACGATGCCGAGCACCGCCGCGCGGAATTCCAGCGCGATCTCGCGCTCGGCCGGACGCCACGGCAAGGAGCGATGACGCACGACATCGGTCCACGTATCGAAGCTCACGCGCGGCGACAGCGAATCGGCGAGGCCCGTGAGCTTCGCGCGCGGGTCGCCGGCCCATTCGATCGTCTGCACGACTTCGCGGCGGAACCAGATTACGTAGTTGCGGTAAATCTTCGAGATCGATACCGCGAGAAAGCCGGCCACGTCGGACGAATCCGCGAGCGCGGGGCATTCCTGCGAGGCGCGATCCGACATCACGACATCCTCGCTCTGATCGTCGAGCCAGTCGACGAGCGCTGTCACGCCGTGCTCGCCCGGCGTCACGCCGATGAGCGACGTGCGTCCTTCGAAGATCACCGCCGCGCCCGACGAGCGCGTGAAGCCGAGCAGATCGGAGGCGTCGTTCACGAGCGCGTCGACGAAGCTGTCGGTATTGGCCATCGACGAAAGCAGCTTCGACAGCATGCGGCGCAGTTCGAGCCGGTAATGCGCCTCGCCCTGCGACTCGCGCGCCTCGATCTGCAACGAGACGATCTGCGCGACATGCTCGCACGCGGTGCGCACTTCGAACGGCGGCAGGCGCGGCGTCGCGTGATGGCAGGAAATCAGGCCCCATAGCTTGTCGTCGACGAGAATCGACATCGACATGGAGGCGAGCGTGCCCATGTTGCGCATGTATTGCAGATGCACGGGCGACACGCTGCGCAAGGACGCGTAGGTGAGATCGGTCGGGCGGCCCGTCGCCGGATGCAGCGCGGGCACGAGCGGCGCGGCTTCGTAGTCGGCGTTCGAGATGAGGCGAATGCGATTCCTGCGATACAGCTCGCGCGCCTGCGCCGGAATGTCCGACGCCGGAAAGTGCTGGTTCAGATACGACGGATAGCCCGGCTCGACGGCTTCGGCGAGCACGTTGCCGTTGCCTTCTTCATCGAACCGATACACGAGCGTGCGCCCGAATCCGGTAATGCGCGCGATTTCATCGGCGGCGAACTGGCAGAGCTGCTCGATGGTGCGCATCGATTGCACTTCGGTGACGAAGGAGCGCACGAGCGGGTAGATGGTCGAGAACACATCGGCGGTGTCCTGCGCCGGCTCGACTTCGACGAACAGCAGCCCGTCATGCCGATGCACGACGATCGCGACCGGCCCGCGCAGCGTCCAGCCGTCGAGCACCACGTTGCCGGCGTGGATCGTCGCGCCATCGCGCGTGAGTTGCCTGAGGCCCGCGCTCGCGCGTTCGGCTGCGGGCTCGCCTAGCACAGCCGATAGCGCGAGCCCGAGGCACGCGTCGGGCGCGATGTGCGCTAACTGCGCGACGTTGGCGCTCACTTGAAGGATGTGGCAGTGCGCATCGACGCTGAAGAGCACGCCGTGAGGCTGGATGCCGCCGGGAATGTGGATCGGCTCGCGCGCGCATTGCGCGTCGATATCTGCGGTGGAGGTTTTGTCCATCCCTGTCCTGGTCATGCGGCTTCGGCTGTCTATTAGGCCGATCGTCTTCGAATCATAGATGGGTTGTGCGTTCGACACATGCGCCGCGCGTGACGCGGTGATTTCTACATGTCGAATGATTCGCCCGGCGTCATTTCTACGTGAACCGCGATGGATACGCTTATTGCACGAAACGTTCCGCGACATCGCTGATACCATGCGAAGCCGACCCACGCGACGAACGCCGGAGGATACATGCTTCATGATCGCCGCGCGCGACTAATCGATTGACACGCGCACGCGTCGCCGTGACGGTCGTGTCGGCAGCGATCGTCTGCATCGTTCCTGCACGCGATGCCGCCGCGCAGTCGTATCGCGATGTCGCGCCGATCGCGCCGCCCGCCGAGGAACGGCCGCGCGCGTCGCCATCGCGGCCCGAGCCTCGCGATGACTCGCAGGACGTCGCTATCCGCGATCTGCGCGGCATCGCGTTCGTGCGTGCGGATGCCGCGGAGCCGACGACGCAATCGGCCGCGGACAACGCGATCACGGCGACGGGCGCGCCATTGCTCACGCGCGAATTTCTCGACGGCTTCTCGGCCGATCTCCACAAGCCTCTGACTTTTGCGCGCCTCGCCGGGATACGGCGCGCGGTCGTGCAGCGATATCGCGCCGCGGGCCAGCCGCTCGTCGATGTGTACGTGCCCGAGCAGGACGTGAGCGATGGCGTCGTGAAGATCGTCATCGCCGAGTTTCGCGCGGGGCGCGTGATACCCCAAGGCAATCGCTACTTCTCCGATGCGCTGCTCATGCGCGAGATGCCGCTCGCGAGCGGCGAGCCGATCCGCGAAAGCGATATCGCTTCGGGGCTCGCGCTGCTCAACGCGAATCCGTACCGGCGCGTGGACGTGATCTATGCGCCGGGCGCCGCGCACGATACGACCGATGTCGTGCTGCAAACCGAGGATCGCTTTCCGTTTCGCATCTATGGCGGCTATAACAACGACGGCGTGCGCGATCTCGGCCGCGATCGCATTCTCGCCGGATTCGATTACGGCAATCTCTTCGGCATCGATGCGCGCATCGGCTATCAGATGACCGCGAGTAACGATCTTCTGAGCGGCAATCCGGATATCGAAGGGCGGCCCGATCGTCCGCGCTACATCGCGCACGCGTTCAATGTGGTGGCGCCCTTGCCGTGGCTCGATCGCGTCGAGTTGTTCGGCGTGTTCGCGGAAAGTACGCCGCGTTTGCCGGACAGTTACGGGCAAACCGGTCTCAGCTCCCAAATCAGCTTTCGATACGACTGGCGCTTGCCGCCGCTCGATCACGCGGGCGCGTGGCAGCAGCAAGTGCAGCTCGGCTACGACTTCAAGCGCTCGAACAACGACCTCGAATTCGGCGGCTTTCAGGTGTTCAATGCGAACACGCATATTCATCAGTTCGTCGTCGCCTACGATCTTTCTAAGAGCGACGCTTCCGGCGATACGCATCTGAATGCATCGCTCTTCGCGAGTCCGGGTTATTTCGACAGCAACAGCAACGACGAAGCCTACGATGCCGCGCGCCTCGGCGCGAAGCCGCGCTATCAGTACATGCAGTTGTCGGCGCAGCGCGACATGCCGCTCGGCACGTCGGGCTTTTCGGTGTCGGCGCGCGGGCTTTTCCAGTGGACGGGCAGCACGCTGTTGCCGAGCGAGGAGCTCGGTCTGGGCGGCGATGCCACGGTGCGCGGCTATGAGCCGTATGCTGCGCAGGGCGATCGCGGATGGAACCTGCAGACGGAACTGCGCGCGCCGGCGATATCGGCGGGCATCGCGGCGATGCAGCCGTTCGTGTTCTTCGATGCGGGCCACGTGTGGAATCGCATCGCCGAATTCGGCGAAGTCAACGATGCGTCGCTGGCGAGCGTCGGGGCGGGGATTCGCGTGCAGGTCGGGCGCTTCGTGAGCTTTCGCGGCACGTATGGATTTCCGCTGAAGGCCGTGGTGCCGAATGGATCGAAGGCGCCGGTCGGAGAGATCTTTCTCGTGATCGGGAGTTAGCCCGACGGGTCTTCATCGACGAGGCCGATCCCGGCAATCGGGTTCCTTTAATGACGTCAGGCCGACGACAGACGCCGCATCAACGCCGACGTGCTGCATGGCCAGCCCACGCGCCCGAACCACGCACCGCCGGAAATCGTGCCGGCGATGACGAGACCGTACACCACGAGCGCCGCGCCCTGAGCCAGGAATACATGTACCAGGTCGCCGCCATAGCGCAGGGAAAGCCATCCCCCGAATCCGGCCACGGCCAGGCGCAAGAGATTGCCGATCACGGGCCACTTCAGGCGTCCCGTGCCTTGCGAAGCAAAATGCAGCACCTGTCCGAGACCGAAGAACCCGTACAGCGGACCGACCGCGCGCAGATATTGCACGCCGGCCTCCAGCATCGCCGGCTCGTTTCCGAACAACAGTAGCCAGGGGCGCGGAAAGATCGCCGCCGCGAGGCCGATGGTCTCCGTGATGGCGAAGGTCATCACAGCGCCGACCCACGCGGCCCTGAGCGCGCGCTCCCTGTCGTTGGCGCCGATGCATGTGCCGACCATCGCCAGCAGCGGTGCGCCAAAGCCGAACGCCAGCGGCACCAGCAGGTACTCGAGGCGCGCGGCGGTGCCGTAACCCGCGATCGCGTCCGGACCGAAATGCCCCGTCAGCGCAGTCGCGATGCCAATCGACAAGTTGGTGGACACGGTTGCAATCGCGCCGACGAGGCCAACGCGCAAGATGTCGCGAAACAGTGGCCAGCGAAGCCGAACGCCCGCCAGCTTCGGCTTGAGAAGGCTCTTGGACGAGCGCAGATACATCCAGAGCGCGAGCGTTCCGCCGAGGTAGTAAAGGAGCAGCGCCATCGCGCCGCCCGCGATGCCCATGCCGGGAATGGGCCCCCAGCCGAAGATAAGCAAAGGCGATAGCGGGATGAGCACCACCGCGCCCGCGACGGTCACGTTAGCCGGCACAGTCATGTTGCCGGTGCCGCGAATCACCGCGCTCAACGCGTTGAAAAGCCAGACCAGCACGGCACCAGCGAATATCCAGTCCGAGTAGATGAGCGCAGCGTCGAGCGACGCCCCGGTGCCGCCCATTTGCGCGTATAGCCATCGGCCGCCCGACAGCAGCGCCGTCGTGAACGCGAGGCCGAAGCCGAGCGCTATCAGCATCGCGTGAATCACCAGTGCATCTGCATCGTCCCGGCGTCGCGCGCCGAGCGCTCGCGCAATCGACGATGCAATGGCGCCGCCGATCGCGCCTGCGGAACTCATCTGCATCAGCATGAGAATCGGAAAGACGAGCGCCATCGCGGCAAGCGCGTCGTTGCCGAGCTTGCCGACGAAATAGGTTTCGATAAGGCCGACTGAGGCCTGCACGACCATCACTAAAACGTTGGGGGCCGCCAGTCGCAGGACGGTCGGCACGATGGGCGCTTCCAGAAGAAGACGCGTGCGGGGATCGATCTGCGTCATGGGTTTGTCTCCGTTATTTAATGTCGTGCGTCTGAGCACGTCATTTAACGGGGGCCGTTGCCATGAAGCAAGTGAAATCGCCTAATGCATGTCATGCATGAGATTCATGCTGCCGACGAAGGGCAATCGATGACGGGAGCGAATCCCGCCATCCGCGCGTCGTCTCGTCGAGCTCGTCAGGGCTGCGCCTGCTGCCACTGCAAGACGGGATGCGTCGCCCCCGCCGGCATCGCCCAGACGCCGCCCGCCGGAATGTTCCAGTCGAGATAATTCGACGCGTTGCTCATCTGCGCGGTGGTGAGACCGTTCGAATCGGGCGGAACGGTTCCCGAATTCGATCCGGCCGCGCTGGTGCGAATCGTCGTGTCCTTGTTCCAGTAGACGTTGTTGTGAATCGCGCCCTGGTTGTATGCCGCGATGCCGCCTTCCGGATCGCCCGGAGGCCCGCCGCCGCCGACTTGCCCCACCGCGAACGATTCGTTGATCACGCCGTTGGTGCCGTTGACAAACACAAGTCCGCCGCCGCCGAAGCCGCCCACGCTGCCCGTCGCGTACGACTGCGTGACCAGTCCGTTGTTGAAGGCGACGAGCCCGCCCGTTTCGCCGTGCGTCCCGGCCTGAGTCGCGCCGGTCGCGAACGATTGCGCGATGGTCCCGTTGTTCACGCCCACGAGCCCGCCCGCGGGAATCTGATAACCGACATCCGCCGTGCTCGACGAACGTTCGATGATCCCGTTGTTCACGCCGACGAGCCCGCCCGCGCCCGCTCCGCCGAAGCCGTTCTGCCCGACGCCGCCCGTCGTGTTGACGTAGGTGACGAGGCCGTTGTTCTGGCCCGCGAGCAAGCCGAACGCGCCCGACGAATAGTCGCCCGTGCTGGCGTTGGTGAGATTCAGATTGCGCACGACGCCGCTCGCGCCGATCACACCGAACATGCCGTAGCGGTCGTCGTTGACGTTCGCCACCGTCGCGAGCTTGTCGATCGTGTGGCCGAAGCCGTCGAACTGGCCGGTGAACGGCGTCTGCGTTGCGCCGATCGCCGTGAAGAAATTCGGATAGGCGGTCGCGCTCGCATCGATGTCCTTGCCGAGCGCATAGACGCCCGCGAGGTCTTTCGACACGCCGGACAGATTGGCGAGCGTGTTCACGAGCTTGTACGCCGTGATTTGCGTGACGACGCCGCTATACGGCGCGGCGGTCCATCCGCTGTTGGTCAGCAGCGTGCCCGGCGCGTAGCTGCCGTTCATGTCGTAGAGCGCGCTGACGATCCCGCCGCTCTTCGACCAGTCGATTGTGCCGCGGTTCGTCACGCTGCCGCCGTTGTCGATGCCGCCCGCATCCGCGCGCAGCGTGAGATTGCCGTTGCCCGTGTTGCCGATGGCCGCGCCCGGTCCGACCGACACGCCGTGCGCCGCGCCGAGCGTGAGCGATGCATTGCCGTTCCACTGGACGTTCCCGCCCACGGTCAGATCGCCGCCGCTGGCTTCGACATCGACCGATGTGCCGTTGCTCAAGCTGCGCGCGAGCGAGTCCGCGTTCGCCTGATCGACCGTGAATGTCGGCGCGCCGAGCTTCCATGTGCGCGCCTGCACGTTCGCGCCCGCGACGTCGAGCGTGTTCGCGCGCGTTTCGACCGTGCCGCCGCCGCCGTCGGCGTTCGTCGCGGCGATCGCGCCGTTCGCGTGCACGGCGCCCTGGTCCGCGACCAGCCAGACGTGGCCGTCGCGCGTCGCGGTGCCGGTCGCGCGGATCGCGGTGTTGTTGCCCGCGAGCGCGTACACGTTGCCGTCGGCGGCCTGGAGGCTGGCCTGCGCCGCCTGGATCATGCCGCCGTTCATCGCCGTGCCGCCGCTGCCCGCCTGCACGAAAACCTGCTGTCCGCCCGACGCGTCCTGCAACAGCACCTGATTGCCCGCCGCGATTTCGGCCGTGCCCTGCGGCGCGCTGATGCTGCCGCCGTTCACCGCCGCCGTGCGCGACACGAGGAACACGTCGCCGCCGCTCGATCCGATCTTGCCGAGATTGATGACCATGCCGTCGCCGCCGCCCGAGAGCGTGAGCGGGCCGCCCTGCATGAACGCGTCGTTGCCGATATCCAGTGCGGACGCGACGAAGCGCCCGCCCGTCGCGACGACTCCGCCCGGACCGACGAGCACGCCCTGCGGATTGACGAGATACACGCTGCCCGTCGCGTTGAGCTGCCCGAGAATCACCGATGCATCGCCGCCCGTCACGCGATTGAGCGTCGCGCCGGTGCCGTTGTTGAACGTGACCTGCCGTCCGCCGCCGATCGAGAAGCTGTTCCAGGTGATGACGCCGCGCGTCGATGTCTGGTTGATCGTGAGCGACTGGTCGTTGCCACCGATCGCGCCGCTGCCCGCGACGAACTGGCCGCCCGCCGGCAAGGGCGGCGCGGCATCGGCGGCAATTGCGCACGTCAGGCCCGCGACGAGCGGCACGAGCATCGCGAGCGGCCGCAACCGCACGCGACGAATCGGGAATTGAGGAAGGAGCGGACGAATGCTGCGCTGCATGGCGACCTCCGGTCAGTGTCGATTGTTCACATCGTTCTTGGCCGCTGACGGTGTAGCCGCTTTTCAGCCCGGCGATTCAGTCACGGCCGGGGGCGCGAACATCGACGTGCGAGCAGGCGCGCCGATGTTAGCGCCGCGCCATGAGCGTCAATGTGGGGTTCCGCACATTCGTGCCGGTCGAAAAAATGTGCGTGCCCGAATGCGAGAAGCTTCGGGGCACATGCCTGATGCGGCATGAAAATTGATTGCTAGTGCGAAGGTCTGCGCCGGCTCGTCAACTCGATCCAGCACTCGTGATAGATGCGCTGCACGAGCGCGCTTTCGTAGTCGAGATCCTCGCCTTCGAGAATGCGTTCGATGTCGCCGCGCGAGGCGTCGGCGTCGAGCGTCGTCGAGAAGCGCGCGGCGAGCGCCTGCGCCGCCGCCGAGAGCCGCGCGGTCTCGATCCATTCCGCCGCGCGATGATGCCGGTCGAGCCAGCGGTGCGCGGTGCGCACCTGAAACGACGTATCGGGCCAGTCGCCTTCGATGTAATACGCGCCGAGCAGTCCGCACGTGAGCCAGCACATCAGATGCACCCGGTCATCGGGTCCGAGGGGAAAGCGCACTTGGCTCATGATGGCGGCATCGAAATGACCCATCGGAATCACGCATCGACGATAGCATGCCGCACGCGCGCCCGGCATGCGGCTCGCGTATGTCCTTACGCAGCCTGCATGCGGCTCGCGATCGAACCGCCGAACGCAAGCGTTCAGACCGTGACGGTCACGACGAGCCCGCGCGGCGCGGCATCGGCGAGCTCGACCTTCGCACCCATGCGCGCCGCGATCGTGCCGACGATCGAAAGCCCGAGGCCCGAGCCGTCCACGTCGCTGCCGAGCACGCGATAGAACGGATCGAAGACGCGCGCGCGTTCCTCGGGCGCGATGCCGGGGCCGCTATCCTCGATGCGAATCCACGGACGCTTGTTCGCGACGCCCGTCGCGAGATCCACGCGGCCGCCCGGCGGCGTGTAGCGAATCGCGTTGTCGACGAGATTCTTTACGAGGATCGTGAGATCGGCCTGCGGCGCGTGGATGAACACGTCGTCGGCGCTCGACACGCCGATATCGATGTCCTTCGCCTCCGCGAGCGGCATCAGATCTTCCAGCACGTTGCGGAAGACTTCCTGCACGCGCAGCTGCGCCGTGTCGGCGTCGGTGCGTTGCTGCAGGCGCGCGAGCGTCAGCAGTTGATGCAGCAGCGAACGCGTGCGCGCGAGCCCGCGCCTGAGCGCATCGAGCTTCGCGCGCGCGGAGTCCGGCAAGTCGGATGCGCTCAGCCGCTCGGCCTGCAACGACAGCGCGGTCAGCGGCGAGCGCAGTTCGTGCGCGGCATCGGCGACGAAGCGGCGTTGCAGCGCCACCGACGCCTCCACGCGCGCGAGCAGCCGGTTGATCGCGACGACGAAGGGCGCGATTTCGCTCGGCAGCGCGTCGCCGGAGAGCGCCGAGAGATCGTGCTCGGGGCGCGTGTCGAGTCCAGCGGACAGCGCCGCGAGCGGCCGGAACATGCGGCGCACGATCAGGTGCAGCGCCGCGAGCAGCACGAGCGCGAGCGCGGCGAAGGGCATCACGGTGGCGAGCGCGCCGTTGCGGGCGATTTCATCCCGGCCCGCCGTCTTCTGGCCGATCACGACGCGGGTGCCGTCATCGAGCGTGTTGATGGCGAGACGCCACGGCGTGCCATCGACGATCGTGTTTTGCAAACCGTCGGGCAAGCCGGGCGCGAGCGACAGCGGCTTACGCTCGGCGATCGTCTGAATGATGAGCTTCGATTCCGGGTCCGCGCCACCGACGTCGGCGAGCGCCTCGCGTTCCATCACGGCGAGCGTGCGCGGCGTCACGAGCGCGGCGATCTGCTTCAACTGGCCGTCCTGCAACTCGTTGGCCTCGTGGAACGCCGTCTTGAAGGCGATGACGCCGCCCGCCGCCGCGATCACGACGATCAGCGCCGACAGCCAGGCCGACAGCCTGAACTGAAGCGAACGCGTCATGGCTGCTTCGAAACCATCCAGCCCACGCCGCGCACATTCTTGATCGCGGTGGCGCCGAGCTTCTTGCGCAGCGAATGGATCAGAAACTCGACCGCGTTGCTTTCCACTTCCTCGTTCCAGCCGTAGATGCGGTCTTCCAGCTCCGCGCGCGAGAGGATCGCGCCGGGGCGGATCATCAGCGATTGCAGCAGCGCGAATTCGCGGCTGGACAGGCGCGTCGCGATCTCGCCGGACGTGGCTTCGCGCGTCGCGGGATCGAGCGTGAGCACGCCGTTCGTCATGAGCGGCGCGGCCTGTCCGCCACGGCGGCGGATCACCGCGCGCATGCGCGCTTTCAGCTCGGAGATGTCGAAGGGCTTGATGAGGTAGTCGTCGGCGCCTTCGTCGAGACCGCGAATGCGCTCTTCGACGGAATCCCGCGCAGTGATGATGATGAGCGGCACGTGATGCGCCCCGCGGCGCACGGAGCGCAGCACGTCGATGCCGTCGGCGCCGGGCAGGCCGAGGTCGAGCAGGATCGCATCGTAGACGTGCGTGGTGAGGCTCGTCAGCGCGAGCTTGCCGTCGCGCACCCAGTCGACGGCATAGCTGCTTTCGCGCAGTTCGTCCCGCACGGATTCACCGATCATGCGGTCGTCTTCGACGAGCAATACCCTCATGGCGTGTCTCCGGGCGGTCATGGCTTTCGACGACGCGTGACGGTGGCGGATGGCGCTGGCTTCATCTGGCGGGTCTTCGCGTTCAGGGAAGCCGCAAGCGTAGTGGAGGGAAGCTTAGGAAATGCTTAGGGAGTTTCGATGTGGTGCTCGGTGTCGCCGGTTAAGCATCCCATAAGGTACGAGCGCCGAAAATATTGGTTTCTCCCTGAATGCGGATCGTTCCGGCGCGTCGCACGCGCCGCCCGTTTCCGCCGGCGCCCATGCCTTCCACCGTTCGCATCCCCGAGCTTCATGCCGCGGAGGTTCCGTGGCGCTACTACGATCTCGCCAAGTCGCGCGTGCAGATCCACGAACCACCCGCGCCCGGCGAGGTCTGTCTTTGGCTCGTGCCGAGTGAATTTCGCTTTGCGTCGGCATCGAATATCGGGAGCTGGCTCAGCCTGGCCGAGCGCAAGCGCACGCGGCTGCATCCGAATTCGGCGCTCGGGCGGCGTTTCGGCGTCGCACGCGCGACCTTGCGCCTCGTGCTCTCGCACATGCTCGATTGCGAGCCGCACGAAGTGGGCGTGGACGACGGGCCCGGCGAACGCGTCGTCGTCACGCATCCGTCCGCCGGTGGCGCGATGTATGTCGATGTTGCGTACTCGGGCATCTGGATCGTGATCGCAGTGGCATCGACGAGAATAGGGCTTGGCCTGACCGTCGAGACGGCCGGCGTCCACGATGCGGGCGCCAGAAAGCTCATGTGGGACGAAGCCGCGCGGATCGGCAGAACGCGCGCGGCACACGGCGAAGCAGGCGATGACACCGCGCCGGACGGCTGGCACGCCCTCACGCTGCCGATGCCGGGCGAAATCTGCGGCGTGCTCGTCGTGGAGAAGTCGGTCGCGCGTGTGCAGGCGTTCGGGTGGGACAGGCCGTTCGAAGCGGAGGCCAGCGCGGCAGCGTCCTGAGCCCGCGCGAGCGACGGGCAATTCGGGAGAAACAGGACATCATGGAATACACGGCGCTCGCGCAAAGGCATGCGGTCGAGATCATCGCGATCGTGCTCTTCGTCGTTCCTGCCGTTGCGGCTTGCGGGTGGGCGTGGGCCGCGCGCGAAACACGGGCGTCGGCGCGGGCCGTCGCGGTGTCGGCGCTGGTGACGGTCGCGCTCGGCGCGACGGTGTTCATCGCCATTGCGACGCGAATTGCACACGGCACGGCGTTTTCATCGGCGGATCAGCGTTTGCTCGACGCCGTGCGCGACGGCACGCCCGCACTCGCCGCGCGATGGTTCGCGCATCTCACGCATCTCGGCGATCCCTGGTTTCTCACGCTCGTGTGCGCGCTCATGTGCGCCGCGCTGATCCTCATGCGCCGCTTCGGCCTCGCCGTGTATTTTGCCGCGGTCACGAGCGCGGGCGGCCTGCTCAATCAGGCGCTCAAGGCGATGATGCGCCGCGACCGTCCCACCGGCTCGACGATGCCGCTGCCCGAAAGCTTCGCGTTTCCGAGCGGGCACACGTTCGGATCAATCGTCTGCTACGGCATGTGCGCGTACGTGTTGCTGCGCCTTGCGCCGACGCGCCGCGATCCGCTCATCGTCGCGCTGGCGTGTTTCATCGTGCTGGCGATCGGAACGAGCCGCGTCGTGATCGGCGTGCATTTTCCCGGCGATGTGATCGGCGGTTTCGCGTCGGGCGGCGCGTGGCTCGCGGCGTGCATCGGCGTGGCGGAACTGGCGCGGCGGCGATCGCGTGCACTTTCGGATTAGTTCGATTGTCCCGTCTCCGCGATGCCGATAGCTTCAGACCTTTTTGCGAGGACTGAAGCGATGCTCGAATCGAAAGCGTGTGGTGTAGTGGGACTGGTTCTGATCCTGACCGGCCTGAGCGGATGTTCGGTTTTCAGCAAGGACCCTGATCCGCGGGAATATATGAGCCGCGTGAAAGTCGGCATGACGCGGGAGGACGTCGAAGACAATCTCGGGCCGCCCGATGGCAACTGGGGGCCGTGGCATTCGCAGTGCACCGAATATGCCTTCAAGGATCATGGCGCCGATCGATGGTCGGTCTATTACAACAATCAGCACCGCGTCGTTTATACGGAACACGCGGCATGCAATGTGAAGCGGGCCAAGGAAGTCGGGCTTCGCTGAAAGCCAGAGTCGAGAAACCCCACGCGAGAACGTGGGGTTTTTTGTTTCAGCAGCGCTCGAATGCTATCGCGCGGAAAATCGACGATTTTCGCGAATACTATGAAATGAGCATTCGAATTTGACCGCGTATTAGAAAATATACTTCTCCTGCGATCACGGAGAAGAAGATGAGACGATTCAGCGCGTGGCTATTTGCATTATTGTTAGGAATACTGGTGAGTGGGTGCGGCGCGGGCGATAGTTCCGACGCCGCCACCTCCGCAGCCAGAAGCTCGACCGAACAATCGAACGCGCAGGACAAAGCCACGGCCAAGGGATTCGCGTTGTCCACCGTCATCTGGAAGCAGCTTCCGATCGGCGTGTGCTGGGATCTGAGCAACGCCGACTTCGCGTTGTACGCCACGCAGCGCGACTGGAGCCGGCTCGCGGTCGAGGCGAGTTGGGAGGCGCATTCCGGCATCACATTCACGGGCTGGCAGCAATGCACAAATGCCCCGAACTACTACGGCATACGGATTTCGGTCGAAGACAGCGCCGCGACCGGACCGCACACTCAAGGTCTCGGCACGATGCTGAACAACGTCGTCGGCGGAATGGTGCTCAACTTCACTTTCAGGAACTGGAGTCCGAGTTGCATTGGTCGCGAAGAGTATTGCATCCGCAATATCGCCGCGCACGAGTTCGGCCACGCGATGGGTTTCGCGCACGAGCAGAATCGGCCGGACACGCCGTCGAGCTGCAATGAGCCCGCGCAGGGTACTTATGGCGACACGCTGATCGGCGCGTGGGATCTGGCATCGATCATGAACTACTGCAATCCCGACTGGAACGGCAATGGCCAGTTGAGCACGACGGATATCGTGATGGCGCAGATGTTTTACGGGCCACGGTGAGTCGATGAAGCGATCTCATCCGCGGGCCGCGGTCGGACGATATCCATAACCGGCTGATAATCGCAATGACGCGTGCCAATCAAATGATTGCCGAAATGCAGTCATACGCGCAATTGACGAGAGAATACGAACAATGTGGAAACATTCTGTAATGAACATTCCAATCTGATTACGTATTGAAAATATACTTCTCCGGCCATGCGTGATGACGCATGGGTCATAACGGAGAATAAGATGAAAAGGTTGAGGGGCTTGGCCCTTGCGTTACTATCAGGAATACTGATCAGTGGTTGCGGCGGAGCCGATTCGGGCAACGACGCTCTGAGTTCTACGAGCAAGACTTCGGCTGAACAATCGGCGGCGCAGGATAAGGCCACGGCGAAGGGATATGCATTGTCGACTGTTATTTGGGATCGCGTGCCCATCGGCGTATGTTGGGATTTGAACAACGCCGATTTCGCGCGGTATTCCTCGGAGCGCAACTGGACTCGAGGCGCGGTCGAGGAGACCTGGGAGCAACATTCCGGAGTCGAATTCTCTGGTTGGCAGCAATGCACGAACGATCCGACCTTCTACGGCATACGGATTTCAGTTGAGGACATTGCCGGGAGCGCGCCGCACACCTGGGGCTTGGGCGCAACGCTGAACAATGCTCCGAGCGGGATGGCGCTCAATTTCACGTTCAATAACTGGAGCCCGAGTTGCCAGGGGCGCGAGGAATATTGCATTCGCCGGGTCGCCGCGCATGAATTCGGTCACGCGCTGGGTTTTGCGCATGAGCAGAATCGGCCGGATACGCCGTCGTCGTGTATCGAGCCCGCACAGGGCACCAGCGGCGACACGATGGTCGGACCGTGGGATCTCGCATCGGTCATGAATTACTGCAATCCGCAATGGAATGGCGACGGCAAGTTGAGCGCCACCGACATTGAGATGGTGCAGAAATTTTACGGACCGCATAAGGACAAGGAAACCGTCTACGTCCTGAAGCGCGTCGTGAGCCCTGCAAAGATCACAGAGTACGACCTGAACACGCGCGCCGAGCTGTCCACGTTCACTCTCGATTTCGGGACCGGGGACGACCGGATTAGCAAGATGGTCGCCAGTCCGAACCGAAATCGACTCTATTTCGAACTGGAGATCGCATCGCAACCCGGTTTGCAGGTAAAAGGCGCGCAATCGAGCGTGTTGATCGCATACGACATTGCGTCTCGCGCGATTGTCTGGAATGTTCGCGTGAGTCGCACGGCAGACAGTGAACTGCGAGTTTCCCCGGACAGTTCGCAGATCTATTACGCGGCGGACAACACGATACGTGTGATCGATGCAGAAAACGGGGAAGTTGGTAATGTCATGACTTTCCCTGACTATTACTTTGTCAAGGCACTCGACACTACGCCCGATGACAACGACACACTATACGTTCTGGCGGATACGTCTGGCACGCAGCAGACCATCCTCCGCGTGAACATGAAGACGAAGAGTGTGATGACCTCGTTCCCGACTGGAGCACTACCGTCTGTGACATACCATCAACTTGCCGTGACGCCCGACGGAAAGCGCGCCATTTACATGAAGCCTGTCGCGAATCTCAGCGGATCGTACATGTCGGAAATCGACTTGTCCACCGGCAAGATCAGGCAACTGTCAGGTGCCGGAGGGTACAAGTCCCCAAAGAATCTGCAGGCGATCAACAATCGTCAGATCATCTTTGTCGACAATAACCAGAACAACGTCGCTCCGATCGTCATTTACGACATCGATACCGACCAGAAGACAACTCCAGAATGGGACTATAAGTACATTCCGGAGATTCAATACGACGCGAAGACGCTATCCTTCTTCCTGATGAGAGATTCGAAAGACTCTGTCGAGCAGTTGGTACCAAAGGGCGATGGCACCTACAAGAATATCGACTACGGGTTCAGGGCTTTCACCGAAGGAACAAAGTGGCAACTCTTGGCAGCACCATTTGTGTTCGTGAGGCGTTGATCGGCGTTTGAACTAGACGGATAAGCGAGGCGGCAGGCGATCGGGAGATTGACTGCCGCCTCGCGCCACTTTAAAGGGGAAACCATCGGTTTCCAATTTTGGATCCAAAATCCTTGATTCAATTTTGATATCGGCGCACAATCCCCCGGAGCCGCACTCCATGCGACCGAGGGAGCCCCCATGACCGACCGCGCCAACGCTATTGCGAACCCCTACGTTTCCAGCGAGTCACCGAAGACATCATCGAAATCCAGCCGCGCGGTCACCGCCGCCGTCGTCGGCAACATTCTCGAGTGGTTCGATTTCGGCACCTACGCGTTCCTCGCCACCGTCATCGCCAAAGTGATGTTCCCGACAGGCGACGACTTCGCCGCGATGCTCGGCACCTTCGGCGCGTTCGGTCTCGGCTTCGCCGCGCGTCCGCTCGGCGCGATCATCTTCGGCTGGCTCGGCGACAAGAAAGGCCGCAAGTGGACGCTTACCTTCGTCATGCCGCTGATGGCCGCCGCCACGCTCTTCATGGCGCTGCTGCCGACGTATGCGTCCATCGGCATCATGGCGCCGATCCTGCTCGTCGCGGCGCGCATGTTGCAGGGGATTTCCGTCGGCGGCGAACTGGGCAACGCGGTCGCGTTTCTGGTCGAATGGGCGCCGCCCAACAAGCGCGGTTTCTACGGCAGCTTCCAGCAATGCAGCACGCTCGGCGGCATGCTGCTCGGCTCCGGCGCGGCCGCGCTCATGACGACACTGCTCAGCCAGGAAGCGCTGCTCGACTGGGGCTGGCGCGTGCCGTTCATCGTCGGTGCGATCGTGATCGGGCCGATCGGCTGGATCATCCGCAAGCGCAGCGAAGAGACGCCGGTCTATCAGAGCGCAAGCGACGAAGCGCCCAAGGCGAAGGGCCGCGCGCCCGCGCTGCTCGGCCTGCAGGCGTGCGGGCTCGTGATCGTGTGGACGGTCTCGCTCTACGTGCTGCTCAACTACCTGCCGTCGTTCACGACGAAGTACGTCGGCATCCATTCGTCGACGGCGCTCTGGCTCAACACGGCGGGCCTCATCGTGATGACGGCATCGATTCCGTTCTGGGGCGCGGCTTCGGACCGCTTCGGCCGCAAGCCCATCTATACGATCGGTTGCATCGCGTTTCTCGTGCTGCCGTACCCGATCTTCCATCTGATGCTCGAATACAAATCGGCGGCGATCGTCGGCGCGGTGCAGGTGCTGGGCGGCGTGATCATCGGCATCTTCTCGGGCGTCGGACCCGCCGTGCTGTCCGAACTCTTTCCGACGAAAATCCGCACGACGTGGATGTCGATCGGCTACGGCATCGCCAACGCGGTGTTCGGCGGTTTCGCGCCGATGATCTCCATCGCGCTCATCAAGGCGACGGGCTCGCCGCTCTCGCCCGCGTACTTCGTGATGCTCGCCGCGCTGCTTTCCACGATCACGGTCTTCACCATCAAGGAGACGGCGCACGCGCCGCTGCAATAGACATGCGCTGGAATCGAACGCTCACAGTAGTGAACTGCCACGCCGAGGGCGAAGTCGGCAACGTGGTGACGGGCGGCGTTTTCGACGTGCCCGGCGCGACCATGTTCGACAAGATGATGCATCTGGAAGAAGTGCGCGACGACCTGCGCCGCATCTGCATTTTCGAGCCGCGCGGCTCGGCCAATCAGACCGTGAACTTCCTGCTGCCCGCGACCGATCCGCGCGCGCAAATGGGTTACGTGATCGCGGAATCGACCGAGTATCCGGCGATGTCCGGCTCGAACACGATGTGCGTCGCCACCGTGCTGCTCGAAACCGGCATCCTGCCGATGGTCGAACCCGTCACCGAACTCGTGCTCGAAGCGCCGGCGGGGCTGATCCATCTGCGCTGCGCATGCGCGAACGGCAAGGTCACGAAAGTCGAGTTCACGAATCAGCCCGCGTTCGCCAATCATCTCGATAGAACGATCGAGGTCGAAGGCGTCGGCAGCCTGAGCGTGGATGTCGGCTATGGCGGCATGACGTATGTGATCGTCGATGCAGAAAAGCTCGGCTTTCGCATCACGCCCGACGAAGCGCGCGAGCTGTGCGAACTCGGGCAGGTCATCAAGGCCGCGGCGGCGGCGCAGTTGCCTTCGCCGCATCCGTTGAATCCGCTCATCAAGGGCATCACGATGACGGAGTTCGTCGGGCCGCTGTCGCGCGAAAACGGCGTGCTGAAGTCGCGCAACACGGTGATCGTGTCGCCGGGCCGCTGCGATCGTTCGCCGTGCGGCACGGGCACGTCCGCGCGGCTCGCGGTGATGCATGCGAAAGGGCTGATCGACGTGGGCGAGACCTTCCTGCACGAGTCGATCATCGGGTCGGTGTTCGAAAGCCGTATCGATTCGGTCACGCGCCTGGGCGACGTTCCCGCGGTCGTGCCGGTCGTGGCGGGTCAGGCATGGATCACCGCGATTTCGCAGGTCGGCGTCGATCCGACCGATCGCTTCCAGACCGGCTTCACGCTCGCGGATACGTGGTGCGAAGCCGTCGACGACAAGCTCATCAAGTCGCGTGCCGGCTCATGAGCGTGGCGGATGAAGAAATGGCGGACGTCGTCGTGATCGGAGCGGGCATCGTCGGACTGGCTGTTGCATGGGCCGCGCTGCGCGACGGCGCGCGCGTGATCGTGATCGATCGCGATTTCGAAGGCGATCGCGCATCGCATGGCAACGCGGGCGGCATCGCGGTGACGGAGAGCACGCCTATTGCCGTGCACGGCATGTTCACGAAGGTCGCCAAATGGCTGATGGACCCGCTCGGGCCGCTCGCGCTCGACTGGAAGCATCTGCCGAAGGCGCTGCCGTGGCTGATGGCGTTTCGCCGCGCGAGCGAACCGGATCGCTATCAGGCGATATCGCATGCGCTCGCGTTGCTGAATAACCGCGTCTACGACGACCTCCTGCCGATGTTCGACGATATCGGCGCAAGCGCGATGCATTATCGCCGTGGCGCGCTGACGGTCTATGAAACCGATGAAGCCTTCGCCGCCGATCAGCCCGAATGGGCGTTCAAGCGCGAGCTCGGCGCGCGCTGGCATGCGCTGAACGCGCAGCAGGTGCGCGAATGCGAGCCGTCGCTCGCGCCGGTGTTCAGACATGGCGTGTTTCTCGACGACTGGTCGCATATCGGCGATCCGCGCCGCATCGTCATGCTTTTGCGCGAGCGCGTGCGTACGCTCGGCGCGCGCTTCGTGACGGGCAGCGCGCGTGCGATCGAGTCATCGGATGCGGTCTTGCTGGCGGACGGCAATCGCGTGAAAGGACGACGCATCGTGATCGCGGCGGGCGCGTGGTCGGCGGCGCTGGCGAAATCCATCGGCGATAGCGTATTGCTCGAAAGCGAGCGCGGCTATAACGCGACGCTGCCGAAGCACGGCGTCGCGCTGACGCGCGAAGTGATCTTCGCGGAGCGCAAGTTCGTCGCGACGCCGCTCGATGTCGGGCTGCGCATCGGCGGCGCGGCAGAGTTCGCGGGACTCGATGCGCCGCCGAACTATCGCCGCAGCGATGCGTTGCTCACGCTCGGCAAGCGCTTCATTCCCGGCATCGACGATACGGGCGCCGCGAAATGGATGGGCCATCGTCCCGCGACGCCCGATTCGCTGCCGGTGATCGGCGCATCGCCGCGCATGCCGTCGGTTGTCTATGCATTCGGTCACGGGCATCTCGGCCTGACGCAATCGGCGACGACCGCCGCACTCGTCGCCGATGTGCTCGCGGGCCGCACGCCGCGCGTACCGCTCGGTCCGTATTCGATCGCGCGTTTCTAAATTGGAGGAGCAACCATGCAAGTGAACTGGAAGGGCGTATTCCCCGCTGTCACGACGAAGCTCAAGCAGGACGGCTCGCTCGACCGCGATGCCATCGTGAGCGGCCTGAACCGTCTGATCGATAACGGCGTCGGCGGTGTCGTCATGATGGGCATGGTCGGCGAGAACGCGCAGCTCACGCCCGAGGAAAAGCGCACCGTGCTGAAGATCGCGGTCGAAACGGTGAACGGGCGCGTGCCTGTCATCTCCGGTCTCGCGGAGCTGAACACGGCCAACGCGACACAATTCGCGAAAGATGCGGAAGCGATCGGCGTGCAGGGCCTGATGGTGTTTCCGGGTCTCACGTATCGCTCGGACGATCGCGAGACCGTCGAATACTATCGGTCGATCGCGCGCTCGACGAAGCTCGGCCTGATGATCTACAACAATCCGCGCGGCTACGGCGTCGACATGCGTCCCGACCTGCTCGCGCAACTCGCCGATGAACCGAACGTCGTCGCGATCAAGGAAGAGACCTACGACACGACGCGCGTCACCGATCTTTACGCGCGCTTCGGCGAGCGCTTCGTCGTGTTCTGCGGCGTCGACGATCTGATTGTGGAATCCGTCGCGCTCGGCGCGAAGGGCTGGGTCTCGGGCATGGCGAACGCGATGCCGAAGGAATCCGTCGACCTGCTGAACTACGCGGTCGATGGCGAATACGACAAGGCGCGCGCGCTCTATCGCGCGTTGATCGACCTGTTCCATCTCGACACGCATGTGAAGCTCGTGCAATACATCAAGCTCGCGGAAAACATCACGGCGGGCTATCCGGAATACGTGAAGGCGCCGCGCCTGATGCTCGAAGGCGAAGAGCGGCGGCGAACCATCGAGATCGTCGAGAAGGCGATCGCGAACGTGCAGGCGCTCGCGCGATGAAATCCACGTTCTTCTGCATCGACGGCCACACGTGCGGCAATCCGGTGCGCGTCGTCGCGGGCGGCGCGCCGGTGCTCGAAGGCGCGAACATGATCGAGCGCCGCGCGCACTTCCTGCGCGAGTTCGACTGGATTCGCACCGCGCTCATGTTCGAGCCGCGCGGTCACGAAGTGATGTCCGGCAGCATCCTCTATCCGCCGACGCGCCCCGATTGCGATCTCGCGATTCTCTTCATCGAAGTGAGCGGCTGCCTGCCGATGTGCGGGCACGGCACCATCGGCACGGTGACGACGGCCATCGAACACGGACTCGTGCGGCCGCGCGAGCCGGGCGTGTTGCGGCTCGATACGCCCGCGGGTGTCGTCGTCGCGCGTTACCGGATGAATGGCGAGCATGTGGATTCCGTGCAGCTCGTCAACGTGCCGTCGTTTCTGCATTCGCGCGACTTGTCCGTCGAAGTCGAAGGGCTCGGCGAGATTCATTTCGATGTCGCGTACGGCGGCAACTTCTATGCGATCGTCGAGCCGCAGCGCAACTATGAAGGACTGCACGCGCTGAAGCCTTCCGATATTCAGCGCCTGAGTCCCGCGCTGCGCCAGAAGGCGAACGAGAAGTACACGTTCGTGCATCCGGAAAGCGACGCGATACGCGGCCTCAGTCACGTCATGTGGACGGGCGAGCCGACGGTCGAAGGCGCGAGCGCGCGCAACGCCGTGTTTTACGGCGACAAGGCCATCGATCGTTCGCCGTGCGGCACGGGCACGTCGGCGCGCATGGCGCAGCGCGTCGCGAAAGGCCAGTTGAAGATCGGCGAGCGCTTCGTGCATGAAAGCATCATCGGCACCTTGTTCGAGGGCGTGCCGATGGAAGCGGCGCGCGTCGGCGATTTCGATGCGATCGTGCCGGGCATAGAAGGCTGGGCGCGCGTGACCGGCCACAACACGATTTTCGTCGACGACCGCGATCCGCTCGCGCACGGATTCCTGCTGAAATAACCGGGAGAGATCAAGCCATGCTGATTCTGAAAAACGCCCGCGTGCTCGACACCGATCACGAGCGCGACGACGGCCGCTATTCCATCGTCATCGATGGCGACACGATTCGCGAAGTCACGCGCGAGCCGGTGGAGGCGAGCGGCGCGCAGGTGATCGATGTCGGCGGCAAGACGGTGATGCCCGGCATGATCGATTGCCACGTGCATGTGATCGCGTCGGTCGCGCATCTCGGCAACAACAGCCGATTGCCCAATACGTTCGCCGTGCTGCGCGCCGTGCCGATTCTCGCGGGCATGTTGAATCGCGGCTTCACGACCGTGCGCGATGCGGGCGGCGCGGATTACGCGCTCTCGCGGGCGATCGAAGACGGCGTGATCGCGGGGCCGCGTTTGTTCGTCGCGGGCAAGGCGCTTTCGCAGACCGGCGGCCACGGCGATTTCCGCGAGCGCTTCGACAATTCCGACCCGGACCCGTGCGGCTGCAATCGCAACATGGGCGCGATCGGGCGCGTGGTCGATGGCGTCGATGAAATGCGCAAGGCCGTGCGTGAGGAAATGCGCGCGGGCGCGAATCACATCAAGATCATGGCGTCGGGCGGCGTGGCTTCGCCGACCGATCCGATCGGCAACCTGCAATTTTCCGTCGATGAAGTGAAGGCCGCCGTCGAGGAAGCGGAATCGCATCAGACCTATGTGATGGCGCACGCGTACACGGCGAAGGCGATTGCGCGTGTCGTGAAGCTCGGCGTGCGCACGATCGAGCACGGCAACTTGATCGACGACGACACCGCGCGCGTGATGGCCGAGCACGGCGCATACGCGGTGCCGACGCTCGTCACGTATGACGCGATGTCGAAAGTCGGCGCGCAGATGGGCCTCGCGAAAGACACGCTCGACAAGAACGAGTCGGTGCGCAAGCGCGGACTCGAAGCGCTCGCGATGCTGCACGCGCGCGGCGTGAAGATTGGCCTCGGCACGGATCTGCTCGGCGACATGCATCAATATCAAAGCGATGAGCTTGCTATACGCGCGGATATTGTCGGCGCATTCGAGGCGATTCGTCAGGCGACGGCGCTCGGCGCGGAGATCGTGAACATGAAGGGCAAACTCGGCGTCGTCGCGGCGGGTGCGTACGCGGATTTGCTCGTCGTCGATGGCGATCCGCTGAAGGATATTCGCGTGCTGACGGGGCAGGGCGAGCGCATCGCGGGCGTGATGAAGAATGGCGCATGGGTGCGGGAGACGTTGCGCTGAACCTGCATCCCCCAAGGGGATTTCCTACGGTTCGCCCCTTGCAGGGGCTCCCTTCGGGGCATGCTACGATGCCGCAACAATACACATAAGCATCAAATGAAGCACATGCCTCCCGTCGCCATAAAACAAGGCCCAACCGATTCGACGCACAGGATCGTGCGCACGACGACGGTCGAACTCGTCACCACGGCGATCCGGCAACGCATTCTCTCCGGCGATCTCGCGCCCGGCGAAGTGCTGCGTCAGGAAGCGCTCGCCGACGAACTCGGCGTGAGCCGCGTGCCGATCCGCGAAGCGATCACGCGGCTCACCGGCGAAGGCTTGCTGACGAAGGTGCCGCACAAGGGCGCGTATGTCGCGGAGTTGTCGATAGAAGAAGTGCAGGAGACGTTCGAGATTCGCTTGCGGCTGGAGCCCTGGCTCTTTTCAGAGGCGATTCCGCATATCACCGATGCCGAAATCGCGAAAGCCGAGAAGCTCGTCGGTGAAATGGATCACGCGGATTCGGGCGTGTGGGGACAACTGAACTGGCGTCTTCACGAAACCCTTTATCTGCCCGCGCGGCGCGACATCACGTTGCAGATGCTGCGCGGACTGCACGATCGCAGCGACCGCTATTTTCGCTTTCAGGTCGTGCAGGTGCCGATCCGCGAGCAGTCGCACGAAGAGCACATGAGCCTGATCGACGCATGCAGAAAGCGCGACGCGAAGCTCGGCGCGAAGCTGCTCGAACAGCACGTGAAGACGGCGGGGCAGCAGATCATCTCGGTGGTCGGGACGATAATGGCGCGATGAGGCGCACGTTCGCGGGACGCGCGGTATCGCGGGCATCGATCTCGATGTGAGCATCAGCGGTTGCGATTTGCGCGAACGCGGCTTCATCGACCATCACGACCGGCACGTCGGACGCATACAGTTCGTTCGCGACGATCGCGCCTATCGACAGGATCAGATCGCGCTCCGTGAGCACGATGCCCGCCGGGCCCGTACCGTTGCGTAAGGCCTCGGCGAGCACGCTGCTGCTCGAACTCGATCCGCGCGCACGCGGCATCACGAGAATGCGCGACGCGAGGCTCTGGCCATGACCGGCGTGCGTGGCATCGACGATCACGCCGCGTTCCGCATCGTAACCGCCCCAGAAGCTGAGCGGCGGCAACGCGATGCCCGCGGCGCGCGCGCGGCCTGGAACGAGCGTGACGGCTTCAAACGTTTTCATCGATGCACACCTTTCCTTCGAAGGCCGATCGCACGCATTCGCTCATGCTGCCGAACGCGACCGTCACGCCGATGTTCGCCGGCGCGTAATGCGCCCATTTGCCCGAGTTGGTCATCACGAGGCCGCTGACCTGCTTCATCACCGGCGTGATGTACGTGCAGGTATCCACGACGATCTGCACGCCGCGTTCGGCCAGCGTCTTCGCAATGCCTTCCTCTTCGAGTTGCCAGAGCACGAAGCGGCTCGTGTTCACATAGACATCGCAACGCGGCGCGCCTTCGTGACGATCGAAGAGCGACGCGAGCGTGCGGAATTCATCGACGGAAAAGTGCGGCGTGCCGAGCGCGACGGCGGCGAGCGCATCGCCGGGCTTCGCATGGCTCCAGCGCTGGCGCACGGCATGCAGGTCCGATGCGCTGACCGCGATCGTGCGCTCGGGCGCTTGCCCTTGAAGCGCGGCATCGAGCGTCGCGGCTTCCGGCGTGATGCCGACCGCATGAAAGAGCGCCACCGATCCGCTCGATGCCGCCGCCGCGCCGAGCGCTTTCAACTCGTCTTCGGTGGTGTCGCCGGGCAGGCCGGTGATGGCGGCGACCGTCGCGCCGACCTCGCTGCCGAGCAGGAAGCCGAGCGCGGCGAAATCGGCATCGCGATGCGGCGACGTGCGCAATTCGGGCGCGACGATCACGATGCGCGCCGCGCGATTCGCCGTGACGTGCAGGCCCGCGTTGGGCGCGCGTCCGGTGATCGCGGCGGCGAGATCGAGGAAATCGCCGTAGCGGCTCGTGCGCGCGCCGAGCACGGAGTTGGCGAAGACGATCGCGTTCGATTCGGCCCACGCGATCTGATCGCCCAGCTTCGGACGATGCTTCAACTGATAAGGCGCGCACGTAAAGCTCGCTTCGCAGCCGAGTTCGATGTGCGCCTCCATGAGCCGCTTGCCCGCGCTCGCGATATGCGCATCGCCATGAAACAGCTCGGGATGGATGAGATCGAGCGAGCCGACGTTGAGCGTGGTCGGCACGGCGACCTTCGCGCCGCTCGCGACGAAGCGCTCGACGAAGTCGAGGCTCGCCGCGCCGTGATAGAGGCAGCCGTCGATATGCGCGGACGAGATGTCGATGAGCGTATCGGCGTCCATGACGCGCGCCGTCGCCGCGACGATGCGCATCGCGAGCGCGAGGCCATCGCCGAGATCGCCTTCGAGCATCGCGGTGTCGCGTGGGGAAAGAGTGAGCATCGGACCGGTTATGCAGCGCTTAGAAATGACAGCGCAGGATAACGGATCGGCTCGATGCTGTGCGGACTACCTTCCTCCGAACCGGCGCACGAAGCAATAGAAAATCCACGGATGGATTTTCAGCATCGCCATCACGATCGACAGCTTCGGCCGGTGATCCGAGCACATGCCGAGCAGATGCGCGAAACGAAGCCGCTCCGAAACGCTGAGCAGGATCGGCTTCGCCAGCCGATATGTCGGCGCCTTGATGGCCGCCTGAAACGCGATCGTCCGATAGGCGTAGATATATTTCAGCCTGAAGAGCAGACGCCGGTAATTGGGTATCGGCATCGACGCCGTGCTTTTCTCCACCCGATCGATAATGGCAAAAAGATCCACGATCTTCGGATTGAAGCGTGTCGAAATTCCCGATTCCCGATACATGTACGCATACAAGGTGTCAGGAATGAGGCGCACCGTGTTCGATTTACCGAGTGTCTGGACCGATACGCAGATATCTTCGTAAATCAGTCCGGTCGGATGTTCGACCGCGAGGAAGATCGAGCGGCGCACGAGCTTGTTGAAGCAATAGGCCTGCAGGGAAAGATCGAGGATTCTCTCGACGGCCTGCACGCCGGTGATGGTGGCGTCTCCCGCTTCCACGCGGTAATTGATCTTGCCGTCGGGCGCGATGTTTTCGGCGGCGAACACCACGGCGTCCGCTTTGCTCGTTTCGACTTCGTCGATCACTCTGCGGATGAGATCGTGATGAACGTGATCATCGCTGTCCACGCACAGGACGTATTCGCCGCGGGCCGCCAGTGCGGCGATCTTGCGGGTTTCGGCGAGACCTTTGTTCTCAAGATTCTTAATAAACTTCCACTGAATTCTGCTTTGCTTCTCCAGGATGCGGGAAGTCATTTCACCAGATCGATCAGGACTGCTGTCGTCAACGGCGATTATCTCGAAGTCGGTGGATGTTTGTGACAAGAGCGAGTCGAGGCATTCTTCGATGTACGGCTCAACTTTGTACACAGGAAGCAGAACACTAATTTTGGGCGATGCGTGCATGTATAGGTATCCCCTCTCCGGGATTTTTGAGGAGAACGATAAGTGGCACAAGGATACTACGTCCTAAATCTCACGTCGGTATTAGGGTCATTAACTATTGCCAGTGCGATATTGGAGTTATTCAGGAGTATTTTCTGATCAAAATGGTCTTCGCCCTGTACATAATACTTAAGGCATCCTTTTTTTCGCCGATATTGACCGGCTTCCCGCACGAGGCGGTCAATTGAACACAGTGTGTCAGCCGACCTGAGCAGGCTGTCGCCGCGCGTGCCGCCGCGGTTGTCTCCACGGTGATGGCATCCTCCTTGCATGTGCGTGTCCCCTCGGTCTTGCGAACCATCGTTCAGCTTTTAAAGGAGAGTGCTCATGAGTCTCGATCTGACGTTTCGCGCAGGCGAAGCAACCGTGCTGGCCGCAGCGGGACAGGCGACCGATGCGATGCCGGAAATCCTGATCGGCCGTGTCGATGGACCTGTCGGCCACGCGTTCGCCAACATGATGGCGCAGTCGAAAGGACATACGGCCATGTTCGCGATTCGCGCCTGCAACCAGATGGTCCGCCCCGCGACGATGATCGTCCCGAAGGTCACGCTGAAGGACATGGCGAACATCGACCTCTTCGGCGGCGTGGTGCAGTCCGCGACCGCGGACGCCGTCGTCGATTGTTTGATCGAAGGCATCCTGCCGAAAGATCAGGCCAATGAGTTGTGCATCATCAGCCTCGTGTGGATCGATCCGCGTTGCGCAACCGATGCGAATCTCGACAAGAAAGACATGTATCGAACGAACTACGAGGCGACGAAACTCGCCATTCAACGCGCGATGAGCAACGAGCCGAGCGTGGAGGAACTCATCGCGAATCGTCATAGCATCAAGCACGACATGGACGACTGGAGCTGAGGCCGGCTTCCCGATCGAGATGCTAAGGTGTACGCGAGAATCGGCACGTCAGATCGACGACCTCGCGCGCTCGTCGTCTGCCGAGCTCGCGAGACGCTGCTAGACTGAACATCCGTGCCGAATAGCGCGAACTGCGCGCATCCTACGATCATGCACTGCAACATGCGCTGGCGCATCGCAGAAGCACCGTCTCTCTATAGCCGCCCCCTATCGGCGGCATTGCAAAAATCGCATTCTATTGAGCGTCGCTCTCACGTATTTTCTAAGTTGAGGAGGGCGGCCGGACGCGTCGCGCACGCCCGATGCAGGCCACGAAATCCCTTATCGGATCAGGTTTGTGCAGCACGGCAAAACATGAACCTGAAGCCTTGGTGGTGAGTAGTAAAAGAACTAGTGGGTACGTCCTCGCAAGGAGATAACGCATGTCGAACGAATCGAAGTGCCCGTTTACGCATGCTGCCGGCACCGGAACGACGAACCGTGACTGGTGGCCGCAGCAACTACGGGTGGATCTGTTGAATCAGCATTCCGGCAAGTCGAATCCGCTCGAATCGGGCTTCGACTACGCCGAAGCTTTCAAAAGCCTCGATCTCGCCGCGGTCAAGAAGGACCTCGCGGAAGTCATGACCGATTCGAAGGACTGGTGGCCCGCCGACTTCGGGCATTACGGTCCGCTGTTCATCCGCATGGCGTGGCATAGCGCGGGCACCTACCGCATCGGCGACGGCAGGGGAGGCGGCGGCCGCGGCCAGCAACGTTTTGCGCCGCTCAATAGCTGGCCGGACAACGTCAGCCTCGACAAGGCGCGCCGGCTGCTTTGGCCGGTGAAGCAGAAGTACGGCCAGAAGCTCTCCTGGGCCGATCTCATCATTCTGTCCGGCAATGTCGCGCTGGAGACGATGGGCTTCAAGACCTTCGGCTTCGCGGGCGGACGCGAGGACACATGGGAGCCGGATCAGGACGTCTACTGGGGCAATGAGAAGACCTGGCTCGGCGGCGATGTCCGCTACGGCAAGGGCGCGGCCGGCAACGACCAGGATCAGGGCGTGATTACCGCCGATGTAGAGAAGCACGGCGAGGAAGTCAGCCGCACCGACGGCGGCCGCAATCTGGAGAATCCGCTCGGCGCGGTGCAGATGGGTCTGATCTATGTCAATCCGGAAGGTCCGGACGGCAACCCCGATCCGCTCGCGGCGGCGCACGACATCCGCGAGACGTTCGCGCGCATGGCGATGAACGATGAGGAAACCGTCGCGCTGATCGCGGGCGGCCACACCTTCGGCAAGACGCACGGCGCGGGTCCGGCGGATAACGTCGGTCCCGAACCGGAATCGGCGGATGTGGAAAACATGGGCCTCGGCTGGAAAAACAGCTTCGGCTCCGGCAAGGGCGCGGACACGATCACGAGCGGCCTCGAAGTCACCTGGACCACGACCCCGACGAAGTGGGGCCAGGGGTTCTGGGAGAACCTGTTCGGCTACGAATGGGAACTGACCAAGAGCCCGGCGGGCGCGAATCAGTGGGTCGCGAAGGATTCGACCGAAACCGTTCCGCACGCATACGATCCGTCGAAGAAGATCAAGCCGACCATGCTGACGACGGACCTGTCGCTACGGTTCGATCCGGAATACGCGAAGATTTCGAAGCGTTTCTGGGAGAACCCCGACCAGTTCGCCGACGCCTTCGCCCGCGCGTGGTTCAAGCTGACGCACCGCGACATGGGGCCGAAGGCGCGCTATCTCGGACCGGAAGTGCCGCAGGAAGAACTGCTGTGGCAGGACCCGATTCCCGCAGTCGATCATCCGCTCGTCGGGGATGACGACGTCGCGGCGCTCAAGCAGAAAGTGCTGGCGTCGGGGTTGTCGATTTCCGATCTGGCATCGGCGGCGTGGGCGTCGGCATCGACGTTCCGCGGCTCCGACAAGCGCGGCGGCGCGAATGGCGCGCGCGTTCGCCTTGCACCGCAGAAGGACTGGGCAGCGAACGATCCCGAACAACTCGGCAAGGTGCTGACGGCGCTCGAAGGCATCCAGAAGGAGTTCAACGGCGCGCAATCCGGCGGAAAGAAGATTTCGCTCGCCGATCTGATCGTGCTGGCGGGTGGCGCGGCGATCGAAAAGGCAGCGGAGAAGGCCGGCAAGAAGGTCACGGTGCCGTTCACGCCGGGCCGCATGGACGCCACGCAGGACAAGACGGACGTGCAGTCGGTCTCGGCGCTCGAACCGGTCGCCGATGGCTTCCGCAACTACGTCAAGTCCAACGTGCGCGTGCCCGTCGAATCGCTGCTGATCGACAAGGCGCAATTGCTGACGCTGACCGCGCCGGAAATGACGGCGCTCATCGGCGGTTTGCGCGCGCTGAACGTGTCGAGTGGAAAGAGCGCGCACGGCGTCTTCACCGACAAGCCCGAAACGCTCACCAACGACTTCTTCGTCAACCTGCTCGACATGGACACGGAGTGGCAACCGATGTCGTCGGCGCGCGATGTGTTCGAAGGTCGCGATCGCAAGACGGGCCAGCGCAAGTGGACCGGCAGCCGCGTCGATCTGATCTTCGGTTCGCATTCGGTGTTGCGCGCGCTCGCCGAGGTCTATGCGAGCAGCGACGGTCAGGAGAAGTTCGTCGATGACTTCGTCGCGGCCTGGACGAAGGTGATGAATCTCGATCGCTTCGATCTGAAGAAGTAAGCAGCAGCATCAGCGCAAGCGGCGGTCCTTCGGGACCGCCGTTTTTTTGTCTGCGATTTCAATGCGCCACGCGCGCGGGCCGCTGCTTGAACAGAAAACCGCACACGACGATGAACATCACGAGCGCGATCGACGCGCCGTAGCGGCTCATCGCGAGTCCGCCATGCGCGACCGGCTTGTCGAGAAAATCGCCGACCACCGCGCCGAGCGGCCGCGTCAGAATGAACGCGCCCCAGAACAGCATCGTGCGCGACACCGTCGTGAAGTAATACAAAAGCACGATCACCAACAGCAAGCCGCCGAAGATCATCGCCGCGCCCGTATAGCCGAAGCCCGCGCTGTCGGCGGTCCAGTCGCCGAGCGCGGTGCCGAGCGTCTGCGAGAACATGATCGTCAACCAGTAGAACGCCTCGGCTTTCGGCGATGCGATCGTCGATACCGAGACCGAGCCCATCGCGCGATACCACACCGCGAGCGATGTCAGCAGCAGCGCAAGGAGGATCGCGCTTCCGCCCGCGTAGCCGATGCCGAGCGAGCGGTCGGCGAAGTCGGCGAGCGTGGTGCCGACCGTCGTCGTCGCGATGATCGTGATCCAGTAGAGCGCGGGCTGGAACCGGTCCGCTTTGATCTGAGCAATCACCGCGACGGCGAACACGGCCGCGAAGATGAACGTGCTCATCAGATAGCCGAGATTCATCGACATCGAGAGGGCGTCGCCGCCGGTTTCGCCGAGCGTCGTCGCCGCGATCTTGATGATCCAGAATGCCAGGGTCAGTTCCGGAACCTTGGCGAGCGCATGTTTTGCGTGGTCCATGTCGTCTCTCATGGTTTGGAAAGGCTCAAGCGTAGTGGGTGCTTGCTTAAGAGAGACTTAGTGACGAGCACGCTTTCGGTCGATCGCGTATCGTCTACGTTCCGACGCGATTTTCCACAGGAGACACGCCATGCCCCGCACCGTCGCCGAGAAACGCGCAGCCTTTCGCGCACTGCACGAATCCGGATGCTTCATGTTGCCGAATCCCTGGGACATCGGTTCCGCGCGCTATCTGGAGACGCTCGGCTTCAAGGCGCTCGCGACGACGAGTTCGGGCTTCGCATGGTCGAAGGGCCGCCCGGACAACCACGTGACGCGCGACGCGGTGCTCGCTCATTTGCGCGAGATCGTCGAAGCGACGGATCTGCCCGTGAACGCGGACTTCGAAAGCGGGTTCGGCGCGACGCCGGACGATGTCGCGCACAGCGTGAAGCTCGCGGTGGAAACGGGCGTCGCGGGCTTGTCCATCGAAGATTCGACGGGCGATGCATCGTCGCCGCTGTTTCCGGTCGATGTCGCCGTGGCGCGCATGAAAGCAGCGCGGCGCGCGATCGACGAAACCGGCGGCGACACCTTGCTCGTCGGCCGCGCGGAGAATTTCTTCGCGGGCAGGCCAGATATCGACGATGCGATCGCGCGTCTCAAGGCGTATTCCGATGCCGGCGCGGATTGCCTCTACGCGCCCGGCATCAAGACGCGCGAGCAGATCGAGGCGGTCGTGAAGGCGGTCGGATCGAAACCTGTGAATCTGCTGATCGGCGGCGTGTCGGAATTCACCTTGAGCGATGTGGCGGCGCTCGGCGTGCGGCGCGTGAGCGTCGGCGGTGGGCTTGCGCGCGCCGCGTGGGGCGGATTCATGCGCGCGGCGCAAGGGCTCGCCGATGGCCGTTTCGATGGCTTCAAGGATGCGGCGGCGGGCAACGATCTGAATGGAATTTTCGAGGGTCGCGCGTAGTTCTTCACCGCAAAGGAGACGATGAAATGGCTCGCGAAATCATCCGCGTCGAACCGCTTTCGACCTGGCTCGAACGATTCAAGGCGCCGACGTCCGCCGTCACGCGCCACGGCGACACGGTCTACGTGTCGGGCTTTCCGCCGTTCGATCCGCAGACCGGCGAGGTCGTGGCCGATGCAACCATCGAACGGCAGACCGAACTCGTGTTGCAGCAGTTGAAGCTGTGTGTCGAAGCAGCGGGTTCGTCGCTCGATCAGGTGCTGAAGTGCAATGTCTACTGCACATCCGTCGATGCGTTTCCCGTCGTCAACGCGGTCTATGCGCGCTTCTTCGGACCGAACCCGCCGGCACGCATCTTCGTCAACGTGCCGGCGTGGCCGGGCGGATTCGACATCGAGATCGATTGCGTGGCGGCGATGGCCTGAGCGCCGGTATCGTCGCTATCGTCAGTCCGCGTGCGCCCGATCGAACGCCCAGACTTCCGGAAAGCCCATCAGCTCGCACATCTCGGAGAACGGATACATCGCGCCGACAGCGCCTTGCGTGCCTTTGCGCGCGAGGATTTCGCCGTAGACATCCTTGAGCGCCTTCGCCACGGTCAGAAACCCGGACGCCGGATAAATCGCGAGCGAGAATCCGAGCTTCTGCAATTCCTCGGGCGCGAGTTGCGGCGTGCGCCCGCCTTCGACGACATTCACGAGCAGCGGCATATCGAACGTGCGTCCGATCTTTTCCAGTTCTTCCACCGTCTCCGGCGATTCGATGAACAACACGTCCGCGCCCGCCTTCGCATACGCGTCGCCGCGACGCAGCGCTTCATCGAGCCCGAGCGACGTGCGCGCATCGGTTCGTGCGACGATCTGAAAGTTGCCATCGCTACGGCTTTCCGCCGCGACCCTGATCTTGCGGACCATGTCTTCCATCGCGATGACACGCCGTCCCGGCGTATGCCCGCACTTCTTCGGGAATTCCTGATCTTCGAGCTGGATGCCCGCAGCGCCCGCCTGCTCGTAGCCCCGCACCGTGTGCGCGACATTGAGCAGGCCGCCATAACCCGTGTCGCCGTCGCAGATCATCGGCGTTTTCGTGCCGCCGCAAAAAGCCGCGACGCGATTCACCATGTCGGTGTAAGTCGCGAGCCCCGCGTCGGGCAGGCCGAGGTAGGACGCGACCGTGCCGAAGCCCGTCATGTAGAGGCATTCGAAGCCCATCGAATCGGCCATTTTCGCGGAGATCATGTCGAAGATGCCGGGCGCGGTGACGATTTCCTTGCGCGCAAAACGCGCTTTCAATGCCTGACGCTTGCTTTCATGCGTGACGCTCATGACGGTTTCCTCAGAAAGTTTCAACGATGCGATTCGCGCGACAGCGCCGACGCCGCGAGCGTGCCGTCGGTGTCGGGCGAAGGCGCGATTTCTTCCAGCGAGCGGCGATTCGTCTCGATGCCGAACACCGCCAGCACGACGGCCATCACGACCAGCGCGCCGATGATCATCGACAGCACGTCCTTCACGCCGCCCGCCGTGTACATCACGACGACGAGTTGCGGCGCGAGGATGCCCGTGACGCGTCCCGCGCAACCCGCGACGCCGTTCGCGCGCATGCGGTTTTCAGTCGCGAAGAGTTCGGGAATGTACGTCGCGATGCCGAGCGCGACCATCAGATAGGTCAGCGTGAAAAGCAGGAAGCCGAGCAGCGTGGCCATCGCGACGCCGGTGGAGTGTCCGTAAAGCCAGCCGATGACCGCCGCGAGCACCGATACCGCGATCAGGCCGTTCTTGCGCCCGACGCGGTCGGCGATCAGCACGCCGACGAGCGCGCCCGCGGGCCCGCCGAGCGACATCAACGTGGTATAGCCGAGCGACGACGCCATGCCGATGCCCTGCTTCATCAGGAACGTCGGCACCCACACGATGAAGCCGTAGATCACCATGTTCACCGCGATCTGCACGACGATCGACACGAACGTGCGGCGAATCAGCGAAGGCGAGAACAGCTCGATCAGCGTGGTCTTCTTCGTCACGGTGCGCGGCGCGTCGTCGATGGGCGGCAGCGGCGCGCGGCGCGACGATTCTTCCTCGGCGGCGCGCAGGATCGCTTCGGCTTCTTCGTAGCGGCCTTTCGATTCGAGCCAGCGCGGCGATTCGGGCATCTTCTTGCGGATGACCCACACGATCATCGCGCCGATGCCGACGATCGCGAACATCGCGCGCCAGCCGATCGTCGGAATGATCAGATAGCCGAGAAACGTCGAGAAAAAGAGCGCCGAATTCGTGATGAGCGACAGATACGCCGACCACTTTCCGCGCACGGCGGGCGGCATGAACTCGCCAACCGAGCCGTAACCGACGACGATCTCCGCGCCCAATCCGAGCCCCATGAAGAAGCGGCACACGATGAGCCACATCATGTTCGGCGCGAACGCCCCGGCGATCGACGCGAGGCCGAACACCGCGAGATTGAACTGATACGTGAACTTGCGGCCTTTCGCGTCGCCGAGCACGCCCGCCGTGAACGCGCCGATCAGCATGCCGACGAATGTCGACGAGAGGAACGCGGCGTTGAGCTGCATCGTCGACCAGCCGGTCTTGGCCAATGCGCCGAGCACGCCGCCCGCGAGATAGATGTCGAACGAATCGAGGAACATGCCCGCGCCGATCAGCCACAGCACGCGTTTGTGAAAGCCGGAGATCGGTAATCGGTCCAGACGCGGACCGGCGCTCACGGTGCTTATGGTCGTGCCATCGGTGCTCAGCATGTCGTGTCTCCCATGTCGCTCGCGCGACTATTCAACGACGGTTCGTAATGCTGTTTCGAGCCGGAGCGCTTTGGGCTCAGGACGCGGAGTGTTCCCGGTCGTGACGGTCGAGCACCGCCTTTTCGGCGGCGAGAATATGGCAGCGCGTGATGGCTTCCGCCCACGCGGCGTTGCGCTGTTCGAGCGCCAGAACGATTTCGACGTGCTGGCGCGCGCTGCGCTCGCGGTCTTCGTCGCTATAGGTGTCGAAGGTCCACTTGATGAGCGGCGTTTCCTTCATCGACTTGAGCGAGCGATCGAGGCGCGCGTTGTTCGCGGCGGCCGTGATGATCGCGTGAAATTCGCCGTTCGCGGTGAACCACGCTTCGCAGGATTCGGATGTCGATGGACGTCGCGTGATGTCGAGCATCGCATCGGCGAGCGCTTTCAGGCGCGCGATGTCCGATGCGCCGATCGCGAGCGCCGCGCGCCCGGCGAGATACGGCTCGATCAGAAGACGCGCCTCGAAAATCTCGCGCGCGTCCTGCACCGTCCACGCTTTCACGCGCACGCCGAAGTTCGCGCGCGTTTCGACCCAGCCTTCGGCATCGAGCCGGCGCAATGCTTCGCGCACCGGCGTGCGGCTCACGCCGAGGCTTTTGGCGAGCTGTTCCTCGCGCAGATACTGACCCGCGCCGTACTGGCCGTCCGCGAGCGCCTCTTTGATGGCGACGTACACGTCATCGGCCGAACGCGACGGTTCAGGCGGGATTGTATGCAAAGCGGGTTGAGTCTGCGCCACTTCGGCCTCGTTTCCAGCAATCGACGAGACTATTGTATGCAATGTTGGCGCGTTGAAACGTGGGGATTTCCCGCAGTGTCCGCTTACTTCCTGCGCTTCGCCATGTATCCGAGGTAGGCGATGACCGCATCGAGATCGCTGTCGCTGATCGCGTTCTTGTCGAAGGCGGGCATTTTCATGTCGGACCAGGCGCGGATCGACTTCGGGTCGCGGATGAACGATTTGAGCGCCCACGGCTGGAAGTATTCGGTCGGATTGCGCGGGAGATTCAGGTCCGGGCCCATCGATGCATCGCCCGCGCCGTTCAGCTTGTGGCACACCATGCATTGCGTCGCGAAGACGGTCTGACCGCGGCGAATCGGCGAATTCGGCGGCACGCTCTTGTCGACGGCGATTTGCGGGAAGCGCGCGGCGAGCGTCGGCGCGATGCGGATCGCGTCGACCTTGAAGGGCCATTGCTCGCTCGACACGCCCGACGCGGCCGGATCGATCCACACGACATAGAAAGGACCGATATCGCCGCCGTCCGGCATTCGCGGCCAGGGTTCGTCCGGCGACTCGATCGCGAGCCACGGCTCGGCGCGCTTCTTCGCATCGCCGAAGAGCAGCTTCGCGGAAAAGTGCGTGACGAAGCCGTCGCTCGCGGTGACCTGAAGCTCCTTGCCGGCGGGCAATTCCGTGATGCCGAGCAGCGCGCGCAACGGGACCGCGCGATACGTCATCGTGCGGTGAAACGTGACATCGTTGGGCACGCGGATGGTCGCGACGTCGGGACGCGCGAGCAACTGCTCGGTCGTGAGCGAGCGCTCGCCGCCCACGTTGATCGCGAGCGTCGCGGCCATCGACGAAGTGCAGGCGAGTAGCAGACTCACGAGCGCGAATGCGTGTCTGAAGCTCATTCGATCTCTCTTCGAGTGCTCGCGTTGATCGAGCAATTCGCCCTCATACTACCCGCGACGAACCCGGACTGCTTCAGCCGAAGACCGCGCGATTCGCGGTCACGAATGCTTCGACGGTCTGCGGCGCGGTTCCCGTCACGCGCTCGATGATGCCGTCAGTGCCCTCGAAGACGCCGTTCTGATAATCGACGGCCACCTCGACGAAATGCTGGATGGTGAAATCCGGCAGGTCGTAGTGACGCAGATGTTCGCGATAGCCGTCGAGCGTCGCCGGACGGTAGACGATTTTCCTGCCCAGCACGTCGCTCATCACGGCGGCGATCTCCGCCTGATTCATTTGAACCGGGCCGCACAGTTCGTATGCCTTGCCGACGTGGTCATCGGGATTGGCAAGCACGGCAGCGATAAAGCGCGCCTGATCGTCCGCCGCGATAGGCGCATGCCGGCCATCGCCGAAGGGCAGCGCGATCTCGCCGTCGCTAACGATCGTGTCCCGAACCCACGGAAAGACCAGCCACTCGGAGAAGAACGTCGGCCTGATGTGCACGGTCGGCACGCCCGCCCAGTCGAGCACGCGCTCGGCAATCCAGTGGTCCCGCGCCGCGTGGCTTTTCGCGTTCTCGCGCGCCGAAATCTGCGACATGTTCACCACCGCTTTCAGTCCCGCGCGGCGCGCCGCATCCGCGAAATAGGCGGTCGCCTGGATGAAACCGGGACGAACGGGATAACACAGATACGCCGCGTCCATTCCGTCGGTCGCGCGGATCGCGTCATCGTGCGAGAGAAGGTCGCCGGTCATGATTTCAGCGCCGGCTTGCCGAAGCGCCTCGCTGCGATCGTCCTCCTTGCGAACCAGCGCGCGCACCGCGTGACCGCTGTCGAGAAGGTTCCGCACCGTGTGAACGCCTGTCTTGCCGGCAGCGGCCGTGACCAGAATCCTGTGTTGTTTCATGATGAATCTCCGTTTGAATGTTCGATGGGAATTCGCTAAAAGTGCATATGCACTATTTTGAGCGCAGCGATTTGCTGCCACCACGCTTTCGATCGATACTGCACTGATCTGGATGTTAGTCATAATCCAGAAGCGAAGCAACTTTTCGTGACTCAACTCAGAATTGCCAGACGAGCACCAATGGAACACAGGTAGCGGGATTACACTTGCCCGCCAATGCAGTGTGGAGATGCAAATGGGTCATTCGCAGGCACAGAAGGTCGAGACACGTCAGCGCATCGTTGAAGTGGCGGCAAGGCGATTGCGTGAGCGCGGCGTCGATGGCGCGAGCATCGCCGACCTCATGAAGGAGGCCGGACTCACCGTAGGCGGTTTCTACAAGCACTTCGCTTCCCGCGATGAACTCGTGCGAGAAGCGTTCGAGTACGCGCTGCGAGATATCGAGTCGTGGCAGGCATCCATCCCGACCGATCCGCAACGGGCAATGCGCGCGTATCTGTCCGGGTCGCACAGGGACAACATCGAACGCGCCTGTCCGGTTTCGGCGCTGGTCAATGACATGAGCCGCTGCGCGGGGGCGACGCGCGAGGTGTACTCGCTTCGGGTCGAGAAAATCGTGGGGTTGATCGCTCAGGCATCGCCCGCGCTGCTCGACGCAACGAAGCGCGCGGAGGCGTTCCACATACTGAGCGCGTGCGTGGGTGCGGTGACGCTGTCGCGGGCCGTATCGGACCCGGAGTTGTCCAATCAGATTCTCGATGGCGCGCTGAGCGGCGTGCTCGCGATGCTGTCTTCCGAGCGCGACGCCAGCGCGGCCCAACAGCGTGCGTGACCGCATGACCCGCGTTCACCGATTTGGTGCCGCGCACCCAGCCTCAAACACTTGCAACCCCACTTACTTGCGGGCAATCGTCCAATGATGCCGGTAAGCGTGTACTGTTCTACTCGGACGACGATGCGAACTCGAAAGTTCGAGCCGTCGCATCGATAGACTGTCCGTCACCGTTGTCTCGCCTGCAAGAACGTCGAAGCCGGCGCCGGGTTACCAACCCGGCCCGGCATCCTGCTCCACACCTTCTCACGAGTGAGGATTAATCATGCCGTTCGTCACGACCAAAGATAACGTCGAAATTTTCTATAAAGACTGGGGACCGAAAGACGCGCAACCCATCGTCTTTCATCATGGCTGGCCGCTTTCCTCCGACGACTGGGACGCGCAGTTGCTCTTCTTCGTGCAGAAGGGCTATCGCGTGGTCGCGCACGACCGGCGCGGGCACGGCCGCTCGTCGCAGGTCTCCGAGGGTCACGACATGGACCACTACGCCGCCGACGCCTTCGCGGTCGTCGAAGCGCTGGACCTGAAGAATGCCGTGCATATCGGACACTCGACGGGCGGCGGCGAAGTCGCCCGATATGTCGCGAAGCACGGCGAACCGGCGGGACGCGTCGCGAAGGCCGTGCTCGTCAGCGCGGTGCCGCCGCTGATGCTGAAGACCGAAGCCAATCCGGAAGGCCTGCCCGTCGAAGTCTTCGATGGCTTTCGCAAGGCGCTCGCCGACAACCGCGCGCAGTTCTTCGTCGATGTTCCCGCTGGTCCTTTCTACGGATTCAATCGACCGGGCGCGACGGTTCATCAGGGCGTCATCCAGAACTGGTGGCGTCAGGGCATGATGGGCAGCGCGAAGGCACATTACGAGGGCATCAAGGCGTTCTCGGAGACGGACCAGACGGAAGACCTGAAGTCGATTTCCGTGCCGACGCTCGTCCTGCACGGTGACGACGACCAGATCGTGCCCATCGGCGACGCTGCGCTGAAGTCCATCAAGCTGCTGAAGAACGGTACGCTGAAGACGTATCCGGGCTACCCGCACGGCATGCTCACGGTCAACGCGGACGTTCTCAACGCCGACCTGCTCGCATTCGTGCAGGGCTGATCGGGAGATAGCGAGCCGGTATCGACGCCGGCTCGCACCTCAAAGCGTCAGCCTGAAGCTGCGCGCGAGCAGTCCCGGCAGCCGCAAGCCGCCGGTCGAGCGCTCGCTCCATGTCGAGTCGTTCAGGAGCAGTTCCGGCGTCGCGCCGAGCCGTTCCAGCTCGCTGCCGAGCAAGCGATAAAGACTGTCGTCGAAGCGCATCGCGTCGATGGGCGCGACGATCTCGCCGTCTTCCACCCAGAACGTGGCGAAGCGCGTCATGCCGGTCAGCCGGCAATCCATCCGGTCGGAAAAATTCACGTACCACAGGTTGCCGATATACAAGCCCGTGCCGATCGCGGCGAGCACGTCGGTGTCGGCGAGATCGCCTGCCTGCATCGAGAGCGAAACCGGCATCTCGTTCGCGAGCGCTCCGTTGGGACGCAACCCATATTCGCGGGCCGTCCGCGCGCTCGTGAGTTGCTGCGCGCCGCGTCCCGCTTCGATGAGCGGCACCGTCTCGCGCCGATAGCCGTCCTCGTTGAAGCGCGGCGCGATGCCGAGATCGAGATCCTCGATCAGCGTGACGCGCTCGTCCAGCGAGACGTCGCCGCGATTGAGCCGATAGAGTTCGCTGCGCGCCGTCGCCTGCTGCCGGGCCGAGAACGCCGTGAAAGACGCTGTGCCGATCAGTTCGGCGAGCGCACTCGGCGCCAGCCACGCGCGATACGAACCCGGCTCCAGCGTGCGCGGAGCGCGGGCGAGCACCGGCATGCGTGCCGCGGCCTCCTCGATCTTGCTCGCGAACGTCTCGTCGCTCCATTGTTCGCTCGCGTACGTCGTCTTGATCGCGCGCCCGCTCGCATCGTAGAGAGACCAACTGAAATTGAAGTTCTCGACTTCGTGCCAGCCGCGACTTCCGCCCGACGACGCGAAGCCGCGCACCAACGCGCCGCCCGCATAGAAGCCGACGAAATCAAGCCCGGCTGCGCATCGTTCGACCACGCTCAGGAGCGTTGCGATCTCCGGCAGCGTGCCGCGCCGTTGCGTGGTCTGCGTCCACGTCGAAGTGTCTACGAGCAGATGAGGATCGGGGCTCGCATCCCGAAGCGCCTCGCGCAATCCGTCGAGCGCGCTGGCGACCGCATCGCGATCCACGTTCGAATCGCCGCATATCGTGAGCGTCGAATAGGCCTGACGCTCGTCCTCGATCAGCCGCACAGTCAGCGTGCCCTGCGCGACGTGGCCGATCTGGCGCACCTTGCCCGCATTGAAGCGCGCGAAGGCCGATTCCTCGGCGGCGAGCGTCGCCAATGACATTTCGCCCGGCGCGAGCCGCTCTTCGATGACGTCGGCGAGCATCAGGAAATGGCGTTGCCAGTCAATCGTCGTGGTGTTCATCGCGTGCCTCCGAACACATCGACGTCGCGGAACACGCATGCAGGCGACGCGTGGCCCACGCGCGCGATCTGCATCGGCTCGCCCTTGCCGCACAGCGCCGTGCCGTAAACGCCGCGCGTCGCCTCGTTGCCGACGGCGGCAAGACTCCGCCAGAAACTCGCCGATATACCCCGATACCCCGGCTGCCGCACGACTTGCGTGAGCTCGCCGTCCTCGATCAGTTGCCCGAACTCGCAGCCGAACTGGAACTTGTTTCGATGATCGTCGATGGACCACGACGTATTGGTGCGCATGAGAATGCCGCGCCCGATGCCGGCGATCATCTCGTCGAGCGAACTCGTTCCTGGCTCGATGTTGAGATTCGCCATGCGGTCGATAGGCGGACGGTTCCAGCTCGATGCCCGCGAATTGGCGACGCCCGCGATGCCCGCGCGCTGTTGCGAGAGCGCGCCGCCGAGCGCGCGTTCGAGCACGCCGTTGCGGATCAGATAGTGCTTGTCGGCGGCGGCGCCGTCGTCGTCGAACGCGTAGGCCGCGGCCTCGCCGGGCAGAGCCGGATCGAACGTGACATTCAGCAGCGGCGAGCCGTATCGATAGCTGCCGAAGAACGCCGGTTTCACGAAGCTCGATCCGGCGAAGTTGCGCTCGTCGCCGAGAATGCGGTCGAGTTCGAGCGGATGCCCGATCGACTCGTGAATCTGCAGCGCCATCTGGTCGGGCATCAGAAGCAGGTCGCGCACGCCGCTCGGACAGTTCGGCGCGGCGAGCAGCGCAAGCGCCTCGCGCGCGAGCCGCACGCCCGCGCCATCGAACCCGAAGTGATCCAGTATCTCGACGCCGCCTTGCGCGATGGTTCCGTAATCGCCGCCGAGCGTGCGGACCTGCGTATCGCCGTCGGCATGCGCGGCGACCGAGAACTGTGGCATCACGAATCTGAAGCGCTGCTCGATGCGCACGCCGTCGCTCGTGATGAAAATCTGCTCGCTCTCGACGACCTGCACCGACGCGATCCGCTCGACGATGCGTGCGTCGATGCGCGCCGCCGCGCACTCGTGCGCGAGCCTTGCGAGCCATTCGCGCGGCGTCGGAAGCGCGGTCGCCATGTGCGGCGATTCATACGCGCCGCTTCGCGACGGACGCGCGACGCGCCGATGATCGACGAGCGAAAGCCGCGCGCTCGCCTCGGCGCGGCGTGTCGCGATGTCGAGGGCCGCCTGCAAGCCCGTCGCGGACAAGTCCGGCGTCGCGGCATACCCCGCGCCCGCGCCGCGCCATGCGGTGAGCATCGCGCCACGGTCGCGCACGCGGCGCAAAGGCTGGGCCACGTCGTTGCGCACCTGATGATCGTCCGTGCGTTCATCGACGAAGCGCACGGCGTAGAAGTCCGCTTCGCTTGCGAGCGCGCGGACGCGCTCGTCGAGCCGTTCATCGGTCATGTCGGTTTCCGTGTGTGGCCGCAGTCGAGCGCGGCTCTCATATGCGATTCGCAAAGCGCGCGGCGAGCGCGGCTCTGAAACGGGCGGCGATCTTGCCGAAACCCGCGCCGGTGGGATGCAGTTCGTTGGCCCAGTCATCGGGCGCGAGCGTGCCTTGCGTCTCGACCAGCACCATGTCGTTGGCGGGATCGCTGGCGAGCCGCTGCAGCATCGCGCGAAACTGGACGAGGATCGTCCTCACGATCAGCGTGCCGGGCGCGAGGTCCGGCCAGCCGCGATCCACGAGCGATGGACGAAGCCACGGTCCGGCGAGATGGCAGGCCGAGATGCCGTTGGGAATCGCGAAGTCGTAGGCGTGCACGAAGATGGGCGCGTGCGGCGCGAACTGATTGCGGATGCGGATCAGATCGAGATAGGCGCTCTCGACGACGCCGAAGATATCCGCGAGCCGCCGGTTATCGACGCCCCGCGCGGGATCGTTGCCGACCGCGCTCGCATCGTGGAGCCAGAAGCGGAACTGGTCGCCGACGACATCGTTGCCGCCACCCGAGAAAAGCAGGGCATCGATATGTCCGTTGGCCTTGTCCTGCAATTGGGCGATGAGGCGGTTGCGCTTGTTCACGCCCAGAAGTGTGGTGGTCGCGTCGCTGTAGTGCGCGAGCTTGAGGATCATTGGCGCGGGATTGCCGGTGTCCTTGAGCGCTTGCAGCACGTCCGTGGCGTGAAGCGGGTCCGGCAGCGGATAGTCGAACCAGGAATCGCCGTCGCCGATGAGATTGAGCGGCGCGGGCGCGCCCGCCTGACGCGCTTGCAGCGCTTTCGCCTGCCGCACTTCGTGCTGATGTGCCTTGACGCGCGAATCCAGATCCTGCTGGATCTGCTTCTGCCAGTTCTCGTAGAGGTTGCTCGCCGGACCAGTCATGGCGTGTCTCCGATGCGCGCGTTCACGCAGACATTCTATCGTCGCGGCGTGCTTTCGATGAAGACGTTGAGGATTGTTGAGCAGACAAGCGGTCCGATGCGCCGTCGAAAGACGAGTTGTACACTCGAAAAGAACGAACGAGGACCGCGATGGCGAAGCGCACACCGGAGCCGTGGTATCACCCGCCGCAGGAGGAAACCTGCGCGCTGTGCGGGCGCGCGGTGCCGCCATCGGAACGCGATCTGCATCATCTCGTGCCCAAGTCGCAAGGCGGCAAGCAGACGGCGGTGCTGCATCGCATCTGTCATCGGCAATTGCATGCGCTCTTCACCGAAAAGGAACTGGCGCAGCGCTATTCGACCGTCGATGCACTGCTCGCGCACGAAGCGGTGCATAGCTTCGTCGAATGGGTGAAGACCAAGCCGGACAGTTTCTATCAGCGCACGCGGCGCGCGCGTGCGCGCTGACAGCGCACATCACTGCACGCAGGAAAGCTCGCTCCGGTAGGCCGTCATGCCGAAGCGCTGAAGGATGAAACTCTCGACGACCAGCCGGATATCTGCTTCGCGCGGCCGCGTACCCCAGCGGCTGTTTCCCGCCACCGAAGCCACCGTGAACCATGACTGCGGCGGAAACAATTCGACGCGCAACATGCCGCGTTCGAAGATCCTGAGACGTCCCGTATCGATATGAAACTCGGCGCTGACCGCGCCGCCCGGCATGCCGATGCTTGCCGTAATTGCCTTCACCTTCATGGTCTCGCTCTCTCAAAGTTCCGGCGCCGCGCGCACGTTTTTATCGTCTCGATGCGCGGGATAACCTTATGACGCTCATCTCCGATCGGCTAGCCCCATTAAGCAGGGAGTCGAAAGAAGGGCGCACGATTGTCAAATTCTCCAGCAACGCAATTGCGCAGTCCTTTCGAAAGGCATAATCGCGCGGCCATTTCGGCAGAGATCTTCTTATAGGCATACAGTATCGGCGTTGCGTTTCGCCGCCGAAATATCGGCGCAATCGGCAAGTCGCCCGCAACGCGTGCGGTGCATGACGGCGACTGTTCGCTGCCGCACAAAACGATCTCCTGACACGTCTCATCAGCCGGCCTTTTTGCATCGCGCCGGGGCCGGCTCGTTCACGAAAGATTCAAACCAAAGAGGGAAGCACAATCATGCTGAAAGCGTATTCCTATGCAGCCGGCGCAGCCGACAAGCCACTCGGCCCGCTCGAAATTCAACGTCGCGATGTCGGTCCGAACGACGTGCGCATCGACATTCTGTTCTGCGGCGTGTGTCACTCCGATCTGCATATGGCGAGAAACGAATGGGGCGGCTCGAACTATCCGGTCGTGCCCGGACATGAAATCGTCGGACGCGTCGCGCAAGTCGGCTCGGACGTATCGAAGTTCAAGGTCGGCGATCTCGCGGGCGTCGGCTGCATGGTGGATTCATGCCGCGTGTGCGCGTCCTGCCAGGAAGGACTGGAGCAGTTCTGCGACGGCCCCGATAGCTTCACGCAAACCTATAACTCGCCGGACAAGAAGTCGGGCGGCTTCACGGCGGGCGGCTATTCGACGAGCATCGTCGTCGACGAGGCGTTCACGCTGAGCATCCCCGAAAACCTCGAACTCGCGGCGGTCGCACCGTTGCTGTGCGCGGGCATCACGACCTATTCGCCGCTGCGCCACTGGAACGTTCAGAAGGGGCAGAAAGTCGGTATCGTCGGTCTCGGCGGCCTCGGTCACATGGGCGTGAAGATCGCCGCCGCGATGGGCGCGCATGTCGTGCTCTTCACGACATCGCCGGGCAAGATCGAGGACGCGAAGCGTCTGGGCGCGCATGAAGTCGTGATCTCGAAAGACGCGGACCAGATGGCGGCGCACGCGAACAGCTTCGACTTCATCCTGAACACGGTGGCCGCGTCGCACGATCTCGATCAGTTCATGGCGCTGCTCAAGCGCGATGGCACGATGACGCTCGTCGGCGCGCCGGAACATCCGCATCCGTCGCCTTCGGTGATGAACATGATCTTCAAGCGCCGCTCGCTCGCGGGCTCGCTCATCGGCGGCATCGCGGAGACGCAGGAGATGCTCGATTTCTGCGGCAAGCACGGCATCACGTCGGACATCGAGATGATTCGCATGGACGAGATCAACAAGGCGTACGAGCGCATGTTGAAGAGCGATGTGAAGTACCGCTTCGTGATCGATATGGCGACGATGGAAAAGTAAGCGCGCGGTTCAGCGGGGCGCGTTCATCGTCGCGCGCATGCGTTCGACGAAGCGCTCCGTAACGGCGGGCAAGGTCCTGCCGCGCTTCTTCACGATGGCGATCGGCCGCACGAACGCAGGATGGTCGATCGCCTTCACCACGAGCCCCGGCTCGGCGCGCACCTCGCGCGCGGTTTCCGGCAGGATCGTCACGCCCAGACCGCCGCGCACCATCGCGACGGCGGTCATCATGTAGGTCGGCTCGCACGCGATATCGAGCGCTTCGCGCGTTTCGCTGAGCGCCGCATCGACCACCGCGCGCACGCTCGTGCCCGGCGCGGTGAGCACGAGCGCAGAGCGGGTGAGATCGGCGAGGCCGATGCGCCGCTTCTTCGCGAGCGCATGCGCCTTCGGACACACCACGACGAGCCGGTCCACGCCCGCGTGCAGCACTTCGAGCATCGGGTCGAGCACATCGCCGCCGGTCAGCCCGATATCCGCCTCTTCGTTGCGCACGAGCGCATTCACGGTGCTCGCCACCACATCGCGAATCTGAAACACGACGCGCGGCACTTCGCGCTTCATGCCGATGATCAGTTCGGGCAACACGCTCGCCGCGAAGGTAGGCAGGCACGCGATGCGGATGGTGCCGCTTTCCCCCTCGCCCATCGCGCGCGCATCGCGCAGCACGTTCTCCATGTCGCGCAACGACTTGCGCAGGAGCGGCAGCAACTCGCGCCCGGTCGGCGTCAGCGCGACATTGCGGCTATTGCGATCGAAGAGCCGCGCGCCGACCGCATCTTCCAGCCGGCGTATCTGCACGGTGAGCGCGGGCTGCGACAGATGCAGCCGTTCCGCCGCGCGCGTGAAGCTGCCCGCCTCGGCCACCGCGACGAGCGCGCGGATATCGCGAAGATTCAGATCCATTATGGTTTGTGATAGCTGCGATCAAATCATTTCAATTGTGTTATCGCCGCTTCGAACTTACTCTCGACTCCATCAAAAGACAATATTCGGAGACAAGTTCATGCTGCCGTTGCTCGGCCTCGCCACCATCGTCGTCCTGCTCGGGGCGATTCTCTCGAAGCGCATGTCGCCGCTCGTCGCGCTCATCATCGTGCCGATCGCGGCGTCGCTGATCGGCGGCTTCGGCCTCTCGACGAGCAAGTTCGTCATCGACGGACTGAAGAGCCTCGCGCCGGTCGTCGGCATGTTCGTGTTCGCGATTCTCTACTTCGGCACGATCACGGATGCGGGCACGCTCGATCCGATCATCGACCGCATCCTGCGCGCGGTCGGCACGAAACCGACGCGCATCGTGATGGGCACGACGCTGCTCGCGCTCCTGATCCATCTCGACGGCTCCGGCGCCGTGTGCTTTCTCGTCACCATTCCCGCGATGCTGCCGCTCTACGAGCGCCTGAACATGGACAAGCGCGTGCTGGCGGCGGCTGTGTCGATGGCGGCGGGCATCAACTTCCTGCCGTGGACCGGGCCGATGATCCGTGCGTCCGCCTCGCTGCATCTGCCGATTTCCGCGCTGTTCAATCCGCTGATTCCGGTGCAGATCATCGGCCTCGTGTTCGTGTTCGGCATGGCGTGGTGGCTCGGACGCCGCGAGGAAAAGCGCCTCGGTTATTCGAGCGCCAGCGGTTCGATCCCGCTGCCCAAGCGCGAACTCACGCCCGAGGAACAGGCGCTGCGCCGCCCGAAGAATTTCTGGTTCAACATCGTGCTGACGATCGTCGTGCTCGGCACGATGGTCGTGATGGGCGAGAAGATTCCGCCCGCGATCATGTTCATGGTCGGCCTGTGCATCGCGCTGATGGTGAATTACCCGAACGTCGACATGCAAAGAAAGCGCGTCGATGCCCACGCGCGCGCCGCGCTGATGATGGCGGGCATTCTGCTCGCGGCGGGCGTGTTCACCGGCATCATGCAGGGCAGCGGCATGCTGAAGGCGATGGCGCAGGCGGCTGTCGGCTTCGTGCCGCCCGCGATGGCCGGACACATTCCGGTCGTGCTCGGCCTCTTGTCGATGCCGCTCTCGATGCTCTTCGATCCCGATTCGTTCTATTTCGGCGTGCTGCCGGTGATCGCAGAAGTGGCGTCGCAACTCGGCGTGCCCGCCGTGCATGTCGGCCAGGCCGCGCTGCTCGGGCAGATGACGACCGGCTTCCCCGTGAGTCCGCTCACGCCCGCGACGTTTCTGGTCGTCGGCTTGTGCGGCATCGATCTCGCGGATCATCAGAAGTTCACGTTCCCGCTGCTGTTCGGCGCGTCGATCGTCATGACGATCGCGTGCGTCGTGCTGGGCGTGTTTCCGCTTTAATCCATACCGGACGACGTCATGAAAGACACCATCAGAATAGGCGCGGGCGCGGGCTATTCGGGCGACCGCATCGAGCCCGCCGTCGAACTCGCGGAGCACGGCGCGCTCGACTATCTCGTGTTCGAGTGCCTCGCCGAACGCACGATCGCAATCGCGCAGCAGTCGCGCCGCAACGATCCCGAACTCGGCTACGACCCGCTGCTCGAAGCGCGCATGCGCGCGGTGCTGCCGGTCGCGGTGAAGAACGGCGTGCGCATCGTCTCGAACATGGGCGCGGCCAATCCGCGCGCGGCGGCCCGCAAGACCGCGCAGATCGCACGCGAGCTCGGCTTGCATGGACTGAAGATCGCCGCGGTCACCGGCGACGACGTGCTCGATGCCGTCCTCGAATCGCGGCTGCGTTTCGAGGAATCTGGCGACGATGTGAGCGCGTATGCCGACCGCATTGTCTCGGCGAACGCGTATCTCGGCGCGGCGCCGATCGTCGATGCGCTCGCGGCGGGCGCGGATATCGTGCTGACGGGACGTGTCGCCGATCCATCGCTGTTCACGGCGCCGCTCATCCACGCGTTCGGCTGGTCGATGGACGACTGGAACACGCTCGGGCAGGCGACCGTAGTCGGTCATTTGCTCGAATGCGCGGGGCAGGTGACGGGCGGCTACTTTGCCGATCCCGGCTACAAGGACGTCGGCAATCTGGCGCGTCTCGGCTTTCCGATCGGCGAAGTGAGCGCGGACGGCGCGGTCGTCGTGACGAAGGTGCTGCATGCGGGCGGCTGTGTGACCGAAGCGACCTGCAAGGAGCAACTGCTCTATGAGATTCACGATCCGGGCCGTTACTTTCAGCCGGACGTGGTCGCGGATTTCACGCAGGTGCGCGTGATGCAGGAATCGCACGACCGTGTGCGTGTGACGGGCGGATGCGGCAAACCCCGCACCGATACGCTCAAGGTCTCCGTCGCCTATGCCGACGGCTACATCGGCGAAGGCCAGATTTCCTACGGCGGTCCGGGCGCGGTGACACGCGCGCGGCTCGCGCTCGATATCGTGCGCGAGCGGCTCGCGATCACGGGCGTCGATACGAGCGAGCTTCGCTTCGACCTGATCGGCGTGAACGCGCTATACGGCGACACGCTCGCTTCTCAGCACGACGAACCGTACGAAGTGCGTGCGCGCGTCGCGGGCCGCGTATCGAACGCGAAGGAAGCGGCGCGCATCGGCAACGAGGTCGAAACGCTCTACACCAACGGCCCGGCGGGCGGCGGCGGCGTGACGAAGGCGACGCGCGAAGTCATCGCCGTGCAGTCCGTGCTGCTCGCGCGCGAGCATGTGAAACCCGTTTTCGAATTCGTGGAGGCAAGCGATGAAACTGCGTGAACTGGCGCACGGCCGCACCGGCGATAAAGGCAACACGCTGAACGTATCGGTGATCTGCTTCGACGCGAAGCACTACGCGCATCTGCGCGCAGCACTCACGTCCGAGCGCGTGAAAGCCCATCTCGCCGATGTCGTGAAAGGCGATGTCGTGCGCCACGAATTGCCGCATCTCGGCGCGTTCAACTTCGTGCTCGGTCATGCGCTCGGCGGCGGCGTCACGCGTTCGCTCGCGCTCGACGCGCACGGCAAGTCGATGAGTTCGGCGCTGCTCGATATCGAAATCGATACGAATGCAGGCGATCTTTCGTAGGAAGAAATACACCACCTGCCGCTACTTCAGATGTTGGGAAAGCTAACTGTTTAGGTAAAAAACGCCGCTCAACTATGGACAAAAGCTCGCCAACTGCTAGCATGACGTTCTCGTTAGACTTTTTTACATTTTAGTTGTCTTTAGGTTCTAAGCGCCTGAATACAATCGAAATTGTTAAAGATTGTGCAATCGCCGGGACCTAATGAACACGAAGCGAAAAACGATACTTTCCATTTTTGGAACGCGGCCCGAAGCCATCAAGATGGCGCCCCTCGTCAAGGCGCTGGAAGCGGAACCCGGTATTCGTTCCGTCGTGTGTGTGACCGGCCAGCATCGCTCGATGCTGAAGCAAGTGCTGGATCTGTTCGACATCACGCCGCATCACGATCTCGCGGTCATGTCGGAGAACCAGACCCTGAACGGGTTGGCTTCGCGCCTCATTGCGTCGATCGATGACGTCATTACGAAGGAGCAGCCGGATCGCGTGCTCGTGCATGGCGACACGACCACCGCGACGGCGGGCGCGCTCGCCGCGTTTCACCGGCAGGTGCCTGTCGCGCACGTCGAAGCGGGCTTGCGCACCGGCGACATGAGCAGCCCGTGGCCGGAAGAAATGAACCGGCGCTTCGTCGATGTCGTGAGCGACATGATGTTCGTCCCGACCTCGCGTTCGCATGCGAATCTCGTGAAGGAAACGCTGCACGGACGCGCGTTCGTCACCGGCAACACGGTGATCGACGCGCTGCACTCCGTCACGAAGCGCATCGATTCGCAGGACGCATTGCGCCGCTCGCTCGATGCGCGCTTTCCGTTTCTCGATCCATCGAAGCATCTGATTCTCGTCACCGGCCATCGGCGCGAGAGTTTCGGCCGCGGCCTGCGCGATATCTGCGCGGCGCTGGTGCGCCTCGCGAAGCGTCGCGACGTGCAGATCGTCTATCCGGTCCATCTGAATCCGAACGTACGTGCAACGGTGATCAGCGCGCTCGGCGGCGCGCCCAATGTGCATCTCATCGAGCCTCAGGACTATCTCGGCTTCGTGCGGCTCCTGCAGCGCGCGACGCTCGTGCTGACCGATTCCGGCGGCGTGCAGGAAGAAGCGCCTGCGCTCGGCAAGCCCGTGCTCGTGATGCGCGAGGTCACCGAGCGTCCCGAGGCCATCGACGCGGGCACCGCCGTGCTCGTCGGCACGGACAGCGACGCCATCGCCGCGACGGTGCATCTGCTTCTCGACGACACGGACGCACGTGCTGCGTTCTCCCGCAACGTCAATCCGTACGGCGATGGACGAGCCTCGGCGCGCATCGTCGCGGCGCTCGCGGGCCGCCCCTTCGAGGAATTCCGACCCGTCACGCCGCGCGCAACGAAAGACGCGGCGCGTGTCACGCGCGAGGCATTCGCGTAGTCCTTCGGCTGCACACGCATAGCCTGTCGCGCGACGTGCATGTGCCTTCGCGGCCATCCCGGCACGTTGCGTCAACTTCGAGTCATCAACTTGGTCAACGACATCTTCAAGCGGCGCGGCCTGCGTGCCGTTCTGGCTTCAATCGCGCTGTTCGCGGGTCTCCAGCATGCAGCCTTCGGCGCGGCCACGACGGACACCGGCATCGCTGGCGCGCTCGGACGGCTCGGCGCCGACGTGCCGGAAACGCGCACCGTGACCTTGCGACAGCTCGGCCTCATCGAAAGCGTGACGCTCAACGCGCCCGACACGCGCCGCGAGTTCTTCCTGCCGGTGCCCGCCGGCGTGCCGATCACCGACGCCGCACTGCAATTCGACGGCGGCTATGTGCGCGGCGACGGCGGCCGCGTGACGATGCTCGTTTCGCTCGATGGCTCGCCGGTGCTCGCGCGCGCGTTCACGCAGGATGCGGGCGGCGTGTCGGTCAATCTCGGCGTCGCTGGCGCGGCGCGTTCCACCGGTTTCGTGCGCATGGGCCTCGGCTTCGCGTCGGTGGTCAGCCAGGGCGAGTGCGCGGATCAGACGGCCATCGGCAACGTGCTGCGCGTCGATCCTACGACGCGGCTCACGTTCCGCTTCAATCCCGCCGACGTGCAGGACCTGCGCACCGCATGGAGCGCGCTGCCTTACGCGCCGGTGCTCGCGGTGTCGGGCCGCAAGCTGTCGACGAACGCATTCGACACCGCCTGGCGCACCGATGCGCTGCTGCAACGCGATGGAAAACGCCCCGTGATGCAGGCGCTTCCATCCGTGGGCGATACGGTCGATCTCGCGGGCCTCGACGTGCCCGCGCCGCTGCGTAGCGTTCCCGCGTTCGCCGCGCTGGCGGCGGGCGGCAAACATGCGATCGCCGACGACGCGGAACTCGGCGCGCTCGTCGCGCTCGGCGCGCGCGCGGCGTTCGGCCCGGACGTGGTCGTCGCCGACGAAACGATGCGCAAAGCCATCGACCGCGCGCTCGACGCATTGCGCGCGCAGGTCGCGAGCACATCGGGCGATGCGCTCGCCGCCTTCGACGCATGGCGCAGGCAGACCGCGTCGCAATTGACCGCGCCGCTCGCGCCGGGCGAAGTGCGCGTCGCGCATGTGGGCGGCCGCGCGATGATCGTCGTCGGCGACACGCGCGGCATCGGCGCGCTCGCGCACGGCTGGCGTCCCATCGACGTATCGAACCGCGTGGTCGTGCATCGCATCGACGTGGCGCAGCAAACGCGCGGCGACACCATCGCGCTGTCCGATCTCGGCGGCGATCCGCGCAGCGTCGACGTGCAAACGGCCGCGTCCTGGGATGCGCGTTTCGACCTCGCCGCGGCGTCCGGCAACGGCCGCTTGCCGGAGCAGGTGGTGCTCGATCTCGCGGCATCGCCGACGCTTTCCAACGGCGGCGCGACCGCCACCGTGTACTTCAACGACGTGATGATCGGCGCGAAGCTCATCAACGTCGATGGCGCGCGTCAGCGTCTCGTCGCGCCGATTCCGCGTTACGCGCTCGCGCGCACCAACGATCTGCGCGTGACCTTCCGCCGCCAGCCCGACGGCGGCTGCCAGGCGCGCCAGACGTATCCCGTCGCCGTGCTGCCGTCGAGCCATCTGCGTCTCGCGAAAGGGACGCCCGACAACACCTTCGCGGGCATGGCGGCGCGCTATGCGTCGTCGGCGACGGTATACGTGCCGCGCGCCTATCTCGACGATGCCCTGAACAGCGTGCCGCGCCTCGCCGTGCTGACCGGCGCGGCGGGCATCGCGCCGGTCTCGGCGAAATTCGCGGTGAGCGCGGCAGACGCGGCGGCGCAGCCCGACGGCCCGTTCCTCGCCGCCGACGTCAAACTCGCCGACGAGAAGAATCCCGCCGTGTATTCGGCCGAGCGTCTTTCGCTGACATCGCCCGCGGGCGACACGCTGCTCGACATGTCCGGGCTCTCGCGCGTCGCGGTGGTGAGCGTCGCGAGCGCGGGCGGCGAGAGCGGCCTCGTGTATCGATCGGCGGGCGCGGCGCCGGTGCTGACCGACAAGCTGCAGCTTTCGCGCGGCAATATCGCCGTGGTCGACGGCAGCGGGGTGCTCAAACAGTTCGACACGGTCAATCCGGAAGAGATGACCGACGAGCCCGCGTCGAGCGCCGACTGGGTCACGCGGCATTGGGCGCGCTGGGGCATTCCGGCCGTGCTCGTGGTCCTGCTGCTCGCGCTGATCGCGCTCGCGGGCCACGCGCGCCGCAGACATCGCAACGCGCGCGCCGGCGACGACGAGGATCGCGCGTGATGCTGGAGGCGCTCAGGTGGTACGGCGAGCTCCTGCTCGCCGAGTACTACCAGGGACTCGAATACGTGGCCGCGACGGTCGCGGCGATCATCCTGCTTTCGAGCCTGGACGATCTCTTCATCGACATCTGGTACTGGACGCGCAAGCTCTGGCGGCGCGTGACGGTCGAGCGCCGCTATGCGCCGCTCACCGTCGAGCAGCTCTACGCGCGTGAGGAACAGCCCATCGCGATCATGGTGCCGGCGTGGCAAGAGGACGACGTGATCGCCGCGATGATCGAGGATCTCGTGCGCGTGCTCGACTATCGCGCGTACACGGTGTTCGTCGGCACGTATCAGAACGATGCCGCGACGATCGCCGAAGTGGAGCGCATGCGGCATCGCTATAAACATCTGCATCGCGTGGAAGTGCCGCACGACGGCCCGACGTGCAAGGCCGACTGCCTCAACTGGCTCGTGCAGGCGATCCTGCATCACGAGTTCGAAGCGGGGATGGAGTTCGCGGGCATCGTGATGCACGACAGCGAAGACGTGCTGCATCCCGTCGAACTGAAGTTCTTCAACTATCTCCTGCCGCGCAAGGACATGATCCAGTTGCCGGTGGCGTCGCTCGAACGGCACTGGTTCGAGCTGGTCGCGGGCACGTACATGGACGAGTTCGCCGAATGGCACGCGAAGGATCTCGTCGTGCGCGAGAGCCTTGCGGGCGCGGTGCCGTCGGCGGGCGTGGGCACGTGTTTCTCGCGCCGCGCGATTCTCACGCTCGTCGAAGAGACGGAGCAGCAGCCGTTCAACACCGAAAGCCTCACCGAGGACTACGACATCGGCACGCGCATCACGCGGCTCGGCATGCAGTCGATCTTTCCGCTCTTTCCCGTCGAATTCACTACGCGGCGCAAGGGCTGGTTCGGCCTCGGCCCCGAGCGCGAAATCAGACTGACGATGCCGCTGTGCGTGCGCGAATTCTTCCCCGACACGTTTCGCACCGCCTACCGGCAGCGCGCGCGCTGGACGCTCGGCATCGGCTTGCAGGGCTGGGCGCTGACGGGCTGGAGCGGATCGCTCGCGAACCGCTATCTGCTGATGCGCGACCGCAAGGGCGTCGTGACGGCGTTCGTCGGCATGTTCGCGTATCTGCTCGCCGTGCAGTTCATGCTGTTCGCCACGGCTTCGTATTTCGGTCTCGCGCGCGATTTTTTCCCGTCGCCGTTCATCGATTCGGTCTGGCTGCAGGCGCTGCTCGCCGCGAACTCCGTCGCGCTCGTGTTGCGCGTCACGCAGCGCATCATCTTCACGACGCGGCTCTACGGCTGGGAGCACGGCGTGCTGTCGGTGCCGCGCATGGTCATCAGCAACATCATCAATTTCATGGCGGTGGCGCGCGCGTGGCGGCTTTTCATCGTGCATATGGTGACGGGGCGGCGGCTCGCGTGGGACAAGACGATGCACGATTTTCCCAGCAACGAAGGCCTGCGCGACACGCGTCAGGATCTGGGCGAACTGCTCGTTTCGTGGCAGGCGATCGCGCCCGAACGGCTGGAAGAAGCGCGGCAGACCGATCACGCGCGCGAAGCGCCGATCGGCCGTGTGCTCATCACGCGCGGCTGGCTCGACGAAGAAACGCTTGCCGAAGCGATCGCGTTTCAGGCGGACCTGCCGCGCGGCCGGTTCGATGCGGCGCGCATGGACCTGACGCGCATCGCGACGCCCGAGACGCTCGTGCGGCTGCGCGCGCTGCCGCAGGGCATCGATGCGAACGGGCACGCCGTGTTCGTCTGCGCGAGCCTGCTCGACGATGAGTCGCTCGCCGAATTGCGCGCGACGGCGGGCGGCCCGGTCGCGCTGCATATCGTGCGCGAGAGCGAGATCGCGGCGGGCCTGCGGATGCTGCGCGCGGTCGGCATGCCGGTCCATATGGGCGATGCCGAAGACGATGCGTCGCCCGCGCTTTCTGATGCCACGGCCGCGAGCGGCGTGCCTTTGCTCGGCGACATCATGATCGAGATGGGGCTCGTCACGCGCAGCGCGTTCGAGGCCGCGTTGCGGGACTATCGGCCGGAGCGGCACGGACGCATCGGCGATTACATGGTGGCGGAGCGGATCATCACCTCCGATGCGCTCACCGCCGCGGTCGCGGAGCAGCGCCGCCGCTACCTCGCGCGGGCCGGCATTCGATGAGCTCGCGTGTTCGCGTTGCGTTGTGCGCCGCGCTCGCGTTGTGCGCCGCGGCTGCGTCGCGTGCGGACGAGACCTTGCCGCTGCCTTTGAGCGGCGCGGCGTATCGCGTGGCGCGCGAGGCGTTCGCGGCGTACGGCGAGCATCGTTACGCCGATGCCATCGCCGGCGCGCGCGAGGCGATTCGCCAGCGGCCCGACGTCGCGGAACTGCGTCTGCTGCTTGCGAATTCGCTCGCGGCGCGCGGGCGTCTGAAAGAGGCGAGCCGTGTGCTCAGCGAAGCCATCGCGCAGCTCGGTCCGTCGCCTTCGCTGAGCGCGCGGCGCAGACAGATCGATATTCTGATTGCGTCGGGCGGTGCGGGCGGCGTGCCTAGCGATTTGCCGGAGCCGGCGCTGAAGGCGGCGCGCGCGGCGTATCGCGATTATGCGAAGAAGGATTACGCGTCGGCGGCGGCCGAAAGCCGCGAAGCCGTGCGCCTCGCGCCGCAGGCCGAGCGTCTGCGCTATCTGCTGATCGATTCGCTCGCCGCATCCGGCGACGATGCCGCCGCTTACGACGCCGCCGTCGATGCATCGACGCGCTTCGGCGACAACGACGCGTTGCGCGAGCGGCGGCGCTTCATCGGCGACCGGCTCGCGCCGGATGCGTCGAAGTCCGCGTATGCGGCGCGCGGGCGCGGCGATCTCGACGCGGCGCAAGGATTCGCGCGCAAGGCGGTCATGTATGCGCCCGCGCGGATGGATTTCCGCATGCAGCTCATCGAGATATTGTTCGCGCGCGGCGATCTCGCGGGCGTGGAAGCCGCGACGAGCGATGCAATCGCAATCGATCGTGACGATGCGCTTGCCTGGGCGTTGCGTGGTTATGCCCGCGCGGCGCGTGGCGGCGACGCGGACGCCGACTTCGCGCACGCGCTTTCGATCGAGGCGAACGACGGACGAAAGAACCGCGATGCCCGCGTCGCGCGCACGATCGTCGCGGACGTGCGGCTCGCGCAAGGCAACGCGCAGGCGGCGCTCGATGCGCTGCCGCCCGTCGCGACAAAAACGCCCGACGACGCCGACGCCGCGATCACGTTACGCCGCCATCGCGCGCAAACGATGTTGCGGCTGGCCGCGACGCAGACAGCGCAAATCGATCCGCGCGCGCGTCCGACATTCGAGTGCCGCGAAGACCAGTTCGGCGCATCGTGCGATGTCTACGCGCACGATCCCGCGCTCGCCGCGACACGCGGAGCGCGTCTTGCCGAACGTCGCGGCGATCGCGGCGCGGCCATCGGTTTCTGGCGCACGGCGATTGCCGAAGTGCCCGACGATCCGCAGCCGCGCATTGCGCTGATCGATGCGCTCGCGGCGGCGGGCCGCACGCGCGAGGCTTCGAACGAAGCGCGCGCCCTGATCGATGCGAACCTGCTCGATTCCATGACCGACACGCAGGCCGCGTTCATCGCGCAGCGCGCGGGCGACAGCGCGCTCGCGCTCGATTACTTCGCGCGTGCCGATCGCGAGGGCAAGCTGCCCGCATCGGCGGAAGCGGACGCCGGCTACGCGGCGCTCAACCTGCGTCGCAACGAGGAAGGCGTGAAGTACCTCGAACGCGCGATCGACCACAGCGCGGATGCGCCCGCCGGCGAGGCGCTCACGCCCGAAGCGCTGAACGACGCGCGCGCGGCGCACGCCGAAGCGACGCGCAACTGGGGCTTCAGCGCGTCGGTGAACTATCGCGGCAGCGGTGCGCAGCAAGGTTTCGCGTTCGCACCGACGCCGGGCGTGTCGAACAACTGGCAGGCGGGCGCGGAGGCGTACTGGCGTCCGTTCGGCAGTCTCGGCGACCGCATGTTCGAGGTGTACGCGCGCGGCTACGAGAACTTCGGCGTGAAGGGCGGCGGTCCGTCGGGGGCATCGACGTTGCAGGCGGCGATCGGCGCGCGCGTGAAGCCGTTCGCATCGGCGAATGCGATTTTCGCGATCGAGAAGATTCTGCCGATCGGCTCGGACGTGCGCTCCGACTGGCTCGCGCGCGCCGCGTATTCGAACGGCTTCGGCGACACGCGCAGGCTCGACGTGCCGAGCTGGTGGACGGGCACGGTGTACGGCGAGGCGGGCCATTACATCCAGAACGATTCGACCTACGCGACCGCGAACGCGCGTCTGGGCCGCACGTATCGCGTCGACTCGGTGAGCCCGCGCCTGACGGTGTTTCCGCATGCGGTCGTCGGCATGGACTACGATTCGGCGGTCGATCACAGCGTGCCGGTGGGCATCGGCGCGGGCGTGGCGGCGCGCTACTGGTTCCGTGGCGGTCCGTATGACGCGCCGCGCTCGTTCGTGGATGTGGCGGTGCAGTATCGCTTCCGCGTCGCGGGCGACGACCGCGCGAAAGGCGTGTTTTTCGGCGCGGTATTCTCGTACTGATGTCTTCCCTATTCTCCGTCCTCGTCATTGCGTGCTGCCTCGCGCTCGCTCCGGCTTCGGCTCATGCCGATGCCGCGCGCATGCGTCTCGTCGATGGCATCGTCTGGCAGCCCGACAACGCGCACGCCGATCCGCGCGGCGACTGGGACCGGCTCGGCGCGCATGAACTCATCGTGCAATGGACGGCGGTGGATGGCATCGCGTTCGTGCCCGGCGCCGGGTTGAGCGCGGCGCCGAAGATGCCGGACTGGGATCGCATCGGGCAGGAGCCGTGGGCGCGCAACGTGATCGTCGGACTCGCGGGCCGTTTCGACGAAGCGGCGGCGCGCGCGAATGTGGCGCAACTGGTCGTCGAATCGATGCGGCTCGCGGAGGCGCATCCGCCCGTGCATGTGACCGGTTACTACTTTCCCGTCGAGATCGATCCGACCTGGCAGAACGCGGGCGCGCTGCGCACGATGCTCGATGCGTTGCCGCGGCCGTTGTGGATCAGCGTTTATGATCGCGCGAACGTGGGTGGCGCGGCGCTCGCGGAATGGCTCGATCAGTGGCTGCCGCGCGATGTGGGCGTGTTGCTGCAGGACGGCTGCGGTGTGTATGCGCGCGAGCCGCACGTCGCGCGCGAGTATGCGGACCAGATTGCGGCGAAGCTCGGGCGGCGTCGCGTGCGGATCATCGCGGAGGCGTTCCGGCCGCAAGTGGGCGGCGGATTTCGATCGGCGACCGTGGACGAACTAAAGCCGCAGATCGATGCATACCGGGGTTACAAAACCTATCTCTTCGATGGGCCGCATTACGTTTCGGCGGACATCGTGCAAGGGCTGCTCGATGCCTATCGACGGCATTAGCGGCGCATCGAAGCGTGACGCTTACTTGACCGATGCGGTATCGATTGCACGCGCCGAGTCACCAGGCAACACCGACGTCAGCACGCTGGCCGGCACATGCTGCGCATCTTCCTTCGACACCGCGCCGACGAACTTCCATCCCGACGGCATCTTCACGAACGTGAAGCCGGTAGGCTGATCGACGAACACCGAATACGGCGCGGGCGATGCCGCCGTCGCCGTGGTTTGCGCGAACGACATCAGCGGGCTCATCAACAGCAAAGCAGCGGCAAGCGCGGACAAAGTCGATTTCATGACGACACTCCCAAGAAGGTTCCGATATTTATGTAACGATCGATACAGATATTTGAACATCGCCGGATGACGGCGTCCAGTTATTTTGTTACGATCGACACATAATTCAGAATTTCAATGCGCATGACAATCGCTGGCATGCGCAAGGAGCGAGACATGTCGCCGGGAGTGCGGGAGACGCAGCACAAGACGCGCGGGCGGCCGCGCGCATTCGATCGCGAGGCGGCCTTGCGATGCGCGATGGAAGTGTTCTGGGCCAAGGGCTTCGACAACTGCTCGATGGCCGATCTCGTCGAGGCAATGGGCATCAATTCGCCGAGCCTCTACGCCGCGTTCGGCAGCAAGGAAGACTTGTACCGCGAGGCGGTCGGGCTTTACACGGACGCGGAAGGCGGCGCGGCGCTCAGGCAGTTACAGGCGCACGAATCCGTGCGCGACGGCCTGCGCGCGATGTTCCGTGCGAGCATCGAGCTTTTTACCGGCACGCAGAATCCACGCGGCTGCATGATCTTTCTGGGCGCGATGTCCGTCGGCGCGGAGCACGCGCAGTTGCGCAGCGAGATGCAGAAGCGCAGGCGCAAGGTGGCGTCGATCGTCGCGCAACGGCTCGCGCAAGGCGTCGAAAATGGCGAGCTCGACGCTCGCACCAATGTTCAGGCGCTCGCCGCGTTGTGCATGACGCTGTTCGCGGGTTTGTCGATTCAGGCGCAGGACGGCGTGCGCCGCGCGGCGCTCTTCGCAGCGATCGATCAGTTCATCGCCACGCTGCCGCTGTGCGCGAAACGCTGAACGCGCGATCGAGGCGCGCTGCGTGAAACGATATCGGCCCGCATATTTGGCGCGTCGTTGCGCGCGCTCGCGGTGCAACACGGCGACCTGACGAGCCAGATGCGCGGCGCGCGCCGTCCTTGACTTTCTAATCCATTACGCGCGAGCATGAGCAATCGCGCGGGGCTGCCGCGCGGGCATCGCCTTTGTACGTAGTCCATACTTACATCTCACGCCGATGATGCCGCGCCCGTCCATGCCACGGCAACAGATCCGCCTTTGTCCGGCGAGCGACGGCGTGCGCATCGCGTACGCGACTTGCGGCTCCGGGCCGCCGCTCATCAAGGCGGCGAACTGGCTCAGTCATCTGGAACTGGACTTCACGAGCCCGGTCTGGAGCCATCTGATGCTCGAGTTGTGCGGCCGCCACACGCTGATTCGCTACGATCAGCGCGGCTGCGGCCTCTCCGACCACGATGTCGCCGACATCTCCTTCGACGCCTGGCTGCGCGATCTCGAAACCGTCGTCGATGCGAGCGGCCTCGAACGCTTTCCGCTGCTCGGGATATCGCAGGGCGCGTCGATCGCCATCGCGTATGCGGTCGCGCATCCGGAGCGCGTCACGCATCTCGTGCTGCACGGCGGCTACGCGCGCGGCCGGCTCAAGCGCACCTGCGATCCAGCGATGCGCGAGGAAGCCGAAATGCTCGTGAAGCTCGCCGAAATGGGCTGGGGCAAGCAGAATCCGGCGTTCCGGCAGTTCTTCACGACGCAATTCATCCCCGGCGGCACGCCCGAGCAGCATCACTGGTTCAACGAGCTCGAACGCCTCACGACCACGCCGGGCAATGCCGCGCGCATCATGCGCGTTTTCAACGAGATCGACGTGGTCGATCTGCTGCCGCGCGTGCAATGCCCGACGCTCGTGCTGCACGCGAGCGGCGACGCGCGCGTGCCCTTCGACGAAAGCCGCCTGCTCGCCGGGCAGATTCCGGGCGCGCGCTTCGTGCCGCTCGAAAGCGAGAACCATCTCACGCTCGAATTCGACGCCGCCTGGCAACGCTGGCGCGAGGAAGTGCGGGCGTTCCTGCCGTCGGCGCACGTGGCCGATCCCGCGTTCTCCGCGCTGACGCCGCGCGAGCGCGATATCGTCGAATTGATCGCGGGCGGGCGCGACAACGCGCAGATCGCCGCGCGCCTCGCGCTGAGCGAGAAGACCGTGCGCAATCACATCACCAGCATTTTCGCGAAGCTCGAAGTCGAAAATCGCGCGCAGGCGATCGTGCTTGCGCGTCGCGCGGGCTTCGACGCGCCCGCCTGATCCCTTCGGGACACACGTCCCCCATCTTTGCCGCCAAAACACGATGTCCCGGTTCGCGACCGGGACATGCGCCTCATGTGCGAAAGCGCGGCTCTCCCGAGAATGGCTCGCAGAACGGTGACGCGACGAATGAATCTACGCCGACCTGTTCGACGCAGCGCCGCCCGTGCAGCGCACATTTCATCGCAGTCACCGACGCAGAGTCATCCCGGAGTTTCTACATGAGAGCCGTTCAGCAACAGTCCAGCAAGATCAGCACGCAACAACGCTATGCGAAGTGCATCGAAGTGTCCCGCCGCATCCGCTGGGATATCGACCGCGACGTATTGCGCGGACGCCATTTCGATCCCGCGCACAAGTTCATGCCCGACGGGCTCACCCAGGTGAACCGCCTGCCGTTTCTGGACACGCGCGAACGCCGGCTCATGTCGCAGATTCAGGGCCGCACGTACGCCAACATGTTCGGCATGATCGAGCGTTTCGTCGGCGCGAAGATGCTGGAAGTCGGCCGCGATCACGCGCTCGGCGATCAGACCGCGCTCGAAGCGATCGTTCGTTTCACGGATGAAGAGCTGAAGCATCAGGAACTGTTCCGTCGCGTCGAGGCGCTGGCGGCCGAAGCGCTTCCTTCCGGATATCGCTTCGTTCCGCAAGCCGACGAAGTCGCCGCGTTCGTGCTCGGCAAGTCCACATGGTCGATTCTCGCGCTGACGTGTTGCGTCGAAATCGTCACGCAGGTGCATTACCGGCAGAGCATGGAGAGCGACGCGAGCCTCTCGCCGCTCTTCAAGGACATCTTTCTGTTTCACTGGAAGGAGGAGTCGCAGCACGCGATCATCGACGAACTGGAATGGATGCGTGAGGACGCGCGTATCGACGACGACGCACGCGATGCCGCGATCATCGATCTGATCGATCTGGTCGCTGCGATCGACGGCATGATGCAGGCCCAAGCCGCCGCCGATACCCACTACTTCGTCACGCTGCTGGACCGCGCGCTGTCAGAAGAGGAAGAGGCGGGCGTGCATGCGGGGCTGATCGATGCGTATCGCTGGCAGTACATCATCTCGGGCGTCGATGAAGCGCGCTTCGGCGAGATCCTGACGAGTCTGATCAGCGAGGCGCAGGGCGAGCGCCTCGGAGCCGCGCTCGCGCCGATGCGACGCCGCGCGCTCACAAGCGAGTTCGACGCGCTCGCTTGACGCGTTCAGTCTGAAGCACGCGAGGCCGGGCGGCAGCGCCCGGCCTCTGTCGTTTTTGAAGGCAATTCGTAAGCAAAAAGCGTTTGCTGCTTTGCAAAACGCTGAATTGGCGTGAAAACCTAGTCGTTACTGACGTACTGAAGTGCTTGCTTTTCGGGCAACATATGAGAAATCAGGTAGTCGTCGTTCGCTGTCCCAAACTGATAACTAGATTGGACCATCATGCTCGCCGAACCCTTGCCGCACACATCCGACATCGAAAAATTCGCGGAAGACCACGAGCGCTTCGCGCGACACACGCCATCCGAAATATCCATCGTTCTGCGCAATCTGGTGCAGCGCCGCGACATGCTGACGGTCACGAGCGGGAAAGGGCAGATCGTCACGCAATTGCTGGAAGTCGACGTGCGCGGCGCGCGCATCGTGTTCGACTGGGGCGGCGTGGAATCGGATAATCGCGCGCTGCTCGAGGCGCGTCAGCTGTATTTCAAGGGCGCGCCGGACGGCGTGCGCGTCGAATTCACGACGCTGGCCGCACGTGCCGTAACCCACGAGGGACGCCAGGCATTCGAGGTCACCTTTCCCGAGAAGCTCTATCAATTCCAGCGCCGCGAATATTTCCGCGTGCCGACGCCGATTCTCGATCCGTTCTACGCGAAGGGCGCTTTCGCCGACGGCGATGCGTTCCGCTACGAAGTGCATGACCTGTCGCTCGGCGGCATCGCGCTGCGCATGGACACGCCGCGTCTCGCGGAAACGGAGCTCGGCACCGTGTTCAACGATGTCGTGCTGCATCTCGGCCCGGGCGCGGCATTGCCCGTCGATCTCGAACTCGTGTCGCCGCGCACCGTGACCACGCCGCGCGGCGATGTGCGCTATGTCGTCGGGTTCCGCTTCGTGCAGCTCTCGGGCGCGGCGGAGAACGTGCTGCAGCGGCTCATCACGCGCATGGAGGCGAAGCGCCGCAGCCTGTCGGCGTGAGCCGCGCGCCGATGCGGGACACGCGTGGAGTAGAATGCGTGCCTCCTTCCACTGCACGACGACGCATGTTTCGCAAGGCCTGGCGCGGAGAAGAACGCTTCTGGAAAGTCTGGTGGCTGTTGGGCGTGCCGATTCACCTTGCATGGTGGTTCGTCTATCTCGACCTCTGGACAAGCGGCGTCGCTCCCGAATCATTTCTGCTGCTCACCGTCTGGTTCTGGCCCGGCATGCTGGGCGTATTCGCAATCTGCTCGGTGCTGTACCTGCTGTGGTGCACGCTTGCGTGGCGCTGCGCGGGCAATGTCGATCGCCGCGTGTGGACGGTCATCGCGCGCGTGTTGATCGGCGTCGGGCTCGGGTCGTTTATCACCGAATGCGCGCTGATTCTCGCCGCGCCATTCGCCTGAACCGTCGATTGCCGCGCACGCGCTTCGACTTCGCGTGCACAATGTCCGGGCTTGCAGCACGCCCAAGACGAACGGACAACGACGCGCATGCTCAACGAATTCGCCAAGACGGTACTCGTGATCGTCGCCGGGTTGTTTCCCATCATCAATCCGCCGGCCACCGCGCTCGTCGTGCTAAGCATGCTGCCGCATATCGGCGACGACGATCGCGCCGAACTCGCGCGGCGCATCTGCATCAACAGTTTCGCGATCCTGCTGGCGTCGCTTTCGATCGGCGCTTACGTGCTGACGTTCTTCGGCATTTCGATTCCGGTGTTGCGCGTGGCGGGCGGCCTGGTCGTCGCGATGGCGGGCTGGAATCTGCTCCAGGCGCCCGATGACGACGACGCCACCGAAACTGCGCCCAAACCGCGAAGCGGCGCGACGCTGCGCGCGAAGGCCTTCTATCCGCTGACGCTGCCGATCACCGTCGGGCCGGGCGCGATCGCGGTCGCCATCGCGCTCGGCACCGGCTCGCCGCGTCATGGCCTGCAGCCGGTGCATCTCGCGGGCGTGGCCGTCGCGCTGGCGATCCTGTGCGCGAGCATCTATGTGTGCGTGCGCTTCGCCGGGCATCTCGAACGCCTGCTCGGCACCGCCGGCACGCAGGTCGCGATGCGTCTTTTCGCGTTCGTCATCTTCTGCATCGGCGTGGAGATACTCTGGCTCGGACTGTCGGAGCTGATCGCGTCGATTCATCTCACCATCAAGTAGCGCAATTCCCCGGACAAACCCCAAGCGACGCTCGCGGATGACAGCGCTACCATCTGTCGGCATCGAATGGTAGCGCTACCATCAAGGAGACGCTGCTTGACTCTGATTCGCAAGAAGCCGGAAGAACTGCGCAGTCACCGCTGGTACGGCGTGAACGACCTGCGCTCGTTCGGCCATCGCTCGCGCACGGCGCAGATGGGCTACCACGCGTCCGATTACATGGGCAAGCCGGTCATCGCCGTGCTCAACACGTGGAGCGAAATCAATTCGTGCCACACGCATTTCAAGCAGCGCGTCGAGGAAGTGAAGCGCGGCATCTGGCAGGCGGGCGGTTTTCCCGTCGAAATGCCGGTGATGACGCTCGCCGAGCCGTTTCAGAAGCCGACGACCATGCTCTATCGCAATTTCCTCGCGATGGAAGTCGAGGAAGTGCTGCGCTCCTATCCGTTCGATGGCTGCGTGCTGATGGGCGGCTGCGACAAGACCACGCCCGGCCTTCTGATGGGCGCGATCAGCATGAACCTGCCCGCGATCTATCTGCCCGCCGGCCCGATGCTGCGCGGCGACTGGAACGGCCGCACGCTCGGCAGCGGCTCCGATACGTGGAAGTACTGGGCGGAACTGCGCGCGGGCAAGATCACCGAGGCCGAGTGGAAGGGCGTGGAAAGCGGCATCGCGCGCTCGCCGGGCCATTGCATGACGATGGGCACCGCATCGACGATGACGAGCGCCGCCGAAGCGCTCGGCATGACGCTGCCGGGCTTCGCGTCGATTCCCGCAGTGGATTCGCGGCACGCGCAGCACGCATCGCTGACGGGACAGCGCATCGTCGAAATGGTGTGGACGGATCTGAAGCCATCCGACATTCTCACGCCGAAATCCTTCGACAACGCGGTGACGACCGTGCTCGCGCTGTCCGGCTCGACCAACGCGATCGTGCATCTCGTCGCTGTCGCGCGACGCGCGGGCGTGCCGCTGACAACCGCGCGCTTCGATGCGCTCGCGCGCGTGACGCCGGTGCTCGGCAACATCCGCCCGGCGGGCAAGTATCTGATGGAGGATTTTTTCTACGCGGGCGGCCTGCGCGCGCTGCTTGCCGAGCTGGGCGATCTGATCGACGGCTCGCAACTGACCGTCAATGGCGCGACGCTCGGCGAGAACATCGCGGGTGCGGAAATTTTCAACGACGACGTGATTCGCCGCCGCGCCAATCCGCTGGTGCCGAACGACGGACTCGCCGTGCTGACGGGAAACCTCGCGCCGGACGGCGCCGTGATCAAGCCGGCGGCGATGGAAGCGCATCTGCTCAGGCATCGCGGGCCGGCGGTCGTGTTCAGCGATTACGCCGACATGGCCGCGCGCATCGACGACGATGCGCTCGACGTCACCGCCGATTCGGTGATCGTGCTTCAGCACGCGGGCCCGGTCGGCGCGCCGGGCATGCCGGAGTGGGGCCAGTTGCCGATTCCACAGAAGCTTTTGAAAGAGGGCGTGCGCGATATGGTCCGCATCTCCGATGCGCGCATGAGCGGCACGAGCTACGGCGCGTGCGTGTTGCATGTGGCGCCGGAATCGTTCGTCGGCGGCCCGCTCGCGTTGGTGAAAGACGGCGATATCGTCGAGCTGGACGTGTTCGCGCGCCGCCTTCATCTCGACATCGCCGATGACGAACTCGCCGCGCGCAAGGCCGCATGGAAACCGCCGAAGCGTCCGTTCGAGCGCGGCTTCGGCGTGATGCATCAACTGCACGTGACGCAGGCCGACAAGGGCTGCGATTTCGATTTCCTCGAAGAAAAGACCGCGACCGGCGGCGAGCCCGACATTCACTGAGACGCGCAAGATCATGACGACACAAGACATCGCCATTTCCGACGAAACGATCGAGCTGCTGCGCCACGTCAGCACCGCGACGCTCACGACGCAACTCTTCAAGCGCGGCCTGCGCAACGTGTTCCTGCAAGGCGTCGCGCCGCTCGTGAAGCCCGCGAAAGGCGCGCCGAACATGGTCGGACCGGCGTTCACGCTGCGCAACATTCCGGCGCGCGAGGATATCGATCACGTCGGCGTGTTTCAGGACCCGGATCATCCGCAGCGCAAGGCCGTCGAAAGCGCGCCGCCGGGCAGCGTGCTCGTGCAGGATTGCCGCGGTGACCGCAGCGTCGCGTCGACGGGCTCGATCCTCACGACGCGTCTCAAGATTCGCGGCGTCGCGGGCATGGTGTCGGACGGCTGCGTGCGCGACTCCGGCACGATCGGCGATATCGGCCTGCCGCTTTTCTGCGCGGGCGCGAGCGCGCCGCTCAATCTCGCGAAACATCACGCGGTCGATATGAACGTGCCGATCGCATGCGGCGGCGTGGCGGTGTATCCGGGCGATATCGTCGTCGGCGATGTGGATGGCGTCGTGATCGTGCCGCGTTACATGGCCGGGGAAGTCGCGCAGGACGCGACCGAGCAGGAAGTCATGGAGGAGTTTCTGTCGTCGCGCGTGGAAGGCGGCGCGATGCTGCGCGGCACGTATCCGCCGAACGAGGAAACGCTCGCGGCGTACAAGGAATGGCGCAAGCAGCGCTGAGCGAGGAGACGCCGTGAATACGCTTTCCCCAACGCACGCGAATGTCGATGAGCAGCGCCTTATCAACCGCCTCGCATGGCGGCTGATGCCGCTCGTCGGCTTGCTGTATCTCGTCGCGTATATCGACCGCTCGAACATCGGCTTCGCCAAGCTGCAGATGCTCGGCAGTCTCGGCATGTCGGAAGTCGCGTATGGGCTCGGCGCGTCGCTGTTTTTCATCGGCTATCTGATCTTCGAGATTCCGAGCAACGTGATGCTGCACAAGTACGGTGCGCCGCGCTGGATCGCGCGCATCATGCTGACGTGGGGCATCGTCACCATTCTTCTCGCATTCACGAAGAACGCAACGATGTTCTACGTGCTGCGCTTTCTGCTCGGCGCGTCCGAGGCGGGGCTTTATCCCGGCGTGATCTATTACCTGACGCTGTGGTTTCCGCAGCGGCATCGCGTGCGGATGCTCGGGTACTTCACGCTCGGCAGCAGCATCGGCAACATGGTCGGCGCGCCGATCTGCGGTTATCTGCTCGACAAGAACTGGTTCGATCTTCAGGGCTGGCAACTCGTGTTCATCGTGACGGGCCTGCCTTCGGTCCTGCTGACCGTGGTCGTGCTGCTGTGGCTGCCGGCGTCGCCGCTGAAGGCCGCGTTCCTTTCCGACGACGAAAAAAAGTGGCTCGGCGATACGCTCGAAACCGAGCGCCTTCAGGCCGCGAAAGTCGAGAAGAGCGGCTCGCATGTGCTGCGCGTGCTCGCGGAACCGCGCGTGATCGGCATGGCGCTTTACTACATGATGCTGTCGATGTCGGTGTACGGCGTGAGCTACTGGCTGCCGACGCTCGTGAAGGGCTTCGGCGTGACGAACACGGTCAACGGTCTGCTGAACATCGTGCCGTGGCTCGCCGCGACGATCGTGCTCGCCTGGCTTCCGTCGAAGCTGCGCAAGGGCAATCGCACGACGGCCGCGATGCTGGCCGCCGCGCTGATCGGCGTCGTGTTCTTTCTCGGCAGCGTGTTTTTGCCGACCAATACATTGCGCTTCGTTGCGCTGTGTCTGGGCGCGCCGTGCATGTATCTGCTGCTGCCGTGCTTCTGGACGATACCGCCGAAGTTTCTCACCGGCGCGCGCGCGGCGGCGGGCATTGCGGCGATCAATTCGCTCGGCAATGTCGGCGGATTCATCGCGCAGAATCTCGTGCCCTGGGTTCGACAGACGAGCGGCTCCGTCAAGGCGCCGATGCTCATTCCCGCCGCCTGCCTGCTGGTGTTCGCCGTCGTGACGATGATTCTGATGCGGCGCGAGGCGGCTGCGCGAGCCGATGTCGCGGCGCTCGAGTCGCGAGCCTAGCATCATGGCGGCGTCGAAATCCGTCGATCCGGCACCCACGCGCCGCGCGCGCTCGGGCGCCAAAGGCGTGCGAATCACCGACGTGGCGGCCATCGCAGGCGTTTCGCCCATCACCGTGTCGCGCGTGTTCAACGCGCCCGACACCGTCGCGCCCGAAACGCTCGCCCGCGTGCGCCACGCCGTCGCCGAACTGGGTTACGTGCCGAACCGGCTGGCGGGCGGGTTGTCGTCGGCGAAGTCGCGGCTGATCGCGGCGATCGTGCCGACCGTCGCGCACTCGCTCTTCTCCGAAACCGTGCAGGTTTTCAGCGATACGATGTCGCGCGCCGGCTATCAGGTGCTGCTCGGCCTGTCCGGCTATAGCGACGAAGACGAAGACCCGTTGCTCGACGCCGTGCTGAGCCGCCGCCCCGAAGGCGTGTTTCTCACCGGCGTCGCGCACACGCCGACGCTGCGCGAACGTCTGCGCAAGATCGGCATTCCGATCGTCGAGACGTGGGACATGAGCGACGATCCCATCGACATGCTCGTCGGCTTCTCGCATTACCGCATCGGCGTGATGGTGGCCGAGCGCTTTCTCGCGCGCGGCACGCGCCGCCCTGCGCTCGTGTCCGCGAACGATCAGCGTGCGCTGGCACGGCGGCGCGGCTTCGTGGAGACGCTCGCGAAGCACGGCGTGAACGATGTCACCGAAATGCTGATGCCGCCGCCCAGCTCGATCGCGCTCGGCAAGGAAGGCTTGCGGCGCGTGCTCGACATGCGCGCAGGCGTCGATGCGATCTTCTGCAGTTCCGATCTGCTCGCGCTCGGCGTCGTGTCCGAGGCGCGCCGGCTCGCGATCGACATTCCCGGGCGCATCGCCGTGTGCGGCTTCGGCGATCTCGAGTTCACCGCCGACGCCATCCCCGCGCTCACGACCGTGCGCGTGGACGGCAAGCGCATCGGCGCGACGGCGGCGCGCTGTCTCATCGACAGGCTCGGCGGCGCGACGGACAAAACGCTCGTCGACGTGGGCTTCGAACTGGTCGAGCGCGAGACGCTTTGACTACGGCAGAAGATTCCACTTGATGATCGCGCGCACGTCGCGTTCGAAGCCGAGCACGCTCATCGCGGCGGTGTCCATCGCGAGATGCGCGCCGAGCGCGGGCGAGCCCGTCGCCCATTGCGCGCCGAACACGCGCGAGAAATGCGCATGCGAAAAGAGCGCGATGTGCGTCGCGTTCGTGGCGAGCAGCTTGTCGATGAGCGCCTGCGCGCGCCTGCCGACATCGGCGAGATTCTCGCCTTCGGGAATCGCCGACGTCCATACCGACCAGTCCGGCACTTCCTCGCGAATATCCTGCGTTTTGCGCCCTTCGTAGATGCCGTAATTCCACTCGTGCAGTTCCGGCTCGACTTGCGCGTGTTCGGAGAGACCCGCGAGGCGGCAGGTTTCGATCGCGCGGTTCATCGGGCTCGTCAGCACGAGATCGAAGGACTGGGACGCGAGCACCGGCGCGAGCGCGGTCGCCTGCTTGCGGCCTTCGTCGGTGAGCGGGATGTCGGTCGTGCCGGTGTGCTGGCCCGACTTGCTCCATTCGGTTTCGCCATGCCGGATCAGCCAGATATGGACGCCGCCTTTCATGTTCATGTCGTTCACCCGGTGTCTGAGGAATGCGGTTGCGCGCCCGCGTGTCAGAGCCTCGAATTTTGCGCCGATCGCCGACGTCGCGCCAGGAAGCTGCCGTTCAGTCCAGTTCGCCGGTCGCGAACGCCTTCAGCAGATGATGCGCGATCGCGAACGGCTTCGGCGCCGACAGTTCCTGTTCGTGCGTGCCGTCGAGCATCGCGGCGACTTCGCGGCGCGTGAACCAGCGCGCGTCTTCGAGTTCGTTCTTGTCGACGGTGAGTTCGGTCGTGGCCGCGCGCGCGAAACAGCCGATCATCAGCGACGATGGAAACGGCCACGGCTGCGACGCGTAATAGCGCACGTCCGTGCAGCGGATGCCCGCTTCCTCCAGCACCTCGCGATACACCGCGTGCTCGAAGGTTTCGCCCGGCTCGATGAAGCCCGCCAGCGCCGAATACATGCCCGGCACGAATTGCGGCTGACGGCCGAGCAGACACCGCTCGCCATCGGTGACGAGCATGATCACGACCGGATCGACGCGCGGAAAATGCTGCGCCTTGCAATTCGGGCAGATGCGCCGCCAGCCCGCGCCGGCGGAATCGGTCGGCTGGCCGCAGTTCGCGCAGAAGCGGTGACGGCGATGCCAGTCGAGCATCGAGCGCGCTTCGCCGAGCGCGCTGACGAGCGGTGGCGGCACGAGCCCTTGCATCGCGATGGGGCGAAGCTCGATCGCTTCGACTTCGCGAAGGCTTTCCGGGTTGTCGTCGAAAGAGGATGCGAAGAGCGCGCGCTCGTCGGCGTCGCGGCCGAGGAACACCGTTTGCAAGGGCGCGCCGTGCGCCGCCGCTTCGTGTGTGCTGAAGAGCGGATCGTGCCCGTCGGCGCGCTTGAAGAGCGGCACGTTGTTCACGAACAGCAGAAAGCGCGTGGACGGATCGTCGCGCAGACTGGCGACGAACGCATCGTCGTCGCGCTTTTCCGACACGCGATCGAGCGGATCGAGCGTAAAACCGATGGCATGAGGCGGCGTGGGCATAGTATTTTTCGTGTGTGGCGGCGCGTGCCGGGCGAATGCCGGAATGCGCGCCGCGTGACGGGAAGGTGCAAGGCCAATCGGGAATCGTAGCGAAGTTGGCGCGTCCTTGCAGGGCGACGCCCGGAGACGTCGATGATCACGCTCTATTCGTATCCTCAGTTGTTCGGCCTCGAAGACAACAATCCGTTCGGATTGAAAGTGTTCGCGTTTCTGAAGCTCGCGGGTCTGCCGTTCGAGCATCGCCATGTGCTCGACACGAGCGCCGCGCCGCGCGGCCAGCTTCCGTATCTCGTCGATGACGATGAAACCATCGGCGACAGCGATGCGATCATCGCGCATCTGAAACACAAATACGCGCTGACGCTCGACGACGCGCTCACCGGCGCGCAACGCGATCTCGATCTGCTGATCCGCCGAACGCTCGACGATCTCTACTGGGTGATGTCGTATTCGCGCTGGCGCGACGACCGCTACTGGCCGCAGTTCCGCGACGCGCTGATGCGGCAGCATCCGGATATCGGCGGGGAAGCGCTGGAGGGCGCGCGACAATACAATTTCGATCGCTATCGGTATCAGGGCATCGGACGGTACGAGCCGGACGCCGCGTATGCGCGCGGCATCGCGAGCCTTCAGGCGCTGGCGAATCTGCTCGGCGACAAGCCGTTCATGTTCGGCGATGCGCCCGCGAGCATCGATTGCGCGTTGTACGGGTTCGTCGCGAGTATCTGGTTTTACGACATCGACACGCCGCTCAAGCGATTCGTGGCTACGCAGGGCAATCTGGTCGCGCATTGCGGCGCGCTGCGCGAGCGCATGGGGCAAAGCGCGGTGCCGTGAGCCTCACTCCGGCGCCGTCTCCACATCCTTGCCCGCCCAGCTGATGCTCGACACGCCGCGCTCCATGCTCATGCGGCTCGCCATGCGTTCGAGCTTCGCCTGATCTTTCGGATGCATGCGCACGGTCGCCGTGACCTTGATGCGCGGCGGCTCGCTGTCGACGTCTTCGCTCGTGAGGCTCTGAAACGAAAGCGGCTGCGCGTCCATCGCGTTCGAAAGCAGCGTGCGGATGTGAATCTCGTCCTCCTGCCGACCGATCACGGTCAGCACGTATTCACGCACGATGTCCGCGCTCGATACGGGCGTCGCGTTGATCGCGCGGCTCACTTCGCGCAGGAGCGTGTTGGTCGCGAGCACGACGCCCGTGCCCGCGATCGCCGGGCCGTAATGCCCGGTGCCGCACAGCACGCCGACGGCCGCCGAGCACCACAGCGTCGCCGCCGTATTGATGCCCTGAATCGAGCCTTTGTCGCGCATGATCACGCCGCCGCCCAGGAAGCCGACGCCGGACACGACATACGCGGCGATCTGCGTGACGCCCGCGACGCCGTTGCCCGTCAACATGCCGAGCGTGACGAAGAGGCACGCGCCGCTCGCGACGAGCGTGATCGTGCGCAATCCCGCCGTGCGCTGGCGCAACTGCCGTTCGAGACCAATGGCGACGCCGCACGCGAACGCGGCGAAGAGACGTAATGCGAAATCGACGCTCATCGGCTGAAGGCGATGCCTTTTCTGGACATAAACCGAAAAGCATCTCACCGGCGGATGTCGCTGGTGTGAAAGCGGGATCGGATTTTCGCCCGTTCAGGGGACCGCAACAAACTGCCGGACGCTCACGCGCACGCGGTCATAATCGGGCGATGCATCGAAGGAAACCGTGGAAGCGGCGGCATTGCAGCAGTTCGCGATACGCGGCGAGACGATCTTCTCCGCGCCGGAAAGCACGCGCTCGCACACGCGTTCGAACGCACGGGCTTCCTCGCGCGGACTCACGAGGCCCGACGCGCCCGCATGCTGCATGTCGAAGAGCGTGTGCGAGTCGGTTTCGTCGGTGAAGACGACCACGGGCGTCTCCCGGAACGACCGGCGCAATTCGCGCAGAAGCGCGAAATCGTCCGCACGGGAACCTTCCAGACCGCAGCCCAGAACGATCACGTCGTAGCTGGCGGCCGTGAGCCTCGCGAGCAGTTGATCGGCGTTTCTGACGCATGCCGTCACCCGAAACCGCTCGTGTGCCTCGAACCAGCTTTGCAGCCCGTATAGAACGACGGGGCGATCGTCTGCAACGACGATACTAATTTTGTCTTTGCGCTTCATTCTCTTCGGCCGGCTCGACGGACAATGGATCCGTTGGCCGTGCTTCGGTTGCTGGGAGGCGCGCACGTTAGCAAATCGTCAACTGTCACGCTGCGCCGCACAACAAAATATATCGATTCGTTGTCGATTGGCCGCGTCTTCGCTCGTCGTCCAGGTATCCGGCGCTGCAATCGTCGTCTGCGCATCGCGCCGCATTCTGAACTGCTCGACGACCTGGAGGCTATCAGATGAGCTTGCAACTCTACGCACACCCGTTTTCCTCTTATTGCCAGAAGGTTTTGGTCGCGCTGTACGAGAACGGCACGCCTTTCGAATGGCGCGCGCTCACGCCCGAAACGCCGCAATCGATGGCCGAACTCACCGAAATCTGGCCGATGAAGCGCTTTCCCGTGCTCGTCGATGACGTCCGGCCGGTGATCGAATCGACGGTGATCATCGAATATCTGGGGCTGTTTCACCCTGGCCCGGTGCGCCTCGTTCCCGACGATCCGCGCGCCGCGCTCGAAACGCGCTGGATGGATCGCTTCTTCGACAACTATCTGTCGACGCCGCAGCAGAAGATCGTGTTCGACGCGATGCGCGATCCGAACGAACGCGATGCGCGCGGCGTCGCCGATGCCCGTGCGATGCTCGACACGTCCTACGCCTTTCTCGATCGCAAGATGGCCACGCGGGAATGGGCGGCGGGCGACGCCTTCAGCCTTGCCGATTGTGGCGCCGCGCCGTTCCTGTTCTATGCGGACTGGTGTCATCGAATCGGTGACGCGTATCCGAACGTGATCGCGTATCGCAAGCGCCTGCTCGCGCGGCCGTCGTTCGCGCGCGCGGTCGATGAGGCGCGGCCATATCGGGCGCTGTTTCCGCTCGGCGCGCCGGACCGCGATTGAGCTACCTGAGCCAAAGGAGATCGGATATGAGCACGACCACGAACTACGTTCCCGCCGATGAACTCGCGAAGCGCGCGACGATGAGGTTTCCCAACGAAAGCGCCGAATATCGGCAGGCGCGCACCGCGTTGCTGGCGGAGGAAATCGAATTGCGCCGGCATATCGAGCGCGTCGCGCAGATGCGTCGCGCGCTGCCGCCCGGCGGCGAAGTGAAGGGCGATTATCGATTCGAAGGCGAGCGCGGCGCAGTCGATTTCGCGGGTCTTTTCGGCGACAAGGACACGCTCGTCACCTATAGCTACATGTTCGGGCCGCAGCGCGAACGGCCGTGCCCGATGTGCACGTCGCTTTTGTCGGCGTGGGAAGGCGAGGCGCGCGACATCGAGCAGCGCGTGGCGCTCGCGGTGATCGCGCGCTCGCCGCTCGCGAAGCTCTTGGCGTTCAAGACGGAGCGCGGCTGGCGCGATCTCAGGCTCTTTTCCGATACGAACGGAGAGTTCAGCCGCGACTATCACGCGATATCGAAGGAAGGCGGCGACGATCCCGCGCTCAACGTTTTCACGCGGCGCGACGGCGTGATCCGGCATTTCTGGAGCGGCGAGATGGATTTCGGTACCGCCGATCCCGGCGAGGACCCGCGCGGCGCGCCCGATCTGATGCCGCTCTGGACCGTGCTCGACATGACGCCCGAAGGGCGGGGAACGGACTGGTATCCGAAGCTGGATTACGGGCCGAGAGGCTAGGCGGATTCGGCGCGACGAGAGCAGCGACGAAAGCGGAAGTGTCGTCTGTAAAGATGAGTCATATCTTCGCCGCACAGGTCAACTTCGAACCGAGGCAGACGTTGTGTGCGAGTCGATGGAATGCGTCGGCATTTCATGGAGAGACTCGCTTATGCAGGACAACGGACCCATCATCCAGTGGCAGGCGGCCGGCGTGGCCGCCATCGCGGCTTCCGGTGCGTGCGCGACGCTCGGCGGATGCGCCGTTCATCCGCACGACGCGCCGAAGGAAGCGGGTACGCCGTCGGTGCTGACCGAAGGCGCGCACATCGCCGATTCGATGCGCACTCACGAACGCCGCTCCCTCGATGCGCAGCCGCTCGACTACCGCGACGCCACGACGAAGACCGTTCCGAAGATCGGCTGGGCATCGTATTACGGCAAGAAGTTTCATGGGCGCAAAACGGCCAGCGGTGAACGCTACGACATGCACGCGTTCACGGCGGCGCATCGCACGTTGCCGCTCGGCTCGTATGTGCGCGTCAGCAATCTCGCGAAGACGAGGTCGGTCGTCGTGCGCATCAACGATCGCGGTCCTTTCACGAAGGGTCGCATGATCGATGTGTCGTTCGCGGCGGCCGTCGAACTCGGTCTGCAACGATCGGGAAGCGCCCAGGTGATCCTCGAACCGGTCGATCGACCCATCGCGCTCGCGTCGACGTCACGCGCGCCCGAACGCATCATGCTGCGCATCGCGCCTCATCCGCGACACCACAAGAAGCACACGCATCGTCATTGACGCTGGACGGATACAATGCTGCGGCGCGCGATCATCGCGCCTCAAGCCGAAGCCATCCGCCAAGTCATGAACAATTCGCCCCGGGCCTTTTTGCTGGGCCCGCTTCTCAAGCGCGTGTCGCGGTCGTTCTACCTCACGCTGCGCATTCTGCCGACGGGCATGCGCGATCCCATCGGGCTCGCGTATCTGCTGGCGCGCGCCGCCGATACGATCGCGGATACATCGCTGATCTCACCGCAACGTCGTCTGGAACTATTGCTTTCGCTGCGTGCGCAAATCAACGGCGCACCCGATGACGGCGCGCTCGCGCGCATCGCGGGTGAAGTCGCGGGGCAGCAGGCGCAGCCCGACGAGCGCGCGTTGCTCGAAAGCCTGCGCGACGCTCTCGCGATCCTGCCGCAACTGGGTGCGCAGGATCAGGCCGCGGTTCGCGATATCGTCACGACGCTCAGCACCGGCATGGAGTTCGATCTGCGCACGTTCCCCGACGAGACATCGGGCGAGATCGTCGCACTGAAGGAATTCGAAGAGCTGGACCGCTACACGTATCTCGTCGCGGGCTGCGTCGGCGAGTTCTGGACGAAGATGACGTACGCGCATATGCCCGGCACGCTCAAGGCTGCGCCCGATACGATGCTCGCGCTCGGCGTGCGCTTCGGCAAGGCGCTGCAGATGACCAACGTGCTGCGCGATTGCGCGCGCGATCTGCGCATCGGCCGCTGCTATCTGCCCGAATCGATACTCGGGCGTCACGGTCTCACGCCGCAGGATCTGTTGCGGCCGGAATCGTCGGCGCGCGCGCGGCCTGTGCTCTTCGAATTGCTGCGCACGTCGCTCGCGCTGTTTCGGGATGCGGTCGATTACACGCTCGCGATTCCATCGGGCGCAATCCGTCTGCGACTCGCCTGTCTCTGGCCGATCATGATCGGCCTCGACACGCTCGTGCTGCTCGCGCGTAACGATGCATGGCTCGATCCCGACAAGATCTCGAAGGTCCGGCGCAACGACGTGTATCGGATCATGGCTGCATCGTTGCCGATGGTCGCATCGAACGGCATGCTGCGCGCGTGGACCTCGCGCCGCATCCGCGCGATCGAGGCGGAGATCAGCGCCGCAATTCGGCCATGATGCGTTCGGCGAGGAAGTCGCAAGGCGGGCGTTTCGACGCCGCGCTGCGCGCGAGCACCACTTCGAGCGTGCCGATATCCGGCAGACCTTGCGCCGGCCCGAGCAGCGTGAAGTGCGAGGGCACCGCGCATTTTGCGAGCGGCGTCACGGCGAGGCCCGCTTCGGCCATCGTCAAGAGACCGAGCAGACTCGGGCTTTCATACGACGTGCGATAGCCGATGCGCGCGCGTTCGAGACTGCGGATCGCGTTCTCGCGGGCGACGCTGCCCGGCAGAAACACCGCGATCGGCAAGGGCCGCTCCTTCCAGATTTCGGTTTCGCCGGGCGCGGCGGCCCAGACCATCGGCTCGTGACGCAGAAATTCGCCCGATAAGCCCTTCACGCGCGTCGCGCAGACGAGATCGACCGAGCCGTCCTTCACCATCGGCGCGAGCGCGAGGCTCGGCAGGCCGACCACCTGAATCTCGACCTTCGGATATGTCGCCGAGAATTTCTTGAGGATCGGCGGAAACAGCGACGACGCGTAATCGTCCGGCACGCCGATCACCACGCGCCCCGTCACATCCGGCCGCACGACCGCCGCCCACGCCTCGTCGCGCAGCGCGATCATGCGGCGCGCGTAGGTGAGCAGCACCTCGCCGTCCTGCGTCGGCACCACGCTGCGCGGCTTGCGCACGAAAAGCGGCTTGCCGAGCGCGGTTTCCAGCGTCTTGATCTGCATGCTCACCGCCGATTGCGAGCGATGCACCAGCTCCGCCGCGCGGCTGATGTTGCCCGTATCCGCGACGGCGACGATCATCGAGAGGACATCCAGATCCAGCGCTTTCATGGGTGAACGACCGTTTGGTATCAGAAAATCTGAACGATTCTATCAAAATTATGCGTTTTTCTTTTGCTTCGGCGCGGCGCATAGTCGCATCCAAGGAGCTTATTCATGAACGCGCGAACCGATCTTTCCGTCCTCACCGCCGTGCAAGGCCTGCCCGAACCGTCGTTCGCCACGACGGCGTCGGGGGTTTCGGTGCCGTATATCGAGTGCGGCGAGGGCGAGCCGCTCGTGTTCGTGCATGGGTCGCTCTGCGACTACCGCTACTGGAACGCGCAGATTCTGCCGCTCGCGAAGCAGTTTCGTTGCATCGCGCCGAGCCTGTCGCATTACTGGCCCGCCGTCGATGCCTTCGTGCAAGGCGAATTCGGCTGGGAAACGCACGTCGCGGAAATGGCCGAGTTCATCGTATCGCTCGATCTCGCGCCGGTGCATCTCGTCGGGCATTCGCGCGGCGGCTGTATCGCGTTTCATCTGGCGCGCGAGTATCCGCGGCTCGTGAAGACGCTCACGCTCGCCGATCCGGGCGGTCCGCTGCAAACGACGCCGCAGCCCGTGCCCGCCTCGCTGCCGCCCGCGACCAACGCATTGCGCGCACGCGTGGCCGAACTGATCGAAGAGGGCGAGTTCGATCGCGGGCTGGAACTGTTCGTGGATTCGGTCAGCATGCCGGGCTTCTGGAAGAAGAGCACGGAGAGCTTCCGTCGCATGGCGCTCGACAACGCGCTCACGCTGCCCAGGCAATTCCGCGATCCCTTGCCCGCCTACACGCGCGAGGCGGCGCGCGACATCAAGTGCCGCACGCTGCTCATCGACGGGCAAAAGAGTCCGCGCATGTTCCGCAACAACGTCGAGAAGCTGGAGGAGTGGATCGAGTTCGCCGAGCGTCAGACGATCGCGGGCGCATCGCACGGGATGAACGCCGCCAGCCCCGGCGCGTTCAATCGCGCGGTGCTGGCGTTCGCCGGCGCGTGGTGAAGCGAAAGCGGCTTATTGCAGCTTCCAGATATTCGCCGCGATCGTGCCCTGGTCGTTGAACACGTTGAGGATGTCGGGCACGTTCGCGATCGGCACGTTGTTCACCATCAGCGCAAACGCGAGGCGCCGTCCGCTCTTCGCGTCGATATAGCCCGCGAGCGCCTGTCCCTTGAGCGTCGTCTGCACCTGACCGTTCGGCAGCTCGGTGCCGGTCGCGTAAGTGCCCGTTTTCGCGTAGACCTTGCCTTTCGCGCCCGCGAGCGTCGGATCGTTTTCGAAGTCGGTCGTGCTCGCGAGCGAGCCGTCGACGCCGAGAAACGGCATCGAATCCACATACGCCGGGAAGGCCGGACGGCCGTTCATCGCGCGCAGCATCGCGATGACCGCGAGTGGCGTCGCTGTCGTCTCGCCGCCGCCGCTGCCATCGATGAAATGCGTCTGGGTCATCGGCACACTGAACGGCGCGGCCGACAGCTTCGCGCTCTCCGCGGCCAGCGCCGCGCTCAGCGTGGTCGAGCCGTTGTTCGCGACGCCGAAGAGCATCAGGCTCGTGTCCGCGCCGATGTTGTAGCTGACCTTCAAAATCCACTTCGAATATTCGCCGTACGGTTGCGACGTGAGTTGCGCGACGCGCGTATCGGCGGAATACGAGTTCTTCGCGGGCAGCAGTTGCACCGGGTTGCTCTCGACTGCTGTTGCCGTCACCGTGACGCCCGCGCGCGCGAGCGCCTCGATGAGCACCGTGCGCGCATAGTTCGACGGCTGCGTGATGCGAAACGTGCGGATCACCGGGAAGCTGGGGACGATCGGCGGCACGTAATCCGCCGGAATCGAGCCGCTCAGCACGCCGCCGCAGGGCAGCGTGCCGAAGCAGGTCGGGTCCGTGGGCGTGACGGTGATCGTCGCGGGCGTGCCCGCCGCGCCCGTCGTCAGCGTGGACTGAACGGTGAACGCCGATGACTTCGGCCGGTAATCCACCGGCGACGCCGAACCCGCGCTGCCCTGACCGATGATCGTGTCGACCACATCGTCGTTCACGAAGATCGGCCGCAGGTCGAATTCGTCGCGGAAATCGAAGGGATCGAAAAGGCGATCGTCGATCACGACCTCGCCGTTGATCTTCTTGATGCCCGACGCCGCCACCTGCGCCGCGAGCGAGTTGTAGCCCGCGAGCGGATCGGGCGCGGTGATCTGCGCGTTGCCCAGACTGTTCGCCTCGTTGTGGTCGAAGTTCGTCCAGGCAAGCGTGCCGTCGGGATTCGTGCGGCCGCCCATCGCGAGATCGCCGCTCGCGACGAGAACGAGATTGCCGTTGAGCGTGCCGGTCGCATCCACGGTGCCGAGTCGATAAACCGGCGTCTGGAACTGATGATCCGCGCCGTACTGATCGAGCGCCGCGCCGAGCGAAAACACCTTGCGCACCGATGCGACATACACCTGTGCGTTCGAATTCATGTCGTAGATGAGATCGCCCGAGTTCAGATCGACGACGCGCAGCGCCCATGTCGAGCCCTGATACATGGGCTTCTTCATGATCTGGGTGATGGCGTCGGGGACGGACGTATTGTTCGAATCCGACCCGCCGCACGCGGCGACGGATGCGGCGAGCGCGCACGAGAACGCGAGAGCGGCAACGCGTGCCGGACTTCCTGAAAGCGGGTACATGACGCGGCTCCGATAAAGGCACATCGCGCTCCACCTGGAGCGAACATCCAATACGTCGGGACTGCTTCACAGCGCAGACAGGAGATGTCGGCGGCCGTCCACCATTCTTCAAGGCGGCGGCTGAGTGAATTAAATACCTTGCGTGGGCCTTGTCAAGCGAGGACTATCGCGAATCCAGTGCTTTAGGCAAGCGCTTTTTGTACGATTTCATGCGCGCTTTTGATCTGCTTGTTGTGACGCGACAACGGAAAAACGTTTGGCGCGGGCTAACATCTTCGGCACCTCATCGCGAAGAAGAGGACATCCGTGAGCATGGGCCAAGACGATCTCGATGCATGGAAACGCCGGCGCACGCTCGAGCTGGCGTTCGAACTGGCCGATAGCGGCCGCCATGAGGACTTCACCGACATCGCTTACGCGCTGCAGTTCGAGCGCGGCATGGCGACCGCGCAAGCGCTCATCGACGACCCCGAGATGCGCCGCGTGCTCAATCAGCGTTGCGCCGATGCGCGTGAAAAGCTCGAAAAGCACGCTCCGCTTCCCGAGCCTGAAGTGATCGAAGCCGAACCTTTGCCGGTCGGCGAAGCGATAGCGGAATCATCGAACGATCATGCGCAAATGCCGCAGTCCGAAGACTTCGCACGCGCGCCATCGGTTCTTCGCCGCGCCCTGAACTTCATCTGGCGAACCGGCAACGCGGGCGATCTCAATTCCGCCGCTTCCTGAGCTTTTCTATTGCAGGCCGTGCGTCAACGCACGGCCGAACCCATTCGCGCCCCCTTTGCGCACGAATGGCGGATTTGCACGACTTGAGCGCCCGCCAAAACCATTACACTTGAGGAAGCTGAACCATAAGCCCGGACTATGCATGCGCGCAGGTCCGGAGTTTGAACTTCGAGGAGGAAATGTTCGTGGCTAACGAAAAGATGCTCGCGCAAATGGCTGAGAAGGATGGTTTCATTGCTGCTCTGGATCAGAGCGGTGGTTCGACGCCCGGCGCGCTAAGGCAATACGGAATTCCGGATGACGCCTACAACGGCGACGCCGAAATGTTCAAGCTGATGCATGAAATGCGCGTGCGCATCATGACCGCGCCTTCGTTCACGGGAGACAAGGTGATCGGTGCAATTCTATTCGAGCGCACTATGGACGGCGAAGCGGAAGGCAAACCGGTCCCCACGTTCCTGTGGGAAGACCGTGGCATCGTGCCGTTCCTGAAGGTCGACAAGGGCCTCGAAACGGAAGCCGACGGCGTGCAGGTGATGAAGCCGATCTCCGGCCTCGACGATCTGCTCGCGCGCGCCGTGAAGCTCGGCGTGTTCGGCACGAAGATGCGCTCGGTGATTCATCAGGCCGATGAAAAGGGCATCGCGGCGGTGGCGAAGCAGCAGTTCGAAGTGGGCGCGCAGATCATCAAGCATGGCCTCGTGCCGATTCTCGAACCCGAAGTCTCGATCAAGAGCCCGGACAAGAAGGGCGCGGAAAAAATTCTGCGCGACGAATTGCTCAAGGGCCTCGACGCGCTGCCGGAATCGAGCAAGGTGATGATCAAGCTGACCATCCCCGACGAGGCGGATTTCTATCGTCCGCTGATCGAGCATCCGCGTGTGGTGCGTGTCGTCGCGCTGTCGGGCGGCTATACGCGCAGCGACGCATGCAAGAAGCTGGAGCAGAACCACGGCATGATCGCGAGCTTCTCGCGCGCGCTCATCAACGAGCTGAAGAAGTCGATGAGCGACAGCGAGTTCGACAAGACGCTCGAACAGTCGATCGACGAAATCTACAACGCGTCCGTCAAGAAGGCCTGATTCTTCGGCGCTTATCCGCGTTCGGTTGGCGGCGGCGTTTGCACGACAGGCGCCGCCGCCCGAAAGAGATCCTCGCGCGTGCCGCTCTTCGGCGGATAGATGCGTTCGCCGTTGATCGTGCGCTTGGTCGCCTTCGCCGTCTCGCCTTCGGCGACGAGCTTCCTGTCCCATCCTTCCGTATACACCGCGCCCCACGGCCCGAGATCGCAGATGGTCGTGTACCAGTCGATCGATAGCGGCAGCATCTCCATTCCGAAGAGATCGCAGACGGCGTTGTTGCCCGCGTAACGTCCCATCGGCCGGCCATGCTGGCACGACATCACCGATGGCCGCGTGCCGTCGATCAGCACGCGCGCGCAATCGCCCGCCGCGAACACGCCCGGCACGCCTTCCACGCGCAGGAACGCATCGACCGGCACGCGTCCGAGCGGATCGAGCGTGACCGGCAGTTGCGCCGCGAGCGCGTTCGCATGCATGCCGCCGCACCAGACGACCGTCGCCGCTTCGATGCGCTCGCTCGTGGCGCCGTCGTGGAGCGTCACGCCCTGGCCGTCGAGCGATTCCAGCGATACGCCGGCCCGCGTCTCGACTTCGAGCGTCTGCAACGCGCCTTCGATGACATGCTGCGCGCCGCCCATCGATTGCCCGATCTTCGCCGAACGATCCGCGAGCACGACGCGCACCTTGCCGCGATCGCCTTCCGCGACGATCTCGCGCAACCGCGCGGGCAGTTCCGCCGCGAGTTCGATGCCCGTCAACCCCGCGCCGACGACGACCGCCGTATAGCGGCCCGGCGTATCGGGCAGTGCGGGCAGCGTCAGCAGATGCGCCTGCAGCTTGCACGCGCCCGCGTAGGTATCGACATCGAACGAGAAGTGGTCGAGGCCTGGTATCGGCGGGCGCACGAGCACGCTGCCCGCCGCGAGAATCAGCCGGTCGTAATCGAGCGATTCGGACGCGCCGTCGCGCTCGATCGTCACGCGACGATTCGCGCTGTCGATATCGGTCGCCTTCGCCTGGACCAGCCGCACGCCCGCCGGCCCGAGCACGGTGTCGAGCTGCACGAGCGTCGGGTCGAGCGGCTGCTCGTAATTGCGCACACGGACGCTGTGAAAGGGCACCGGATTGACGATGGCGACTTCGGCTTCATCGGTGCGACCGAGCTCGTCGAGCTTGCGCGCCGCCGACAGCGCGCTCCACAGACCGGCGAATCCTGCGCCGATCACTAGGATCTGGTTCAAGGTCATTCCCCTGAATAAACGATCGTTCGTGCTATGAGTTAGTTAAAGCGGCCGCTCTGTTCTTGGTTATAGGCGATTCGCAAGGCATTGGTTCCCACTGCATTCGCCCGGATTAGTCAGCTTTTCGCCAAAAGTGATTTCGCCGTTTAGGTATTTACCCTAGATCGTGCGATACCTAAACTCTCTTCAACGGTCGCGAACGAGCAAAACACAACAACGTAAGCGGCAATTCAAAAACTTCTGTACGGAGGAAAGCATCATGAACAAGCTCATCGGTATCGCAGCGGTCGCTCTCGCTTTTGCCGCGCCGGTCGCATCGTTCGCGCAATCGAATCAACCTTTGACGCGCGCGGAAGTTCGCGAGCAAATCGTGCAACTGGAAAAGGCCGGCTATAACCCCGGCGTGATCAGCGACTCGAAGTATCCGTCCGACATCCAGGCCGCCGAAGCACGCGTCGCAGCGCAAAACGGCGCGGCACAAACCGCGTTCGGCGGCGCGACGGAAGGTTCGGCGCAATCGGGCGCGCGCGTGAATCCGATTCAAGCCGACGTGTTCCCGACGTTCGCGCATCACTAAGCAGCAAGGGGTCTAACGGAACGCGCCCGCATGCAAGCGGGCGCGTTTTGCCGTTTACGGAAGTTCGCTCTAAAGCGGAAATCCGCCCGCAAAGGTCTCGCGCAAATATCCGATGAAAAGCGCGACCGCGCGCGGCACATGCGGCGCATAAGGCCGCACCACGAATAGCTGATCGGCGAATGCGCCGACCGGACGCCAGTCCGGCAACAGCACGACGAGCTTGCCCGCCTGCACGGCGGCCTGCGCGGTGAAATCAGGCAGCAGCGCGATGCCGAGATCGTCGAGCGCGGCATCGCGCAAAACCTCGCTGTTGTTCGCCGCGAACGGTCCGTTCACCGCGAGCGTATAAGGCCCGGTCGAACTCTTGCGCCCGCCCTTTCGCTGAAACGACCAGATGCTCGACGCCTGCGGACGCGGATAGACCAGGCAATCGTGCGTGGCGAGATCGTTGGGCGTCGCGGGCGTGCCGCGTCGCTTCAGATACGCGCGCGTCGCGACGATCACCGAATAGGTATCGCACAGCTTCCACGCGACATGCGTGTCCGGCACCTGCGCGCTGTGCCGCACCGCGAGATCGAAGCCTTCCGTCGCGATCGAACTCAGCTTGTCCGACGCCTCCAGTTGCACCCGCACATCAGGATGCGCATGCAGAAATCCCGACATGCGCGGCACGAGTTGCTGCCGTGAAAAAGCCATCGGCGCGGTCACGCGGATCAGGCCGCGCGCCACGCCCGCCATCTCCTTCACGCTCAGGAAACTCGACGCGATGCGCTCGTACTGCCCGCGCGTATCGTCGACGAGTCTGCGGCCCGCCTCCGTGAAACGCACGCTGCGCGTGGTGCGCGTGACGAGCGGCACGCCCGCCGCGCGCTCCAGCTCCGCGATGCGCTGGCTCATCGCCGCTTTCGATACGTTCAGGCGCGCCGCCGCCGCCGTGTAGCTGCCTTGCTCGGCGAGCACGGTCAGCCAGTGCAAATGGGTCCAGAGACCTTCGATCTTTTGCTCGTCCATCAGCCGATTGTTTGCCGATATAAACAATGAGTTCAATCATAGCGCCTTTGCACGGAGCGCGACCGTTCCTACACTGTGTCCATCGCCAAACAATCAGTGAGAGGAGTCGAGATGCAAGCGTTCAACGATACGGCCGACGTGGTTCATTACATTCACGGTGAGCGCACGCACGGCTCCGCCACGCGCACGCAGCCGGTGTTCAATCCGGCGACGGGCGAGCGTCCGCGCAAGCTCGTGCTGGGCGAAGCCGCCGATGTCGATGCAGCCGTCGCGAGCGCGAAAGCCGCGTTCCCGGCCTGGCGCGACATGCCGCCGATCCGCCGCGCGCGCGTCATGCTCAAGTTCCTCGAACTCATGAACAAGCATCGCGACGAACTCGCAGCGATCATCACCGCCGAGCACGGCAAGGTGTTTTCGGATGCGCAGGGCGAAGTGTCGCGCGGCATCGACGTGATCGAATTCGCGTGCGGCATTCCGCAACTGCTGAAGGGCGACTACACCGAACAGGTTTCGACCGGCATGGACAACTGGACGACGCGCCAGCCGCTCGGCATCGTCGCGGGCATCACGCCGTTCAACTTCCCGTGCATGGTGCCGTGCTGGATGTTCCCGGTCGCGATCGCGGCGGGCAACGCGTTCATCCTGAAGCCGAGCGAGCGCGATCCGTCGGCGTCGTTGTTCATGGCCGATCTGCTGAAGCAAGCCGGCTTGCCCGATGGCATCTTCAACGTCGTGCAGGGCGACAAGGTCGTCGTCGATGCGCTGCTCACGCATCCGCAAGTGAAGGCGATCAGCTTCGTCGGCTCGACGCCGATCGCGAACTACATCTACGAGACGGGCGCGAAGCACGGCAAGCGCGTGCAGGCGCTCGGCGGCGCGAAGAATCACATGGTCGTGATGCCCGACGCGGATATCGAGCAGGCCGTCGATGCCTTGATCGGCGCGGGCTACGGCTCGGCGGGCGAGCGCTGCATGGCGATCTCGGTTGCGGTGCTCGTGGGCGATGTCGCCGACAAGATCGTGCCGATGCTCGCCGAGCGCGCGCAGCAGCTCAAGATCAGGAACGGCATGGAGTCCGACGCGGAGATGGGCCCGATCGTCACGCGCCAGGCTCTGGAGCGCATCGAAGGCTACATCGCGCTGGGTGTCGACGAAGGCGCGAAGCTCGTCGTCGATGGACGCGGCTACAAGGTGCCGGGCCATGAAGACGGCTTCTTCACGGGCGGCACGCTGTTCGATCACGTCACGCCGGAAATGCGTATCTACAAGGAAGAGATCTTCGGCCCGGTGCTCGCGTGCGTGCGCGTGAAGGACTTCGGCGAAGCGGTCGAGCTCGTCAACGAACACGAGTTCGGCAACGGCGTCGCCTGCTATACGAGCGATGGTCATATCGCCCGCGAATTCGGCCGACGCATCGAAGTGGGCATGGTCGGCATCAACGTGCCGATCCCGGTGCCGATGGCATGGCATGGCTTCGGCGGCTGGAAGCGCAGTCTCTTCGGCGACATGCATGCGTACGGCGAGGAAGGCGTGCGCTTCTACACGAAGCAGAAGTCGATCATGCAGCGCTGGCCCGAGAGCACGGAGAAGGGCGCGGAATTCGCGATGCCGACCGCGAAGTAAGGCATACACAAGCGCATGAATATCGCCCGCTTTTTCCCGTGTGGAAGAAGCGGGCGATTGTTTTTGGGGCCATCGCGATCGATCTGTTCCCGTGCGTCACAACTCAAATGAACTGGCGTCGGTTGACCGTGCGTCCGCAAGCGCGGAAGATGCACCGAAAACGACGCGAAGCCATTCGACATGCAGCGGCAATTCGACGATCTTCTTCTCGGCAGCATCGAACTCTTTTGCCTCGCGGCGGAGCTGGGCAGCTTCACGCTGGCGGCAACCGCGGCGAGCGTCACGCCCGCGGCGGTGAGCCGCTCCGTCGCGCGGCTCGAAAAACGCCTGGACGTGCGGCTTTTCGTGCGCACGACGCGCCAGATTCGACTGACCGATGCGGGGCGCCGCTACTTCGAGCAATGCCGCGACGCGCTCAATCGTCTTGCGGAAGCGGAACGCGAAGCCACCGGCCAGCAGACGACGCCGAAGGGCGTGCTGCGCATCAGCATGCCGACGCCTTACGGCCACTATCGCATGCTGCCGATCCTCGCGGAGTTCCGAACGCGTTATCCCGATGTGACCGTCGAAGCGCATCTGAGCAACCGCAACATCGACTTCGCCGATGAAGGTTTCGATCTGGCGATACGCGGCCGCGCGCCGCGCGATTCAGGACTGATCGCGCGCAAGCTGGAGGACGCGGAGCTGGTCGTCGTGGGCACACCGGCGTATCTGAAGCGCGCGGGCACGCCGAAAAGCATCGAAGACCTGCTCGAACACGAGTGCATTCAGTTCGAGATGCCGAGCACCGGACGCCCCGTGCCGTGGCTTTTCATGCAGAACGGCGAACCGGTGGAGATCAACACGCAAGGCGGCTACGGCACGTCCGGCGATGCGCTCGCGGGCATTCCGCTCGCGTGTCACGGCGCGGGCCTTTTTCAGACCTACCGATTCACCGTCGAAAACGAATTGCGCGCGGGCACGCTCACCGAAGTGCTGCGCGAGTTCGGCGGCTGCAGCAGACCGTTCATCCTGCTGTATCCGCACGGCAGGCATTTGTCGTCGCGCGTGCGGGCTTTTGTCGACTTCGTCGTCGAGAAGCTCGCGAAGCGTTGAATCACGCAATGTTTAAAGGATGCATATCCATGAGCAAGAACGCATTGACCTCGTTACTCGGCATCGAGACGCCGATCATTCAGGCGCCGATGGCAGGCGTCAGCACGCCCGCGCTCGCGGCGGCCGTATCGAACGCGGGCGGCCTCGGCTCGCTCGGCGTCGGCGCGATGAACGCGCAGGGCGCGCGCAAGGTGATCCGCGAGACGCGCGAGCTCACCAGCAAGCCGTTCAACATCAACGTGTTCTGTCATGCGCCCGCCAGCGCCGACGCTGCCATCGAGAAGGCGTGGACCGAATGGCTCGCGCCCGTATTCGCGCAATACGGCGCGACGCCGCCCGCGAAGCTGAGCGAGATCTACACGAGCTTCGTCGTCGATAAGGCCATGCTCGACGTGTTCATCGACGAGAAGCCGGCTATCGTGAGCTTTCACTTCGGCCTGCCGTCGAAGGAATATATCGATGCGTTGCGTGGGGCCGGCATCAAACTGATTGCATGTGCAACTAACGTGCGTGAGGCGGAGCAACTCGTGGCGGCGGGCATGGATGCGATCGTTGCGCAGGGCATCGAAGCGGGCGGGCATCGCGGCATCTTCGACCCGCAAGCCGACGATGACAACCTCGGCACCTTCGCACTCACGCGCTTGCTTGCAAGCAAGTTCGATGTGCCGGTGATCGCGGCGGGCGGCATCATGGATGGCGCGGGCATCGCGGCGGCGCTGGCGCTCGGCGCGCAGGCCGCGCAACTCGGCACGGCGTTCGTGCCGTGCTTGGAGACGTCGATCGATGAAGGGTATCGTCGCGCCATTCTCGGCGACGCGGCCAATCACACCACATTCACCGCGGCAATTTCGGGCCGCAGCGCGCGCGGCCTCGTCAACAAGTTCACCGAACTGGGGCGCGGCGCAGAGGCGCCCGCGATTCCCGCGTATCCCATCACCTACGATGCGGGCAAGTCGCTTCATGCCGCCGCCAAAGCGAAGGGCGAATTCGGTTACGGCGCGCAATGGGCAGGACAGGCGGCCGCGCTCGTGCGCGAATTGCCCGCAGCCGAACTGATGGCGCGGCTTGAATCGGAACTGCAGCAAAGCATCGCGGGCCTGCAGCAATACATATCTCGCTGAGCGCTATAAAGCTTAGTCGAAACGCTTCGTTGGTCGGGCGTCCTGTCGATGCTTCAATGATTCCGTCGCATTCACTGCGGCCTGCATCCGACAAACGCATACCAACGGAGATTTTCGATGTCCGATATCCCCACGCTCGCCGCCGATTCCACGCTTGCCCCCGTCACGTCGAACGAACCGTTCCAGGTGCGCCCGATAGGCGGTCGCATCGGTGCGGAAGTGCGCGGCGTGACGCTTTCCGCCGATCTCGACGCCGCCGCTATCGCCGCGATCAATCAGGCGCTGCTCGAACATAAAGTGCTGTTTTTCCGGGGCCAGTCGCATCTCGACGACGCCGCGCAGGAAGCCTTCGCCGCGCGCTTCGGCGAGACCGTCGCGCATCCTACCGTGCCGTCGCTGTCGAGCGGAAGCCGCCTGCTCGAACTCGATTCGAAGCACGGCACGCGCGCGAACTCCTGGCATACGGACGTCACGTTCGTCGATGCCTATCCGAAGATATCGATTCTGCGCGGCGTGGTGATTCCGCCCGCAGGCGGCGACACGGTGTGGGCCAACACGGCCGCCGCATACGCGAATCTGCCCGACGCCCTGCGCGATCTCGCCGACAAGCTGTGGGCGCTTCATTCGAACACCTACGACTATGCAGCGACACGTCATTTGCCCGACACCGAAACCGAGCGCGAATATCGCAAGCAGTTCACTTCGACGCTCTACGAAACTGAGCATCCCGTCGTGCGCGTGCATCCGGAAACGGGCGAGCGCACGCTCGTGCTCGGGCACTTCGTGCAGCGCTTCATCGGCCTGTCGCAGCGCGATTCGGATCGCCTGATCGAACTCTTCCACGACCACGTCACGCGTCTCGAGAACACGGTGCGCTGGCGCTGGACGCAAGGCGACGTCGCGATCTGGGACAACCGCGCGACCCAGCACTATGCCGTGGCCGATTACGGCGACGCGCATCGCGTCGTGCGCCGCGCGACGGTGCATGGCGACGTGCCCACGGGCATCGACGGGCGCAGAAGCCGCATCGTCAGGCAGGAAACGCGCAGCGCCTGACACGCTTCGCTTTTGCCCTTCACTCTTTCTCGATTGCACGATGACACTACGATTCAAGCTCCTCGTCGGCGCCGCGACGTTGTTCGCCGCGCTCATCGGTCCCGCGCATGCCGCCGATCCGGCTGTGGTGCGCATCGGCGTCGCGCAGCAGGGCAGCGGCGATCCGCCGACCTTCGGCGGCTCGCCGGCCGCGACCGCGCAGTTGCAGCATCGTGTCGAGGATGCATTGCGGCCCGCGCAGGTCAAGGTCGAATGGATCTTCTTCAAAGGCGCGGGACCGGCCGTGAACGAAGCGCTCGCCAACAAGCAGATCGATTTCGCATACCAGGGCGATCTGCCTGCCGTGATCGGCCGCGCGAACGGTCTGAAGACGCATTTGCTGGTGGCGTCGAACGTGCGCGCGGGCGTCTATGTCGCCGTGCCGCCCGACTCCGATATCAAGAGCGTGAAGGATCTCAAGGGCAAGCGCGTGGGCATCTTTCGCGGGACGAATCTGCAACTCGTCGCCGATAACGTGCTCAAGCAAAACGGCCTCACCGAGCGCGATCTGCGCGTGATCAATCTCGATACCGCCGCTGCACAGGCCGCGCTCGCATCGAAGGGCGTCGATGCGGTGTTCCTCGACTACTCGCTCTTCAAGCTGCAACGTCAGGGGCTCGCGAAGATCGTCTATGCATCGCGCGACGACGGCTTGCAGCTCACTCGACAGGCGCATCTGCTCGTGCTCGACGACTTCGAAAGCGCGCATCCCGATACCGTGCAGAAGGTCGTGACCGCGGTCGTTCAGGCGGCGTACTGGTCGTCCGATGAAGCGAACCGCAACGCGCTCTTCACGCTGTGGTCGAAGAGCGGCGTTCCGACCGAATCGTGGGCCTCGGAGTATGCGAATCAGCCGTTGAAGGATCGCAACTCGCCGCTCATCGATCCGTTTCTCGTCGCGCGCTATCAGGCCGTCGCCGATGACGCTTTGCGCCTGAACCTGATCCGCCAGCCCGTCAGCGTGAACGGATGGTTCGAGCCGAAGTATCTCGATCAGGCTCTGAAGTCGCTGAAGCTCGAAGCGTACTGGCCGCGTTTCGATGCATCGGGCAAGCCTGCCGGCGAACATCTCGCGGAGAATCGATAGATGGCCAATGCCCTGACGCGTGTGTTTCTGCCCGCGTATCGCGCGCGCGGGACGCTGTCTCGCGATACGTTGCGCACGATCGGCTGGACCGCGTTGCCGTGGATCGTGCCCATCGCTCTGGCCTTGCTGTGGATGCTCGGTTCGCGATACGGCTGGATTTCCGCGCAGGTGCTGCCGCCGCCCGCGCTCGTGTTCGAAACGCTCGGCGCGCTCCTGAAAAGCGGCGAGTTGTGGATGCATGTCTCCGCGAGCATGACGCGTGCTGCCGTCGGCTTCGGCGGCGGCGTGGCGCTCGGTATCTTGCTGGGCGGTTTGCTGGGCCTGTCGCGCACGCTGGAGGCTTACGTGCTGCCGAGCTTCAATGCGATCGTGCAGGTGCCCGTGCTTGGCTGGCTGCCGTTTCTGATGATCGTCGTCGGCATCGGTGAGCCGTTGAAGTATCTGCTGATCGGACATGCGGCGCTCGTTCCCGTGACGCTTTCGACGTTGCAGGGCTTTCGCGGCACGCCGCGCGCATTGCAGGAAGTCGCCGCGGTGTATCGCTATTCGCGCTGGCAGGTGATCACGCGTGTGACTTTGCCTTCGGCGATTCCCGTCATCGGCACCGGCGTGCGGCTCGCGTTCACGAAGGCGTGGCTCACGCTGGTGGTCGTCGAACTCGTCGCGTCGTCGGAAGGGCTGGGTTATCTCATCGTGTATGGACGGCAGCTCTTTCAGCTCGATCTCGTGCTGGCTGCGGTGCTGATCGTCGGGGCTATCGGTTATGTGGCCGATCGTCTGCTCAATGTTTTCGAGCGCAAGCTTCAGCGCGGCCGTTCCGTTTGAGGATCAATAGATGTCGACTCTGGATTGGGAAGCAGGATCGGTCAAAGGATCGTGGCGCGGCCTCGTGCTGCCAATCGCCGCGCTCGGCGTGTGGTGGTTCGTGTCGCGCGGCGCACAAGTCGGGCACGGCGTGATGGTATCGCCCGCGCAGGTCTGGGCCACCGCCGTCGAGCAGGTTCGAAGCGGCGCGCTCGTGCGTGCGCTGTCCGCATCGCTTGCACGCGAACTGACGGGATTTGCGATCGGCACGAGCCTCGGCCTCGCGCTCGGCGCGTTGCTCGGCATCTCGAAGCTGGCGAATCGTGCGATCGCGCCGAGCTTCAACACGTTCAAGCAAGTGTCGCTGTTCGCGTGGATTCCACTGATTTCCGTCTGGTTCGGTCTGGGCGATGTCGCGAAGGTCGTGTTCCTGTCGCTCGCGGCGCTCGTACCCGTCGTGATGCACACGAACGACGGCATTCGCGCCGTGCCCGCCGACTTGCTCGATGTGGCGCGCGCCTATCGCTACGGGAAGTTGCAGACGCTGGCGTATGTGGTGCTACCTGCGGCGTTGCCGTCGATCTTCACGGGCGTGTATCTCGCGCTCATCTATTCGTGGCTCGCGACGCTCGGGGCGGAGTATCTGCTCGTCGCGGGCAGCGGAATAGGCAATACGCTCGTGGATGGCAGCGAGCAGTTTCGCATGGATCTCGTCGTGTTCGGCGTGATCGTGGTCGGTTTGACGGGGTGGGCGCTGAATGCCCTCGCGCGCGGCGTGCAGCGGCGCTGGTTCGATACGTCGCGCGCGGCTTGAGGAGAATCCAGGAATGACGACTGTAATCGAGCAAGACAGCGGTCTGACGCTGCGGCATGTGAGCAAGCGCTTCAACGACGATGCGGCGCCTCCGGTACTGGATCGAATCGACTTGTCGATTACGAGTGGCGAGTTCGTGAGCATCGTCGGGGCGAGCGGATGCGGCAAGTCGACGTTGCTGCGGCTCGTGGCGGGACTCGATGGCAATCACGAAGGCGAGATCGAGTTCGACGGCAAGCGTATCGTGACGACCGATCTGTCGCGCGGCATCGTGTTTCAGGATCATCGGCTGTTTCCGTGGCTCGATGTCGAGCAGAACGTGGCCGTTGCGTTACGCAATGCGCCGCTCTCGAAAGCGGCAAAGGCGCGGGCGGTGGCGGAGCATATCGAGCTTGTCGGGCTTACGGGATACGAGCGGCACTATCCGCATCAGTTGTCGGGCGGGATGGCGCAGCGCGTGGCGATCGCGCGCGGGCTCGTCAATCGGCCGCGATTGCTGCTGCTCGACGAGCCGTTCGGCGCGCTCGATGCGCTTACGCGCAGTCGCTTGCAACTCGAATTGCAGCGCATATGGGAGCGCGAGCGGATCACGATGGTGCTCGTCACACACGATGTGGAAGAGGCCGTGCTGCTTTCGGACCGGATCGTGGTGATGCAGGCGCGGCCCGGGCGGATCGGCGAAGTGATCGACGTGAGTTTGCCGAGGCCGCGCAAGGTGGGACATCGCGAAGTCGCGCGCTTGCGGGACGATATCGTCGATACGTTCTTCACGGAAGCCGCCTAAAGCTGCGCTTCGATCGCAGCTTTGTCGATGACGGACCAGACGTTGTCGATCTTCCCTTCGCGGAACTCATAGAACACGTTCTCGCAGAACACGACGCGTTTTCCGTCGACGCGCAGTCCCATGAAAACCCCTCTCGGCGCGCACTCGAACCGCAATCGGCACGCGATGCGCGGCGGTTCCTCGATCAGCATTTGAATGTCGAAAAAGAGATCGGGTATCTCGCGAAAGTCCTTTATCAGCATCTCTCGATAATCGTCGAGCGTCAGCACGCGGCCGTTGTAGTGCAGCGCGTCATGAACGAACGTGCCGAGATTTAACCAGTCTTGCGCGTTCAGACAGGCGATATAGCCGCGATAAATTTCTGAAAGCATCGGATACGCTCTGCAAGAGTCGACGATCCGTGCATCCTCTCACAGCGCGACGCGCTCCAGTTCCCTCGCTCATCCAGCGATCTCTCACGGGAAAACCATGACGAGATTCGCTTTGAACTTCTTTCGTTTCGAAACTAGACTCTTCCGTGACGAAAGAGCGGATGGAAGCGGCCCGATGCTCACCAACAAGAGTTCATTGAAGCGACGCCTTCAAATCGTCGAGCTCGTTCGCAAGCGAGGCGAGGTTTCCGTCGATGAGCTCAGTCAGGCTTTCGAAGTTTCGAGCGTCACCATCCGCAGTGATCTGACTTACCTGGAGCAGCAGCGCTATCTTTTGCGCTCGTTTGGCAAAGCCCGCTATCTCGCGCAGAAGGCCGGAGACGACATACTCGTGCCAGCGTCCGACGCCGCTGCACGCAAGGCCTCCGAAACGCTTCTTGCCCGATTCGCGGCAGAGCGGGTCGCGGATAGCGAAGCGGTCATGTTGGGCGCGGGCGAGATCGTTCATAAGATGATTCCATTCCTCGCAGACCGTGCAAACCTTTCGTTGCTGGTGCAGGACGTTACGGTTGCGCAGACGGTTCAGCGGTTTCTGCACTGCGAGGTGCTTTTGACTGGCGGGCAACTGGAACACGGCTCGACCGTGATGACCGGCCCTGACGCCGAAGCTTCCGTCGGGCGGCGCGCGATCGATCTGTGCGTCCTGCAAGCATCCGGTGTCGATCGTGACGGCAACCTTTTGACGGCGAACCTGGCCCTGGCGCGTGTGGCGCAGGCAGCGCGCCGGGCTGCCAGGCGCACGATCGTCGTTGCGTTCCAGCCGGCGCTCGACGAACGCAGCGGCGAAGTGTTTGCAAGCGCGCAAGAGATCGACACGCTTCTTATCGACGATGGAATCGATCCGCCGACGATGGAGACGGTCATGCGCAAAGGTCTTCAGCTACAAAGGCGAGACACTGGAATTCTGGAGTTTCGCGCTTCCTGACAGGACGTATCGCGAAGTAGAAGAACCGAAGTGCACGCGCTTTCTGGCGCCTCGTGCATCGTTATCCTAATGAAAACCGACATGGCGAAATCTGAAGCGAAGCCGGACGCTCGTCCCGGCTGCATCCTCACGATGGGCGAGATTCTCGTCGAGATTCTCGCTACGGAAATCGGGCAGTCGTTCCGGCGGGCAGGAACTCTGGTCGGACCGTTCGCGAGCGGCGCTCCGGCAATTTTTATCGATCAGGTCGCGAAATGCGGTAGTCCGTGCGCGATCATCGGATGTGTCGGCGATGACGATTTCGGCGCGCTCAATGTCGAACGCCTGCGCGAGGACGGCGTCGATGTCTCCGGCATATCCGTCATCAAGGCCGCGACGACCGGCAGCGCGTTCGTCACCTATCGCAAGGACGGCGACAGAGACTTCATCTACAACATCGTCAACAGCGCGTCGGGACATCTCTCTGTCAGCGAGATTCGCGAACACTTGCTGAAGGATTGCAGGCATTTCCATGTGATGGGCTCCTCGCTCTTCTCGTTCCGCATCATCGAGGCGATGAAGAGCGTCATCGAAACGGTGAAGGCCAACGGTGGCACGGTCAGCTTCGACCCGAACATCCGCAAGGAGATGCTGCGCATTCCGGAAATGCGCGAGGCGCTCGACTTCATTCTCGACTACACCGATGTGTTCCTTCCGAGCGGTCATGAAGTGATGTTGCTCGCGAGCGCGAGCACCGAGAAGGCGGCGATCGACGAGTTGCTGGGCAGAGGCGTGCGCGAGGTCGTGGTGAAACGCGGCAAGGATGGTTGCAGCTACTACGACGGAAAAGACGAGCGCCACGTGCGGGCGTTGCCGGTGACCGAAGTCGACCCGACCGGCGCCGGGGATTGCTTCGGCGGTACGTATATCGCCTGTCGCGCACAAGGATTCGCTGTCGAACGCGCGTTGACGTACGCCAGCGCCGCGGGCGCGCGCGCCGTGACGTATCGCGGGCCCATGGAAGGCACCGCAACCCTCGCGCAACTGGACAAGTTCATCCAGGAGAGATCCGAGGCGAGCCATGACTGAAATCGTCACGCGGCTCACAGGCGACGCACGATTCGCGTCCCGGCTGAGGGGAATCTACTCGGTCTGCTCGGCTCATCCGTGGGTCATTGAAGCGAGCATGATGCAGGCGCTCGATGACGGCACGCCGTTGCTGCTCGAGTCGACCTCGAATCAGGTGAACCAGTATGGCGGCTACACCGGTATGCAGCCGGCCGACTTCGTGCGGTTCGTGCACGGCATCGCCGACAGCGTCGGTTTTCCTCGGGCAAGCCTGCTTCTCGGCGGCGACCATCTCGGCCCGAATGCCTGGAGCAATCGTCCGGCCGATGAAGCGATGGACCACGCGGACGCCCTGATCGATGCGTACGCCGCGGCAGGATTCCGAAAGCTTCATCTCGACACGAGCATGAGTTGCGCCGACGACCCGCCGCGTCTTTCGGACGAAGTCGTCGCCCGGCGTGCGGCCCGATTGTGCGCGGTCGCGGAGAAGGCAGCCGGGCGCGCGGGACTGCGCGAACGCCCGGTCTACATCGTGGGGACGGAAGTCCCCGTGCCCGGGGGCGCATCCGAAGCGCTCTCTGCGGTCGAGGCGACGAGTCCGCGTGCGGCGCTCGATACCGTCGCGGTGCATCGTGCGGCATGGCACGCATGTGGCCTGGACGCGGTGTGGCAGCGCGTCGTGGGTCTGGTCGTTCAGCCGGGCGTGGACTTCGACCATACGAAGGTCGTGGACTACGACGCGTCGTCCGCTCGCGAACTGTCGCATATCCTCGAAGACCTGCCTGACATGGTCTTCGAAGCCCATTCCACGGACTATCAGAAGCCCGAAGCGCTTTCGGCGCTGGTTCGCGATGGCTTCGCCATTCTGAAAGTCGGGCCCGGCGCGACCTTCGCGTTGCGGGAAGCGCTCTATGCGCTCGCGGACATCGAAGACGAACTGGTCGCAGCGGATGCGCGCTCCGATCTGCGAGCCGTGGTCGAGCGCGTGATGCTGGAGAAACCCACGAATTGGGAGAAGTACTACCACGGCAGCGAACAGGAAAAGCGCCTCTTGCGCACGTTCAGCTACAGCGACCGGATTCGCTACTACTGGGCCGATCCGGCGGTCGGCGCCGCAACGCGAAAGCTGGTGTCCAATCTGGAACGCGTCGACATAAGCGAAAACCTTATCAGCCGATACCTCCCGAACCAGTACTGGCCACGCCGGCGCGGTCTGATCGACGGTTCGCCGATGAGCCTGATCTTCGGTAAGGTCCGGGAAGTCATCGGCATGTATGCGGCTGCCTGTAGAAAGTAAGGCGTCTTTCTTACCTGTGCAGGGAAAACCCGCTTTGTTGGGCTTTCGACTCGAAACTAGAATTTTTCACGGTAAAAGCGGCTCGCCATTCCATGACGAGCGCCGAGGCGTACTGGAGGCGACATATGAGCAAGGTGACCCCGGTCAACAATGAGCAGCCAAAGCCTCGCAAGGGTTTCGCGTCTCAAATAATGCACTCGCGCGAGACCGGCATCGTGGGTGCGCTGGCCATCATGATCGTGCTGCTATCGATTTTTGCGCCGGACTTCGCCAGCAAGGGCAATCTGCTCAACGACGCGCGCAATCTGTCGTTCATCGGCATCGTGGTGCTCGGTCAGGCTGCGGTGATGATCACCGGCGGCATCGACCTTTCGGTCGGCAGCGTGTGGGGCCTTGCGGCGGTGGCGTCCGCCGCGATGATGCAGTCGGGCATGGGTGTCGTTCCGGCGTGCGCGCTCACGCTTCTCATCTGCGCCGCCGTCGGCTTCTTCAATGGCTTCTGCGTGACGAAGCTGCGCATGCTGCCGTTCGTGCCGACGCTCGCCACCATGAGCATCGCGCGGGCGCTCGCGCTCATCATCACACGCGGCAAGGCAATCGACGGCTTCCGGCCCGACGGCGACGCGTTCTTCGCGCTCGGCGGCGGCGATTTCCTCGACCTGCCGGTTCCCTTCATCATCTTCGTGGTGCTGGCGATCATCTCCGCGATCGTGCTCAAGAGAACGGTCTACGGCCGCCAGTTGTATGCGGTTGGCGGCAACGAACGCGCGGCGATGCTCACCGGCCTGAATGTGGACCGGCTCAAGATGAGCGTCTACATCATGTCCTCTGTTCTGGCGGGTGTCGCGGGCATCATCGAAGTGAGCTACCTTTCGTCCGCGATTTCGAACCAGGGCCTCGGCAAGGAGCTGAGCGTCATCGCAGCGGCGGTCATCGGCGGCACGGCCCTCTCCGGCGGCGAAGGCACCGTGATCGGCGTGTTCGTCGGCACGGTCATCCTCGAAGTGCTGCGCAATGGTCTCGTCTTGCTCGGAACGGACGCTTATTGGCAAGGGGTGTTCGTTGGTTCCGTCATCGTGCTTGCCGTCTTTATCGACCAACTCAGAAAAGGCGTCTGGCGACGTCGATGAGCGCTGTAACCATAACAACCCTTGGAGAAGACATGACACGCACCATGATCAGCGCAGTAGCAGCCGCCGTCCTGTTCGGACTCGGAATCTCGCAATCGCACGCAGCCGACAAGAAGGTTTTCGCCGTCGTGCCGAAGGCGCTCGGCGTCGCGTTCTACGCCGATGCGGAGAAAGGCTGCAAGGAAGAGGCGGCGAAACTCGGCGCCGAGTGCCTGTTCACGGGCCCGGCGCAACTCGATGACGCCGAGCAAGGCCGCATCGTGAGGGATCTGATCACGAAGAAGGTCGCCGGTATCGCGATTGCGCCGAATAACGCCGACTCCATCGGTAACGCCATCAGTGCGGCTGTCGCGAAGAATATCCCGATCGTCACGTTCGACTCCGATGCGCCGAAGTCCAAGCGGGCCGCGTTCATCGGCACGAACAACGAGGCTGGCGGCGAGGCCGCCGGGGAAGCGTTCGCGAAAGCGCTTCCGAAGGGCGGCACGTACGCGATTCTGACGGGCGGCTTGTCGGCGGCGAATCTGAACGAGCGGATCAAGGGCTTCAAGTCCAAGCTCGGCGGCAGCTTCAAGGAAGTGTCGGGTTCGCCCTTTGCGTGCAACGACGACTCCAGCACGGCGGTGCAACTGATTCAGGACATTCTCGCCAAGAATCCGAATCTCGACGGCATCTTCTTCGCAGGCGGCTGGCCGATGTTCGCGCCTGAGGCCTACATCCGCGCGGTCAAGAACAAGGCAGCCGACATCAAGTCCGGCAAGTTCGTGATCGTCTCGTTCGACACGTTGCCGTCGCAAGTCAAGCTGTTGAAGGAAGGCTACGCGACCACGCTGATCGGCCAGCGACCGCTCGCGATGGGCATCGAGTCGGTGAAACAGCTCAATGAACTGTCCAAGGGCGGCAAGATTCCGCCGATCACGGATACCGGTGTCGACATCGTGAATTCGTCCAACGTGGACAAGTTCGTCGGCGGCAAGTAATCCATCCGCCCGGGACCGGGATGCCCACGGTCCCATGCTTTCCTTGCGAAGAGTCCCCGCCATGACCGTTCTATTGAGCGTTGAGCAGATCACCAAGACCTATCCGGGTGTCAAGGCGCTGCAAGAGGTCTCCTTCAGCGTCGAGGCGGCGACCGTGCACGCGATCATGGGCGAGAACGGCGCGGGCAAGTCGACGTTGATGCAGGTCATCGCCGGGGCGCATTCGCCGACTTCCGGCAGGCTCATATTCGACGGACAGGAAGTCGAGTTCACCGGCACGCGCGACGCGGCGAAGAAGGGCATTTCCATCGTATTCCAGGAGCTCATGCTGGCTCCGAACATGACGATCGCGGAGAACATATTCCTCGGCACGGAGCCGCGCCTGGCGCGCGTGCTGGTCGACCGCGGCACGCTGCTGGAAAAGGCGAAGGCGGCCATGCTGCGTCTGGGCATCTCGCTCGACCCCGACACGCGTCTGGGCGATCTGACCATCGCCCAGCAACAGCTCATCGAAATCTGCAAGGCGCTGATTCACGAGCCGCGCCTGCTCATCCTTGACGAGCCGACATCGAGCTTGTCCGAAGCCGATTCGCTCACGCTCTTCAAGGTCGTTCACGAGTTGCGGGACCGGGGCGTGACCATCTTGTACATCTCCCATCGGATGCGCGAGGTGTTCGACAACTGCGACGCCGTAACCGTCTTGCGCGACGGCAAGCACGTGCGCACTGCGCGGCTTGCCGATACCTCGCCGGACGAGGTGGTCCGCCTCATGGTCGGCCGCGACCTTGCGGAGGTCAAGCGCGTTCGACCGGAGCACGCGGGCAAGCCTGTGGTGCTCTCGGTGGAAGGCCTGGGCGATGACCATCGTTATCGCGACGTCTCGTTCTCGCTTCGACAGGGCGAAATCGTCGGCCTTGCGGGTCTCATTGGAGCGGGTCGCTCGGAAGTGGCGATGGGGATCTTCGGCGCGCCTCCGCCGAAACACGGGACCGTCTCCATCGCGGGCAAGCCAGTCAAGATTTCCCGACCGCGCGATGCGATGCGGCTCGGCATTGCGCTCGCCCCCGAAGACCGCAAGGATCAGGGACTGGTTCTGGGCATGTCGGTCGGGAGCAATCTTTCGCTCGCTGCGCTCGGACTCGGCCGCCTGTCGAAAGGACCGGTCGTGCGGCCCATGCAGGAGGCGCGGCTGATCGACACCTACGTCGGACGATTCAAGATCAAGACGCCGACGGTCGAACAGCTGGTGCGGCTCCTGAGCGGCGGCAACCAGCAAAAGGTCGTGCTGGCGAAGTGGCTGGCGTCCAGACCGCGCGTGCTCATCGTGGATGAGCCGACGCGAGGCGTCGACGTGACGACGAAAGCGGAAATCTATGCGCTGATGCGGGAGCTCGCTCACGAAGGCCTGGCGATTCTCGTGATTTCGAGCGACCTGCCCGAGATTCTCACCATCTCGGACCGCATTCTGGTCATGCGCTCGGGGCAACTGGTCGGCGAGGTCGGCTTCGATGAAGCGTCGGAGGAGCGGATCATGTCTCTCGCCGCGCTCGAACACGCCGACCCCGCGCATCCGGAGGTCAAGCCGACCGGATTCGTTTCCTGAGCTGACTTCGAGACGCTCTCATAGAGGAGTTTCGCCGTGAACAAGGTTGGCATGTTCTACACCTACTGGTCGACCGAGTGGATGGTCGATTTTCCCGCGACGGCAAAGCGTATCGCCGGGCTCGGCTTCGACATGATGGAAATCTCGCTCGGCGAATTCCACAACCTTCCGGATGCGAAGAAGCGTGAGCTGAAAGCGGTCGCCGACGATCTTGGCCTCACGGTGATGTGCTGCATCGGGCTGAAGCCCGAGTACGACTTCGCCTCGCCGGAGCAGAGCGTGCGCGACGCCGGCACCGAATATGTGAAGCGTCTGCTCGACGATTGCCACATGCTCGGCGCGCCGGTCTTCGCCGGCCTCACGTTCTGCGCGTGGCCGCAGTCGCCGCCGCCCGGGATGAAGGACAAGCGGCCTTACGTCGATCATGCGATCGACAGCGTCCGACGCGTCATCGAGGTCGCCGAAGATTACGGCATCATCTATGCGCTGGAAGTGGTGAACCGCTTCGAGCAATGGCTATGCAACGACGCCAAGGAAGCACTTGCGTTCGTCGACGCAGTGGACAGCCCGGCTTGCAGGGTGCAGCTCGACACCTTCCACATGAACATCGAGGAGCATTCCTTCCGCGATGCGATCCTCGCGTGCAAGGGTAAGCTCGGACACTTCCATCTCGGCGAAGCGAACCGTCTGCCGCCCGGAGAAGGCCGTCTCCCGTGGGACGAAATCTTCGGCGCACTGAAGGAAATCGACTACGACGGGACCATCGTGATGGAACCCTTCATGCGCAAGGGCGGCTCCGTAAGCCGGGCCGTTGGTGTCTGGCGCGACATGTCGAATGGTGCGACGGATGAGCAGATGGACGAGCGCGCTCGCCGCTCGCTGCAGTTCGTTCGCGGCAAGCTGGCCTGACCGCGCAGGCCGGCAAAACGGCCATTCTTGCGTCCTGCTTCACGCGCCATCAGTTTTGCTTATCGGCATATCGATGGCGCGAGCCCGGCGCACACCTCGCCGCGCCCGTCCCGGCGGGCTTCCCGCACGCCGAAACCCCATGCACATAAGTAAATTACTGGTTAACGCGTAGTACCAGCGCCGTCGCCTTCCTCGCTACCCTTCGGGCTTCAGTTTCACTAAAGCAAGCCCGCTCGGCCACGCATTCAGAAGGAGTAGCGCACATGGCACGGATCATCGGAGGCATTGCCGCCTCGCACACACCGACTATCGGTTTCGCGTTCGACAAGAACAAGCGCGACGATCCCGTCTGGGCGCCGATCTTCGAAAATTTCGCGCCGCTCGCGAACTGGCTCGCGGAAAAGCAACCCGATGTCATCGTCACGATCTACAACGATCACGTCACGTCGTTCTTCTTCGATCACTATTCCGCGTTCTCGCTCGGCGTAGGCCCGGAATGGCGCGTGGCGGACGAAGGCGGTGGCGCGCGCGATCTGCCGCCGATCAAGGGTCATCCGGCGTTTGCCGCGCACATCGGCACATCGCTGATGTCCGATGAATTCGACATGTCGTTCTTCCAGAACAAGGCACTCGATCACGGCTGCTTCTCGCCGCTCTCGATGCTATGCCCGCACAAGCCCGAATGGCCGGTCAAGCTCGTGCCGCTGCAAATGGGCGTGCTGCAATTGCCCGTGCCGAGCGCGCGCCGCTTCTACAAGCTGGGCCAGGCGCTGCGCCGCGCGATCGAAAGCTATCCGGAGGACATCAAGGTTGCGATTCTCGCCACGGGCGGTCTCTCGCATCAGGTGCATGGCGAGCGCGCGGGCTTCAACAACACGGAATGGGACGCGCGTTTCCTCGATCTCTTCGAACGCGATCCCGAACAGCTCGCGGACATGACCATCGCCGAATATGCGGCGCTCGGCGGTTACGAAGGCGCCGAAGTGATCATGTGGCTCACGATGCGCGGCGCGTTGTCGTCGAATGTCGTGTGCAAGCATCGCAGCTATTACCTGCCGTCGATGGCGGGCATCGCGACCGCGATCTACGAAGGCGAGGACAGCGAGACCAAGGCGGCGATCGTCGAGCGTCATCGTCAGAAGATGGCCGTGCAACTCACCGATGTCGAGAAGCTCGAAGGCACCTATCCGTTCTCGATCGAAACCGCCGTGCGCGCGTATCGCATCAACGAATATCTGCATCGCATGGTCGAGCCCGTGCATCGCGAGGCGTTCAAGGAGAACGAGGAAGCGAGCTTCGAGTCGGCCGGTCTCTCCGAACAGGAGCGCGATCTCATTCGCCGCCGCGACTGGCGCGGCCTGCTTCATTACGGCGTGATCTTCTTCATGCTGGAGAAGCTCGGCGCGGTGACGGGCGTTTCGAACCTGCATATCTACGCCGCGATGCGCGGTGAAACGCTCGAAGAATTTCAGAAGACACGCAACGCGCCCGGCGCGCTGTACTCGGTCGCGGGCAAGGGCGCGGGCAAGCTCGACTGGGACAAGGCGAAGAACTGAATAAAAGAGGAGACAGGAGACAAACATGGCTATCGGTAAAACCATCGACATCAAGGGCTTCATCGACGAACGCCCGATTTCCGCCTACCAGTGGTTGCTGGTGGCGCTGTGCTTTCTGATCGTGACGGCCGACGGCATGGACGTCGCGATCATGGGCTTCATCGCGCCTTCGATCATCGCGGACTGGCATATCTCGCGCCCCGCGTTCGGCCTCGTGATGAGCGCGGCGCCGATCGGTCTCGTGATCGGCGCGCTCGCGGCGGGACCGGCATCGGATCGCATCGGACGCAAGTGGGTGCTGATCACCTCGGTGTTTCTCTTCGGCGTGTTCACGATCGCGACCGCGTTCACGAATTCGCCTTCGAGCATGGCACTGCTGCGCGTGCTGACCGGTATCGGCCTCGGCGCGGCCATGCCCAATACGACGACGCTCCTCTCCGAATACGCGCCGCAACGCAAGCGCGCGCTGCTCATCACGATCATGTTCACGGGCTTCAATCTCGGCTCGGCGCTCATCGGTTTCCTCGCGGGCGGTTTGATTCCGGCGCACGGCTGGCGCTCCGTGCTGATCTGCGGCGGCGCGCTGCCGCTCCTGCTGATTCCGCTGCAAATCTGGTTGCTGCCCGAATCGGCGCGTCTGCTCGCGGTGCGCGGCGCGACCTCGGCGCGTATCGGCAAGGTGCTCGGCCGCGTGTGCGGCGCACGCTTCGACGGCAATGAAACATTCATTTCGAACGAGCCGCCGCTGCCCACGAAAAAGCCCATCGGCGTGTTGTTCTCGCAGGGCTACGGCCTGATGACAGCGGCGCTGTGGATCACGTATTTCATGGGCCTGCTCGTGATTTATCTGCTCACCGGCTGGTTGCCGACGCTGATGAAGGACGCGGGTCTCACGGTGTCGTCGGCGGCGAACATCACGGCGATGTTCCAGATCGGCGGCACGATCGGCGCGATCATCGTCGGCTGGATCATGGACAAGGTGCGCCCGGCGCCCGTCATCAGCGCGGCGTATCTCGGCGGCGCGGTCTGCGTGCTCGGGCTGGCGTGGATCGGGGCGTTGTCGTCGTCGCTTGCCGTGCTCGTGTTCGCAGCGGGCTTCTGCATGAGCGGCGCGCAAACGGGCCTCAACGCGTTCGCACCGAGCCGCTATCCGACGGTCGCGCGTGCAACCGGCGTGAGCTGGATGCTCGGCATGGGCCGCTTCGGCAGCATATTCGGTTCCGCGTTCGGCGGCGCGCTGCTCGGTCTCGGCTGGGAGTTTGGCGCGATCCTCGCGATGCTCGCCGTACCTGCAACGCTCGCCGCGATCTCGATTCTCGTCGCGCAACGCACGCGTGCCGACGAAGCGCACGCACAAACGACCGCAGCACATTAGTACCTGGAGTAAAGGATGATCATCGACATTCACGGCCACTACACCACCGCGCCGAAGGCGCTGGAAGCGTGGCGCAACCGGCAGATCGCCGCCATCAAGAGTCCATCGGAGATGCCGAGCGCATCGGAGCTGCATATCGGCGACGATGAACTGCGCGAGTCGATCGAAGCGAACCAGCTTCGACTGATGCGCGAGCGCGGCCTCGATCTCACCGTGTTCAGCCCGCGTGCGAGCTTCATGGCGCATCACATCGGCGACTTCGAAGTGTCGAGCACGTGGGCCGCGATCTGCAACGAGCTGTGTTATCGCGTAAGCGAGCTTTTTCCCGACAGCTTCATTCCGGCGGCGATGCTGCCGCAGAGTCCGGGCGTCGATGTCTCGACGTGCATTCCCGAGCTCGTGAAATGCGTCGAGCAATACGGCAATGTCGCGATCAACCTGAATCCGGACCCGTCGGGCGGACACTGGACGAGCCCGCCGCTCTCGGATCGCTACTGGTATCCGATCTACGAGAAGATGGTCGAGTACGACCTTCCCGCGATGATCCACGTAAGCACGAGCTGCAATGCGTGCTTCCATACGACGGGCGCGCATTATCTCAACGCGGACACGACCGCCTTCATGCAGTGCCTCACGTCCGATCTGTTCCGCGATTTTCCGACGCTCAAGTTCGTGATTCCGCACGGCGGCGGCGCGGTGCCGTATCACTGGGGACGTTTTCGCGGTCTCGCGCAGGAGCTGAAAAAGCCCTTGCTGAAGGATCATTTGCTGAACAACGTGTTCTTCGATACCTGCGTCTATCACCAGCCGGGCATCGACTTGCTGACGCGCGTGATCCCCGTCGACAACATTCTGTTCGCAAGCGAGATGATCGGCGCGGTGCGTGGCATCGATCCTGAAACCGGGCATTATTTCGACGACACGAAGCGCTATGTCGAGGCCGCGCAGATCGAGCCCGAAGCGCGCTACAAGATTTACGAAGGCAACGCGCGCCGCGTGTATCCGCGCCTCGATGCGGCGCTCAAAGCAAAGGGACGTTGATATGTACGAACTGGGAGTGGTGTATCGCAACATCGATCGCGCGAACGCGGATGCGGCCGACAAGCTCGGCGCGCTGGGCTCGGCGACCGTGCACGAAGCGATGGGCCGTGTCGGCCTCATGAAGAACTACATGCGGCCGATCTACACGGGCGCGCAGGCGGGCGGCACGGCCGTGACCGTGCTGCTGCAACCGGGCGACAACTGGATGATGCACGTCGCGGCCGAGCAGATCCGTCCGGGCGATATCGTCGTGGCTGCATGCACGACCGACAACACCGATGGCTTCTTCGGCGATCTTCTCGCGACGAGCTTCAAGGCGCGCGGCGCGCGGGCGCTCATCATCGATGGCGGCGTGCGCGATGTGCGCATATTGACGGAGATGAATTTCCCGGTCTGGAGCCGCGCGATTTCGGCGAAAGGCACGGTGAAGGCGACGCTCGGTTCGGTGAACATTCCCGTCGTGTGCGCGGGCGCATGGGTCACGCCCGGCGATGTGATCGTCGCGGATGACGATGGCGTCGTCGTCGTGCCGTCCGCATCGGCGCAACAGGTGCTCGACAAGGCCGTGGCGCGCGAAGCGTTCGAAGAAGAGAAGCGCGCGAAGCTCGCAAGCGGCGTGCTCGGCCTCGACATGTACAAGATGCGCGAGCCGCTGGAAAAAGCGGGCTTGCGTTATATCGACTGACGCGCATGAGCATGAACGGCATTTCTTCGATGGCCACGCGCCAGGTGCTCAACGATCTCGCGTCCGCTTTCGAAGCGAAGTCGGGCGAGCGTGTGGCGATCGAATCGGTGGGCGGCGTCGCGGCGCTGAAGCGGATCGAAGAAGGCGAGGCGTTCGATATCGTCGTGCTCGCTTCGGACGCGATCGACCGGCTCGCGGCGTCGGCGCGCATCGATGCAACGAGCCGCGTGCGGATCGCGCGCTCGGGCGTGGCCATCGCGGTGGCGAAGGGCGCGCCGCGTCCCGCCATCGACGATGAAGCCGCCGTGCGCGAGGCCGTGCTCGCGGCACGCAGCATCGGTTATTCGACGGGACCGAGCGGGGTTTATCTGACGCGTCTGTTCGAGCGCTGGGGCATCGCGGAACGCATCGCAGCGCGCATCGTGCAGGCGCCGCCGGGTGTCGCGGTGGGCACGCTCATCGCGCGTGGCGAAGTGGAGCTGGGCTTCCAGCAGATGAGCGAGATGATCGGCGTCGAAGGCATCGATGTGCTCGGCATGTTGCCGCCGCAGATTCAGACGCTGACGGTGTTCGAGGGCGCGATCTGTGCGAACGCGAACGCGAACGCGCCGCAACTCGCGCGCGCGTTCCTTGCGTTTCTCGCTTCGCCCGATGCCGACGGCGCGAAAGTGCGCCACGGCATGGAGCCTTGCTAGTCACATCAATACGTCATTCGGCCACGGCGTAACGTTCGAGCCAGTGCGCATACGGCGCGGGCAACGCCCACGACGGCTTCTCCACCTTCAACTGCTTCGCGGCGTGATACGGCCAGTGCGGATTCGAAAGATGCGCGCGGCCGACCATCACGAGATCGAGCTGACCCGACTCGACGGCGCGTTCCGCGTTGGGCGGCGAATCGAATCCCCATGCCGATGCAACCGGAATCTCCGCTTCCCGGCGCACACGCTCCGCGATCGGGCCGAGGAACGCCGGTCCCCACGGAATGCGCACATCGGGCGTCGAGAAGCCGACGCTCACGCTCATCAGATCGAGTCCCTTGCGACGCAGCGTCTTCGTCAGTTCGATGGATTCGTTCAGCGTGACTTCATCGCGGCCATTGTATTCGATGACACCGAAGCGCGCCGTCAGCGGCAAATTCTCCGGCCACACTTCACGCACCGCATCGAAGGTCTCGACGATGAAACGGCTGCGTCCCGCGAGATCGCCGCCGTATTGATCGTCGCGCTGGTTCGCATCCACCGAGAAGAAGCTCTGCGCAAGATAGCCGTGCGCGAAGTGCAGTTCCAGCCATTCGAAGCCCGCTTCGCGCGCACGACGCGTAGCCGCCGCGAAGTCCGCTTTCACGCGCTCGATGTCTTCGAGCGTCATGGCCTTGGGCATCTTCGGCAACCCCGCGCCGAACGCGACGGCCGATGGCGCGAGCGTGTCCCAGCCGCGTGCGTCGTCGGGGGAAATGTGATCGTCGCCTTCCCACGGACGGTTCGCGCTCGCCTTGCGGCCCGCATGCGCGATCTGGATGCCCGGCACCGCGCCCGCCGCCTTGATCGCCGTGGCGATCTTCTTCATGCCTTCGATGTGTGCATCGTCCCAGAGGCCCGTGCAGCCGGGCGTGATGCGGCCTTCCGGCGACACGCCCGTCGCTTCGACGATCACGAGGCCCGCGCCGCCGCGCGCGAGGCTCGCGTAATGGCTGACGTGCCAGTCGTTGACGAAGCCGTCGATGGCGCTGTACTGGCACATCGGCGGAATGGCGATGCGGTTGCGCAACGTGACGTCTTTCAGTTTGAACGGAGTGAAAAGTGCTGACATGCGGGTTTTCTCGAATTGAGTTGAGGTCTGCAATTTAACCGCTCAGTGTCATAATGAAAACTATGTGGGGATTATCGATTCGATAAAATTTTGTGATACTCAATCCGCAATGGCTGCGCACCTTTCTTGCGCTCGTCGATCTCGGCAACTTCACGCGCGCCGCCGAACGGCTCGATTTGACGCAGGCGGCCGTGAGCCAGCACCTTCGCCATCTCGAAGACGCGCTCGGCCTGCTCGTGATACGCCGTCCGCGCGGCATCGAATTGACGCCGGCGGGCAAGGCGTTGATCGACTATTGCGAAGAGATGGAGCTGGCGGGCAAGCGTCTCGCGTCGCGTCTTTCGGATAGCGAAGACGAAGCCGGCGAGATCGGCCTCATCACGCCGGGCAGCATCGGGCTCGTGCTGTTTCCGCTATTGCTGGACTTGCAGCAGCAGCGTCCCGAATGGAAGATGCGTCATCGCTTCGGGCCGGATTCGGAAGTGCTCGAAGCCGTATTGCAGAGCCGCTACGATCTGGGCATCGTCGCGTTGAAGCCCGACGATCCTCGCCTTGCCGCGAGCAAGTTCATCGAAGAGCCGCTCGAACTCGTCGTGCCCGCGAATGCGGATGTGCATGAATGGAGCGATCTGGAACGGCTCGGCTTCATCGATTATCCGGACGGGCACATGATGGCGAGCCGCTTGCTGAGCCGGCGCTTTCCGGGCAATCCGGGCGTCGGCAGTCTGCGAAGGCAAGGCTTCTGCAATCAGATCAGCCTTATCCTGGAGTTCGTCGCGCGCGGGCTGGGCTTCACGGTGATACCGCGTTATGCGCGCATCGCGTTCGGCAAGCCGGAAGCGATAGGCGTCGTGGAATGCGGCGCGCCTGTCGTCGATACGCTGTGGCTCATTCGTCGCGCGGAATGGCCGCTGCCCGCGCGTTGCGCGCGAGCCGTGGAGTATCTGCGGGAACGTGTCGGCGTTCCCGCGATGCAGGCCGATACGAAAAGGAAGCGCCGCCGCTAGTCAATGCCCCCAGCGCAGCACGAGCGGATCGAGCTTGCGCGCGACCTTGAGCAACCCTTCGCGCACGGCGGGCGACATCGGTGCGAGCGGATGACGCACCGCATCGGAGCGAATCACGCCGCCTTCCTTCATCAAGGTCTTGCACGCGGCGAGCCCGCATTGCCGGTTCTCGTAGTTGATGAGCGGAAGCCATTGCTGATACAGATCGGCGGCTTTGTCGGCATCGCCCGCAAAGTACGCATCGACGATCTTGCGGATGCCGTCCGGATAGCCGCCGCCCGTCATCGCGCCGGTCGCGCCCGCGTCGAAGTCGGGGATCAGCGTGATTGCCTCTTCTCCGTCCCACGGACCGACGATCGCATCGCCGCCGAGCTCGATCAGTTCGCGCAGCTTCGATGCGGCCTGCGCCGTTTCGATCTTGAAGTACGACACATGCTCGACATCGCGCGCGAGCTTCGCAAGGAACGATGCGGAAAGCGGCGTGCCCGCGACGGGCGCGTCCTGAATCATGATCGGAATATCGATCGCATTCGACACTTCGCGATAGAACTCGTGAATGCCGCGCTCGCCAACGCGGATCGTCGCGCCGTGATACGGCGGCATGATCATGACCATCGCGGCACCCGCGTCCTGCGCGGCGCGGCTGCGCTCGGCACAGACGCGCGAGCTGAAGTGCGTCGTCGTGACGATCACGGGCACGCGGCCCGCGACATGTTCGAGCACGGTGCGCTGAACGGTATCGCGCTCGGCATCGGACAGCGCGAACTGCTCGGAGAAATTCGCGAGTATGCAGACGCCGTGCGAGCCGGCGTCGATCATGAAATCGATCGCGCGCTTCTGGCCTTCGAGATCGAGACGGCCCTGATCGTCGAAGATGGTCGGGGCGACGGGAAATACGCCGCGATAAGCAGGTGCAGCCATTGAAGTGTGTCTCCTGTGATGGGTCTAGATTCGATACAGCGCGCTCGCATTGTCGAAGAATAGCGCGAGGCGTTCTTCCCGCGTGCGATCCGCGACGATGGTCTTGAAGCCCGCGAAAAGATCATCGAGCGTGACGACGAGACTGTCGACCGGAAAATTACTCGCGAACATGCAGCGGCCGACGCCGAAGCTTTCGATCGCATCGCGCACGATGCGTCCGTTGCGCGCGACGCTCCAGCTTACGCCAGCTTCGCCGATGCCCGATATCTTGAGCCATACGTTCGGCCATTGCGCGAGCGCATCGAGCGCGGCGCGCCATGCGGCGAGCGCTTCTTCGCTGCGATCCGCGGGCAGCCCCGTATGGTTCACGATGATTTTCATCTGCGGAAAATCGCGCGCCAGTTCCGCCGCTTCGCTGAAATGCCACCACGGCGCCTGCAACTCGAACATCAGGCCGCTTTGTGCGAGCAATGCATAACCGCGTCGCCAGCGCGCGCAACGCATCGAGCCGGGCGCAGCGAAATCCGCGCGATGCTCCGCGCGCGCAACGGTCTTCGGCTTGTGACGCACGCTGCGCACGAGCGGCATGTCGCGATACGCGCCGATCACATCGGCGGCATCGGCGGCATCGTCGCGATCGAGCCAGATTTGCGCGGCCATCGCGTTGGGCAAGCCGGTGCGCTCGTGCAATGCGGTGGCCCAGCGCGCCTCGCCGAGCACGTCGCGCGGATCCCATTCGCCTTCCATCATCACCGTCTTCACGATGCGATGATTGCCCGCCTGCGCGAAGTAATCGTCGGGCAGGAAGTTCCGGCAGATCGCGGCGTAATCGCCATAGCGAAACGGAATGCGCGGCAGATCGCGCAGCCACGGATGATAGTTGCGCGCCACGTCCCAGAAGTGATGATGTGCGTCGACGATGGGCAGGTCCGCGTCGTCGCCGGTTTCCAGGAAGCGCTCGCGCAAGGCTTCGATGCGCTCTTGCATCATGGCGTCAGCTCAGGCGGTCTTGCGCCATGCGCACGACGATGTCGAACGCTTTTTGCGTCGCGCCGACATCGGCACGGCCCTGGCCGTGGATATCGAAGGCGGTGCCGTGCGCGGGCGTCGCGATCGGCACGGGCAGGCCGCCGTGCACGGTGACGCCGCGCCAGAAGCCCATCAGCTTCATCGCGATCTGACCTTGGTCGTGATACATCGTGACGACGCCGTCGAAGACTTTCTGATCGCGTGCGCGCACGAAGATGGTGTCGGCGGGGAAGGGGCCTTGCGCGTCGTAGCCTTGCGCGCGTGCGTGTTCGACGGCGGGCGCGATCACGTCGATTTCCTCGCGGCCGAACGCGCCGTTATCGCCGTTATGCGGATTGAAGCCGCAGACCGCGATGCGCGGCTCTTCGATGCCCGCGCGCTTGAGGCCATCGTGAATCAATTGCACCGCGCCGACGATGCGCTCCTGCGTCAGCTTCGCGCTCACGTCCTTCAGCGCGATATGCGAGGTCACGCGCGAGGTCCACAACTCGTCGAGCACGTTGAACTCGCAGAATGCGCCGCTGAAATCGAGCTGGCGCGCGAACCATTCCATTTCGTCGTTCGTCTCCATGCCGGCCATGTGCAGCGAGGTCTTGTTGACGGGCGCGAAGAGCATCGCCTGCGTGAGGTTCGCGCGCGTCATCGCGAGCGCATGTTTAAAGGCTTCGAGGCTGTAGCGGCCGCCGCGTTCGGTCGATACGGCGCGCTCGTAGGGGGCGTCGTCGGGCAGGCGGAAGTCGATGAGCGAGGGCACGTCGGTATCGCGCGCGGCGGCATCGACGCTATCGACCAGTCGGTAATCGAAACGTTGCTGCGCGATCTCCATGCCGTGATCCAGCTCGCGCTTGTCGCCGATGATGACGAGATCGGCGCGCGCGCGATTCTCCGGTTTCGCGACGAGACGCGCGATCAGTTCGGGACCGATGCCGGCGGGGTCGCCGAGAAGCACTGCGATGAGAGGTTTCATGTGTGTAGGGTCTCGTGATCGGATGTTAGCGGGTGCGGCGCAGATCGATGGCGATCGAACCGAAGATATACACCAGCGCGCACGCGCCGTAAAAATGCAGCACCGCATCGAAGGAACCGGTGCGCTGAAGAATGAAGCCCGTGATGAGCGGAATCGAAATCCCGCCGACGCTGCCCGCGCAGTTCATGCACGCACCGAGCAGACCGACGCGTCCGGGGCTTGCGAGCAACGAAGGCAGGCTCCAGTAGAGACTGCCCCACATCAGCAGGAACGATGCGCCGCACAGCACCGCGACCGCGACGACGGGCGACGTGATGGTCGGCAGCGAGGCGAACACGGCGAGCGTGACGAGCCCCGACACGGCGATCATGCTCTTCACGACCTTGCCGCGCGAGAAATTCATCGCGCACAGCGCATCGCACAGAAAGCCGCCCGACAGCGAGCCGAGTGCGCCTGCGAGGAAGATGAAGAAGGTCGCCGCGCCGATCTGCGACAGGCTCAAACCGCGCGCCTGCGTCAGATAGCTCGGACCCCACGTGAGCAGGCCGAAGAAGATCATCGCCCAGCTCATGCGGCCGACGCACATCGCGATGGTCGAGCGCAGCGGCAGCGGCGCATCGTCCTGGCTTGCGCGCGCCGCGCTGGATACGGACGGCGCGCCGTCGCGGATATGCGCGAGTTCCGCGCCGTTCACGCCCGGATGTTTCGCGGGATCGTCGCGCAGATAGCGCCATGCGAGCCAGCCGCATGCGATGGTCGCAAGTCCCGCGACGACGAACGCCGTGCGCCACGAGCCGAACATAAGGATCAGATTGGAGATCGCGAGGCCGCCGATCGCCGCGCCGAGGGGTGAACCCGCATCCATCAGCACCGCGCCGCGCGCGCGTTCGGTGCGCGACAGCCAGAGCGCGTTGAGCTTGCTGCCCGCTGGAAAGAGCGGGGCTTCCGCGCCGCCGAGACCGACGCGCAGAAACAGCATCGACAGGCCGCCGGTGGCTGCGCCCATCAACGTCTGAAAGATTCCCCACAAGACAGTCGCGCCTGCCACGACCTTGCGCGGCCCGAGTTTGTCGATGAGCCAGCCGCCCGGAATCTGCAGGAGCGCATACGACCAGAAGAAGCTCGACAGCACGAGCCCCTGCATCGCGGGCGAGAGCGCGAACTCTTTCGCGATGGTGGGCATCGCGATGGAAAGCGAGATGCGGTCCACGAGGTTGATCAGCGTGATGAGAAATACCACGCCGAAGATGCGCCAGCGTACGCTCGTCGCGTGTTCGGACGAGGCGGCGTCGCGCGCCGCGTGTGATTCGATCCTGCTCTCCATGTCTGTCTCCGGATAGTGTCGGGCTTCATTGGCCCTGCATCATTGCGTCATTCGATGATGTTGAAGTCGCTCAGATGCTTGTCGGACAGCGTGATGCCGAGGCCCGGCGTTTCATCGGAGAGTTGCAGATAGCCGTTCTCCGGGTGCGGCTCGCCGTCGAAGATGTAGTAGAAGAGCTCGTTGCCCACTTCGACGTCGAACACGGGGAAGAACTCGGACATCGGGCTCGCGGTGCTCGCCATCGTCAGGTGATAGTTGTGCATCTGGCCCGCGTGCGGAATCACGGGAACGGACCACGCTTCCGCCATTGCGTTGATCTTGCGCGCGGCGGTGATGCCGCCCACGCGGTTCGTGTCGTATTGAATGACATCGACGGCGCGACGTTCCAGCAGATCCTTGAAGCCATAGCTCGTGAACTCGTGCTCGCCGCCGGATATCGGCACGATGTTCATCTTTTTAAGCTCCTGATAACCTTCGACGTCGTCGCCGATCACGGGCTCTTCGAGCCAGCGCGGATTGAACTCGGCAAGACGCGGCAGCATGCGGCGCGCGTATTCCAGCGTCCAGCCCATATAGCATTCGAGCATGATGTCGACATCGTCGCCCGCGAGTTCGCGCAACAGGCGCACCTGTTCCAGATTCTTGGCCATACCTTTCGGGCCGTCTTTCGGGCCATAGCCGAAGCGCATCTTCATCGCGGTGAAGCCCTGATCGAGATAACCTTGCGCTTCCGCGAGGAATGCATCGCGGTCGTCGTTGTTATAGAGCTTCGACGCATAGCACCAGATCTTCTCTTTCGTGCGGCCGCCGAGCAGTTTGAAGACGGGCTTTTTCACGGCCTTGCCCATGATGTCCCACAGCGCGATATCCACGGCGGAGATCGCCGCCATGCCGATGCCCTTGCGACCCCATGCGAGCGTGCGCCGATACATCTTCTGCCAGATGTATTCGTGATCGAACGGATCTTCGCCGATCGCGATCGGTGCGAGATATTCATCGACGATCTGTTTCGCGACGCGCGGCGCGAGCGCGCAATTGCCGATGCCGACGGTGCCGTCGTCGCATTCGATCTCCACCACGAGCCAGCCGTGAAAGCGGAACGAGCCCATTGCGTCGCCGCGTTCGTAGAGAACATCGACGGCGTTGGTGCAGAAATGCGATTGCGGCGGCACGACCTTGCCTTTCCATTCGAAAACGCGTGCGCGGACATGCTTGATCTTCATCTTCGGTGTCTCCGGTCTATTCGGGTGAGGCCGCTGAAACGAGGGTTTGCGCGGCTGTATCGGGTAGCGCTAGTGTGCGAAACTCCGCGATAACTGACCATTGAATTATTTGCATCAGGCTATTTCCTGGAGTTATCGCTCGCATGATCGCGCCCGCCCCGACCATACGCAAACGCCTGCGCCTGCGTCATCTGCAATTGATGATGGCGCTCTCGGAGACCGAATCGCTCAGAAGCGCCGCCGACGAACTCGCGATGACGCAGCCCGCCGCGACCAAGGCGCTGAAGGAACTGGAGGACACGATCGGCGCGACGCTGTTCGTGCGTCATGCGCGAGGCATGGAGCCGACGATCTACGGCGAAGCGGTGATGCGATACGCGCGCGTCGTCTTCGAGGATCTCGACGAATTGCGCGAGGAGCTGGCGGCGATCGAGGCGGGCGATATCGGCAAGGTGCGCATCGGCGCGGTGATGGCGCCGGCGCCCGATCTGCTGACGAAGGTGATCGTGCAACTTAAGGAAGCGCATCCGCGCTTGCAGATCAGCGTGCAGATCGATACCAGCGATGTGCTCGTGCAGGCGTTGCAGCAGGATCAGCTTGATATCGTGGTGGGGCGCATTCCTTACGGCTTTTCCGCGCTCGATTTGACGTTCGAGACCTTGTCGGAGGAGGCGCTGACGATCGTCGCGCGGCCGGAGCATCCGGCTGTCGGGATGGCGGCGAAGCCGAAGCTCGCCGATCTGGCGAAGTATCCGTGGATCGTGCAGCCGCATCCGAGTCCGATGCGGCAGATCATCGATCAGACGTTTCGCGAATCGCGGGTTGCGCCGCCGGTTAGCACCGTCGAGACTTCTTCGATTCTTACTACCTTGTCGTTGTTGCGGGACTCGGACATGCTTGCGGTGCTGCCGAGTTCAGTCGCGGACTATTATTCCGCTTTGGATACGATTGCTTCATTGCCTACGGGGTTGAGGGGGCGGCTCGCGCCCTATGGGTTGATTCTCAGGAAGAACAGGCGGATTAGTCCGGCGACGCAGTTGGTGATTGAGGCGATTCGGAGGGCTTGAAGGATTGGTTTTGCGTCCGCTCCTTTAAACATTTCCGGCTATGCCTTTTGGAAGATGGAAGACCTTTGGGAATACCTTCGCGGAAAGGCCTTCAAAGCGAAGGAAGAGGCAGAAGCAAGCGTTGAAGGGGCTCAACACCTACGCGGTGCGAATTTGGCCAATGTCGATCAATCCAGTAACGGCCCTCAATCTGCCTAGCTGCCCCCCCCCCCCGGGATGACCGATTCACCAGATAGTAAGTACCCGGCGGTATCGGTCCAAATTCGGGTTTTACTATGGCGGCGAGGTTGTCCTGCCCTTCTTTCTGTCCTGAGAAAACCTCTAACGTGCCGTATCCATCGCACGCGAGAGTTGACCGGCTGCGATTGTTGAGTGTGAAAGTACAACGCACCGTCATGCTCACATTTCAGACTTCCAGCGCGGCGATTCCGGCGCGCGCGATCTCAGCATCTTCTTCCGATTTCACACCCGATACGCTGACCGAACCGACTACCTCGCCCGCCACGACTATCGGCACTCCGCCCTCGAGGAAACCCATCATCGGCGCGCTCAGGAAGGCGACGCGCCCCTGTTTGATGAGGTCCTCGTAGAACTTGCTCTCACGACGACCCAGGACGGCCGTGCGCCCCTTTGCGAGCGCCATCTCGATCGAGCTCAACGTGGCGCCGTCGAGGCGGTTCAGGTGAAGCAGGTGGCCTCCGTCGTCGAAGATCACGATCGTCACTGGCCAGTTGCGGGCCAGTGCGTGCTGCTCCGCCGCGGCGGCGATTTTCTTTACGTCATTGTCGGTCAATACGGTTTTTGTTTTCATCGCTATGGTATTGCTTCCAGGGAAAGGACCCACGGTCGAGTGCGCGGTTAAGGAAGACCATCCTATGAGCCGCCGTAGGAAGACTCAAAGTTAACATTTGACCGAGGCAGCATTCCCGATCGTTATGACGTCGGCAATCTTCATCGCGGACTGTCAGGCGCCCGGTGCGCGCCGGGCTACGCGGCGCGGTTCCAACGACGCACGGCGGTGTGCGGCGAGCTGCACTACACCGCGGGTGCGCCGCAATTGATCGAAGAATGCATGCACGGTCGGCGAGAGTCGGCCCGCCTCGGAGCAGACCAGTCCGAATTCGCGATATCGTGATTTGGTGAGAGGGAGCACGCGCAACCCTTGGCGCGCGGCCGGCAGCATCGATTCCGGCACGAGCGAAAGGCCCATGCCCTCCCGGATCAGTTCGAACGCGGTCGAGTAGTCGCGTACCGAGATGCGCAGATCGGAAAGCGCGTACCCTGTTTCCTCGATCAGCCATTGGCTGTTCGAGCGGCAGCCGCCTGTTGCGAGCACGTATGGCTCGGACGCCAGTTCCTCCAGCGACACTCCGATCCTGCTCGAGCGCCGCGCTAGCGGATGGCTGGTCGGGACGGCCACCACCCACGCGTCGCGACCGAACACAAGTGCCTCGCGCTCCACATCCGGGTTCATCACGACGCCGACGTCGACCGTGCCGTCAGCAAGCCACGCCTCGATTTCCTCGTCAGTGCCGTCAAGTGAGACGACGTCGATGCAGGGATACTTCTGCCCGAACGATTGCAGGAAGCTGGGGAGTATGCTCGCGAAGACCGACGGGAACGTCGCTAGCTTTATGCGCCCCGCATGTAGACCACGCGACATGTCGACCAGCGTCTTGATCGATTCCCATTCGATCAGCATGCGCCTAGCCTGCACAATCACCTGTTCGCCGATCGCAGTCACCGTGGTGCGGCGCCGATCGCGCAGGAGTACCTTCACTCCAAGCATGTCCTCCAGATGGCTGATGGCTTGACTCGCACCCGACTGCGTGATGCCGACCTGCTCGGCTGCTTTCGAAACGCAGCCCGCATCCGCCACGGCCACCAGCAAACGCCAATGCGTTAAGTTCATCACGATAAGCAGTCTGCCTTATGATTAAAATTTGAAGAACTAATTTTCCCAGCGGCGGGACTAGCAGTAAGGTCGTGACCCCATTCATTGAGTTCCTCACTATGACACACGGCCGTTCTCGCGATCTGTCCTCTGTTGCCACCGTTAGCCCGTCTACCGTGGGACGCACCGCGCTCGTTTCCGTCGCGCTCGGCTCGTTGATGGTCGCGCTCGACGTTACCGCGCTGAACGTAGCGCTGCCGAGCATCGGGCACGCGTTCGAAGTCGGCATCGATCGGCTCCAGTGGATTGCGAGCGCTTACACGCTGATGTTCGCAAGCCTGCTGCTCGCATCCGGCTCGGCCAGCGATCGGCTTGGCGCGCGCGGCACCTTCGTTGCGGGCCTGATCGTATTCATGGCGGCGTCTATCGCCTGTGGTAGTGCGGCCGGCATCGTCGTTCTGATCGCCGCACGCGCGGCGCAGGGCCTGGGCGCGGCAATCATGTTGCCGAGTTCTATGGCGCTGCTCGCTACAGCCTATCCCGATCCAGCCCGACGCTCCGGCGCGATTGCGCTGTGGGGAGGCATCTCGGCAGTCGGCCTGGTGGCCGGCCCGATAGTCGGGGGGCTGCTCTGCGAGCTGACCGGCTGGCGCGCGATCTTCTATCTGAATGCCCCGTTTTGCCTGGTCGCGATCGGTGCTGCACTGCGCTGCGACGAGCGGCACGCCGAACACGTGCGTGCGTTCGACCCATGCGGCGTGGTTCTGTCGGCGGTGGCGCTCGCCGCGATCACGTTCGCGCTGATCGAGGCACCGATGCGCGGCTGGCATGCGCCGCTGATCGTCACGACGATGACTGTGGCTGTGGTGGCGGCGGTCGCGCTGGTCACCGTTGAGCGACACGTCGCAGAGCCGATGCTGCCGCCGCAATTGTTCGCGTCCCCGGCCTTTTCGGCCTCGGTTGGCGTCGCGTTCCTTCAGACTTTCGCTTACTACGGTACGCTGTTCGTGCTGCCCGTCGCCTTGCAGATGCATGGCGTCGACCCGCTCGCGGTAGGTCTGCAGCTTGCGCCGATGACAGTCACCACCGGTGTGGCTGCCACCCTCTCGGGACGCCTTTCCAAGGCGTTCGGTATGCGCCGCATGATGACGCTCGGCATGCTGTCCGGCGCCGTCGGAGCGCTCGTTTTCTGCACGTTCGGTGTGACGCAAGGGACGTTCGTGCTGACCGCCCTCCTGCTCGGCATGGGGGGCGCGACCCTTCCGCTGATCGTCGCCTCGGCACTCGCCGAGGTGTCGTCGCACCGTGCCGGCATCGCCTCGGGAGTTGTTAACGCGGCGCGGCAAAGCGGGGGCGTGCTCGGCATTGCATGCCTCGGCGCACTGATGAACAACGGCCGCGCTGATGCGCGGCCCGCGCTGCTGGTCATTGCGGTTGCGTTTTTTGGCGCAGCCGCGCTGAGCTTTGCGCGCCTTCATCATCCCGCGCGCGCCGCAGCCTGCACCAAGTTCTGACGAGATACTTGAAGAAGGCCGGATCGCTGGGCATGGCGCGTGATTCATCATGAGCCCCAGCGCCGAACGGTGCCGCTGTCGAGCCCGAGCAGGTCAAGCATGCGTCCCACGCTGTGATCGACGATGTCGTCGATCGATTTCGGCTTCGCGTAGAACGCCGGCACCGGCGGCATGACAATCGCTCCCATCTCGGTCACCTGCGTCATCGAACGCAGATGGCCGAGATGCAGCGGCGTCTCGCGCACCATCAGTAGCAGCGGGCGCCGCTCCTTCAGCGTGACGTCAGCGGCGCGCGAGAGAAGGCCATCGGTCACTCCTGTGGCGATCTCGGAGAGGCTTTTGATTGAGCACGGGGCTACCACCATCCCCATGGTGCGGAACGAACCACTGGAGATGGCCGCGCCGATGTCAGTCGAGGCGTAGTGAACGCTTGCCATTTCCTTGACCTGCTCGACCTTACACGGCAGTTCGTGGGTCAGCGTGATACGCGCTGCGCGCGTCATGACGAGGTGCGTCTCGATTTCCAGGCGCCGCAGGCATTCAAGCGTGCGGATCCCGTACAGGATGCCGCTCGCGCCGGTAATTCCGACGACCACGCGTCGCACGGGTGCGTGCGCGCTCATGCATCACCTTCTTCATCCATCGCGTCGAAGCGCTCGACCAGGGCCGGCTCGCCTGGTAGCCCGAGTTCGCGCCATCGGTCGGCAACCTGCAAATAGACCGATTCGCGCAACAGGGTTCGACGCGGAAAGGTCTTGATATGGCGGTAGTCTTTGCAGGCGTTTATGAGTGCCTTTGAGCCATATAGCCGCTTCTCGGGTGGGTTCTGGGACGGGTCGAGCGGCGAGCCACGCGTGTTGCGCAGGATGTCGATGTCGTCGGCCGGATTGGTCCGCGTGCCCATTGCCCACAGCACCTGGTCCATATCGGTCGGGTCGACGTCGTCGTCTACAGCGATGATCCACTTGGTGACATAGGCGCCGCCGGGCACCTGTGCCGCGAGCGAGAGCGCCTGCGCGGCGTGGCCCGCGTAACGCTGCTCAAGGCTGATTACAACCAGCGCGAAGGCACCGGCTGCGGCCGGATGCGCATAGACGCCTTTGATTCCCGGGATGCCGAGCTTGTCGAGATCGGCCCAGATCTTCGCCGAACGAATGGTCGAGAAGAACGCGCTCTGTTCGTTCGACGGATAGTCAGCCATCAACGCATTGGTCAGGATCGGGCGGTCGCGGAAGTGCAGTGCCGTTACCTCGATCAACGGACACTCGATGTCTTTGGTGCCGTAGTAGCCCGTAAATTCGCCGAACGGGCCCTCCTCCTTTGTCGCACGGGGATAGATCAGCCCTTCCATAACGATCTCGGCTGCGGCCGGCACCAACAGGTCAGATTGTGTCGCGCGTACAACGTCGATTGCGCAGCCTTTGATGCCGCCTGCGAAGCCATATTCCGACACGCCTGGCGGGAGCGATTGCGAGCCCGCCACCATCAGCAACGGGTCGACACCCCAAGCCGCCGCAACCGGCAGTGCTTCCCCGCGTGCCCAAGCCTGATGAATATGGCGCAACGCGTCCTTGCCCGGCGCCAACGAAAGACCGACATGACGCGCCCCCTGTATCATCATCCGGTAGGTTCCGACATTCAGATAGCCCGATTCGAGATCGCGCGTAACGACGGCGTCGGCCGTCCCCGCGTAGCGACCACCGTCGCGCGGCCAATGCTGCGGAATCGGCAGTTTTGATAGGTCGATGTCGGCACCGTAAAGGCTGTTCTGGTAGAGCGGCGCCTCGTCAATCGACACTTCGCGCGGGTCAATCGCGACGCGCAGCTTGTCCTTAGTGCGACGGATCAGTTCCAATGTGGGCGTGGTCGGGTCTTCCTCCAGCGTGATCGCGGTACGCGCGACGCTGGGCCCGAACAGATTCCAGAGATGGCGGAAGCCATAAGGCTTCGCGTCGGTGTCGAACAGTACGGCCGGCGAGGTTTCAGTCTTCGCCAGCAGATACGTGATCGCGCTCATTTCTTCGCGCGCGTCGACTGTGGCATCGATTCGTTGCAGCTCGCCAATGCGTTCTACGCGGGCCAGCCAGTCGCGAAGGTCTGCGACTGGCCCTGTGTTGTGAATCATGCGGCACTCCGTATTCTTTGTGATAGATGGCACGAAGGGACGATGCTCCCGCACCGTCCCTTCGTGCCCGGCAAGGTGGATTGGGCTACTCGCCGTCGATCGAATACTTTCCTGGCCCGAGTGCGCACAGGAACACGAAACCGGCTGCGATACTAATGTTCTTAAAGAAGTGGACGAAGAAGGCGTGATGTTCGACCGGGTTCGTCGACTTCCAGAATGCGTGGCCTATGATGCCGGTGCCGATCGTGTAGACGGCGAACAGCGCGGCCAGCGGGCGCGTCCAGAAACCGAGCAGCAGCACAAGACCGCCGAAGAACTCGATGACGGTCGCGACAATCGCAGTGAATTCGGGAAGTGGCGCATCGACCGAGCGCAGGTAGGCGAGGACCGTGGCATGATCGGTCAGGTAGGTCCAGCCGAAATAGAGGTACAACGCGAGGATCATGATCCGCCCGATCAAGATAATGGCGTCGCGCTGGTTTTCTAAGAAGTGATAGCGAAGTGTTGTCATTGTTGTGCTCCCATGCTTCTATGAAATGCCAGTCCGGCGGACCGCCGAACCGGCACCGTTTTAGGCTGTCGTCAGCCTGAAGGCGTTGCGATTGACGGCGTTGTCGAGCCGCGGCGTGCCGTCGAACACGCTCAGGGCGTTGGCGGCGGCAAGTTGCGCCATGCGCTCAACTGCTTCACGCGTGACACCCGCAAGATGTGGCGAGCAAATCACGTTCGACATCTCCAGCAACGAGTTGCCAGGAACAGGCGGCTCGGAGGCGAACACGTCGATGGCGGCGCCAGCCAGATGTCCGTTCGACAGCTTCTCGGCCAGCACACTTTCGTTGACGATGCCGCCGCGCGCCGTGTTGATGAGGAACGCGCCATGTCGGAACCGGGCGAGGCGCGCCTCATCGATCAGGCCGATCGTCTCGTCCGTCTTCGGGCAGTGCAGCGTGACGAACTCCGCACCCGGCAAGGCCGCATCGAGATGGGCGACCGGATCGACACCCGCCGAACGCAGTTCGTCGTCGGCCACGTAAGGGTCATACGCGCTCACGCACATGCCGTACGCCTGGCACAGCCGCGCGACGCGCGAGCCGATCCGGCCGAATCCGATGATCAGCACGTTACGGCCGCGCAGTTCGCCCGGCAGATACCGGTAGCGTTCATGCCAGCGATCCATCCGCACGAGCGCGTCGAGTTCGTGTACACGCTTGATAAGCGCGTGCATCGAGGACAGCGTGTGCTCGGCAACTGCGTCGCAGTTCGCGCCGGTGCCGATCATCACCGGGATGCCGGCCGCGCTCATGGTGGGCACGTCCACCGCGTCGTACCCGACGCCGATCCGTGACACCACCTGCAGACCGTTGGCGACTGCGAGTTCGGCACGACCGAAGGCAGTCAAGCCGAGAATTACGCCATGGACGACCGGCTGCGCAGCCAAAAGAGCACAGAACTCGTCCTGCTTGATCGTGTTAGCGAACTCGATTACTTCGAGATCGTCGCGAGCGGCGAGCATGTCCTTGCCAGTCTGACCGAGAATCTCCGCGACCAGCAGCCGTTTCTTGCCGCCATCGGCGTTTGTGTGATGGGCCGTCATGTCCTCACCGTCCTTCCCGCGTGGAAAAGAAGCCGTCATCGTTGATGCTAATCCGATGCATGACGCGCTCTGCATCGCGCGGCAAATCGGTCGCGCAGTGAATCACCGAGCGGTTATCCCAGATCAGCAGATCGTTCGCTTCCCAGTGGTAGGCAAAAATATGTTTCGGCTGGAGCACGTGCACGAAGATTTCGTCGAGCAGGGCGCGGCTGTCCTCGTCCGAATATCCCTCGATCCGCGTCGTGTATCCGGGACTCAGGTAGAGCGCTTCCTGGCCAGTATGGCCATGACGCACGATGGTCGGATGCGAGATGGCCGGGAACGACGTGGCGAGGCGCTGAAAGATCTCCTGAACCGATTCACCGAGATCGCTTTGCTTAACCTTGTATGTCCAGCGCACGTCGTGTTTTGCCTGACGGCCCTCGATGCGCGCCCGCAGGTGCGCCGGCAGCGTGCGCAATGCCTCCTGCATGTCGACGAACAACGTATCGCCCCTGCCTTCTCCGTCCGGGAGGCGTTGCGCGTGCAGAAAGGTAAGCGGTAGCGGCTCGATCAGATACGAGGAATCGCTGTGCCACATGTTGCCGATTTTGCGTGCGCCAACCGATGTGCCGGTGGTTCCCCCATTGCGATTGTCGATTACGAGGATGTCCGGGTAGTCGGGATCGTGATAGTTCTTGAGCCGGAACTGTTCGGGTTCACCAAAACGCCGGGCGAAGTCCAGGAATGCGTCGCGATTTATCGGCTGGTTCTTCAGCGCGACAACCTTGCGTGAGTACATGAGTTCGCGGATCGCGGCAATGTCGCGTTCCGTCGCCGTGCCGATATCGAAATCGACGATCGCCGTGGTGAAAGATTGACTCAAATGGATTTGTTTCAAGTGGATGCTCCCGAAACGATTAGACGAAGGCCGGGGCTTCATCGGACCCCGCGAAGGCTGCATTGTGCGTTTCCACCGCCTTCTCGCCTTCACGTGCGCGCAGCAGGGACGACAGTTCGCGAATGTCGTCCGGATCGTGCGCGGCTGTGACGGCCATGCGCAGGGCGGCTTCACCGCGCGGCACGGTCGGGAAAAATACGACCGACACATAGTGGCCGCGTTCGAGCAGATATTCGCCGGTCTCGATCGCCCGTTCCTCGCTACCGATGCGATATATACGGATCGGCAGCTTGCTGCCAATCGTCTCCGTCGGGATCACGTGGTCGAACAGCGCGAGGTTTTGCTGCAGAGAACGTTGCAGCATGCCGAGTTCCTCGCCCATGTGGATCTTGGCAGAGGCCAGCGCCGCGCCCACCGAAGCCATGCTCGGCGCGCACGAGAACCCGTATGTCGGAGCATAACGGCGTACCGCGTTTTCGATGTCGCGCGATCCGAGCATCAGTAAGCCGCCTGCCGCGCCGAAGCCTTTACCGAGTGAGGCCGCAACGATCGTTCGGTGATCAAGTTCACTCAGTTGCGAGCGCACGAAGCCTTCGCCACGCTTGCCGACGACCGAGATACCGTGTGCGTCGTCAAGATAGACGAACAAGCCGTACTTGTCCTGCAGTGCGCGCAACTCGCGCACGGGTGCCGCGCCACCCATCGAATAGGCACCGTCGCCGACATAGGCGACTAAGGGATGGCTCTGGCACAGGCGCTCGAGATGTTCGAGATCGTTGTGCTCGATCACGATAACATCGGTTTCCTCACGCAACACGGGGATGTGATATTGGAGCGTGACGTGGGCGAAGCGGTCGAACACGATCAGGGGCTTGACTCCAGCCGTGAATAGGCCAGCCGCAAGCAACGGCAACGCGCCCATGTTGGCGGCCGCGACAGTCGGAAACACCACCACACTGCTTACCTGGAACAGGTTTGACAACGTACTTTCGAGACGGGTCAAGGGCTCCGCTGACAAGCGCGTGCGCGCCACCGAGAAGTGCACGGATTTGATTTCGTCGGCCGCAGCGCGCGCGGCTGCGAGCACGTGCGGATGGCTGTCGAGGTTCAGATAACCGCAACGCGTGTAGTCGACCACCTGCTGCCCGGTAGTCGCGATTTCGATGCGCCGATAGTCGCCCACGCGACACGATACTCCCATCAGGCCCTTTTCATATGCAGCATTGAAATGAGGTTCACTGATCTCCGCCATTCTTGCCGCATTACGTGCCTTGGGCTTGACCAAGGCACCAAGTTCGCTGTTGCCATGTTGATTATTATTATTCATTCACGTCTCCATCTATTAAGTACACTTCATACTCCTTATTGTTTGCCTCGGAATGCGGAACAAATCATCCCAAGAAACCAATATCTCGCCAAATGACATCTTGCACGCTACGATATGAGGAATTGTCATGGAACAGTTTTGGCGCGCCGACGCAGGTCCTAGGGAATTGAATGGTCCGTTTGGAATGACAAAAAATCACGAAATGGAAGGGGCGATCAATTTCGATCAAATTGACGATCCGAATTTGTCTTCTTTTGGATAACTACTATACGGGGTGATCAATGGCTGGAAAGCTTCCATCGCTGAACGGTCTAAAAGTATTTGAATGCGCGGCGCGTCATATGAGTTTTACAAAGGCGGCCTCCGAACTGAATGTCACGCAGACGGCGATCAGCCATCAGATGCGGCGGCTTGAGGATGAACTAGGGATGCGTCTGTTTCACCGCTTCAAAGAGCGACTAGAATTAACCGTCCAAGGGCAAGCCTATTTGCATGGCGTCAGCCTCGCGTTCGATCAACTGCGCTTCTCCACGGAGCAATTGCACAATGGCTGCAACAACACCACGCTCGCTATTTCCACGCTCGCCACATTTGCGTCGAAATGGTTGTTGCCACGGCTCGGCTCGTTTCGTCTAGAGCATCCTCAGATCGATATTCGCGTGAACGCCTCAACAGACCTCGTCGATTTCGTAGCTGGTGGTGCTGACACGGCGATTCGCTATGGCATCGGTGAGTGGAAGGGGCTGCGCGCCGACCGGCTGATGACCGACGAGATCTTCCCCGTATGCAGCCCTCGGCTGCTGACAGGAAATCACCCGCTCACGAGCCTAAACAATCTCGCCCACCACACACTGCTGCAGGTGAGCGGCGTGACCAGCAACGACTGGAGCATCTGGCTCAAGGCGGCCGGACTGCCGGCTAACTTGACGGGCGACGCGAGCCTGACCTTTGATCTTGCGCTGATGGCGGTGCAGGCCGCCGTGGATGGCCACGGTGTGTGCATCGGCCGGCGCGCCTATGTCGAGGACGATCTGCGCGCCGGTCGGTTGGTCGCGCCGTTCGGCAAGTCGGTGGCGACCAATCGAGCCTTCTATCTCGTCTCGCCGCCCGATCTCGCCAACTGCGCGAAAGTCGTGGCGCTACGCACTTGGCTTCTCGACATGATCGGCGACACGGAAATCCAACGGACCACGGAGGCTTTTGATTTTTGATAACTGGACGACGCGGCGCTCTCAAAAACGCGTGAATGACATCCACGGCTGACTGCTGGTACCCTTAAGATAGATCGCATCTCAAAACGATTTCTACGATGCTGCCGACTTGGCGGCAGAGCTATCGTTGGAAGTGGCGTAAGCGGCGTAGAGAAAAGGCAGAAGAAGGCGGTGACGACCGAACGAGAATGTTGCCTCTCACCTTAACACTTCCTCAATCGAACTCCGCCACCACGGCGAAGCGTACGCAGGATACTGATTCAGCAAGGTGCGCGGCGGATCATCGAGCAGGCAATCGAGGCGGAACTGACAACAATGCTCGAGCAGTATTCGAAGTGAAGACGATCGATGGCCGGCGAGTGGCCGCGCGCAAGGAGCTACTTGCCAAAGTGCGAGATCGTCACGGCTATGGGCCCTGTGCCGGTCCAAGTGCCGAAGGTGCGCGACCGGTCGAGTTCGGGCATGAAGGAAGTCAAGGTCCGCTGTTATCGGTAGCGTCATGAGTCACGCCTGGCCGCGTGATTCAAACAAACAGCCTCCGGGATTCCCCGGGCGGTTCACTATCCGCGTTCTACGAATTCCCCGGGCCAGAACACTGGCAGCACGTGCGAACCACGAAACCGATTGAATCGACACGCGACGATTCGCCATCGCACGAGCCGCACGCGTAATTGCCTGTCGCCCGCCCATCTTCGCCACGGTGTTCAAACTGATTGCGGCGGCGGAGCGGTCATTGAGAAAGATCCGCGACGTAGACAAGATCGGGACTGCCTTGCCAAATTGCCGGAAGAAGTCCCGTTAACGGATGCGGATTTCGATAAAGGGATGAGGGTCTTACGGCATCTGGGAAGCGACGATCCGGTGCCCCGGATCGTTCGTTTGATCTCTCTAACACACGATGTCATCGAGGTCGGCGGTGACCTCCGTGTGTTGCGATGACGAAATTAACTCGTCGCGTGAAGGTTTGGGAACGAGGACTTTGAAATTTTCTACACTATTAAACAGCCTTCGTTAGGCCTTCAAGGTCCATTGCCCTTTTAACGCAAGGTCGCGCCCGAACGCGCTCGTACCAGGACCGCAAATTACCAAGGGGCGTCAGATCGATATCAGCATGATAGACCGAGTCGATCCATGTCGCCTTTCCCCAGCCAGTAAGGGCTAACAGGTAGGCATCGGCCACTGTGAAGGAATCGCCCATAAGATGACTTCGTCCATCCAACTGGCGATCGATCCATTCGAAGCGGCTTTTCAGCTTGGGCTTTGCTGTTTCGACGTATTTCCCTGCTGCCACAGCATAAAGAAGCGGGATGTAACCCTTATGGATTTCTGATGTCAAGAAATTGAGCCATTCCTGCAGGCGATAGCGCGCCATTGTCCCATTAGTCGGAGCCAAGCCACTTTCCGGCCGTTGATCCGCCAGAAATTGCGCGATCACAGGTCCCTCGCGTAGGGTAGATCCATCGTCTAGTTCCAGTATCGGTACATAACCCAAATCAGTAACGTCATAGAAACTGCCGCCGCCTTCTATGACATGTTTGCGCGCATCGACACGAATCAATTCGGCGTCGATTTCAGTTTCTTGCATAACGATATGCACAGCTAACGAACAACTGCCTGGTGAATAGTATAACTTCATGAAGTCCCTCTGAACGATCAACTTGATGCAACGGTATTACTATCTCTCATGTGCTATAAAAAGGGAAGAAGGAACCGATTTGTCATGTAGGTACAATTTTTATACCAAAAGGGATTGATGTTTTGAAAAGCAGTGTGAGTGGGTGCTCCGTGGAGGAGGCAATGCGGCTGCTCGGTGGTCGTTGGCGCTTATTGTTGGTCTCGTATCTCGTTGACGGACCCAAACGTTTCAGCGAGCTTCGCAGGGATATGCCCGGCATCTCTCAGCGCATGTTGACGCTTGATCTTAGGGCATTGGAACAGGAGGGTCTCATCAAACGAACAGTTTTTGCAGAAGTACCCTTGAAAGTCGAATACCGACTAACCGACGACGGGTTGCGAGTACGGCCCGTAGTTGCCGTCATGAAGGAGTTTGGGCTTTGGTTGAAAAGTAGAGGATGACTGCGGTCGGTGGTAGAGCGCACCTCGTTATACACAAATGGTCACAATTCGAGGTCGTGGCATAACGTGGAGCATTAAAGGGGGATCGGCGGGCGAAGTAACTGCTCAGGCGGTTCGCAACTCGGCCAACAGCCAGCGTCCAAGGCGCGTGCTGGCGCTGGGCCGAGACAATGGCGTCATATCGGTTTCTGTGCGATGAGCGCATCGACTGGCGCGACATGCGCAGCCGCACTGAGATCGCACCGCGGCGCGCATGGCGTAGTTGCCGGTGGTGCTGGGTATTGCCGATACGACAGAGCTGAACTTTGCTCATCATCGAATCGATACCATCGACTTGAAGGAACGCGGCAAAAGGGGCTAAATGTCTTACCCATGTCTCCGGTCGATACACAGCAGCAAAGAAAGTGACTGCCGCCCCGCATAGGGGCAGTGCCAATAAACCGACACGAACCCGGGATCCGGCAACCAACGCGAAGAACCCCTACCTCCCAAACTCCAACTCCTCCCGCGCAGCATCATCATCCGAAGCAGAACCCACCCCCCGATCCAACGCGATATCCGGCCGCATAAAAAACGTCATCACGATCCCAACAGCGAGCAACCCAAGCGACCCTGCAAAAGGCAACGTCCAACTCCCCGTCCGATCGACGACAAACCCAAACACGATCGGCGAAAAAATCCCTGCGATAGCAGATCCCGCATTCACGAGCCCACTCGCGATCCCGACGTGCTTCGGCGTAATGTCCATCGGCACGGCCCAGATCGGCCCGATCGTCATCTCCAGAAAGAAGAACGACAAGCTCAACGACGCCGCCATGACCGGCAGCGACTTAACGACCATCACCGGCGCGAGAAACACGAGCGCACCGAGGAACGCGACGATGATCATGTTGCGACGCGCCGAAACCACACTGCCCGTGCGCTTCAGAATGCGATCCGAAATCACCCCGCCCGCCGTATTGCCCACGACGCCCGACAGAAACACACCCGCCGAAAAGAGCGCCGAACTCTTCAGATCGAGTCCGCGTCCGTGCATGAAGAACGTCGGCAGCCACGTGAAGAACAGCCAGCCCGTCCAGCCATAGCAGAAGTAGACGATCATCGTCGGCGAAATGCGCTTGAGCAGGCGGCCCCAGGGCGTCGGCTCGCGCGTCTTGTCGACGGCGACCTTGTCTTCAGGCGGCAACTCGGCTTCTTCCTCGGCCGTCATATGCCGATGCTTGCGCGGGTTATCCGCGAAGTACCACGCATACACGACGACCCACACAGCCGTCAGCGCGCCGACCAGCACGAACGACGCACGCCACGAAGCGAACGCGACGAGCAACGCGATCAAAGGCGGCGTGAGCGCATTGCCGAGTCGCGAGAACGAATGCGTGAGGCCCTGCACGAAACCGCGCTTGCTTGCCGGATACCAGTTGACGAGCGCGCGCGCCTGCGCAGGCAACGCCGCGCCTTCGCCGACGCCGAGCAACATGCGCGCACAGAACAGCGACACGACACCGCCCGCGAAGCCCGTAGCGATCGTCGCGACGATCCAGATCGATGCGCACAGCACGAGCGTCGTCTTCGCGCCGAAGCGGTCGCTGAACCATCCGCCGATGACCTGGCAGATCGCATACGTGTAAGCGAAAGCACCGAACACGAGGCCGATGTCGGTATTGGTGAGATGAAGGTCGTCGCGTATCAGGCCTGCCGCAGCGGACAGGTTGACGCGATCGAGATACATGATGAACGACATCGCGCACATCAGCGCGAGAACGGAACGTGTGACTCTGGGGCGATGCAGCATCTCGTGTGTCTCCTCCGAGGCTTGTTGCGCTCTTGTTCGAGGACGGACCGCATGTCGATCCGACGCATCGCAGTCTCGCGAAAACAGCGATAGCCGTCTATTGAATTCGCCTCATGAGGTGATTACCGGCGGTTATGGCTCGCGCAAAAGCACGCGGCTCGCGTCCCGAAGGATCGCGAGCCGCGCATCGTCCAACCGCGAAGGTGCTTCAGGCCGCCGCGCGCATGCCTTCGTCGTGAAGACGGAAGGTCTCCACCGCCGTGCGCAACGCGCCCGCCTGATCTTCCAGCGACTGCGCCGCCGCCGCCGCTTCCTCGACGAGCGCCGCGTTCTGTTGCGTCACCTCGTCCATCTGCGTGACGGCGCGCGCCACTTGCTGGATGCCGCTGCTTTGCTCTTCCGAAGCCGCCGCGATCTCGCCCATGATGTCCGTCACGCGCTGCACCGCCGTGCTGATCTCGGTCATCGTGCGGCCCGCTTCGTCGACGAGCGCAGTGCCCGATTGCACGCGCTCGACCGAGTTGTCGATCAGTTCCTTGATCTCCTTCGCCGCCGCCGACGAACGCTGCGCGAGCGAGCGCACTTCGCCCGCCACGACCGCGAAGCCGCGTCCTTCCTCGCCGGCGCGTGCCGCTTCGACAGCCGCGTTCAGCGCAAGAATGTTCGTCTGGAACGCAATGCCTTCGATGATCGTGATGATGTCCGCGATCTTCGAGGAGCTCTGGTTGATCTCGCCCATCGTCGTCACGACCTGCGACACGACATGGCTGCCCTTGCCCGCGATCTCCGACGCGTTCGCCGCGAGCACGCTCGCCTGACGCGCATTGTCGGCGTTCTGCTTGACCGTTCCCGTCAGCTCATCCATGCTCGACGCCGTTTCCTGAAGCGCCGACGCCTGCTGTTCCGTGCGCGAGGAAAGATCCACGTTGCCCGCCGCGATCTGCTTGGTCGCGGATGCAATCGATTCGCTGCCGCCGCGCACCGTGCGAACCGTATCGATGAGGCTCGACTGCATCGTCGCAAGTCCGCGCAACAACTGGCCCATTTCGTCGTTCGATGTCACCGTCACGTTGCGGCGCAGATCGCCGGTCGCGATCGCATCGAATTGCGCGAGTGCGGCATCGAGCGGACGCGAAATACGGCGGCGCAGCGAGATCCACGTATAGAAGGCCGCGGCGACGCCGAGCAGAATCGCAACGATGCAGCCGAGGCGAAACGTGCCGAAGACTTCCTGGCCGTGATCATACGAAGCCTTCGCCTGTTCGAATTGCAGCTTGCGCAGCAGGACGCCCGTCTTCGCGAATTCGGTGAAGGCGGCCTGCATCGCGCTTGCGTCGTCGACGATCTTCGCCTGATCTTTCGCGCGGACATCGGCATAGCCCGCGTCGATCAGCTTTTGCAGCGCGAGACGCTGCTCGTTGAACTTGTCGGCGAGCGCCTTTTCTTCGGGGCCTTGCGGCAGGCCGGAATATTTCGTCCATGCGTCGTCGGAGGTTTTGCGCATCAGCGAGCCGCGTCCGATCGCTTCTTCCGCCGCGGGCGTGCCGACATTCAGCGCCGCGCGGTCGAACGAGAGGCGCTCGCGCGCCATGAACATTTCCGCCTCGCCGACCGACACCGCGCTCGGCATTTCATTCGTGAAGAGGTCGTACGTGACCGCGTTGGACCGGCTCATGCCGATCACTCCGACCATGCCGATCGCGATCAGCAGCGCGCTCAGAAGCGTCATGGCCAAGGCCAGTCGGCCTTTGATTGTCGAAAACATAGCTCTCTCAAGGTGGCTGCATCGCGAAGGCGCAAGCGCGCGGGCGGCGATGCTTCGCCTGCTGCGCGGCCGCTGGAATCCATCGGCTGGCCTGTATAACGACAGCAGGACAAGGTCCTTTAGTGAGCATTTAGTGAGCAAGTAAAACGTTTTTCAAAACGCTTACGCAGAAAAAGCCCTGTTTACAGGGCCTTTTCGCTGTGGGTCAGGGTTTGCCGCCGATCCGGTCGAATGTCGTCAGCAAATCGGCGAGTGATTGTTTACAGGCTGCTTGCTGCGGTGTCTTCGCGCGCAGCGCTTCCAGCGCGCGGTCGATCGCCTTGTCTACGACATGCCAGTCGCTCGCGGCACGCGGCTTGAGCGACGGCTCCGCTTCGTCCCACGAGACTTCGAGGTCCTTGATGCGCGCCTTCGCGCCGGCGAGATCGCCCTTGTCGACGAGCGTCGCGGTATCGGCGGCGATCGTGCGAAACGGCGTCAGGTCCCCGAGCTTCGATGCAGCGTGCGCCGTGCCGATCGGTTCGAATCCGGCCGACGTGATCGAGCCTGTAAAGGCGCTGATGGCGACGGCCGCGCAAAGCGCCGCGCCCGCGATATGACGGGATTTCATGGTCTTCTCCTTGGATGAGGTCAGGCAGGATGCGAACCGCCGCGCCGGCGCCGTGCCTGGCTCGTGTGATCGAGATAAGTCACATAGGCGACGAGCGCGACGATGATCGCGAGAAAGAGGGCGCTGGTGTAGATCGTGCCGAATCCCATGCCGCCGTAAGTACGCGGCTGCGACATGAGATCGCCGAGCGATGCGCCGAGCGGGCGCGTCAGGATGTACGCGATCCAGAACGCGGCGACGCGATTCATGCCGAGAAACGCCGCCGCGCCCGTGATCGCAATGAGTGTGGCGAAGATCAGCACGCCGAGCGGGAAGCCGAGGCCGAGCGCTTCGGTGGCGAGATCGCCTGCCGCGGTGCCGAGCGCGAAGGTGCAGAGAATCGCGCACCAGTAGAAGAGTTCGCGCCGCCGCGTGTCGATCGAACGTATGGAGAGCGAATGCTCGGTGCGATGCCAGATCGCGAAGATGAAGGCGAGCAGCACGGCGAAGCACGCGGTGCTCGCATAGAGACTCACGCCCGCGCTGTCGGTCAGCGCATCGGTGATCTGCGTTCCCGCGATACTGATCAGCACCACCGTGAGCCAGTAGAGCCACGGCACCATGCGGCGCGTGCGCATCTGCATGAAGAGGGCGGCGGCGAGCAGCGCAGCCGTGATCGCATCGGTCACGATGACACCGAGTCCCGCGTTCACCGCGAGATAGTCGGCACCCGTTTCGCCGACGGTCGTCGACATGATCTTGATGATCCAGAATGCGAGCGTGACTTCGGGTACCTTGTTGAGCATCGCGGGCATGTGTCGCCTCCTCGTGTCGGTGCGAGCGCGCGAACACCGCGCGTCGTCATCGCGAACTGTGTGCGCCGATACTTAGTGCGCGCTTAGGTAACCGCGAGGCAACCGCCGCCCGAAAACCGTCCTAAACTTCATGCGGGCTCACGAGGGGAATCGCCGAGCATGTCCGCCGACGCACCGCATCTTCGTCTCGCCGACGAAATCAAGGTCTGGCCGCTCCTGCGCGCGACCATCGCGCTGTTGCCGTTCGTCGTGCTCGCGCTCGCAACCGGCAACGACTTGTGGATGAAGGCCTCGCTGCTCGCGATCGGCACCGTGATCGGGGAGGACAGGCTCGCGCTGAGACCGCTCGGTGTCCTCGCGCATGGGCTCGCGATCATCGCCGGAACGTATCTTCTGCTGCTTGCCGAACGGGTTCCGGTGTTCTTCGTCGTCGCGTGCATGTTGCTCGCGGCGGGCGTGATCCTGCTCGTGTCGCGCGGCAAGGAATTGCGCGCGCTCGGCAACTGGACCTTCGTTCCCGTGCTCATCCTCGCGAACGAACTTCAGGGCGGCCGCACCATCGATGCGCTGTTGCGCGAAGTGCCCGCCTCATTGCCTTATCTGCTCGTCGCGCTCGTTCCGGCGCTGGTGTCGGCGCATATCCGCTCGCGCGGCAAGCCCGCCGCGCGCTGGTCCAATCTCGACGATTTCGGCGAGCGCGCGCCCTTCGGCGAAGATCTCGCGGCGATGCTCGCGAGCGTGGGCATAGCGGCGGTGATGGTGGTGCTCTGGCACATGGACCGTGCGCAATGGGTGATCTGGGGCGCGGCCAGCATCGTGACGGGTTCGGTCGATACGGCGCGCACGAAGCTCGCGAACCGCGCGTTCGGCGTGATCGTGGGCGTGCCGATCGGCATCGTGCTCGGACGGTTCGTCGTACCGCATTCGGACATCGCCGTCACGCTCGCGACGCTCGCGGCCTTCCTCACGCTCGTCGCGTTTCAGCGCTACGTCGTCGGATATTTCTTCCGATGCGTGTTCGTGGCGCTCGCGATCATGCTGGCGAACCAGTCCGCCGCCGATGCATTCGAGCGGCTCACGCATGTGCTCGCAGGCGGCGTGATCGGCATTGTGTGCGTATTCGGCGCGCATGCCGTGGCGCGGCGCTTGTCGCGTTGATGGTTGCTTATCGCGAACGACGGCAGCATCGTCGCGATCCACATGCCGACGAACCCAGCCGCCGCGCGCAGCCACGTGCGCCCGCACATCGGCGTGAACGCGGGCAAGAGCATCGAGCCGCCGGGCATCGGCAGATCGCTCATCGATGATATCGGCGTGTACATCGCGCAGGTCACGATCACGCCCGCCAGCAAGACCAGCGCGGCCACGACGACAAACCGGCGACGTGAAACGCACATGCTCTCTCGTTCGATGATCGCGGTCAGCACGTTCATGATGTCATCCCTTTGCGTTCGTCCGGTGCGCGTCGAGTACGGTGTTAGATTAGTCGCGGGCATGCACGGCAAAGGAGTGACAAGTGTGTCGGGATTCGCATGGATTCACTGATCACGGCGGCGGCGCGCGCGCTCGCGGCGGGTGATCCGCTCGGCGCGCTGAACCGGATCGCGCTGCGCGAGGACGCGAGTGCGCTCGCGTTGCGCGGCATCGCGATGGCGCAGCTCGGCGACTTCGTGCGTGCGCGCGCGCTCGTGAAAAGCGCGGCGCGTGCGTTCGGCACGAAAGAGGCGCTGGCGCGTTCGCGATGCATCGTCGCGGAAGCGGAGATCGCGTTGGCATCGCGCGATCTCACGTGGCCCGCCAAGACGCTCGATCACGCCCGCGCGATTCTCGAAGCGCATGGCGACCACGTGAACGCAGCACATGCGCGCTATCTGGAAGTGCGCCGCGCGCTGCTCATCGGACGGACCGACGATGCCGAGCGCATGCTCGCCGGGCTGAATCCGGTATCGCTTCCGGCCGCGTCGCGGGCCGCGCATGAGCTGATCGCGGCAGGCATCGCGATGCGGCGTCTGCACACGCAAGCGGCGCACGCCGCGCTCGAACGCGCGACACAAGCCACGCGGCAAGCAGGCATTCCGGCGCTCGCCGCCGAAGTCGAGAGCGCCTGGCGCATCCTCAGCACGCCCGTCGCGCGTCTCATCGCACACGGCAACGAGCGGCTGCTCCGGCTCGAAGAGGTCGAGGCGCTGTTTGCATCGAATACCTTCGTCGTCGATGCATGCCGTCTGTGCGTGCGCGAGAACGGCACGTCGATATCGCTCGCGACACGTCCCGTGCTCTTCACGCTCGCGCGCATGCTCGCGCAGGCATGGCCACACGACGCGCCGCGCGATGCGCTGATTCTGCGGGCGTTTCGCATCAGGGAAGCGGACGAGACGCATCGCGCGCGGCTGCGCGTCGAGATGGGCAGGCTGCGCACGATGCTGCGCGCGCACGCGGGCATCGATGCCACTTCGCGCGGCTTCGTGCTGAAGCCGCGTCATGCGCGCGAGGTGGCGGTGCTCGCGCTGCCCGTCGAGGACGAGTACGCGCCGCTGCTCGCGTTTCTCGCCGATGGCGAATCGTGGTCGAGCTCGGCGCTCGCGATCGCGCTCGGTGCGAGCCAGCGCACGGTGCAGCGCTCGCTCGATGCGCTCGCCGCGAGCGGCAAGGTGCAATCGTTCGGACGCGGTCGCGCGCGCCGCTGGACCACGCCGCCGATGCCCGGATTCACGACGACCTTGTTACTCCCCGTCGGGCTCGCGAGTGATTAGCATGAACGCACGATCAATCATCAGGAGGACGGTGAAATGAAACGCGCAAAGGCTGAAATCATCCGTGAATACGGGCCTTTTCCGGATGTCGAAGGGGTGCACGGCGTCACCTGGGACGGCGAGCGCGTGTGGTTCGCGGCGGGCGACACGCTCAATGCCTTCGATCCGGACAGCGGCAGGAAAGAGCGCTCGCTGAACATCGCGGCGCATGCGGGCACGGCATTCGATGGCGAGCATCTGTTCCAGATCGCCGAGGACCGCATCCAGAAGATCGATCCGAAGACAGGACGCGTACTCTCGACGATTCCCGCGCCGGGCGGCGGCGCGGACTCCGGCCTCGCGTGGGCCGAGGGTACGCTCTGGGTCGGGCAATACAACGAACGCAAGATCCATCAGATCGATCCGGACAACGGCGCGATCCTGCGCACCATCGAGTCGAATCGCTTCGTCACGGGCGTGACGTGGATCGACGGCGAACTCTGGCACGCCACCTGGGAAGGCGACGAGAGCGAGCTGCGGCATATCGATCCGCAATCGGGCGAGGTCATCGAGCGGTTGGAGATGCCCGAAGGAATGGGCGTGTCCGGGCTGGAATCCGACGGACATGAGCGCTTTTTCTGCGGCGGCGGGCGCACGGGAAAGGTGCGGGCCGTGCGCAAGCCGAAGCGCGGCTGAACACGGCTTTCGTCTGATGTTGCGACACGGCGCGGCGATCGCCGCCGCCGCGTTCCTTACTAAAGACTTCCTCCCTCACGCCGATAAACACCGATCAAAGCCATCATTAGAACAGGGCCAGAAAGGTGCAGAGAGGCGCCAACGATTTCCTCGGGACCATCGGCGAGAACGTCGCCAGGAACCTGCCGTACATCGAACACGCACGTCGTTTCGATGGGCTCGGTCTCGCTCCGCTCGGCGTGCTCATCGCGGCGTGCGGCACCTTCTTCGTGCCGCTGCCGTGGAACGTGCTGCTCGCCGCGCTCGTCTTCGGCGCGACGATCGTCGTGCATCGCATGCAGGTGACGAATCGTCAGATCTTCGTCGCGCGGCAAGTCGCGCATGGGCTGCTTTCCATCGCCGAGGACTGCCTCAAGCTGCTCTCGCTCGAAGGCCGCATCATGTGCATTTCCGATGTCGGCAGGCGTCTCATCGAAGCGGACTGCGCCGAAGATCTTGTCGGCATCGACTGGCTCGCGCTCTGGGACGGTCCCGATGCGCGGCAGGCCTTCGAGCGCGCGAAAGCGGGTGAATCGACGTCGTTTTCCGGCACCTGCCGCACGATGAACGGCAAGCTGAAATGGTGGACATCGACATTTGCGCCGGTCTACGGCGAGCATGGCAAGGTCACGGCCGTGCTGTGCAAATCGCGCGACATCACCGCGGAAGTGAATCTCATCGACGAACTGCGCGGCAATGCGCGCGTGCAGAAGGATATGGAAGATCACGTCGATGCCGTCTTCTGGACCGCGACGCGCGATTTCCGCGAGCTGCTGCACGTGAGTTCCGCGTTCGAACGCATGTGGGAAATGCCGATGTCCGCGCTCGAAGCCGATCAGACCGCGTGGTCGCAGCGCGTGCATCCCGACGATCTGCCCGCGCTGCGCGACGAAATGCGCACGGCGCTGAACACGGGCGCCGCGACGCAGAGCTATTTCCGTCTGTGCCTGCCGCACGACCGCACGCGCTGGGTTCGCGCGGATATCTATCCGGTGACCGAGGACGGCGTGGTGTCGCGCGTCGTGAGCGTGTGCGTGGATGCCACCGACGAGCGCCAGCGTCTTCAGGAACTGCATCGGCTCGCGAACACCGACAGCCTCACCGGCCTCTCCAACCGCAACGCGATGATGGACGCGCTCCTGAAACGCTGCGAAGGGGGCGCGCCGTTCGCGTATCTCTTCATCGATATCGATCGCTTCAAGTCCATCAACGACACGGCGGGCCATATCGCCGGCGATGCGGTATTGCGCACGATCGCGCGGCGCATTCAGGAAACGCTGCCCGAAGGCGCCGTGGCGGCGCGTCCGGGCGGCGACGAGTTCACGGTGATCCTGCCGGGCGTCTTCGAACAGGAAAGCATCGCGCGCGCGTGCCGCAAGCTCTCGCTCGCCTGCCATCGTCCGATCAAGATCGAATGCAAGAGCCTGACGATGACCTGCTCGATCGGCGTCGCGCTCTATCCGGAGCACGGGCGTACACCCGAAGCGCTCTTCATCAGCGCCGACATGGCGATGTACGCAGCGAAGCGCGCGGGCCGCAACACGTTCCGCGTGTTCGGCGATCGCGAGAAGGACGATCTCGCGCGCGCGCATCTCGAAGCCGAACTGCACGGCGCGATCCGCGAGAATCAGTTCGTGCTGCATTATCAGCCGCAGTATCGCGTGGATTCGGGCGAGCTCGTCGGCGTCGAGGCGCTCTTGCGCTGGGATCATCCGCAGCTCGGGCTGCTCGCGCCCGGCGCGTTCGTGCCGGTGCTGGAAGAGAGCGCGCTCATCGTCGAAGCGGGGCACTGGGTCATTCGCGAGGCCGTGCAGGCCGCGTCGCAACTCGCGCTCGCGCTGCCGCAGGCGTGTTCGGTGGCGCTCAACGTGTCGCCGAAACAGTTCCGCGATCCGCGCCTCGTCTCCGTGCTCAGACACGCGATCCGGCGCGGCTGCATCGATTCGAACCGCATCACGCTGGAGATCACCGAATCCGCGCTGATCGACAATGTCGACGACGCGCAGGAAGTGCTCTCGAACGTGCGTGCGATGGGCGTGCGCATCGCCATCGACGATTTCGGCACGGGCTATTCGAGCCTCAGCTACTTCGCGCGTTTCCGGCCGGACGTGCTGAAGCTCGACAAATCCTTCGTCGACAACATCGCGACGGACGCGATGGTGCGCACGGTCGTCGAAGGCGTGATCGATCTCGCGCACAAGCTCGGCGTAACCGTGGTCGCGGAAGGCGTCGAGACACAGGAGCAACTCGATACGCTGCGCGAAATGAACTGCGACAAGGTGCAGGGCTTCCTGCTCAGCCGTCCCGTGCCGCTCGCGAATCTGATGGCGCAGGCCGGCGCGGAAGAAGCCGCGGCGCTGCGCTGACACCGGCGTTATCATCGCGACACTCGCGCATGCGAGCCGGAGACAACCGATGAACACTTCATCCTTACGCGTTTCGCTGGCCGTGTTCGGCTTTTCGATCAGCATGCTCGCGCTCGCCGATGCCGCGCCGCCGTGTCCGGGCGCGAACGACGCGAACCCAGGAAAGCTGGTTCAGGTTCGCGATTTCACGCCGGTCAGCAAGGAAGGCGGCTCGTCGCGTTTTCTCGGCTCGCGGCTGCGTTCCGCGCGCAACACGATGAAGGTGGATCAGAACGCATCGGCGCTGGCCGAAGGCATCGTCAGCAAGCTCGCCGCGAAGGGCATCGGCGCGTGTCACATGACGGCGGATTCGCCGCCGCCGACTTCGGGCTGGCTCGTGACCGGCGAATTCGACGAAACGCTGACGTCGGGATTCGGCTCCGCGTTGCCGTCGATGGGTTCGTCGGACAAGAAGCCCAACACGCATGTCACCGTGCAGCTCGCCAATCTCGCCGCGAGCCCGGATGCGCCGCTCACGCAGATCGACACGAGCAGCGAGCTTAAGGGGCAGAAATCGGCGGCAGCGCCCAAGCCCTACGGCGCGGCGGCGCGCTTCGTGATCAACACGGCCGAATCCATCTCCTCGCTCGACGATCTCGCGGCAAAGATCGCCGATCAGATCGCGACGGAGAAGGCGAAGCTCGACGCCACGCCGCAGTAACGCGAATCACAGCGCAAGAACTGGAGTGCCGGCGCGCGCCGCATCCGTGACGATGAGCTATCTCATCCGTCACGGAGCCACGTCGATGCGCTTCCCCGCTTCCTTCCAACGCCTCGCCTGGTCGAACCTGCTCGCGCAATCGGCGGAGCAGATCGGCCTTGCCGCCGCGCCGCTCGCCGCCGTGTTCGCGCTCGGCGCGTCGGCGGTCGATATCGGTCTGTTGCAGAGTGCGCAGACGCTGCCGTTTCTGCTGCTGTCGATTCCACTCGGCGTGATCGCGGATCGCCGCTCGCGCCGCACGTTGATGGCCACGGCCGAATGCGCCCGCGCGCTCGCGATGGCCTGCGTGCTGCTGCTCGTGTTCGCGCACGCATTGACGCTGCCGCTGCTCGCGCTGCTGGGCTTTCTCGGCGCGACGGGCACGGTCGCCTACAACGTCGCCGCGCCCGCGCTCGTGCCGGCGCTGGTCGAACGCGCCGCGCTGCCCTCGGCGAACGGGCGCATCGAGCTGGCGCGCAGCGTCGCGTATTCGGCGGGGCCGGCGCTGGGCGGGCTGATCGTCGGATGGATCGGCGCGGGCTGGGCCTATGGCTGCGCGGCGGGCTTGTCGGCGGCAGCGGCGATGATGCTCGCGGGATTGCGCGAACCGCCGCGCCGGAGCGCCGCCGCGCGTCATTTCCTGATCGAATTGCGCGAAGGCGCGCGTTTCGTCGGCCGCGATGCGCTGCTGCGCCCGATGCTCGCCACCGCCGTGTTCTTCAACATCGGCTTCTTCACGTTGCAATCGGTTTATGTGCCGTATGCGGTGCAGCGGCTCGGCCTGAGCGCGTCGGCGGTGGGCGTGACGCTCGGCGCGTATGGCGTCGGCATGGTGTGCGGCGCGCTCGCGGCGCCGGCCGTGGCGCGGCGCATTGCGTTCGGACGCATGCTGCTCGTCGGGCCGTTTTGCGGGCTGGCCGCATCGCTCGTGATGGTCGGAACGCTCGCGGTGCCGTCGTTCTGGCTCGCGGCATCGAGCTTCTTCCTGCTGGGCGCGGGGCCGATTTTGTGGACCGTCGGCTCGACGACGCTGCGCCAGGCCATCACGCCCGCGAACATGATGGGGCGCGTCTCGGCGCTCAACAGCACGGCGACTTACGGCGCGCGTCCGCTGGGCGCGCTGCTCGGCGCGGCGATCAGCGCGCGCTTCGGCATGGCGCCGTGCCTTGTCGCGGCGGCGGCGGGCTTCGTCGTGCAGGCGTGGATCATCGCGGTTTCGCCGGCGGCGCGTCTTTCCGGCGTGCCCGAGGGCGCGCTCGTTTGACGCTCGCCGTGGGCGGATGAGCGAACATCGGCATCCGCCTGAGAATCCAGTCGAGCAATTCCTGCGGTCCCGCCGCGAGCGGACGCCCGGTCTTCACGAGCAGCTTCGCCTGCGCGCTTTCGAAGAGCGGATGCGCGATCGGGATCGTCGTCAGCTCGCCGCTCGCCAGCTCCCGATACGCGGCGAACTCGCCGATCAGCGTCATGAAATTCTCCGCGGCGACAAAGCGCTTCAGCGCGCCGAGCGAGTTCGTCGTGAGCGTCGGGCGGATCGCGAGGTTGTCGGTCGTCTCCAGCATCTTCACGACATGGCCGATGCCGAAACTGGGCGGCATCAGCGCGAGCGGATAGTCGAGCAGATCGCGAATGCGCGCGACGCCGCCGCGCAGCGCCAGCGGATGATCGCGCCGCGCGAGCAGCACGACCGGCTGCGGCGAGCTCGCGCGACTCTCGATGCGCTCGTGCGGCGGCGGATTGTACGCAAGGCCGATATGCGCGCGGCTTTGCGCGACTTCTTCCAGCAGATCGTCGACGGCGAGCATCTGCATGTCGATTTCGAGGCGCGGATAGCGCGCGCAGAACGGCGCGAGCACGTCGTCGACGAGCGTATCGACATAGCCTTCGCTCACCGCGAGCCGGATCTGGCCTTGCTGCAATCCCTTCAACGCATGCAACTGGTCCTCGAGCTTCTCCTGCTGCGAGCGATAGCCGCGCCAGAATTCGAGCAGATGAAATGCCGCCTCGGTCGGCCGCACGCCGCGCGGCTCGCGCTCGAAGAGCCTCGTGTCGAGTTCGTCTTCGAGCAGTTTGATCTGCCGCGCGATCACCGACGGCGACGTATTCAGATGATCCGCCGCCCCGCGAATCGTGCCGTGCGACAGCACTTCATGAAAATAGCGCAGGCGCTGCTGATTGATCTCGCGCATCGTCATCGGCTCCGTGTTGCTCACAGAGCAACGATACGTGAACTTAGTTGCTCTTGCCAGTACAGTCGCACGCGCTCAACATCGCCTTACCCGATAAGGGGGAGACAAACCAGGAGACGCGGATGTCGACGATACAGACCCTGCGAGGCGGCGATGCCGTTTCGGCGCTCTACAGCAGAATCAACTGGCGGCTCCTGCCGCTGCTCATCGCGTGCTACATGTTCGCGTATCTGGATCGCGTGAACGTGGGCTTCGCGAAACTTCAGATGCAAAGCGATCTCGGCTTCTCCGATGCGGCGTATGGCGTCGGCGCCGGGATCTTTTTCATCGGCTACGTGCTGTTCGAAATTCCGAGCAACCTGATGCTGCCGAAGATCGGCGCGCGCCGCACGTTCAGCCGCATTCTCGTGCTGTGGGGCATTACGTCGGCGTGCATGCTCTTCGTGCGTAACGTGCCCGCCTTCTACGCGATGCGCTTCCTGCTCGGCGTCTTCGAAGCGGGCTTCGCGCCGGGCATGATCTATTACCTCTCGTGCTGGTACGGACCGAAGCGCATGGCGCGCGCGATCGCGCTCGTGTTCGTCGCGGGGCCGCTCGGCGGCGTCGTCGGCGGGCCGCTCTCGGCGTGGCTGATCTCGTCGCTGGCGGGCGTCGGCGGACTGGCCGGCTGGCAGTGGATGTTTCTCGTCGAGGGCCTGCCGTGCATCGCGCTGGGTGCGCTCGTGTGGCGCGTGCTCGCCAATCGTCCCGCCGATGCGCGCTGGCTGACAGAGGACGAGCGGCGTCTCGTCGATGCGGAAGTCGGCGGTCATGGCGGCGCGTCGCATCGTATCGATTCGTTCAGGGAAATCGCGAAGAATCCGCGCATCTATCTGCTGGCGATCGCGTACTTCTGCATCATCTTCCCGATCTACGCGATCAGCTTCTGGTTGCCGACGCTCATCAAGGAGCAAGGCGTGAGCGACACGATGCATCTCGGCTGGTACGCCGCGATTCCCTATGTCGCCGCCGCGATCGCGATGTACGCGGCAGCACGACGCTCCGACAAGGTCGGCGAGCGCCGCTATCACAGCGCGCTGCCCGCGCTCGCCGCCGCCGCGCTGCTGGTGATGACGCCGTATGCATCGGGCAATCTCGTCGCCACGCTCACGCTGCTCACGCTCGCCACGGCCTGTATGTGGATGGCCTACACGGTCTTCTGGGCGATTCCGTCCGAAACGATTTCCGGCCCGGCCGCGGCGGGCGGCATCGCGCTCATCAACACGATCGGCCTGTCGGGCGGCTTCTGGGGGCCGGCGATGATCGGCTGGGTGAAGTCGGCGACCGGGAGCACGAACGGCGGCCTCGTCGTGATGGCGTGCATGGCGGCGCTCTCATGCGTGCTGATTCTCTCGAACAGGCGCAGGGTCGCAGCGGCCGAGGCGCGCACTGCCTGAACATCAACCGACACTTTCAAGGACAACGATCATGAAGATTTTGATCGCAGGATTCCAGCACGAAACGAACACCTTTGCGCCGACGAAGGCGAGCTATCAGAGCTTCATCCAGGGCGAAGGATTTCCGCCGATGGCCCACGGCGACGATGTGCTGAAGCTGCGCGACGTGAACGTGCCGATCGGCGGTTTCATTCAGTGGGCCGAGGCGAATGGGCACGAACTGATTCCCGTGATCTGGGCGGGCGCGAGCGCATCGGCGCATGTGACGGAAGATGCGTACGAGCGCATCGCGGGCGCGATCGTCGATCGAATTCGCGCGGGCGGCTTCGATGCGATCTATCTCGATCTGCACGGCGCGATGGTCACCGAGCATCTCGACGACGGCGAAGGCGAGTTGCTGGCGCGCGTGCGCGGCATCGTCGGCGATGACATGCCGCTCGTCGTGTCGCTCGATCTTCATGCGAACGTCACCGCGCGCATGGTCGAACTCGCGGATGCGCTCGTCGCGTATCGCACGTATCCGCACGTCGATATGGCGGAAACCGGCCTGCGCGCGGCGCATCTTTTGGCAAAGCGAATCGAACATGCGAGGCCGTTCAAGCGCGCGATGCGTCGCGTCCCCTTCCTGATTCCGGTGAACGGCATGTGCACGCTCGTCGAGCCGGCGCGCGGCATGTACGGCACGCTCGAATCGCTCGAAAGGGATGATGTCGTGTCGCTGTCGTTCGCGCCGGGCTTTCCCGCGTCGGACTTCGACGAATGCGGCCCGGTGTTCTGGGGCTACGCGCTCGATCAGCAAGCCGCCGACGCAGCCGTCGATGCGCTCTACACGACGCTCGTGAACGACGAAGCCCGCTGGGACGTGCCGTTTCTTTCGCCCGACGAAGCCGCGCGCGAAGCGATCGATGCGAGCCGCGACGCGACGAAGCCCGTGATCATTGCGGATACGCAGGACAACCCCGGCGTCGGCGGCGACTCGAACACGATGGGCATGGTCCGCGCGCTATTGCGCAACGACGCGCGCGACGCTGCGGTGGGCGTGATCTGGGACGAGCAGGCGGCGCGGGCTGCACATCGCGCGGGCGTCGGCGCGCGTATCGCGCTCGCGCTCGGCGGCGGCTCGAACGTGCCGGGCGACGCGCCGCTTGAAGGCGAGTTCGAAGTCGAGTATCTGTCGGATGGGCGCTTTCGCTTCGATGGCCCGATGCTCAACGGCATGTCGGGCGAACTCGGGCCGACCGCGTGCCTGCGCATCGGTGGCGTGCGCATCGCGGTGAGCAGCATCAAGATGCAGGTGTTCGACCGCAATCTCTTTCGCGTCGCGGGCATCGAGCCAGAACGCATGAAGATTCTGGTGAACAAGAGCTCGGTGCATTTTCGCGCCGATTTCGAACCGATCGCGGCGCGCATACTCGTCGCGAAGTCGCCCGGTCCGATGGCCGCCGATCCGGCCGATCTGCCGTGGCGCAATCTCGATGCGCGCATGCGCGTGCGCCCGCTCGGACCGACGCTTGCCGCGTTGCGCGCATCGGCCGCATGATCGATCGCGCTAATTTCCGCTCATTGAATACGTCGAAGAAAGGAGAATCCCACTATGCCGGATGATCAGATCAACACATGGCGCCGCCGTTTTCTCGGCACGACGATCGCGAGCGTCGGCGTCATGCAGCTCGGGTTGAGCGACCTCGTTCATGCCCAGACCGCCGCACCCGCGAAGCCGCCTGCCGGCTTCGCCCAGATCCGCCAGATCGATGCGGGCGCGCTCAACGTCGGCTATGCGGAAGCGGGCCCGGCGAACGGTCCCGTGGTGATCCTCGTGCACGGCTGGCCGTACGACATCTACAGCTTCGCCGAAGTCACGCAGTTGCTCGCCGCGCAGGGTTATCGCGTGATCGTGCCGTATCTGCGCGGCTACGGATCGACGCGCTTTCTCTCCGCCGACACGCCGCGCAACGGCCAGCAAGCGGTGATCGCGGTGGACATCATCGCGCTGATGGACGCGCTCAAGATTCAGCAAGCGACGTTCGGCGCGTTCGACTGGGGCGCGCGCACCGCGAACATCATCGCGGCGCTGTGGCCCGAGCGCGTCAAGGCGATGGTCTCCGTGAGCGGCTATCTGATCGGCAGCCAGCAGGCGAATCGCGCGCCGCTGCCGCCGAAGGCCGAGTTCGCGTGGTGGTATCAGTTCTACTTCGCGACGGATCGCGGCCAGGCGGGTTACGAAGCGAACCGTCACGATTTCAACAAGCTCATCTGGCAACTCGCATCGCCGAAATGGAAATTCGATGACGCGACCTATGACCGCTCGGCGAAATCGTTCGAGAATCCCGATCACGTCGCGGTGGTGATTCACAACTATCGCTGGCGTCTCGGGCTCGTGCAGGGCGAGGCGCAATACGACGCGCTGGAGCAGCGTCTCGCGACCGCGCCGACCATCGGCGTGCCGACGATCACGATGGAAGGCGACGCCAACGGCGCGCCGCATCCCGATCCGTCGGCGTATGCGAAGAAGTTCACCGGCAAGTACAAGCATCGGAATGTCGCGGGCGGCATCGGCCACAATCTGCCGCAGGAAGCGCCCAAGGCTTTCGCGGATGCGGTGATCGAAGCCGACCGGATGTGAGCGCGGCGCCGCGTTTCTGACTGTGCGGGCGGGCGCGGCGCGGCCGCCCGCGACCTCGAATCGAACCTTCCCACGCTTTCAGGCAATAAACCAAACAATTACATCAGCCTGTCAAACGCATTTCACATTCATTTCCTAAAGTAGCGCGTCAACCGGCGCATCAGGCCGCAATGGCCTGAAGCAGGGACTTTCATCGCCGGTACAAACCCACAATCAAGGACTTGAAACCACACATGGCGCAGCGACTCGACCTTTCCCGCCGCAAAGCCCTCAAGATTCTCGCCGGCGCGCCGATGCTGCCGCTCGGCGGCGCGGCCACCGCTTCGCTGCTCGCCACCGCATGCGGCGGCAGCGACAGCAACGCAGCCACGCCCGCGACCGCACCCGCGCCGACAGCCGCCTTCACCACGGCGACGTTCACCGGCATGGCCGCGCCGACGCTCGCGGATCCCAGCGCGATGGCCAAGACCACGGTTGCCTCGACGATGACCGTGAACTTCAGCGACGGCAGCAACCGCGCGTACAAGCTCGCGTATCAGCCGTTCTTCATGACGGGCGATGTCGTGCCGAACACGACCGGCGGAACAATCGTCGCGGGCGGCTACTTCGATATCGCCAATCAGCCGATCATCGACCGCTCGACGCCGGGCAAGGAGCGCCAGTTCTTCTCGGATTGTCCGGACGGGACGTCGCTCATCAAAATCGACAATCCGACGGTGAAGGGCGTGAAGGGCAACGCCGTGTTCGCGGTCGTGCAGTTCGAATACACGACGCGCGATCAGAGCGCGGCCAGCATGTACGGGCGCCTGCCGTCGCCGATCGCCGTGCTCACGCTCGATCAGGATCCGGCGACCGGCAAGCTCTCGCTCGTGAGCTACGCGAACGTCGATACGTCGAAGGCGAATGGCCTGTGGATCACGTGCGGCGCGAGCCTGTCGCCGTGGAACACGCATCTGTCGAGCGAAGAGTACGAGCCGGATGCGGCGATTTCATCGACGGATGCGCAGCTCAAGGCCTACAGCAAGAATCTCTACGGCGACGAGACGAAAGCGCGCCCGTATCACTACGGCCATGTGCCCGAAGTGACCGTGCATCCCGACGGCACCGGCACGATCAAGAAGCACTATTGCCTCGGCCGCATCTCGCACGAACTGATTCAGGTGCTCCCCGACAAGCGCACCGTGATGATGGGCGACGACGCCACCAACGGCGGCGTCTTCATGTTCGTCGCCGACAAGGAGGCCGATCTTTCCGCGGGCACGCTGTACGTCGCGAAGTGCGCGCAGACGTCGTCGGCGGGCGCGGGTTCGGCCACGCTCACGTGGCTCAACCTCGGTCACGCAACCAGCGACGAGATCGAGAATCTCGCCAACACGCTGACGATCGCCGACATCATGGACGTCGTCAACGACGAAAAGGTCGGCCCGACGCTGGATGCGAGCTACACGCGCATCCACTTCGGCGGCAAGTTCAACTGGATTCGCATCAAGCCCGGCATGGAGAAGGCGGCCGCGTTCCTGGAGACGCACCGCTACGCCGCGCTGCGCGGCGCGAGCATGTGCTTCACGAAGCTCGAAGGCACGACGGTCAACGCGAAGGACAAGATCGTCTATTCGGCGATGTCGCAGATCGTCAAGTCGATGGTGAAGGGCGACGCGCATTCGACGGACATCGCCGTCGATCGCGCCATCACCGCCGGGGCAGTCTACGCGTTCAACCTGAAGGCTGGACAGCGCGATCTCGGCGGCGCGGCGATCGACAGCGAATGGGTGCCGGTCGATATGGCCGCGCCCGCTGCGCTCGTCGGCGAGGATATTTCGTCCGATACGCTCGGCAATCTCGCGAACCCGGAGCGCGTCGCGAATCCGGACAACGTCAAGTTCTCGGAGAAGCTGCGCACGCTATTCATCGGCGAGGACAGCGGCGCGCACGTCAACAATTTCCTGTGGGCGTACAACGTCGATACGAAAACGCTGTCGCGGATTCTGTCCGCGCCTTCGGGAGCTGAATCGACGGGTCTGCACGCGGTCGACGAGATCAACGGCTGGACCTACATCATGAGCAACTTCCAGCACGCGGGCGACTGGGAAGCGGCGCTGCATGGCAAGGTTCAGGCGACGCTCGATCCGCTTATCCGCGCGAACTACAAGGATCGCTTCGGCGCGGCAGTCGGTTATCTGACCGCCGATCCGGCGTCGATCAAGCTGAGCTGATAAAAAGCAAACGCCGCGATCGGTGGTCGCGGCGTTGTCGTTTTGGCCGAGCGAAAGCGCGCGGGCGCGCGCTTCGCGTGAAATCAGCAGCGCTGATCGCAGTCGATATATTCGAAGCCCGCCGCGATCGCGAAGCGGATCGCTTCTTCCACGTTGGGAAACTCGCCCGGCAGGCGCACGGAACGCTCCATTCCGTTCAAATCCTGGATGCGCGCCGTCGCGGCAAACACATTGCCCTGCCGAACCGCTGCCGGCGTGACCATCATGTCCCTGTAGCTGAAGACCATTCTCTCTCTGCCCGATGTTGTCGGCCCGCGCAGTGCGGCTGCGGGACACTCGTCTTAAATGTCGAAAGGCCCGAACGATCGTCCGGCACCTTCTGTTACAGGTTATCGGCACGGGTAAACGTTTCTTTACGGGGAGCGTTCAAGACTCGCTGGAGGAAGGCCTCGAACCGCTGACCTGGTGTCCGGGGAACGGCGCGAACGCCCGGCCGCAATCGACCGGCGCGGCGCTCGCCGAGCCCGCGGCGGCGCGCGTGACGCTCACGCCGCCGCCCGGCGCGAAGGGCAGCGATGTGCCGCCATCGCCGATGCTGACGAGCGCATCCGCGACCGTGAAGCTCGACGGCGCGACATCGGCGACGACGTTATTCAGCGAGATCGTCAACGGATTGACGACGGGCGGATTCGGCCAGCCGGCCGCACCCTGCAAAACCGGACTCGCGGAATCGAAGCCCTGAAACGTAAAACCCGACGCATTGACGATGCGCACGCCATCGAGCGCGATATTCTGGAAGCTCGGATAGAGCGCGCCGTTCTTCGTCGCGCTGTAGTACGGCGAGAAGATCAGCGCTTGCGGCGCACCGTCCGACGACGACTGCGGCATGCGGATGCACACGTTCGAATAACGGATGTTCGACACCAGCCCGCCGCGGCTCCAGTCCGACTTGATGCGAAGACCGTTGTCGGCGCCATCGATCACGAGATCGTAGACGTTGACATTGCTCAGGCTTGGCAGGATGCCGTTCACCGGCGTGACGTCCGGATTCGCCGCGCCGTTGTCCGTGCCCGCCGTCTCGCTGCCGATCGACATGCCGTGCCCGGAATAGAAGCGGCTATGCGCGACGGTGATGTCGTAAGTGCGGCCGTTTGTCGTGCCGGTGCCGCCCTTGATCGCCATGTTGTCGTCGCCGGTGCGGATCGACGTGTACGCGATCAGCATGTTGCTCGCATCGCCCGTCAGCTTGCCCGGATTGCCCGGATTGCTCGTGATCGGGCCGGAGCTGCCGGGATCGATGCCGTCGGTGTTCTTCGCCGTCTCCGGGCTGTAGGGCATGCCGAGATAGTTGTTCATCGCTTCATAGGCGGCGGTCGGCGTGTAGATCTTGACGCCCCACGCCGTGAAACCTTCGACGCCGCTCGGCACGACGTGAAACTTGGGCGCGTTCTGCAGCGTCACGCGATACAGCGTGAAGTTGCGGCCATTGCTGATCTGGATGAGGCGCGGATTGTTCTGCGCCTGGTTCAGCACCTTGTTCGCCATCCAGCCGATATCCCACCAGCTCATCGTGCCGTTGCCGTCGGGGCGCTTCATCAGATTCGGATCGTTCGCGACGCTGCTGATCAGCGGACTGCCGCCGCGTCCATCGATGACGCCATCGCCGACCACCGCGCCGTTCGCGATCTTGCTCGCGTTGATGAGCGCGAGACAGCCGTTGTCGCTCGGCGTGATGATGCCGCAACTCGCGGTGCCCTTGACCTTGTCGTACTGGCGCGGATCGCGCGAGGCGAACAGCGTGACGCCCGTGTCGATCCAGAGCGTCACGCCGCCGGGCAGATTCAGCGCCCCGGCGATGAACGCGTTCGCGCCGTTCGGGCCGGTCACGAGCCGCACGGCCTTGTTGGTCGCGAGACCGGTGCTCGATGGGTTCCTGCACGCGTCGAGCGCCGTCTGGATGCGTGCGGTGTCGGGCGCGGTGTCGGTGGCGTCGGCGCTATCGGGCAGAAGACCGTTCGCTTGCGCCGTCAGCGCGGCGGGCAAGGTCGCGCAGATCTGCGGCGCGAGCGGCAGCGCGGGCTCGGGCGGCAATGCGGCGTCATAGGTCGTCGCACCGACCGGAAATCCCGAGGGCGCATCGGACTTCTGTACCGACGCGGGTGACGCATCGGCGCCGCCGTCGCCGCAAGCGTTGAGCGTCAACGCGATCGAAGCGGCGGTGAGCCAGGCGACGCCGGCTCGGGCCAGCGCGGAAAGAGCGGGGTTCTTGTTCAATTAGTCAGCCTCTTGAAAGCGATCGAATCATCGATGTCGTATGACATCGTTCGAATATTAGGCATCCGAATGAAAATGCCGATACTTGGTGTTCGCCCTTAAGCCATTTCGACAACCGATGCGGCACTGATTTCTGCCGACTTCATCGGATGGTGCTAAGGTGCAGCCAATCGTTTTCTCTCAACCGGGCAGGGCCAACATGGAGTTCAGTCGGCCATGAAAGTTCGTCTCTGGAAAGCGGCAGGCCTTCTTCTCGTCACCTCGGGCGCATGGGCGCAAACGAGCGTCACGATGTACGGGCGTATCGATGGCGGCATCGAATATCTGAATCACATCGCGAACGGCACGGGCGGCAGCGCCTCGCGATGGAGCGCCGAAGGTGGCGACTGGGGCACCAGCATGTGGGGCCTCAAGGGCAACGAAGATCTCGGCGCCGGCCTGAGCGCGGTCTTCGACCTCGAAACAGCCATCCAGATCATGAACGGCACCACCGGCGGCGGACGCCTGTGGTCGCGCCGTGCCTATGTCGGACTGAACTCGAAGACGTGGGGCCAGTTGCAGGCGGGCCGCAACCTCTTCATCGACAGCGACGGCGTGTGGGAATTCGATCCCTTCGTGCAACAGGCGGTGTCGTCGGCGTCGCTCGTGCGCGGGCGCAACTGGCAGCAGACGAGCAATAACGTCGAGTACCACAGCCCCGTGTTTCATGGCTTCGACGTGCAGGGGCAGTATGCGTTCGGCAATCAGGCGGGCGCGTTCAATTCGGGCGCGCAGGGCGAGTTCGGCCGCTCAGAAGGCATCATGCTGACTTATCATTCGCCGGTGCTCGACGTGCGCGGCATCTACGACGAACTGCGCAGCCAGGACGGCAAGCTCGACAACATTTTTCAGGCGTCGCGCGAGTACTTCGTCGGCGCGAACCTGAAGGTGGACAAGTGGAAGGTGCAGGCCGCCTACACGCACTACGCCGCGCCGGATTCTCCCGCGGGCGTGGCCGACAGCGCCGATCACTACTGGCTCGGCGCGACGTATCAGGCCACACCCGCCTGGGCCGTCACCGCGGCGGGCTTCTATATCCACGTGGGTCAGGGCGCGGGCGACGCGGCGCACGATCCCGCGAGCCACGCGATGCTCTACGCGCTCGGCACGACCTACAACTTCACCAAGCGCACCTTCCTGTACGGCACGGTGGCATACGTGCGCAACAGCGCGAACGGCACGTTCTCGGTCTTCGCGACGCCGCGCGACGCCGAACCCAGTACGAGTCCGATAGCAGGCGAGTCGCAGACCGGCGCGTACATCGGGATGATGCACGTGTTTTGAAACGCCTCGCGCCGATTACGCCCGCGCCTGCTTCAGCCAGTCCGCGAGCGCGGTGTTTCCACGGCGCGCAACGCCGGTCGGCACGAGCGAGTCTTCGACGATGGTGCCGCCGAAGTACGTCGCTTTCGGATCGACGACGATCTCGCGCGCATCGGCCCGTGCCTTCAGATACTGGCCGACGATCCGATGCAGCGGCGCACGCTCCGGCCCCGCGATATCGACAATGCCATTCGACGGCGGCGCGAGCCCGACATCGGCGACGATGGCCGCGACGTCATCCGCCGCGATCGGCTGGAACTGTCCTGTCGAGAGATGCACGCGGCCGTCCTGCGTGCCCGCATCGGCGATGCCGCCGAGGAACTCCATGAACTGCGTCGCGCGAATGATGGAATACGGCACGCCCGATTCCGCGATCAACTGCTCCTGTGCGACCTTCGCGCGGAAATAGCCGTTGTCCGGCATGCGGTCCGTGCCGACGACCGACAGCGCGACATGATGCTGCACGCCCGCCGCGACTTCGGCCTTCACGAGATTCGTGGTGGACGTGCGGAAGAACGCCATCACGTCGTCGGGCGCCCATGAAGGCGCGTTCGATACATCGATTACGACTTGCGCGCCGCGAAGCGCTTCATTCAATCCTGCGCCGGTCACCGAATCCACGCCGTTGCGCGGCGACGCGGCGATCGCCTCGTGACCCTTCGCACGCAGAATCGCGACGGTTTTCGCGCCGATCAAACCCGAACCGCCAATGACGACGATCTTCATGATGCACCTCTCGGTCAAGTGAAAGTGAAGTCATTGTGTGACAATGATGGCTTAGCAGAAAGGGACAAGAATCATCGATTGGACTAGTCCATGCCGCAAACCAGAAATGCACTGACGATAGCAATCGACCGGCAGGAAGCATCGCCAATTTATCTGCAGATTTGCGAGCGCTTCAAGGCCGCGATCGCGGCGGGTCATCTGAAGCCGGGAGATCGGGTGCCCGCGTTGCGCGGCCTCGCGACGCAACTGAATACGGCGCGCGGCACCGTCGAGATGGCGTATAACATTCTCGTCGATGAAGGCTACTTGCAGATGCGCGGCGCGGCGGGCACGTTCGTGTCGTCGTCACTGCCAGGCGCGGTTACGCGGTCCGCCACGCGCAAGAGCCGCGAGCGCGCGGATGCGCCGCGCGCGAGACGCGTCGAGCCCGCCGCCGATATCGGCAACGATGCGAAGCCCTTGCGCCCCGGCCTGCCCGCGCTCGATGCGTTTCCGCGCAAGGTATGGAGCAGGCTCGTCGCGTATCGGGCACGCAGCGGCGATCTCGCCGCACTCACGTATCCCGACCCTTCCGGTTATCGCCCGTTGCGCGAGCGCATCGCGACGTATCTCGGCCTGTCGCGCGGCGTGGAGTGCGTGCCGGAGCAGGTGTTCGTGACGAACGGCTATCGCTCGACGCTCGAACTCATTCTGCGCAGTCTCGCGAAGCCCGAAGACCGCGCGTGGTTCGAAGAGCCGGGCTATCTGCTCGCGCGTAACTTTCTCGTCGAAGCAGGCGTGCGGCTCGTGCCGGTGCCGATCGATCACGAAGGGCTCGACGTCGATGCGGGCATCGCGCTCGATGCCGATGCGCGCTTCGCGTTCGTCACGCCATCGCATCACAGTCCGCTCGGGGTCACGCTGACGCTTTCCCGACGCATGAAGCTGCTCGACTGGGCGAGCCGTGCGGGGAGCTGGATCGTCGAGGACGACTACGACAGCGAGTTTCGCTATGTCGGCCGTCCGCTGCCCGCGCTGAAAAGCCTCGATCGCGACGATCGCGTGATCTATTGCGGCACGTTCAGCAAGGTGCTGTTTCCGGGCCTTCGTCTGTCTTATGTGGTGGCGCCCGAGCGGGCCGTCGCGCGCTTCGGGCAGCTCACGAAGAGCATGAATGCGGGATCGCCTTATCTGTTGCAGGCGGCGGTGGCGGACTTCATCGCGCAAGGGCATTTCGCGCGGCATCTGAAGCGCATGCGCGCGCTGTACGCCGAGCGGCGGATGCTGCTCGCGAATGCGATTCTGAAGGCGTTCGGCGATGACGTGACCATCGACCTGCCGACCGGCGGCATGCATCTCGTCGCGCTCTTCCGCAAGGGACGCGCTGGTCCCATCGACGACTTGGCGATGGCCGCACGCGCGCGCGAAGCCGGGCTCGCGGTGCTGGCGCTGTCGGCGTGGTATCTGAACGGGCGAACGAAGCATACGTTGCGCGGGATCGTCGTCGGCTTCGCGAATGTCGCCGATGCCGCCGAAGCAACGCGACTCGCGCGCATGCTTCGACGGGCCTACGACGGTTAGAGCGTGATGGCGTCGTCAGAAGCAAAAAGCGCGTGCCGCGCGATCTCATCGCGTGCGCATTGCAGCGCTTCGGCCACGGCTTCATCGCCGCGCACGAGTCCTTGCAGCAGGAGAAAGTGCAGGCTTCGCAAGCCGATCGAGCCGAGCGCGTAACGCAGATACGGCGTGAGGAAATCCGGCTGACGCGCGTGCTCGCCGCAATGAAAGCCGCCCGATCCGACGATCACGAACGCGGGCCGGTCGCGCATCAGACCGACCTTGCCTTCGGGCGTGGCCGCGAATGTGCGATGAATGCGCAGCACGTAGTCGATCCACAGCTTCAACGCGGCGGGCACGGTGAAGTTGTGCATCGGCGTGTTGATGATGAGGGCATCCGTGGTTTCGATCTCGCGGACCAGTTGCTCGGATATGTCGAACGCGCTTGTTTCCGGATGACGCGACGTGACCGCGCGCGCATAGTCCCGCGTGACGGGCGGCAACGGCTTCGCGGCGAGATCGCGTTCGACGATTTCCACGCGCGCGGTCTTCTGCAACATCTCGATCATCTCCAGCGCGAGCCGGTAGCCGTTGCTCGCGTCGCCGTGCGGGCTTGCGTTGACGAATAGCACTTTCATCGCGCAGCCTCCTTGCCGTTGCCGGCGAGCGCCTCGACGAAATGCATGCCCTTAGCGAGCAGGCCATTGCGATAGTAGAAGCGCTGCGCGAGCGCCATGTGCAGGCCGGTATCGAGCACGAAATGCGCGCAGCGCGAATGAAGCGCGATCTCGCGGACCTTGCCGAGCAATTGCTTGCCGATGCCGCTGCGTTGCAGCCGCGCCGTGACGACGAGATCGTCGAGATAGACGAAACGTCCGTACAGCGTGTTCGTTTGCGTTCGATAGCCCGCGAGACCGAGGATCGCCCCATCTTCGTCGCATGCGGCGAGCAAACGATAACTTTCTTCGCGTTGACGGCGCATTTGCGCGGCGAACGCGTGCGCGTCGGTGAGATGCGGGCGCAGTTCCTTCATGACGTCGAAGGCGCGCGTCCAGTCGTCGGGCGTGTCGAGATGCCGAAAGGCGATCGAGGTGTCCATGCGTGTTCTCCACGTTGCATGACACCTACGATATCCGCGCGATGACCCAGGCTGAAGGGCCAAGAAACGATCTTTCGACCAGGCCATCCATTTACGCCAGCAGCCGCGCGATCAGGTCTTGCGTCGCTCGCGCGCCGTATTTGCGCAGCAGGCTCGCGCGATGGATATCGACCGTGCGCGGACTGATGTTCAGCTCCTTGCCGATCTCCTTGCTCGTCATGCCGTGAACGAGCAGGGCGGCGACGTCGCGCTCGCGTTCGGTCAACGTGTTGGCGTTATCGGATTGCTTCGTGCCCTGCGACAAGTCCGTGAAGGTCCAGACCGCCAGTTCGAAAGGCCGCTTCGGGTTATATCCGAAGCCGCAGACGGTGACCCAGAAATGCGTGCCGTCGATGCGCCGCATGATGCGGTCGTCGCTGAAGAACTCATGCTTGGCGAGCAGCGGCGCGAGACGACGGCCGGTGGTGGAAAAGTCCTTGCGCTGCGGATAGAGCTTCGAGAACGATTGATCGATGATGTCGCCGCGTGTCGCCCTGAAGAGTTCCAGCGCCCTCGAATTGCAATCCACCATGACCCGCTCTCTCGCAACGATGACGGCAACGGGCAAATGCCGGAACAAATCCTCGTAGTCGAGTTTGGGCGTCGGGTCGGTCATGTCGGGAAGCTTGCCGCGTCTGGCGAAAAGTTATCGTAACACCGAGGTCAGATAACTTTTCGCACTGTCGGCGCCGACGCGAATCAGACGTTCCACACTTCGCCGAATACGCGCAGCCAGTTCTCGCCCATCACTTTCTTTATGCGCGATTCGCTCCAGCCCGCCTTCTCCATCGCGGCGGTGAGATTCGGGAATTCGCCGATCGTGCGGATGCCTTCCGGATTCACGACCTTGCCGAAGTCCGTCAGACGGCGATAGCGGCCCTTGTCGTGCGTGATCCAGTCGAAGAATTCGGTGCTGTAACCTTGCGTGAAGTCGGTGCCGATGCCGACCTTGTCTTCGCCGATCAGATCGATCGTGTACTCGATCGCTTCGAGATAGTCGTCGACGGTCGCGTCCGCGCCTCTTCTCAGGAACGGCATGAACATCGTCACGCCGACGAAGCCGTTCGCATCGGCAATCTCTTTCAACTGCTCGTCCGTCTTGTTGCGCGGATGCTCTTTCAAACCAGAAGGGCAGCAGTGCGAGTACGTGACAGGCTTTTTCGAGCAGGCGATCGCATCGGAAGAAGTCTTCGCGCCGACATGCGAAAGATCCACCATGATGCCGACACGATTCATCTCCTGAATCACTTCGCGGCCATATCCGGACAAGCCGCCATCGGGTTCATAAGAGCCGGTGCCCACGAGATTCTGCGTGTTATAGCAAAGCTGAACCACGTTGACGCCGAGTTCCTTGAATACCTCGATATAACCGAGGTTATCCTCGAACGCATACGAGTTCTGAAAGCCGAAGATGATGCCGGTCTTGTTCTCTTTCTTCGCGCGCAGGATATCGTCGGTGGTGCGCACGAGCGTGAGAATCTCGCTGTACTCGCGGATCTGCTGCTTCATTTCCGCGATATTGTCGATGGTCTTCTGAAAGTCGTCCCACACCGACACGGTGCAGTTGACCGCCGTGACGCCGCCCTTTCTCATGTCCTCGAATACGGAGCGCTCGAACTTCGAGATGTTCAGTCCGTCGATGATGATGCTCGAATCGTGAAGGCTACTCATTGCGTCGATCCCTTCGGTATCGTGGTTGAGCGCGCCGCAGCGCTTGCGCCTGCGCTTGCATGGCCTGCTTCCTCGAGCGCGGTCTTCGATGTCTCGCGCAACGAGAGGCCGCCGATCATCGCGAAGATCGACACGGCGATCAGGTAATACGCCGGCGAGAGATTCGTTCCCGTCGCGGAGATCAGCCACGTCGCGACGAGCGGCGCGGTGCCGCCGAAGATCGTGTACGCGAGGTTGTAGGTGATGGCCGAGGCGGTGTATCGAGTCTTGGTGGCGAATACTTCCGACAGCAGCGGAGCCGTCACGACGCCCGAGAGCACGGCGCCCACGGCGAGCAGCGCGACGCCGAGCAGTGAGCGCGACAGTTCGCCCGATCCGCCGAGCGTGAAGGCGGGATAGACCGAGACGATGATGAAGATGCAGGTGGTCGCGATCGTCGTGCGTCGGCCGACGCGGTCGGAGAAAAGACCGGCCAGCGGGCACAGCGCCGCGGCGAAGAAGAGTGCGAGCACGGTCACGAGCAGTGAGGTTCCGCGAGACAAGTGCCCCGCCACCTGCATATAGGTCGCGAAATACGTGGTGAACGTATAGAAGGACAGCGCCGTGACCGAGACGAACGCGCCGAGTCTCAGGATGTTCCCGGACTGCGAATGCAGCGTTTCCATCAAGGGCGCATGAGCGACTTCCTTGTTGCCTTCGAGCGCCTTGAATGCGGGCGTCTCATGCAGATTCACGCGCAGATAGACGCCGATGAGACCGACCGGAGCCGCGATCAGAAACGGGATGCGCCAGCCCCAGTCGACCATCGCCGCGGGCGACAGCGAAGATTCGAGCGCATAAGCGACGACCGCCGCGCACGCGAACGACGAGAATGTCGAAACCGGAACGAAGCTGCCGAAGAACGCGCGACGGCGGCGCGGCGCATGTTCCATCACGTAGGCGCAGGCGCCCGCATACTCGCCGCCGGCGGAGAAGCCTTGCACGCAGCGGATGATCGTGAGCAGCAGCGGCGCCCAGTAGCCGATGCTCGCGTACGTCGGCAGCAGCCCGATCAGCGTGGTGGCGCCCGCCATCATCAGGATGGTGAAAGCGAGGGTCCGCTTGCGGCCGATCCGGTCCCCGACGACGCCGAAGAAGAGGCCGCCCAGCGGCCGGAACGCGAAGGCAACCGCAAAGACCGCGAACGTCTTCAGAAGCCCGACCGTCGGGTCGCCGCTCGGAAAGAACTCGCGAGTCAGGATGGTCGCGAGAAATCCATACGCGGCGAAATCGAACCATTCGACGAAGTTGCCGATGGAAGCCGCGGCTATGACGCGTCTGAGCGTTCTGGTATCGACCTCTTGGGCTGCTTGATTCGGCATGGCGCTTGACCCCTTTCTCTTGTCGGATTCCTTCCGAGTTGAAAAAGAGCGTAAGCGCTCAAATTACTTAGGTCCATACGTGTCAATTACCTAGGTAATCGGTCAGCCGCGTCACGGTCGGCGCGGCCGGACGCTTTACTGCTGGAGCCACGCCTGCACTTTCTCGGGATGCGCATCGACGAACTTCTTCGCCGCCACGTTCCAGTCGTTCGTGGCATTGCCGTCGAGTTCGATCGCTTCGACATCCGCGAGCGTCAGCTTGAAGTGCCGGACGAAGACATTGGCGCGAGGAAATTTCTGCGCGAACTGCTTCGACCCGAAACCGTGAATCTGCTCGTCGCCACCCAGTACGCCTTTGGGATCCTTCAGATACCGCATCTTGTACTTCTGCCACAGCCAGTGCGGGCTCCAGACGGTCGCAACGATCCAGTTCTTCGCCGGATAAGCACGCGACACAGCCGTCAGCATGCCGGCCTCGCTCGCCCTGACCAGGTTATAACCGGCGAGGTCGTACTCCTTGAGCGCTTTCTCCGAGGCGACCATCTCGCCCGCACCCGGCTCGATGCCCTGAATCGTGCTGTTCAGCTTCGTCTTGACATCGGGCTTGTTGAGATCGGCGATCGAGGCCACCTCGCTCTCGGGCACGTAGTCCGGAACCGCCCATCCGATCTTCGCCCCCGAGTAGATGGTGCCCAGATCCTCGATGTCGTTCTTGTAGCGAGCGAAGTAAGCCGCGTGCGTGACCGGAAGCCAGGCGCCCAGCATCAGATCCACATCGCCGCGGGCGAGGCCCTGAAACTGAATGCCGATATCCGCGTTGACCAGCGTAACGGGCTGTTGCAGCTTGGTTTCCAGAACGTACTTCGCGGTGTAGACGACCGCCTGGGTATCGGCCCAGTTGGTTAGCGTGATCTTGAGCGGGTCCGCGGAATGCGCGGACATGGCGAACGTGACCGCGGACACGGCGGCGGCAGCCTTCATGACGAAGCGTACGGACAAGGCATTCTTCATTCTACGTTCCTTGTATCGGGTGGGTTTGATGAAGACCGGGTGCGCTAAAGTCTCCTGACGAATACGCATCGCTGCAAGCGACGCCCTCCAGTCGGCAGTATTCGGGCGCATTAACCCGCCGTCAATGCTCTTCGACTCGCCGGGCGCATCGAATCACTCGTGCACGGGGTGATGTGCGAGAGGGTTTACATGTAGAAAAGCGGGTCGATGTTTTGCTAAGCAGCGAGGGGATATGTCAGCGCGCATCCACGCTGTGCTGCTTGCAAAAGATGATCGCGCAAACGATCAGACACATCGTCGTATTGCCGACGTTGAGCCAGAACATCGCTTCAGGTACGCCGTCGTTTCGTTCGAGCAGCATCAGCGCGAATGTCCCGTTGCTCAGCACCCAGCATAGCCAGGTCAACAGGCTATGACTTCGCGCGTCGGTCGGCGCGCAGACGAGTCTGACGATCGTGGGAACGTAGGTCAGCACGCGAGCGGCGTTCCAGAAAAGGAACATGCCCGTCAGGATGTTCATGTAAAGATCGTGACCCATCGCGCGCACCCGGAACGACAGCCTCATCCGGAAGAACGAATCAGCACGCGCGGATTGAACGGGGCTGCGACCGCCCAGCTTCCGAATGCATGCGTCGCGCGCAATCGCGTGCGGACCTTTCCCGCGCCTTCCCGGGAGATTTCAGCAGCGTTCCAGATCCCTCGAAAAGCCGGCCATTTGCAAGGCTGATCGGCCATGCCCGCGTGGGTCGCCGCAAAGCCACGAATAGTCGCCTCTTTGGCGCTCTTCTCGGGCTTTTGTCCGCGCCGGCCATCGATACACTTTCCGACGTAATTTCGAACTCAAAGCAAAAACAAGGAACGGCGATGGCCGACGCTGTGGATCATTACTTCGTGGGCCTCACGCAGCAGGCCTCGGCCGGCGGGCTCGCGCGTCTGCGCGGTCATGGCGCGACGACGATTCCGGCATCGCGCGTGTATCCGGTCGGCGCGCGCTTCAAGGCGTTCGTGCATCCGCTCGTCACGTTGTTGAGCGACGACGAACGCGTGAGGGACATCGTGCTGCGCCCCGTGCTCGGGCGTTATGGATCGAGCCAGGAACTCTCGGTCGGTCTCGAAGTGAAGGCGGCAATCGGCTTCGATGCGGCCGCGCTCGCCGCCGCCGTGTTCTCGCTCGCCGATGCCGCCGCGCAAACCGATGCCTTCGTCGGCCGCGTGCTGCCGCCCGGCGAATGGACCGACAACGCGCGGCCCGGTCTCACCGTGATGTTCCGCGAGCCGCGGCGCATCGCGGATACGGTCGAGCTGGTGCGCCGGATCGTCGAGTTTCCCGGCGAAGGCTGGGCCATCGACGGCTTCACGATGATTCCCTCGGTGCACAGCCGGATCGGCATCGTGCAGGGGCTGCGCTATATCTTTCTCCCCGAAATCAGCATTCGCTGGGACGTCGATTTGCGCGAACGCCTCGGCTCGGACGAGCACGAGATCGACGTGATCCTGCTCGATCAGGCGACGCGCATCGGACGGCTGTGCAAGGAGCTGCAGCAGAACCCGACGATCTCCGCCGCGTGGCTGAGCTGGTTCGACATCATGGTCGCGGGCATCGAGGATTACCGCGAGGTCATCGGCGTATTGAAGGCGGAGCAGGGCGCGCGCATCGTCGATCCGAAGTCGATGACCCGCATGGTCTTCTCCGAAATCCTTCAGTTGACGAGTTCCGGCGTGCTGCAAAAGCGCCTCGAACAGCTCGGCTACGCCGGCACGCGCGAGGCACGCGCGGGCAGCGTCGCGGCCTGAGCGGGTGATTCGCCATGACCACAATCCGCATCAACGTTAAACGAAAGAGCGTATGTCCGATCTGACGGCGGCCTTGTTCGCCCGCTACAACCGTGTGATGCGCATCGCGTTCGTGGGCGTGCTCATCGTCGCGTGCGCGCTCGTTTATCTGCAATACACGATGACGCTCGCGGCGCAAACGTCGAGCGTCAGTCAGCGCATGCAGGAACAGGCGATCGCGCTCGATGCGCTCGTGCGAAGCAGCACCGACGCCGTCAACTCGATGCGCATTCAGGGCGAGACATGGTTGCGCCTGCATCCGCAAGGCGCGGCCGATTCGCCGTTGCTCGCCGCGCTGCGGCCGGGCAAGGAGCCGGACAGCATCCAGCTCGACGCGTTGCCTGCACCGTGGACCGCCGCCGATGCCGGCAATCTCACGGGCCTCGTCGGTGCGCGCACGCCCGCGCTCGATCGCGAGCTCGAGATGGCGCTGAGCCTGAACGGCACGTTCAAGACGATCATGGCCAACCTGCCGGGCGCGACGTGGGTCTACTACACGTCCGCGCGACGCTTCATCAATATCTATCCGTGGGTCGCGTCGAAAGACTTCTTCTACGCGGACTCGCTCAAGCAAAAGGAATTTTTCACGGAAGTGCAAACGGCCACCGATCCCGATCACGCCGTCGTGTGGACGCCCGTTTATGTCGATGAAGCGGGCAAGGGCGTGATGGTCACCGCATCGGCGGGCGTGTTCGATGCGGGCCAGTTTCGCGGCTCGGTGTCGCTCGATCTGACGCTCGGCTGGCTCAACCAGTTCGTGCGCACCTGGCCGCCGGGACTGGGCCGCATGTTCATCGTCAACGATCGCGGGCAGTTGCTCGCGGACCCGGAACTGGTGCGCGATGGCGCACAGCAGGTGCGATCGGCCGAGGAAGCCTTTCCGCCTTCATTGCGTAGCGACCTGCAAAGCGTGCTGAACGATGCGGACGGGCGTCTTTCGATTCGCGACGGCTATTACATCGAGGCGGTCGGCATCCGGCATGCGCCGTTTCGCCTCGTGCTGCTGCTGCCGCGCTGGAACCTTCAGCGCGTGGCGCTGGAGACCGGCGTGCCGAGCGTGCTGGTGCTCGTGCTGAGCCTGACGCTGATGCTCATGATCGCAAGCCGGATGACGTACCGGGATGCGATCGTGCCCGCGCAGAAGCTGGTGCGTTACATCCAGGACGAAGACCGCGGCTCCGTCAAGTCGATTCCGGATATTCCGCAGGCATGGCGTCCGTGGTTCCTCACGATCCAGAACGTGTTCAACGCGCATACGAAGCTCGTGTCGATCCAGCAGGAACTCGACGTCGCACGACGCATGCAGCAATCGATCGTGCCGACGCGCTTTCCATCGCGGCCCGACTTGCAGATGTTCGCGCGCATGATTCCGGCGCGGGAAGTCGGCGGCGACTTCTACGATTACTTCTGGCTGTCCGATCAGAAGATCGGCATGGTGATCGCCGATGTGTCGGGCAAGGGCGTGCCCGCCGCATTGTTCATGGCGGTGGCGCGCACGCTGTTGCGCGCGATCGCGCCGAGCGCCGCGAGCCCGGGCGCGTGTCTCGCGCTCGCCAACGATCTGCTCGCGCAGGACAATGAAGCGACGATGTTCGTGACGCTCTTCTACGGCATCCTCGATACGGCGACGGGCGAACTCGAATACGCGAACGGCGGGCATAATCCGCCTTATCTGATCGGTCCGGACGGCGAGGTGTCGCAATTGCCGGGCACGGGCGGCATGGCGCTGGGCGTCATCGAAGGCACGCCGTTCAAGGAAGGGCGCGCGCATCTCGAAGCCGGTTCGACGCTGCTGCTCTATACCGACGGCGTCACCGAGGCGTTCAATCCCGCCGACGAGGAATACGGCGAACTGCGCCTCGCGCGGCATCTCGCGGGGTCCAATGGCGCGGATGTCGAAGTGCTGCTCAAGCGTCTCTTCGACAGCGTCAATCAGTTCGCCGACGGCGCGCCGCAATCCGACGACATCACCTGCCTTGCGGTTCACTACGGGGCTTCCGGGTCGAAGACAGCATGAACGCGACCGACACGCTCGACACGCAACTGGATCCGAAAGCGCCCGACATCGATGCGCTGGTGAATCGCTTGCAAGCGCTCTTCGATGCGCGCGGCCTGCCGCCCGCGCTGTTCCAGAGCTTCGCGATGGCCTTCGACGAAGTCATCTCGAACATCGCGGCGTACGGTTCGGCGCACGGCGCGATCCGCGTTCACGTGACGATCGGCGCGGACGAAGTGCATGCCGAAGTCATCGACGACGGCGTTGCCTTCGATCCGTTGACGCTGCCCGATCCCGATGTGACGAGCGAACTCGACGATCGCGCGATCGGCGGGCTCGGCGTCTATCTCGTGCGCAAGATGATGGATCGCGTGGCTTATGAGCGTCGTGAAGAATTGAACTGCCTGAGCTTTCACAAGCGCATCGCCGCGAAGCCGGACGCTTGAAGATCTACCGAGGAAACCGATGAATATCAACGAAACGCATGAAGGCGAAGTACTGGTCATCGCCGTGGATGGACGCATCGACAGCACGACCTCCCGGCAACTCGAAGACGTGTTGCCCGAGCGTGTTCAGGCGACGCCGCGCGTGCTGCTCGATATGAGCGACGTGCAATACGTCAGTTCGGCCGGCCTGCGCGTCTTGCTGAAGGCGGCGAAGAGCGCGCGCAGCACGGGGCATGATCTGGTGCTGACGGGACTTTTACCGCAGGTTCATGAAGTGTTTCAGGTGATCGGCTTCGATTCGCTGTTTCGCATTCTTCCCGATCGCGCCGCCGCGATGGCCGCGCTGACGGCGTGACGATTCGGTGTTGCATCGCGATAAGCCATCCGAAGCAATCGGGGATCTCTGTCTGCTATGCCACACAACCGCGCCGGTTCTGGTTTCGTATCGTGTGAGCGCCACCTATTCTGAAGCGTTCCGAAGCCGCGGGAGATGCACATGCCGACGATTGCATACGATGCAAGACGTGTTGCCCTGTACTCGCCGCAAAACGATGACACGATCTTCGATGATCGTGTCGAGTACAAGGCTTCGGCGCTCGCTGCGGAATTCGCACGACTCGCCTATGTCCATGCCGAAGACGCCCAACCTCAACTCGACCGGCTACGGCAGGCACTCTCGAAGGTGCGATTCGGCGAACCCAAGCTGTTCGATAACCCGGACACCGACACTCAGGGTTTCGGGGCACTCCGCGAAGCAGACGGCCTGGCCGTCGTGTCGTTTCGCGGAACCGAACCCGCGGAACTCACGGATATCGCGGTCGATCTCGTAGCGAGCCTGACGCCCTGGAACGAAACCTCAGGGCGGGTTCACGATGGCTTCGCTGCCGCGACGAGAAGTATTCTTCCCGCCGTGCTGCAATGGCTGGATGAGACGAAGAACGCGAGAAAGCGGCTCGTGCTCACGGGCCATAGTCTCGGCGCCGCGATTGCGACGCTGGCCGCGAGCGTATGCCGCCCGGACGAGCTCATTACGTTCGGATCGCCGCGAGTCGGAAATGCGGACTTCGCCGCGACGCTGGCCGAGACCGCCATCAAGCGATTCGTCGATTGCTGCGACCTCGTCACCGAATTGCCTCCCGAACTGGGCGGATACGTCCATGCGGGGTCCATGACGTTCATCGACGCCGACGGCACGCTGCATGCTGCGCCCGAGCCGTCGTTCGTGCAGGCCGACCGCGAGGCGGCGCGCATCGCTTATCTTCGCGAGTATGCGTGGAAGAAGGGCACCGTCATGATCAGGGATCTCGCCGACCATGCGCCGATAAACTATATCCGGAGCCTCATTCCCTGATAAGCCGACGAGCGCCGCAACGCGTCAGGACTTCGGCGCGAGCCACGAATCTTCGGCTTCGATGCCGTCCGGCTCATACGTCCACGTGATCTTCTCGTACGTGAACGACACGTCTTCCATGTGGCCCATCTGCTTGTTGTCCGGCGACAGGCAGTTCGGCGTCCACGACTTCATGTTCGTCAGAATCGCATTCGACAGCTTCACGGTGTAGTACTTCTCTTCCGTGCCCTTCGGCGAAATGCGATAGAACTCCAGCGACACGTCCTTCATCTGCTCGCCGGAAGTCAGCGCCTGATACAGCTTCGGCGAGGACTTGTCGATTTCCTTCGTGAGCGTCATCGCCTGGTGCACGCGCTTGCCGGTCGGCAGACCCGTTTGCGGGCTCTTCGGGATTTCGATGGTGTGATCGACAGCCTGAACGAGGATCTTTCCTTCATGACCCTGAACCTTGGTCGAGCCTTCGATCTTCCCTTGATTCTGGCCTTCGAGTGAGAGGTAGCACGGCATCGGCATGATTTTTTTCTCCGGTTGTTTGGCGCAGTTCGTTCTGCGCATGGGATGAATTCTCGGCGCGCGCCGTTACGGCCGCGTTTCAGAAAAACGGGCTCAGGTTACAAACGAAACATGAGGCTTACGCCACCTCGTTGAAGCGCCCGAGCGCGGACGCGCGGGTGTCGGTGACGTTGAGAATGTTGAGAAATCCGCTGACTTCGAACACTTCGCGGATCTGGTCGTGCATGCCGCACAGGACGAGCCGTCCCGCGGATTGTTTGAGGCGCTTCGCGGCGATGAGCACGACGCGCAATCCCGCGCTGGAGATATAGCCGAGCGCGCTCAGATCGAACAAGACCTGGTTGGTGCCCTGATCGAGACGGCGCTGGATTTCGGCCTCGACCTGCGCCGAGTTCGTGCTGTTCAGCGCGCCTTCGAGGCTCACGATGAGCACGTCGCCCTGGACTTCATACTGGTTTGCCACAATGGTCTCTCACGCAATGGCGATGCCGCTGTCCGCCTGGCTTCAGAAGTTCTCGAAGCATTAACGGCAGAAATCAAAAGAACCTTATGGATCGGTGAAGCGCATTGCCGCATTTCGGGCGCCCTAAAAACAGCTTCAAGAATCCGAAAGCGCGGTCGTTAATGCCCTGAGCGACAGGAAGTTCAGCGTAGCACGCAGGCCATGCGCCCAATGCGCGAAAAGAGCCCGGAATCCGGTTCTCTTTGCGGCAATGACCCGCTATACGCCGTGAGATCGTTCCGTGTCGCCAGCAGCATGCAATGAATGAGCGGCGACGGCATTCGCGCACGATCGTGCTGACGCTGTTCAAAGCGGCTTGAATATTTCATCAACACTTTTGGTATTGGGTTAGGGGGTAGGCATGGCATCTGACGGTTCAGTCGCTCCTAAGGAGCGGGTCAATATTGTGTATCGTCCGGCCACCGGAGATGCCAAGGCGGAAGTCGAACTGCCGCTGAAATTGCTCGTGCTCGGCGACTTCACTTTGCGCGACGACGACACGCCGATCGAAGACATGAAGCCGGTCAACGTCGACAAGGACAACTTCAACGAAGTGCTCAAGGGGCAGAAGCTCTCGCTCGATCTCGCGGTGCCGAACCGCCTCGACGCGAACGCCGATCCGGAAGCGCAGATCGCGATGAACCTGAAGTTCGAGTCCGTCGACGATTTCTCGCCGGATGCGATCGTCGAGAAAGTCCCCGAGTTGCGCCAGATGATCGCCTTGCGCGACGCGCTCAAGGCGCTGAAGGGCCCGCTCGGCAACATTCCGGATTTCCGCAAGCGCGTTCAGGAACTGATCGAAGACGAAGGCGTGCGTGCGCGTCTGATGAGCGAACTCGGCATCGAGGAAAAGTGACATGAGCGACATGGAAAAGCAACAGACAGCGACAGCCGCACCCGAATCCGACGCAAGTCTCTCGCTGCTCGATTCCCTGATCGAGTCGGCGCGCATCAAGCCGGGCGACGAAGCCTATTCGATCACGCGTCAGGGCATCCAGGCTTTCATCTCGCAACTGCTGGAGCCGCAGAACGCAGTCGAGCGCATCACGCAGGCGACGGTCGACAGCATGATCGCCGACCTCGACCAGAAGCTGTGCGCGCAGGTCGATGCGATCCTGCATCACGCCGACTTCCAGAAGATGGAGTCGGCATGGCGCTCGCTCAAGTTCCTCGTGGACCGCACGAATTTTCGCGAGAACGTCAAGATTCAGTTGCTGAGCGTAAGCAAGGGCAAGCTGCTCGAAGACTTCGAGGACGCGGCGGATATCACCAAGTCGGGTCTCTACAAGAATCTCTACACGGCTGAATACGGCCAGTTCGGCGGCCAGCCGTTCGGCGCGATCGTCGCGAACTACGAGTTCGGTCCGGGCACGCAGGACGTGAAGCTGCTGCAGAACGTGGCGAGCGTATCGGCGATGAGCCATGCGCCGTTCATCGCCGCGGCGGGCCCGCATTTCTTCGGCGTCGATACCTATGATCAGTTGCCGAACCTGAAGGACCTTTCGTCGATTTTCGAAGGCCCGCAATTCGTCAAGTGGAATGCGTTCCGCGAATCGGAAGACGCGCGTTACGTCGGTCTCACGTTGCCGCACTTCCTGCTGCGCGTGCCGTACGGCGCGGATACCGTGCCGGCCAAGAAGTTCAACTACAAGGAAGACGTGTCGGGCGGCAACAGCCAGTTCCTGTGGGGCAACGCGGCGTTCGCATTCGCCTCGCGCCTGACGTCGAGCTTCGCCGATTACCGCTGGTGCGCCAACGTGATCGGACCGCAGGGCGGCGGCACGGTGGGCGACCTGCCGGTGTACACGTACGAGTCGATGGGCGAGCTGCAAAACAAGATTCCGACCGAGGTGCTCATCTCCGAGCGCCGCGAGTTCGAGCTTGCGGAGCAGGGCTTCATCGCGCTGACGATGCGCAAGAACAGCGACAACGCCGCGTTCTTCTCGGCGAACTCGGCGCAAAAGCCGAAGTTCTTCGGCAACACCAAGGAAGGCAAGGAAGCCGAGCTGAACTACAAGCTCAGCACGCAACTGCCGTACATGTTCGTCGTGAGCCGTCTCGCGCATTACATCAAGGTGATCCAGCGCGAGAACATCGGCACGTGGAAAGAGCGCGTCGATCTGGAAAGCGAACTCAACACATGGATTCGCCAGTACGTCGCGGACATGGACAACCCCGCCGAAGGCGTGCGCAGCCGTCGTCCGCTGCGTCAGGCGGAAATCGTCGTGGCCGATGTCGAAGGCGATCCGGGCTGGTATCGCGTGGATCTGAAGGTGCGCCCGCACTTCAAGTACATGGGCGCGTCGTTCACGTTGTCCCTGGTCGGCAAGCTGGACAAGAAGTAAGCGGCGCATCGCCGGAAAGCGCGCCGTGTTTCATCTGTAACGCAACGCGGGAGAACTGAAACCGACCGGTAACGGGCCTCCTGCAACATGTGAAACATGCGCAGCACACAAGAGCTGAGCGAAACGCCGGGGCCGCGAGGGCCCGGCGAAACAACCGAAACCCAAACACAGTTTGCTACCCAACAGGGGAATTATCATGCCGATGCCGTGCTACCTCACTCTCGAAGGCCAGAACCAGGGCAAGATCGAAGGCTCGACCAAGGTTCAGGGTCATGAAGGAAAGATTCTCGTCCAGGCTGTCGATCACACCATCGAAATTCCGAAGAGCCCGCAAACGGGCCTGCCGACCGGCAAGCGCGTGCATCTGCCGATGACGCTCACCAAGGAAATCGACAAGTCGTCGCCGAAGCTGTTCCAGGCGCTGACCTCGGGCGAGCAGATGAAGAACGTCACGCTGGAGTTCTACCGCATCTCGCCGAAGGGCACGGAAGAGAAGTACTACACCGTGAAGCTGTCGAACGCGATTCTGACGAACATGAAGTCGTGGACGCCGAACTGCCTGTCGCCGGAAAACAAGCAGATGGGTCACATGGAAGATATCTCGTTCACGTACGAGAAGATCACGTGGACCTTCGATCCGGACGGCATCGAAGCCGAAGATTCGTGGCTCGCGCCGAAGTCCTGATTCGCCTCTGAGCGGGAGCAATCGTGAGAGAGCGCCGGCTGCTGGAACGGATCGCGAGCTGGAGCGCGGGTGAAGCGCGCACCAACGAGACCCAGGTGGATGTGCTCGTCGATTCCGTGATGGGCCATCTGAGCCGGCTGCTCAACACGCGGCAAGGCAGCGTGCAGATCGATCCGCAATTCGGCGTGCCCGATTTCACGAACCTTGCCGGCACCACCGCGATGGGCTCCACGCGCGAGATCGAAGAGGAGATTCGCCGCATGGTCCTGCGCTACGAGCCCCGCATCAAGTCGCCGCGCGTCACGCTCAATCGCGAGGAAACCGATGTGCTGTCGATCCGCTTCGCGCTCGAAGGCTCGCTCGAAGTGGACGACCGCGAGATTCCGCTGCGCATCTCGACGACCGTGGGCGCGAATGGGCGCGTCAGCGTCGACTGATTTCACGCCGTCACTCTCTTTCTTATCCGGATTCAGCCGAGTCGGTCACGCATGTTCAATCGATACTATCAGGATGAGCTGAACAAGCTGAAAGGCCTGGCCGCCGAATTCGCCCGCGCGAATCCGGCGATCGCGCCGATGCTCTCGGGCACGTCCGCCGATCCGGATGTCGAGCGCCTGCTCGAAGGCGTCGCGTTTCTCACGGGCCTCACGCGCCAGAAGCTCGACGACCAGTTTCCCGAGTTCGTTCAGGAACTCACCAATCTGCTGTTTCCGCATTATCTGCGGCCCGTTCCGGCCTCGACGCTGATCGGCTTTGCGGCCAAAGGTCCGCGCACGCAGGCGTCGCGCGTGGCCGCGGGCACCGAGCTCGCGTCCGTGCCGGTGGATGGCACGTCGTGCCGCTTTCGCACCGCCTGGGATCTCGATGTCGAGCCGTTGCGCATCGCCGAAGTCAATCTGCTGAGCCACGCGGGCGCGGCGCCCGTGCTGATGATCGACTTCGAAATGGACGGCGGCGCGAGCATCGCGCAATGGAACGGCGATTCGATTCGGCTCTTCCTGAACGGCGGTCATGTCGATGCCTCCAAGCTGCTCTTGCTGTTGATGAATCACGTCACCGACGTGCGCATCGCGAGCGGCGGCGAGCGCCTGTCGCTCGGCGCGAAAAGCCTGCGCACGAGCGGCTTCGACGCCGGCTTGCTGACTTATCCGGGCCACGCGTCGAGCGGCTATCGCACGATCCAGGAATTCTTCGCGCAGCCGGAAAAGTTTCTCTTCATCGACATCACGGGAATCAGGCGCTGGACCGCGAACGCGAACGGCACGAGCTTCAGCATCGTGATGACGCTCGATGCGCTGCACGACTGGATGCCCGAGATCGACGCCGAAAGCTTCATGCTCAACGTGGTCCCGGCGATCAACGTGTTCGCGCATGTCGCGGACCCGATCACGCACGATCATCGGGCGACGGAATATCGCGTGATTCCCGAAGGCCGCGATCGCCGTCACTATCAGGTGTATTCGGTCGATCAGGTGCTGGGCTATCAGCAGGGCCGCGCGCAGGAGCGCGTGTATCAGCCGTTCAGCATGTTTCGTCACGACGGGCGCGGCGCGCAACTGAGCTACCGCACGACGCTGAAAAGCGCGAACGTCGAGCGCGGCAGCGACGTGTATCTGTCGCTCAACTATCCGCCTTCGGAGACGCCGCTGCCGGAGACGCTGTCGATCCGCGTCACCTGCACGAACCGCGCGTTGCCGGAAGGCCTGAAACCGGGCGACATCAACGTGCCGACCAGCTCGTCGCCCGATCAGATGAGCTTCACCAATATCCGCGCGATCACGCCCGCGCAGGACCCGCCCGCAGGCGAGGAACTGCTGTGGTGCCTGCTGTCGCACGTATCGCTGAATCTGCTGTCGCTCGCCAGCGCCGACAACCTGCGCAAGCTCCTCGGCCTTTACGTGTTCGCCGGGCGGCAGGGCCAGGAGCTGTCGAACCGGCGTCGTATCGAAGGCATCGTCGATGTGACGGTCACGCGCGAAACGCGGCTCGTCGGCCGTGGCGGCATGCAGCGCGGCCAGTTGATCCGCATCCGTTGCCGCGAGGACCATTACGCCGGGATCGGCGATCTGTATCTGTTCGGTTGCATGCTCGAGCGATTTCTCGGCGATTACGCCGGCATCAATTCCTATACGCGCGTCGAGCTCGAAGACACGCTCTCAGGGAAAGTTTTCAAATGGCCGCCGAGACTCGGACAACAACCGATGCTGTGAAGGCGCTGCTTCTCACCAACGGCGAGAAGTATTCCTACTTCCAGGCGATCCGGCTGCTGCGGCTCTACGACCGTCACACGGGTCTGAACCAGGAGAACCTGCGGGTGCGGCCGCGGCTCGGGCTCGGCTTTCCCGAGAACGATATCGACCGCATCGAGGCGATGCCCGAAGGCGGTTATCGCATCACGGCGAACTTCTTCGGCCTGTACGGCGTGGCATCGCCGCTGCCGACGTACTACACCGAAGACCTCTTCGAGGAAGAGCGCGAAGGGCATCACGTCACGCGCGATTTCCTCGATATCGTGCATCACGCGCTGTATCCGCTGCTCTTCGACGGATGGGCGAAATATCGCGTCGAGCAGCGCATCGTCGAGGATCGGCACGAGGCGTCGCTCAATCAGTTGTATGCGTTCGTCGGTCTGCACGATCCCGATCTGCGCGTCGATCTGTTGCCGGGCAGCGCCGAACTGCTGCGTTACGCGGGCCTGTTCAACCAGCGGCCGCGCTCGGCGCTCGGCCTGAAAACCCTGCTCGCCGATGCCTTCGCCCCCGCCGATGTGAACGTGGTGTGCGGCGTGCTGCGCGTGGTGCCGATTCCCGCCGATCAGCGCTGGCAACTCGGGCGTCAGCAAAGCTGTCTGGGCGAGGACGCATGGCTCGGCTCGGAGATCGACGATTACGAAAGCGCGATCCGCATCGAATTCGCGAACGTGCCGCATGCGCTTTTTCATCAGATGCTGCCGGGCGGGACCGCCCATGCGCGCCTGCGCTTTTTCACGCGTTTCTATCTGACCGATCCGCTCGATGTCGAAGTCGGGCTGCAACTGCGCGATGACGAAGCAGGCGCGGCGCGCACGGGGCGCGGCGCGTGGTCGCGGCTCGGTTTCGATACATGGCTCAACCCCGGCGAGGCGAAGCTGCCGACGCGGGTTCACTACGCTCTTTAAACCCACTGCTGGCCGTTGCTGGAAAGACTAAGAGGAAAACTAACATGCTGCTGGTCGAACTGAAGCCCCTGGTGGGCCGCCTCAACGGCTTTTGCAAACAGGCGCTCGAAGATGGCGTCGGGTTGTGCGTGTCGCGCGGTCATTACGAGATCACGGTCGAGCATCTGCTCGTCAAGCTGTTCGACGATCAACAGGCCGATATCGCGCTCCTGCTGCGTCAGCACGACGTCGAGGCGGCGCTGGTGCAACGCTCGATCAACCTGTCCCTCGAACAGATGAGGACGGGCAACGCGGGGCGTCCCGCGTTCTCGCCGCTCCTGCTCGAACTGCTGCAGGACGCGTGGCTGATCGCATCGGTGGACTTGCAGGAGCCGCGCATCCGCTCGGGCGCGGTGCTGCTCGCGTTCCTCGCGCGCCCGACCTATTACGCGACCGGCGACTACGCCGCGCCGTTGCGCGCGCTGAATCGCGAAACGCTGATCCGTTCGTTCGACGCGGTGTGCGGCGGTTCCGTCGAAGCGGGCACGCGCGAGGCGCTCGGCGACGGCGCGAGCGATGCGTCCGCGCCCGCCGGCGGCGACGGCAGCGCGATCGCGCGCTTCTGCGAAAACTTCACCGAGAAGGCGCGTGCGGGCAAGCTCGATCCGGTGTTCGGCCGCGATGCCGAGATTCGCCAGATGGTCGATATTCTCGCGCGACGCCGCAAGAACAACCCGATTTGCGTCGGTGATCCGGGCGTCGGCAAGACGGCGGTCGTCGAAGGGCTGGCGCTGCGCGTGGTCGAAGGCGACGTGCCCGATTCGCTCAGGGACGTGACGATCCTCGGTCTCGACATGGGCCTGCTGCAAGCAGGCGCGAGCGTGAAGGGCGAGTTCGAGAATCGCTTGAAGGGTGTCATCACCGAGGTGAAGGCGTCGGCGAAACCGATCATTCTCTTCATCGACGAAGCGCACACGCTGATCGGCGCGGGCGGTCAGGCCGGTACGTCGGACGCGGCCAATCTGCTGAAACCGGCGCTCGCACGCGGCGAGCTGCGCACGATCGCCGCGACGACGTGGGCCGAATACAAGAAGTACTTCGAAAAGGACGCGGCGCTCGCGCGGCGCTTCCAGCTCGTCAAGCTCGACGAACCGGATCTCGATACCGCCGTGCTGATCCTGCGCGGCCTGAAGGAGAAGTACGAGGACGTGCACAAGGTCGTGCTGCGCGACGACGCGATCGTCGCGGCGGCCGAGTTGTCGAGCCGCTACATCATGGGCCGCCAGTTGCCGGACAAGGCCGTCGATCTGCTCGATACCGCCTGCGCGCGCGTGAAGGTGCTGCAAAGCGCGAAGCCCGACGTGCTGGAGAACACGGAGCGCCGCATCCAGGCATTGCAGCGCGAGAAGAGCGGACTCGAACGCGATGCGGACAACCAGCAGCCCGTCGACCTCGCGCGTCTTCGCGAGATCGACGAGGAATTGCCGAAGCTCGGCGCGCAAGCCGAAGAACTCCGCGCCTTCTGGCAACGCCAACGCGACGCCGCCCGCGCGTTGCTCGATGCGCGCGCGGCGCGTCACGAGGCGAAGGCTGCCGGCGCGCCCGCCGACACGCTGGAGGCGCTGTCACGCGACATCGCTTCCGCGGCCGACGCGTTCAAGGCGGCGCAGGGCGATCAGCCGCTGGTTCATATCGATGTCGATCCGGATGTGGTCGCGCGTGTGATCTCGGACTGGACCGGCATTCCGGCGGGCAAGATGCTGCGCGATCAGGCGCAGAGCGTGATGCGCATGGCCGACACGCTGAAGGCGCGCATCCGCGGCCAGGACCACGCGATGGAGCAGATCGCCGAAGTGCTGAAGACCGCCAAGTCGGGCCTGAAGGACCCGGATCAGCCGATGGGCGTGTTCCTGCTCGCGGGCCCGTCGGGCGTCGGCAAGACGGAGACGGCGCTGTCGGTGGCGGACATCATGTTCGGCGACGAAAAATCGACCACCGTCATCAACATGAGCGAGTTCCAGGAGAAGCACAACGTGAGCCGGCTGATCGGCTCGCCGCCGGGATACGTCGGTTATGGCGAGGGCGGCGTGCTGACCGAAGCGGTGCGCCAGCGTCCGTATTCGGTCGTGCTGCTCGACGAAGTGGAAAAGGCGCATCTCGACGTGATGAACCTGTTCTATCAGGTGTTCGACAAGGGCATGCTGTCGGACGGCGAGGGCAAGGAGATCGACTTCTCGAACACGGTGATCTTCCTCACGTCGAACCTCGCGACCGATGTCATCACCGAAATGACCGCGGGCGATGACAAGCCCGACGCGGCGACGCTGCTTTCCGCGGTGCGGCCGATCCTGTCGAATCACTTCAAGCCCGCGCTGCTCGCGCGCATGACCGTGATTCCGTACTTCGCGCTGGCCACCGACGCCCTCGCGGGCATCGTGCGCCTCAAGCTCGACAAGATCGTGCGGCGCGTCGCGCACAACAACAAGATGCGTTTCACCTATACCGACGCGGTGGTCGCGCAGATCGCGGCGCGCTGCACGGAAGTCGAAACGGGCGCGCGCAACATCGATTTCATTCTGCGCGGCACGGTGCTGCCGCTGATGTCGCAGGAAATCCTCACGCGCATGGGCGAGGGCATCGCGCTGCCGGAAGTGGCGCTCGACGTGAACGAGAGCGGCGATTTCGCCGTGACGTTTCCCGGCGCGCCGGCCTGAGGTTTCAAACGTAACGCGGCTGAAATCATGCGGTGACCGCGCGCCGCAAGAATAACGAGCATCACCTGTACGGAGATTCAAACATGAACGCACTGTCCGACCGGATTCTCGCCAACAAGCGCTTCGATTTCACGTCCGAAGCGTTCGGCGCGGACAAGTTCGCGGTCGTCGTAATGGAAGGCTTCGAGGCGATCTCGCAGCCGTTCCGCTTTGTCCTCACGCTGGTGTCGGACGATGCATCGATCGATTTCGACACGATGCTGAGCCATCGCGCGTCGTTCGTGATCTACGGTCCGGAAGGCGGCATCCGCGCGCCGTATCACGGCATCCTCGCCGAGTTCGAGCAACTGCATCGCGCGGACGGTTATGTGTTCTATCGCGCCGTGCTGGTGCCGCGCCTGTGGCGGCTGTCGCTCTTTCGCATCTCCGAGGTGTATCTCGACGAACGCCCGATCACCGATACCGTGCGCGGCGTGCTCGAAACCGGCCGCCTGAATTCCGCCGATTATGAATTCCGGCTCACCGGCGATTACCGGCCGCGCACCTTCGTCTGCCAGTATCAGGAGACGTATCTCGACTTCGTGTCGCGCTGGCTGGAGAAGGAGGGCGTGTACTACTACTTCGACCATGCAGGCGACGCGGACAAGCTCGTCGTGATCGATGACAAGATCATGCACGCGGCGGACGCGCTCCCCGTCGCGTACCGTCCCGACGATTCCCTCGACACCGGTCTCGCCGCCGATTCGGTGCGCGACTTCGTGTGCCGGCAAAAACCGCTGCCGCATGAAGTGGTTTTGCAGGACTACAACTATCGCAAGGCGACGGTGCAGTTGAAGGCTCGCGCGACCGTGTCGGATGCGGGTATCGGCGAAGTCATGCTGTACGGCGAGAACTTCCGCGACCAGCAGGAAGGCGACCGCTATGCGAAGCTGCGCGCGCAGGAGCTCGTCTGCGGCGGCAAGGTGTATTCGGGCGAAGGCACCGCGCTCGGCTTGCGCAGCGGCTTTTTCTTCACGCTCGGATTTCACTATCGCGACGACTTCAACGGCCGTTATCTCGTTACCGAAGTGCATCATCAGGGCTCGCAGGCGGGCGCGCTGCTCAACGGCGTGACGAGCCCGTACAGCGAGGGCGCGCGCGGCGGCGAGATCGTCTACCGCAACAGCTTCCGTGCAATCCCGGCCGCGACGCAGTTCCGTCCCGAGCGCACGACGGCCAAGCCGCGCGTGGCCGGCACGATGAACGCGACCATCGACAGCGAAGGCAGCGGCGAGTACGCCGAGCTCGACGAGTACGGCCAGTACAAGGTGCAACTGCCGTTCGACAAGACCGACAAGAACGCCAACAAGAGTTCCGCGCGTCTGCGCATGGCGTCGCCGTACGCGGGCACGGACCACGGCATGCATTTCCCGCTGCACAAGGATGCGGAAGTGCTGCTGTCGTTCATCGACGGCGATCCGGATCAGCCGGTGATCGTCGGCAGCCTGGCGAATTCGGAGAACAGCAACGTCGTCACGCAGCAGAACGCACAGGCGAACCGCATCGCGACGGCGGGCGGCAATCAGTTGCACATGACCGACAGCAAGGGCAAGGAAGCCGTGTGGCTGCATTCGCCGTTTCACAACAGCACGATCGGCATCGGCTCGACCGACGTGAACGGCGGCGGCAGCCTGTGGACCAGCACGGCGGGCAGCTCGGAAAGCGTGACGGTCGGCGTCAGCAACTCGCTGTTCGCGGGGACGAAGAATTCGCTCACGTTGTCGTACGAAGGCTCGCTGTCGGCGTCGATGACCACGAAGGCGTCGTTCGGCGCGAACGTGTCGTTCGGTCTCAGCACCAACGTGAGCTGGAACAAGGGCAAGAGCATCACCGTGGACGATTCCGACACGGTCTCGCTCAAGACCTCCGGCAAGCTGCAGGGCGCGGAAACGGTGCTGATCTCGGGCGGTCAGGACCCGATCATCAAGACGACGGTCGATGGCGTGAAGGACTCGATCAAGGGAGCCGTCGCGCTGAGTCTCGCGGTGAACGCGGTGATCGCGGCGGAAGCGGGCCTCGCGATCAGTGCGGCCGACGACGCCGGCGGCGGCTCGGGCAAGGTCGCGCCGTGGACGCCGGGCAGCTACGGCGTCACGGCGGCGCAGACCGCATTGGGCGGCGCGCTCACGTCGATCCTCGCGCACAAGGTGCTGTTCGACGGCGCGAAGGCGATCGCCGCCGCGAGCGAGGCCAAGCCGCTCTATGCCAGCAACATCGAGCTCGGCATTTCGGGCATCAAGGCGACTGTATTGCCGTTGCCCGGCATCGGCTCGACGCTGAACATGTCGCAGTTCGGCAGCGAGCTGTCCGTGGCGAGCGGGCCGGGGGTGTCATCGAGCGTGGAGGTCGATAGCCTGCAAGTGGTGCTCAAGGCCGGCGGCGCCAATACGACTTGGGTCGATGGCGACGGCGCCGGCACGCGCGCCGCGACCATCAAGATGACGGCCGTGTCGAACCTGACGGCCACTGCCGGCGCGGACCTCGGCCTCAAGGCGACCGGCGCGCTCTCGGCGCAGGCAGCCGGCAACGTATCGATCAAGGGCGCGCAGGTGACCATCGACGGACTGGACAAGGTCGCGACCATCTCCACGAACGTGAACGTGGAAGCCGCCAACGCATTCAGCGTGACGGCCTCGCAGGTGAAGTTCAACGGCTCGACGGTGAAGTTCAACAGCGCGCTGATCCAGTTGGGATGACGGCATGAAGATCCTCAAGCCCGACAATCTCGCGCTCGTCTATCGCGGCCTGCGGCTCGCGCGGCGCGACGTGCTCTCCATCGGCATGATTGCCGGCTTTCGCTTCGACGACGCCGGTCTCGATGGACTGATGCCCGAACCCGACGTGTGGGCCGCTGTCGCCGGCGCGCTCGGCAAGAACGCGATCCTCGACGAAGGCTATCCGAAGCCCGTCGGCGAATATCTCATCCACGGCGCGGCGCATGCGCCGGCGGGCACGCAGGTCGTGCAGCAGTGGGTCAGCGCGCGGATCGGCGTGCTCGGCAAGTCGCTCGTGGTCAGCGGCGAACGCCGGTTCAATGCGCTCGGCCTGATCTCGGCGGCCACGCCTTATACGCAGATGCCGATCGAACCCGCGACCGCATTCGGCGGCACGGGCTGCGCCGACAATCCGGCCGGCAAGGGTTACGCGGAAATCGACGACGCCGACGGCACGCGCATCTGGCCGCTGCCGAACGTCGAGAGCGAAACGCGGCGCATCGCGAGCCGTGGCGACCGTGCGGCACCGGCGGGCTTCTGGGGATTCGGTAGCGACGCGCCCTTGCGCCGGCAGCATCTGGGCGCGTGCGACGAGCGCTGGCTCAAGAGCGAGTGGCCGCATCTGCCGTCGGACACGCGGCCCGAGTTCTTTCTGAGCGCGCCGTCCGATCAGCGTCTGCCCGGCTATTTCATCGGCGACGAGCGCTTCGAGATCGTCAACATGCATCCGCGTGCGAGCGTGCTTCAGGGCGTGCTGCCGCGTTTGCGGGCGCGCTGCTTCGTCAACGCGAACGATACGCTGACCGAAGTGGCCGCCCATGCGGAGACGCTCTGGCTCTTTCCCGAGCTGGAATGTGGCGTGGTGCTGTACCGCGCGCTCGCCAATATCGCCGATACCGACGCGAGCCAGGTGACGCACGTGATGGCCGAATGGGAGCGTCAGGGCGATGCGCCGCTGCCGTTCGAGCATTACCGCGATGTGTTCCGCGAGCGGATCGCCGTGGCGGTGCCGGCGCGCGCGGCGGCTGCCGTCGAACCGGCCGAGGCTGCTGCGCCTGTCGCGATGCCGCTAGCTGCGGTGGCACCGCAGGCGGCGGCGGTTTCGTTCGACGCCTCCGCGCTGTCGGCCGTACAGACGCAGACCGCGGCATTGAACAGCGAGAGCCGCGCGCTGATGGCGAAGTTCGGCAAGACCGACGCCGATATCGCGCCGTATCTGAAGGACGCCGCGCCGGAACGCGTGCCGACGCTGGCCGAGGTGAAGGCGAGCGTCGCCGAACTGAACGCGGAAACCCGCGCGCTGATGCAGAAGTACGGCGTGAAAGATGCCGACGCGGCGCGCTATCTGAACCAGCCCGAAGCCGACGCCAGCGCCGCCGATCTGCCCGGCATGCTCGCGCGGCTTCAGGCGGAAACGCAGCAGCGCCTGCGCGACGCCGGGTTGTCGGAGGCGGATGTGCGTCGTCAGCTGGCGAGCCGTCCCGAACTGGCCGAAACGTTGCAGCATCTCGCGCCGCCGGGCGTCGTGTCGGCAGCCGATTTCGCCGCGCTCGCCGCGCTGGCCGCGAAGCCGCCCGCGCCCGCCATCGAGATGCCCGCCATCGACATGCCCGAGGCCGAAGCGCCCGCCGTCGTCCAATTGACGCGCGAAGAGGTGATCGCGCGGCACGCTGCGCGCGCGAGCCTCGCGGGTTACGACCTGGGCGGCGTCGATCTCTCGAAGCTCGATCTGTCCGGCGCGGATTTCTCCGGCGCGGTGCTCGACAAGACCTCGTTCGCGGGCAGCCGTCTCGCCGACGCCGATTTCACGCGAGCGCTGCTGCACGGCGCCGACCTGAGCGAAACCGATCTGCAACGCGCGCAATTCACGCAATCGAGCGCGGCGGCGAGCACGTTCGCCAAAGCGGACCTGCGCGGCGCGCAACTCGCCGACGCCGACTTCACGGGCGCGGATTGCTCCGCGTCGAAGTTGAACCAAGCCGATCTGAGCGGCGCGATCTTCGATCAGTCGAAGCTCGCTGGCGCCGATTTGTCGGCGTGCCGCGCGCACCACGCGAGCTTCACCGATGCCGACCTGAGCGGCGCGAAGTTCATCGGCGCCGATCTCGTCGCGGCGAGCTTCAGCGGCAGCCGTCTTGCGGGCTGCGATTTCTCGGCATCGGCGTGCCGTCAGGCGGAGTTCTACGGCGCGCAGGCGCAGCAAGCCGTCTTCACCGATGCCGACCTGAGCCAGTCTCGCGCCGACGCGAAGACGTGTTTCGACGACGCACGCTTCACGCGCACGCGCCTCGTCCGCGCCGCATGGGACGGCGTGCAGATTCGCCGCGCGAGCTTCGAGCGCGCCGTCATCGATCACGCCGATCTCGGCAATGCGCAGGCGCAGGCGGCACGCTTCGGCGCGTCGTCGGCGAAGGGCGCGCGCTTCGACAAGGCCGACCTGAGCGGCGCCGATCTCGATGCCGTCAACCTGTTCGGCGGCTCGCTGCGCAAGTCGAACCTCAAGGGCACGCTGCTGCGCCACGCGAATTTGTACGGCGTGGACTTCGACGGCGCGCAGCCGACTATCGCGAGCCTCGAAGGCTCGAACATCGATCGCACCATTCTTCAATTCAGGCCGCCCGTCATATGAGCACGACGACTCCCGCCACCCGCATGCGCATGAGCGCCGACGAAGCGCGCGCGACGCTCGCCGCGCAGCGTCTGCTCGCCGACGCCGATCTGTCCGGCGCCGATTTTTCGGGCATCGATCTGTCCGGATGCCGGCTGCAAAACGTCGCGTTCGCAGAAGCCAATCTGACGAACGCCGTGTTCGCCGATGCCGATTTCCAGGACGTGTCGTTCGCGCGCGCAAAGCTCGATGGCCTGCGCGCGCAGCAGACGCGCTTCGAGAACGCCGACTTCGGCGGCGCGAGCGTGCGCGACGCGGACTGCGCGTTCGCCGCGTTCGACCGCTGCGACTTCGGCGGCGCATCGTTCGCGGGCGCGAGCTTCGTGCGCGCCGACGCGCACGGCTGCCGCTACGCCCAGACCGACTTCACCGGCGCGAACCTGCATCGCTTCACCGCGATGGACGCGGACCTCACGAGCGCGCGTCTGACCGGCGCATCGCTTGCGCAAGCGTATCTGCGCGGCGCCGACCTGAGCGGCCAGGATTTGCGCGGCTGCGATCTGACGATGACGATCCTCGACGGCGCATCGCTGCGAAAGGCCGACCTGTCCGGCATCGCGCTCGATCGCACGAGCTTCGTCGGCGCGCAGTTGCAGGACGCGACGCTACGCGGCGTGCGCGCGAGCTTCGCGGCGCTGCTGAACGCCGTTTTCGAACGCGCCGATCTCACCGACGCGGTCTGCGAGATGGTCAACGCGAGCGAGGCGAACTTCGCCGCCGCGCGCGCCGATGCGTCGCGCTGGAATCAGTCGGTGCTGGGCGCGAGCGTCTGGCAGCGGGCATCGCTGAAAGCCGCGCGCTTTGCGTACTGCGATCTCTCGCACGCGGACCTGTCCGGCGCGGATTGCACGCGCGCGGACTTCGGCGGCGCCAATCTGCATGCGCTCATCGATCAGGGCGCGCAACTGAGCGGCGCGTCGTTCGACGGCGCGCGCCGCACCGATCCCGCGCTCGCGCGCGCCGAGCAATGGCAGCCGCGCGTCTGACATGAACCTCATCCAAGGAAACACGGCCATGAACCGTACGCTCGTCACGATCGCCCGGCCCGGCGACGATCCCGCCGTCCAGCTCACCTACGCGACCGTGACCGGCCGCGCCGACCGCTGGTTTCTGTTCGACGCCGCCGGGCGCGCGCCGCTGCGCGCGTTGCGCGCGGAAAGCTGTCTCGTCGAGCCGGAGTGCGGCGATACCGTGCTCGTCGCCGCGAGCGGCGCGAACGCGATTTCGTACGTGCTGGCGGTGCTCGCGCGGGCGCAGCCATCGTGCGCGGCGCTCGTGCTGCCCGGCGATGTCGCGCTGCACACGGATCGCGGCGCGCTGCGCGTGGAAGCCGACAGCGTCGATATGAAAGCCGCGCGCAGCCTGACGATGCAGGCGCCCGAAATCGCGATGACGGGCGTGCGCGGCGAGATCACGTTCCATCGCATGGAGGCGGCGATCCAGCAGTTGCAGGGCCGCTTCGGCGCGGTAAGCACGGTCGCGCAGCAGATCACGAGCACGGTCGGACGCCTGATCCAGCGCGCGCGCGACAGCGTTCGCCGGATCGACAACGCCGACGAGACGCACGCCGGCCGCGTGCGCATGCACGTCGAGGAGCGCATGCACATTTCCGCCCGCCACGCGACGATTCTGGCCGAAGGCCAGGTGAAGATCGACGCCGACAAGATCGATCTCGGATAGGAGCCGACATGTTCGCAGTCACCAAAGCGGGCGGCCAGTGCATGGCGATGCCCGATGTATGCAAGACGCCCGCGCCGCCCGCGCCGCCGATTCCGATTCCGTATCCGAACATCGGCATGCCGCCGATGGGCAACCCCGCGACCGTCAAGGTGCTCGTCGGCGGCATGCCGGCGCTCACCAAGTCGTCGGAGATTCCGCTGAGCTCGGGCGACGAGGCGGGCGTCGCGGGCGGCGTCGTGTCGGGGAAGATGATGGGCAAGGTCCAGTTCATGATGGGCAGTGTCACCGTGAAGTTCGAAGGCTCGCCCGCCGTGCGGCTCAGCGATCCGACCCAGCACAACGAAGGCAACATGGTCGGCGCGGTGCTCGCGCCGAGCCAGTCCGTCGTGATGGTCATGAGTTGAACGAGAGGAAAAAACCATCATGAAAACTGTCTGGATCACCGCGTTCGACAAGGAAAAGGACGCCGCGCGCGTCGCCGCCGTGTCGCAGTTGCTCAAACGTTACGGCCTCGCGACGCAAGGCCACTTCTGGGTCGATGAACCCGCGAAGCTCGCATGGCGCGCCGGCCTCGACGCGCTGAACGCCGCGCGCGCCGATCTCTGGCTGATCCTCGCCGACGATGCCGCGCTCGCGAAGCCGTCGATCCGCTACGGCCTGTCGCTGTTCGCCGCGAGCCTGCGCGAGGCGCGCGGACTCGGCTTTCCGATGGTGCTGTCGGGCGCGGCGGGCATCGAGAGCATGCCGGCGCTGCTCGGCGGCGCGACCGTGCTGGTCGAGAACCATCCGTCATGGCCGGCGAAGATCGTCGCGCGCGCGAATCTCGCGAAGGCGGGCGATCCGCAGGATCACCGCTTCGAGGTGGTCGGCGAGGAGCAGCTCGGGCAATGGTTCGCCATCGGGCCGCGCGGGGGCGAATGGCAGGGCGTCGTGTTCGGCGTTCATGGCGGCGGCGCGACGATCGATTTTCAGGCGGTCGGCCCGCGCGGCAAGCTGCCGGAGAAAACCGTGCTGGAGTTCGCGCAGGAAGGGCTGACGCTGCAGGTCGGCGAGCGCGAATTCACGGCGTGGGCGGTGCGCAACCGCCTCGGCGCGGACGATGTCTATTACGCCCGCGTAAAGGGTACGCCCGAATCCATCCTCTTCATGCCGTACACCGAAGACAGCGAAGCCAGCGCGACGATCCTGCCGCTCGTCTGACGCCGTTTTCCCGGCAGCCTTCGAATAAGGCCGGAAAACCGCCTTTTTTCGCCGCATGAGCGCGACGCAATATCCGGAGAATGGGTGGCAGTGGGTAATGCTCGACGGCACATGAAAGAGGCACCGGCAATGGCTGTGGCTGTTATGAAAAACGATGCCGCGACGCGCGGCAAAAATCGCGGGCGCGCAATGCGGCGGATGGCGTCGCTGGCATGCGCGGCGGCCGTGCTCGCGCTGACGGGATGCAGCAGCGCGCCGCCGAAAGACCCGCTCGCCGACGTCACCTGGAGCTACGCGACCGACGCGGTGATGTTCGAGATCACCGCCGATCCGGGCCTCAACCAGTACGACGGCCAGTCGCACACGCTTCTGCTGGGCGTCTACGAGACCGGCGATGCGCAGGCGTTCCGCAATCTCTCCGCCGACCCGAACGCGCTCGCCGAAACGATGGCGACGGGCAAGGTGCCGCAGACTTTCTCGCAGTTCTCGCGCTATGTGGTCGCGCCGGGCCAGCATTCGTATCTGATTCTCGATCGCGCGCAGAGCACGCGCTCGATCGGCCTCGTCGCGGGCTACGCGCAGTTTGGCGTGGCCAACGCGGCGCGCCAGTTCGACGTTCCCGTTGTCACGAAGACCTCGGGCTTCATCTTCCGCACGCATACCAAGCTGCCGGGGCCGCTCGTCGTGCGCCTCAACCTCGGCGCCCAAGGCATCCTCAACGCCGAAGTGCAGCCCGGCGGCCCGGATGCCGCGACGCTGCAGCGCGCGCAGCAGCTCGAAGGCGGCGGCAAGGAAATCCGTTTGAGCGACAAACCGGCGGGCCAGGACGGCTCCGGCGCCACGACCGGCGTCGTGGGCGCGGCCAGTTCGCAGGACACACCCTTGCGCAAGCTCAGCAACTAGACATCGATCCCATCGCATGGACCATAACAAGGGCATCTACTGGCATCAGGGCATGTTCATGCAGCCCCAGCACTTTCAGCTGGCGTCGCTGCACGAGCAGTTCCGCAACAAGCCGGTCGTCGAGACGGGGCTGCCGCATTTCTGGGGCGCGGGCGCGCTCGATATCGCGACGGGCGCCATCGCGAGTCAGACCATCGAAGTGCGGGCGGCCAGGCTGATCTTTCCGGATCGCACGTATGTCGAGTTTCCCGGCAACGCGGTGCTCGCGCCGCGTTCGTTCGACGCGAGCACGATCGGCGAGGGACGCGCGCTGACGGTCTATCTCGGCGTGCGCAAGTTCGCCGCCGAAGGCAACAACGTGACGATGTGCGCATCGCCCGATGACGCCGCCGCCGCGCCGACCCGCTACGCGAGCCTCGAACGCCCCGCCGACGTGCCCGATCTGCATTCGAACGGACCGGCCGCGCCGGTGCATACGCTGCTGCACGTGCTGAAGGTGTTCTTCGAGGGCGAGACCGCCAATCTCGGCCAGTACGACCTGATTCCGATTGCGCAACTCGCGCGCATCGGCGATACGGTGACGCTGTCGGAGCGCTTCATCCCGCCCGCCTACGCGCTTGCCGGCTCCGACGCGCTGCTGCGCATCGTGCGCGAGATTCGCGACGATGTCGTCGGCCGCGCGCATCATCTTCAGGAGTTCAAGAATCCGCGCGAGCTGCAGAAAGCCGAGTTCGATCCCGGCTTCATGATGCTGCTGCTCGCGATGCGCACGCTGTCGCGCGCCGCGCCGAACCTCGTGCATCTGACGCAGACGCCGACGCTGCATCCGTGGCATCTGTACGGCGAACTGCGCAATCTCGTCGGCGAGCTGAGCGCGTTTTCCGAGCGCTTCGACATGCTCGGCGAGGCGCAGGACGGCACGCCGGGCCTGCCCGCCTACGATCACGCCGATCTCTACAACTGCTTCTCGCGCGCGCAGGCGCTGATCGGTTTTCTGCTCGGCGAGATCGCGATCGGACCGGAGCATCTCGCGGTGCTCGACTATCGCGACGGCATGTTCGCGGGCGATTTGCCGCGCGCGTTCTTCGACCGGCGCAACCGCTTCTATCTCGTGCTGCGCACGGAGCAGGCGGCGGCGCAGGTCGTCGATGGCGCGCTCTACGATGCGCGTCTCGCCAATGCCGCCGATGTCACGCGGCTCGTCGCGCACGCGCTGCCGGGGCTGGAGCTGATCCATCTGCCGAACGCGCCGCAGGGCATGCCGCGCCGCGCGTCGTCGAACTACTTCCGGATCGAGCAGGTGAGCGAACTTTGGGACGCCGTCGAGCGCGACGAGAACATCGCGCTGCAATGGCCGGACGCGCCGCAGGATCTGCGCGCCGAAATCGTCGTGCTGCGGAGATAGCATGACGCTCGCCGATACCCTCATCCCCCTTTTCGCGCAGGTCCGGGCGTTCTCGCGCTCGCCGATGGGCGATGCCGCGAGCCTGACCGCGCAGCTCGACGGCGCGATCGCGGCCGCGCGGTTGCGCGCGCACGACGCGGACTTTTCGCAGACCGACATCGACGAGGCGCTGTTCGCCTTCAACGCGTGGGCCGACGAACTGCTGCTCACCACGCGCTGGGACGGCGCGGCGCAGTGGCAGCGTCATCTGCTGCAACGCCGTTACTCGAATGTGAGCAATGCCGGCGTGGTGTTCTACGAGCGCCTCGCGCAACTCACGCCTTCGCAGTTGGCGGTGCGCGAAGTGTTCTATCTGTGTCTCGCGCTCGGCTTCGGCGGGCGCTATGCGTACGACCGCAACCAGAAGACGCTCACCGATATCCGCCGCACCAATCTCGCGATGTTGCTGCCCGACGCCGAACAGCTCGGCGCATCGGCGCGCGCGTTCCTGTTTCCGGACGGCTATCACGTCGCGGGCGATGACGCCGCGGCCCGCAAGCCGACCGCGCGCGCGCGTTTCGCCACGCGCCTCACGCGCGGCAAGGTGACCGCCATCCTGTTACCGCTCTTCCTGCTGGCGCTGCTGTATGGCGTGTATCACACCGTCGTCGCGCAGTCCGTCGATACGCTTCTCGCGCAGATCCATCTATGAAAACGCTGGGCATCGCATTGCTGTGGCTGTTGACGCTGATCGTCGTGGCGCTGGTCGGCTGGGGCGTCGTCCTCTATTTCGGCTGGCCGCTGTGGGTCGCGCTCGCGATCTTCGTCGGCGTGTTCGCGCTGTACTTCTTCATCGCGTTCGCGCGCCGCATGATCGTGATGATGCGTTCGCGCAGCCGGCTCGCGGCTCAGAGCGCCGCCATCCATGTCGAAGCGCCGGCCGCGTCGCCGGAAACGCTCCTGCGGCGCAAGTGGAAGACGGCCGTCGCCACGCTGCGCCAGTCGAACTTGCGCAGCAAGGGCGATCCGCTCTACGCGCTGCCGTGGTTCATGGTCGTGGGGCAATCGGGCACCGGCAAGACCACCGCGCTCACGCGCGCGCGGCTTTCGTCGCCGATCCAGAAGATCAGCCAGCAGGCGAACATCGGCCAGACGGCCAATTGCGACTGGTGGTATTTCGATCGCGCTGTCGTGATCGATTGCGCGGGCCGTTATGTGCAGGCGGAGGACGTCGAGCAGGATCGGCGCGAATGGGAAGTCGGTCTCGATCTGCTCGGACGCTACCGGCCGCGCGAAGGCCTCGACGGACTCGTGCTCGCGGTCAGCGCGGACCGGCTGATGGCGCCCGACGCCGATACCTTCGCCGATGAAGGACGCATCGTGCGGGCGCGCATCGAGCAGTTGATACGCATGTTCGGCAAGCGCTTTCCGGTGTATGTGCTGGTCACCAAGTGCGACCGTCTCTACGGCTTCGAGGAATGGGCGAAGACGCTGCCCGCCGATGCCCTCGATCAGGCGATGGGCTATCTCGCCGAAGAGAGCGAGGCGGGCGTGGCGGGCGCATCGGGCGAAAGCGCGTTCGTCGCGCGCGCATTCGAATCGATCGGCGCGCGGCTGCAGGCGCTGCGTCTCGCGCTGGTATCGCGCGAAGCGCAGGCGTCGCCCGAACTGCTGATGTTCCCGAACGAACTGGCGCAGTTGCGAAACGGCCTCACGATGTTCCTCGGCACCTGCCTCGCCGATAGTCCGTATCTCGAACGGCCGCTGTTGCGCGGCATCTTCTTCAGCAGCGGCCAGCAGGAAGGCGGCGCGATGTCCGCGCTGATGGGCTCGCTGTTGCCGGCGTCGCCGTCGCATGCGGGCGACACGGCGGGCGTGTTCCTGCACGACTTCTTCGGCCGCATCCTGCCGCAGGACCGCAACGCCGCGAAGCCGACCTTGCTCGTGCATCACTGGCGGCGCGTCACGCAGAGCGTGGGCGTCGTCGCGTGGGTGCTCCTGCTCGCGATGTTCGGCATCCTGCTGTCGGTGTCGTTCGCCGGGAACAGGCAGACGCTCGCACTGGTGCAGAGCGCGCGGCCCGACAAGGTTTCGCTCAATGGCAACCTGTTCCACGACGCCGCCGCGCTCACCTATTCCAACGACGTGCTGACGCAGGTCGCGCAGAACGACCGGCGCTGGATGTCGGGCCTGCTCGGCAACGGCGCGGGCCTCGCCGCGCTCGAAGCGCGTCTGCATGACGTGTTCGTGCAGCAATATCGGCAGGCGATCCAGCCCGCGGCCGACCAGAGCCAGCAGACCTCGCTCGCGTCATCGGGAGGCCAGGCGGGGCAGCCGGTCGAAGCGGCGCGGCAGGTGCTGAATCTGGCGCGCTCGATCGCGCTGTTGCGCGCGCGGCTCGACGGCGCGGATCGCGCGACGCTCGAAGCGATGCCGCAGCCGGTCGCCTCGCCGCTCTATCCGGCGCAACTGAACGCGCAGCTCAATCCGCTCACGATCTCGTATCTCGTCTGGTCGCCGAAGGACGCAAGCTATCTGCGCGATCGGCTGAAGGATCAACGCGCGCTGCTCGATCAGGCGGTCGCCGCCGATCCGCAGATGTCGTGGCTCGTCGGTCTCGTGCCGGACGGCGGCGATGTCGCGCCCGTGCGTGCCGCCGATTTCTGGGGCGGCAGCGCGCAATCCGCGACCACGAGCATGCAAACGGCGAACGGCAGCGTGATGGGTGCCACCGCGGGCGCCAGCGCGGGTGCGAGCGCCACGAACATGACCGGCGCGACCGTGCCCGCCGTGTACACCGTCGCGGGCCGCAAATCGCTCGACGATCTCGCGAAGCAGATTCGCGCGGCGCTCGTCGATCCCGCGCAATTCGACCGGCAGCGCGCGGCGTTCGACGACTGGTATCGCACCCAGCGCGTGATGGCATGGCAGAACTTCGTCGAGGCATTCACGAGCAACGCGACGCCGTATTCGGGCGAAGCGGGCTGGCGCTCCGCGCTCGGCATCGTGAGTGGGCCGGCGAGTCCGTACTTCCGTCTCATCGCACGGCTCAACGAGGAATTCGACGGCGAACGCGCCGATGCGCCGCTGCCCGGCTGGATCGTCCTCGCGCGGCAATTCCAGCAGTTGCGCGAGCAGACGACCCGCACGGGCGCGGCGAATCAGGCGGTCAGGATGGCGGGCGCGATCAATGCGGTCGGGGCATCGGCGATCAAGGACGTGCTCGCGGGCGCGCCGCAACGCGGCAGCCAGACTGTCGCCAACAACCTCGGCGCGGTCGATGCGCTGACGCAGTATCTGTCGGGACTGAACAAGCTCGCGATGGACAGCAGCGCGGGCAGCGGCAAGAGCTATCAGCTCGCGGCGGACTTCGCTCAACTGGCGACGAGCGCACAGCCGCAGCCGTCCGAGATGATGAACGCGCTGCAGCCGCTCACGCAGTTGCGCACGCTCATCGGCACCGGCGATGGCTCAGACATGCTGACGTGGCGTCTGATCCGCGGTCCGTTCGATTTTCTCGCGGCCTATATCGAGCAGCAGGCGTCGTGCGAATTGCAGCGCGGCTGGGAATCGGGCGTGGTGTTTCCGTTGCAGGGCGCGACCGACAAGAGCGCCGCGATCGATCAGCTTTTCGGCGCGAAGGGCGCGGTCTGGGCGTTCGCGGACGGCGCGGCCAAGCCGTTTCTGACGCGCAATGCGAGCCGCTACGGCATCGTCGAGACGCAGGGTTTCAGCGTGCCGTTCACGTCGGGTTTTGTGCCGATGCTCAATGGCGCGTTCGGACGTCAGCTCGCGCAACAGCAATCCGCCGCGCGCAGCGCTGCCGACAAGCAGGCACAGCAGCTTCAGGCGCAGAAGGCGCAACTGGACGCGCAACAGGCGCTCGATCAGCTCGACCGCACGCTCGCGACGGCGAAGCAGCAGGCCGATGCGGCCCGCGCGCTGTCGGTGCCGCTCACGCTCACGGCGCAGCCGACCAACGTCAACGCCGATGCGCAGGCGAAGCCCTACGCGACGATTCTCACCGTGCAATGCGCGGCGGGCGTTCAGACGCTGAACAACTACAACTTTCCGGTCAGCACGAGCTTTGCATGGACGGCGGGACAATGCGGCGATGCGCGTCTGCAGATCAAGATCGGCAATCTGACCTTGAATCGCAGCTATGCGGGGCCGCTGGGCGTCGCGGCGTTCCTGAAGGATTTCGCGGACGGCCAGCGTCAGTTCACGCCCGCCGATTTTCCGGCGAGCGAGTCGGCGCTCAAAGCGCTCAACGTGCAGTCGCTGACGGTGAGCTTCTCGGTGACGGGCGGCGATCAGGTGACCGATGCCGCGCACAGGATCGAGCTTTACGAGACCTTGCAGAAGACGACGGCGCAACAGAAGCAGCAGATCCAGGACGCGCAGACGCAGCGTCAGCAGATGAACATCGTCGATCAGCTCGCGGTGATGAGTCCCGGCATGCCGCCGCTGCCGGCCATCGTGCCGACGGTGGCGAGCACGCCGGTGACGCTGGCCGAACTGGGCTTGCCGGCGACGATCGGCGCGTGCTGGCGCGGTCAGACGCCGTCGATGATGATGACGGGGCTTTGAGGGCGGCGGTTTGAAAGAAATCGCGCGAGATGTGAGTCGCGCATATCCATATCGAATCGTTGCCTGTCGTCGCGTGAACCCTGCTCAATGACGATGAGTTTCCTACCTGCTCACTTTGAACAGAGCGAGTTTGGTTAGTACGGAACCAGTTGTTCCAATGACTCGGATTGATCCGAAAATCTCTCTCGTCGTAGTTGGGTGTGGTTCTACATTGAGGAAATCGAAGCACTATCGACGGCCCAGCACGATTTATATTGTTCGTTGTACTTTAAATACTCGATCGACCTGGCGATAATCAGGCGCTCCTACGCGCAGCCGTTGATTCATGATTATTAGCCCACCATTCCTTCCAGCCACAGGCCTGATCGCTGGCGACAATGCGGCCGATCCGCCGAAGCCCGATCCCATGATGGATCTGGTCGACACATTTGAACTTGCTCACGGCATCTATCCGATAGCGTTCGATCGGCGCTGGCACTGCGGCGTGCATCTGATGCCATCGACACAAAACGAGAAGGTTCACGCCATCGCCGATGGCGACGTCGTAGCCTATCGCGTATGTCAGAAGGCCTACGACGGCGGCGACGGCGCACGCGACAGCCACGCGGGCTTCGTGCTGCTCAGGCATACGACCGAGACCGGCGAAGGCCGCACGATCGCGTTCTATTCGCTCTACATGCATCTGCTGGACCTGAGCAGCTATACGTCGATGAGCGCGGACGGGAACCTGCTCCCGGAGTTTTTGCGCATGTCGTCGCCCGGTGGCGACTTCGATCCAGCGCCTGCGCAGACGGGCGGTAGTTTCAAAGTGCGCCGAAAGGATGTGCTCGGCTGGATCGGTGGATGTCATGGTCAGCGGCATTTGCACTTCGAAATATTCATGACTGAAGCGGATCACGACGCGTATTTCGGACGGACTCAGCTTGGTCGTTCAACGGCGAGCATGGCCACGGGCGGCGATTGCTGGGGGCATAGTTATTTTGTGATTCCTGCAGGCAAATTGTTTTTGAGATTACCGGATGGCGCTGGGCCGGATGGCAAGCTCAAAGGCATCGCCTTCGACTCACTACAAGCAGGGCAGAACGCCGGGCCACTTTTTGTGGAGATGTTCTTCCACAAAGGCAGCAAGTACACGAATGCCTGGACGGTGGCGAGCGACGGCAAGCGCACTTTACTGACGTCGACGCCGGTGAAGGAACAAGACTACGAATACGACATGTACAAGCGGGCTACGGCTCTTTATCCCGCATGTGCAAGCGACGGATATGAATTGCTGCGCTTCGGGCGGATTCTGTCGATGCCAGTTACGCTAGGTACGGCTGCGGCGCGCGCAACCTGGATGCGCGTGACCTTCGCGGCCCGTCAAGAGGGTTACATCGACGTGAGCGATGACGGCATCTTGAAGCTGTCCGACGCGGATTTCTCGACATTCACGGGCTGGCAGAAGATCGCCGAGGGCAACACGCCTTTCAGCGCAGACGGCTTGTGTGATATCGACGCGCTAAAGAAGATCATCAAAGACGTGAAAGATCATCAGACGCAAGAGGATGCGGCGCTGAAGCAGGAGTACAAGAAAGAGGATGTACTTGCGCAGTACGTCAAGTCGAATGCATCCGTGCGCGAGCAATTGCGGGGGTTTATCTGCGAGGCGCCGAGCGAATGGGACAGCTCGCAGAACGAGGCCCGGTACAGCAAACTTAAGGACGAAGGTGAGTTCTACCATGGCGACGAGGCGGGCTATGCCGCGTTCATGAAGCGGCTGAAGTCGTTTCAGTTTTGGGATAAGACGGGACTCGCCTCGGAGCAGAAGCTTTGGTTTTTTCATCCGCTGGCGTTTATTCGTCAATTCAGAAAGTGTGGGTGGCTCAGCAAAGCGGAGTTCTCACACGTCTACCCTGATCAACTGTATTCGAGAAAAGAGACACCTGAACCCGGTGTGAAGAGAGAACAGTATCGCGCTTTCATTAATCAAACGACGCGGAAACATTTGGTGAATACGGCGAGAAGGATGGCGCACTTTTTTGGTCAAGGCGCGGTGGAGTCGTTCATGCTCGCTCGTATGATGGAAGCATCGGCAACACATTTCAATGCGAGCCTTAAGCCGGAAGCTGAGGGCTATTACGATGATAAGAGCGATCGTTACTATAGTTATCTCGACGGGCGTCTTGGAAACATTGATAGCGGCGATGGAATCAAATTCCGTGGTCGTGGTTTTAAACAGCTTACGGGCCGAGAAAATTACGCGAAATATTGGGTCTATCGTGGATGGTTAAGTTCGTCATCTTATGATCTTTACTGGTGGACGGACAAAAAACGCCGTCGTCCAGAAATAACTGAACCGCAGAAGCTCAGCACAATTCCATTTAATTGCATCGATGCGGGTGGGTGGTACTGGGAGGCAGGTGCTCAACCCAACGGGTTTAGAACCATTAACACGATTGCAACAACAGCATCTGTCTCAGAGATCGATGTGAAGAAAATCACGTTTGCAATTAATGGTGGTTACAATGGCCTGGCTGAAAGAATAAAACATACGCAACGCATCTGGAAAATACTCAATGATGAAGCGAATTGAATCATTTATATGTCACATAGCGGTTTTCGTGCTTGCCGGGTTTTGCAATGATACATTCGGCAGGGTTTTCGAAACTGAGCACTTTAGCGCGTGGGTGCCTGATTCATGGCGAGCCTTTGAAGGTAACGATTTTAGCTCTTTCGATAAGCTGCCGACACAATGTAAGTATTTTAAAAATCCAAAAAACAAATATCAAAGCATAGCAATCTCGTTGTGCGTGGTAAACATGAATCCAGCCGAGATATTGCATCGTATCGGATTCCGGAGAATCAATGATGATATTGTTCGGGTCGGCTCAATGGATTCGCAGGTGGCTCGTATCGAATATCGATCAAATTATCTAATGATTTCGGCAGCCGCATCATGCGGGATCACAGATAATGCGGGATTTCACGCTGCGAAAGGTAATTGCTATTCGGCAGCGATTTTTGGTAGGGATTATGACGTTGCAGTTGAAACGGACGGCACCGAGCCATTGGCCGTGGTGCGTAGGGTGACTAACTCAATGACCCTTCACACGCCTGCGGGCAATAAAATGTCGAGAAAAGAATTAGAAACCGTTAATCTTGACGAAACCAACAATGAGTTGCCTCATCGATGAGTTGATGTTCGGCCACACCAGTCGCGAATCTGGTGTGAGTCCGCATTAATTGCTTTCGTTGTTCGAATCTGACAAATCGTACTTAGACAACCCCGGTCACGTAATCAACCGCACCGCGATCGCCACATCCAGCGGTGCGATACGCGCGAGCAGCGCCGCCGTCTCCGCTTCGTTCTGATCGTTGCGGCTCAGGATCGCGAAGGCGGCGCGCAATGCGTCGGCGGTGAGTTCCGGATCCCACGACGCCACGCCGTATCGATCCACTTCCGCCACGAGCGCGCGCGCGAATGCATCGAGGCGCGCGCCCGGTCGATGCTCCAGCAGCAGATCGCACAAAGCCGTCCGCAGACGCAGGCGCGTGCCGACCGCGGCGGTTTTGTCGATGGCGTCCTGCAGACATTGCGCGGCGGCGCCGAGATCGTTGTCCGCGGCGAGCGCACGCGCACGCGAGAGCACCGCGACGAGCGGATCCGGCGCGGCGGCCGCGCCCGCATCGCCACCCGACGACGCCAGCGAGCCCAGCCATTGCACCGTGTCGGCGTTTGCGAACGGCACGCCGTTGGCGAATTTCAGACGCTCGATGCCTTCCATCCGCGAGACGAATTTTGCAGTCTCGTTGCAGACTTCGCGGCGCGCGGCACTCCACGCATCGCCGAGCTGGGCGAGGGCCATCGCGGCGGCATGGTTCAGATCGAGCCAGAACGGATACGTCAGCACCTGCGTTTCGGCAAAACCGACGATATCCATGTGCGCCGCACGCGACTGCAAATTGCGCAAGGCATCCTGCAACGGTGCGATCGGGCCGGGAAGCCGCGTCTCCGAGCCCTGGGCGTTCGGCGCGTGCTCGACGCCGGCCCACACGCCCACGCGCCGCAACCTGAAGCCGAGCGCGCTCGACGGCTCGTTCTGCGCGTACCAGTTGCCGATGGCCGCGAGCCGCTCGAGCGTTTCGTCGGTGGCGTGGACGGCGCTGTCGGATGAATCGACGGCGAGCGGCGCGAGCGGATCGGCCTGGATCGCGGGCGCGGCGGCGGGCGCTGGCCGGGGCGCAGGAGCAGGAGCAGAAGCCGCAACGACAGGCTCCGGCTCGACCACAGGCTCGACGACAGCCACAGGCTCCGGCTCAGCAACCTGCACGGTGCCGAGCAGCGCCCGCAGCGGCTGCATCGAAGGCGCGTCGGCGTCCTTGTCGGCGAGCACGCTGTCGATGCCCGCGAGCGCCGCGCGCAGAGCATCGACGAGCGCGGCATCCTGCGGCGGCCAGCTCGACCAGTCATGCTCCTCGCCATGCGCGCGCACGCGGTCGATCAGCCATTGAATCGCGTTGCGCCGCGCGCGCAGCCGCGCGACCGGCGGATAGAGCTGATCCCAATGCGTGGCGAGCAGTGCTTCGAGCATCTGCGCGCCGTCGTTCAGACCGGGCAATCCGCGCGTGATCAGGAGCGCGCCCGTCAGATAGCTCGCGACGAGAATGTCCTTGCCCTTGCCCGCCAGCAGCCCCGACGACAGCTTCACCACCTGTTCCCAGTCCGGCGCGCCGCTCGCGGCCGGATTGGTCAGTTTGGCGATTTCGTTTTGCAGCAGATCGAAGTCCGGATCGTCGCGCACGTCGACGCCGCAGGGCTGCGCGTCGCTGATGGGTTGCAAGCCAAGGCTCTTGAAGTCGGTCACGGCGTTCATTGCAGGCTGATGAGAGTGAAGGGACGCGTTCAGGTCCACAGATGTTCGATATCGGTATCGAAGATATAGCCCGCGCCGCGCTCGGTGCGCAACAGCGCCGGCTTCTTCGGATCGGTCTCGATCTTGCGCCGCAGCCGCAGAATCTGCACATCGATGGCGCGATCATAGATGTCATCGAAGGCGCGCGTGCTTTCGAGCAGCTTTTCGCGCGTGATGATGCGGCCCGGCGCGTTCAGAAACGTGACCAGCAGATTGAACTCGGAATTGGTGAGCGGCACCGTCGATTGATCCGAGGCGCTCAGGCGGCGCGTGTTCAGATTCAGCGTCCATCCCGCGAAGCGATACGCGTTCGGCAGCTTGCCGCGCGTGAGCGGCGCGGCGGTCGTCGCGCCCGCGCGACGCATCACCGCGCGCATGCGTGCGAGCACTTCGCGCAGCGAAAACGGCTTCACGATGTAATCGTCCGCGCCGAGTTCGAGTCCCATCACGAGATCGGCTTCGTCCTTGCGGCCCGTGATGTACATGATCGGCACTTGCCCCTGCGTTTGCATCTGCTCGCGCCAGCGGCGCGCGAGGTCGGTGCCGTCGCCATCGGGCAGGCCGAGATCGAGCAGCACGAGGTCGTAGCGTTTCGCGGCGTACATGCCGATCGCCTCCTGCGCGCTCGCGGCGCCGTCGGCCTTGTAGCCGTGTCCGGAGAGATATTCGATCAGCAGGATACGCATCGAATGATCGTCGTCGACGACGAGGATGCTGTGTTGCGGCTGCAGGGTCATGAGAAGTCCTTCAGGGCTGATGCGGCGGCGCGTGCGAGCGAGTCGCGGTCGATGGGCCGGCTCAGGACGACGACACGCGCGGCGAATGCGATTTCGTTCGCGGGCAGGCTGTCGGCGGCGGCGATCACGAGCGCGAGGTCGTCGTCGGCGTGGGCGTCTGCGTCGAACGCTTCGTGCGCGTCGGCGTAACCGATCGGCTCGAAGCCCATTTCGGCGAGCCAGTCCTCGCAGCGTTCGCGCGAGCCGGGATCGGCGTCGATCAGCATGACGCGTTCGCCATTGCCGAGCGGTTCGGGGGTTTCGTGACTTTCGTGCGAAGGCGAGGGCACAGGCGCCTTCGTCAACAGCGGCAGCACGAGCCGAAAGCGCGTGCCGTCCGGTCCCGTCGCGATGGCGACGCCGCCCTGATGCTCGCACGCGACGCCCGCGACGATCGCGAGGCCGAGGCCCGAGCCGCCGCCTTTCGCGCGCACCGAAAAGAAAGGCTCGAAGAGATGCTGCAGATGTTCGGCGGGAATGCCGGGGCCGTCGTCTGCGACGTCCACCCATGCGATCGCGCCCGGCGGCGCATCGCCGATGGCGAGCGGCTCGTCCATTGCGAACGCGCTGCCGACGCGCAGCACCACGCGCGAGCGCGCCGCGAGGCTGGCGTTGCTCGCGAGGTTCAGCACGGCGCGCACGAGCTGGCCGCCGTGCGCCGCGACGAACAGGCGCGAATCGGCGCCCTCGAACTCGATGACGACACTATTGCGGCACAGCGGCCGCGCAAGCGTGACGCTTTCACGCACGATCGCCATCAGATCGAGTGATTCGCGCACGCGATCCCCGCGCCGCGCCGCCAGCAGGATTTCCTCGGTGAGTTCGTAGCCGCGTGCCGATGCGGCCTGCACCTCGCGCAGCGGCTTGCGGGCGGCGGAGTCGTGCGCGAGACGGTCGCGGGCGATTTCGGCGTAACCGTCGACGGCCGCGAGGATGTTCTTGAAGTCGTGCGCGACGCCGCCCGCGAGCAGCCCGAGCGATTCCATCCGTCGTCCGCGCTCGAGGCGCAGCGCGAGCTGCCTGCGCTCGCGCACGGTGACGGCCACGAAGAACGTGAGGATCGCGAGCCCGGCCATGTCGATCTGCAGGTTCCACGCGCTTTCGGCGTTCTCGTAGTGATACGGGCCGAGCTTCATCAGCGTCAGTCCGACGCCGAGCACCGCGGCCGTGCCGAGCGTCGTCGCGGCGGCGGCCAGTCCGCCGTAGAGGGCGGTGCCGGCGAGCAGCAGCGAGACGACCGCGCGCTGCACCTGTTCCGACACATGCAGCGCCGCCGCGCCGAGCAGCAACGCGACGACCGCGACGCTGCACGCGAGCGCGAAGAGCGGCTCGGCATGGCGCGCGTTGCCCGTGTCCGCCGGTGAGCGCGCGCGCCACGCGAGCACCGCCGGCACGAGCACCAGCACCGCGACGCCGTTGCCGACGAAGAGCGTGCGCCATTCGCGCCACCAGCCGTCGTGACCGAGGTCGCTGGCGAGCGTCGCGCCGAGCATCGACGTGACGCCGATGCCCGCGAGCGGAAGCAGCAGCAGGAAGCGCATCAGGCTCGTGGTGGTGACGATCGTGCCGCCGGCATCGACATAACGCCGGCCGAGCCACGCGCACAGCGCCACTTCGAGCACGTTCAGCACGCAGAAGCCGAGATCGCTGCGCCATGACGTGCTGCTGAAATCGCCCGTCGCAGCGATCGCGATGAACACCGCGAGCAGGTGGATGGGCCAGCGTCGCGGAGCCATCGGCCAGAGTATCGCGATGGCGATGGCAGGCGCCGGCCACGCGATCGCGGCGAGCGTGCCCGCGCTTTCCAGATGCGCGACGGGCCGCGCGAGCAGATAGCAGAGTATGCCGAGCACGACGGGATCGGCGAACGTGCGCAGCGTGCTCGTCGACGGAGCGGGAGCCGGTGTCGGGCGAGGCATGTGCGGATCGCGCCCGCTGGTTCCGCGAAAGAGATTCGCTAGAAAGTTCTGCCGGATGGAGAGTGACATGAGCAGTGAACGAGCGGGCAGGGGCGATGTTTTACGTCGATGAAGGCTTCATCGAATGACGATTCCTCCGTGATTATTTCGGCAGAAACAGGAGGAACTTGAATGGGTAGTTACCGCGCCGGCGACGCTTGCAATTCACCCGACCGTCGGATAAGGTCACCAGCGCCTTCGCTCAGGACCGCCTGGGCGAGTCGGAAAACAGCGCCGCATCGCGCGAGCGAAACATCCCGCGCCGACGCAATGAAAACGGCACATGCGTTCGAACAAGTCATCACCTTCGATGGAAAAAAACGCGATGAACGATTCGACCCGCCCGCCGGCGACCGCGATCACGACGAACATCACGTTGCGCGCGGGCATGGAAGAGCCGTTCGCCGCCTGGCAATCCCGTTTCACGCACACGGCCACGCAGGCAGCGGGATTTCTCGCGCTCGATATCGCGCCGGCGTTCGCCGGTTCATACGACTGGCGGATCATCCAGCGATTCCGCTCGCCCGAGGCGCTCGAAGGCTGGCGCACGTCCGTGCTGCGCGCGCATCTGTTCGCCGAACTCGTGCCGATGCGCGATCCCGCGGCCGCCGCATTCGACGACGAAACCGTGCACTCGCTCGATCCGCTCTCCTGCGTCACGGAAGTCATCATGACCGTCGTGGAACCGGGCAAGGAAGGGGTTTTTCGGGCGTGGGCGGAAACCATCCAGGCGAACCAGTCGAACTTCCCCGGCTACATGGGAACGCTGGTTCAGGCGCCGGTATCGGACGAGATGCAGTACTGGACGACGCTCGTGCGCTTCTCCACGCCCGCGCAACTCGATGCGTGGCTCGGCTGTCCCGCCCGCAAGCGGTTGCTCGAACAGGTCGAACCGCATATTGCCAAGTGGAAAAGCTACCGGATGGCAAGCCCTTTCGCCGGCTGGTTTCCGGAGACGGGCAAGCGGTCGCCGGCGGCCTGGAAACAGTCGGCGCTCGTGCTGCTGGTGCTGTTTCCCGTCGTGATGCTCGAAATCAAGTTCCTGAGCCCGCTGCTCGCGGGGCAGCATGTGGCGATCGCCACGTTCATCGCTAATGCGATCAGCGTGTCGCTCGTGTCGTGGCCGCTCATGAAGATCGCAGTCCTTTGCATGGGCTGGTGGCTGCGTCCATCGCCTGCGCGGCGCTGGCGTCGCGAAGCGCTCGGCGCCTGCACCATGCTCGCGCTCTATATCATCGAACTGGCGATATTCATGCTCGTGTTCTGAAGCGTACTGAGACTCGAACGTCTACTGCTGCTGACGTTTGATGTAGATGCGGCGGTAGATGATCGTCCAGACCGTCAGTCCGCCATACACGACGTACCGCACCCACGTGGAGAGCCGGCCCGCGTCCGGCTCGGTCAGCGCGAGCGTGATCCACAGACGGGCCAGATTCTCCCCGACGAGGCCGATGCCCCACACGACCGTCATCAGCCGGATGGATCTGGCGAGCGCCGGGCGCGATTGCCATCGCGCGTCGAATTCCGCCTCGCCGCCCTGCTTTTCGCGCGACATCGTCGAGCGCGCGAGATAGAACACGAGCGGCCGCTCCAGAAAGAGCGAAAGCAGAAACAGCACGCCGATGATCCCGCTCACGGCGGGGTCGCGCGCTTCGCCCATCCAGCGCGACGCGCCGGACAGCAGCACCATCAGCGACATGGCGACGCCCGCCAGCACCAAAGCGCTCAGCGCATCGAAGTGCCGGTAGCGCACGACATCGATGATCATCCACACGACGAGCGGCGCGGCCGAGGCGATGAGCGCGTCCACCACGCCGTAACGGCCGATCGTGATCCGGTAAGCGAGCGCCGGCAATGCCACGTTCACGACGAACGCGAGCGCATAACGTGCGGACGGAATCATCATCGACCTCTCCCGGTCATGCCGTTTCTTCCGACGGATCATCGATACGTCCCTGATCCGGGATCGTGTTGCGGTATCGGCGCGAACGACTATGCTTAGCGATGCATCTCCCCCGACGTTTTCGTGGCATTCCCAGCTCACGTCAAGAAGGAAACGATCATGTCCACGCAGGCTTTTGGCTACGATATTCTGCACAATCCCCGGCTCAATCAGGGTTCCGCTTTCTCGCAGGAGGAGCGCCGGAAATACCGCCTTGAAGGATTGCTGCCGCCCGGCGTGACTTCGCTGGAGATTCAGATCGCGCGCACGCATGCGCAACTGTCGAATCTCGACAACGACCTGCAACGATACCTGTTCCTGTCCGACCTGCAGGCGCGCAACGAGACGCTTTTCTATGCGCTGCTCATGTCCGACCCGGCGGCGTTCATGCCGATCGTCTATACGCCGACGGTCGGCGAAGCGTGCCAGAAGTTCGATCATGTGTTCAGGGCCACGCGCGGCCTTTATGTTCCGATCGACGCGCGCGGCCGCGTGAAGGAATTGTTGCGCAACTGGCCGGAACAGGATGTCCGGTTCATCGTCGTGACGGACGGCGAGCGCATTCTCGGACTGGGCGATCTCGGCGTCGGCGGCATGGGCATTCCTATCGGCAAGCTCGCGCTGTACACCGCCTGCGCGGGCGTGCCGCCATCGGTGTGCCTGCCCGTCACGCTGGACGTCGGCACGAACAACGCGTCCCTGCTCGACGATCCGCTCTATCTCGGCCTGCGGCACGAACGCGTGCGCGGCGACGACTACACCGCTTTCGTCGATGAATTCGTGGAGGCGGTGCAGGCGCTCTATCCGAAGTGCTGCATCCAGTGGGAGGACTTCGCCAACTTCAACGCGGTGCCTCTGCTCGCGCGCTTCAAGGACAAGGTGTGCACCTATAACGACGATATTCAGGGCACCGCCGCCGTGGCGCTCGCGGGCATCTACGGCGCGCTGCGCATCTCGAAGCAGAAGCTGACCGACCAGCGCTTTCTGTTTCTCGGTGGAGGATCGGCGGCGACGGGTATCGCCGAACTGATCAGCGCGGCCATGGCGCTGGAGGGTCTGGATATCGACTCGGCTCGCAAGCGCAACAGTCTCTTCGACATCAACGGGCTGATGGTGCAGTCACGCACCGATCTCGCCGATTTTCAGAAGGTCTTCGCGATCGATCACGCGCCGATCGACAGCTTCGTCGATGCGGTCCGGACGCTGAAGCCGACGGGCATCATCGGCGTGAGCACGGTGCCGAAGCTCTTCAGTCAGGCGGTGATCGAAGCAATGAGCGAAATCAACGAGCGCCCGATCATCTTTCCCTATTCCAATCCGACGTCGCGTTCCGAGTGCACGGCGGAAGAGGCGTACCGATGGTCCAACGGCCGCGCGATCTTCGCGAGCGGCAGCCCGTTCGAACCCGTGCAGATAGAAGGCCAGCAGTTCGTGCCGGGGCAGGGCAACAACGTCTATATCTTTCCCGCGATGGGCATGGCGGTCTTCGCCACGGAGGCCACGCGCGTGACGGAGGACATGTTCATCGTCGCGGCGAAGGCGGTGGCCGAGCAGGTCAGCGACGAGAGCCTCGACAAGGGCCTCATCTATCCGCCGCAAAGCCGCATCCTGGAGGCGTCGATGCACGTCGCGGCATCGGTGGCGGCGTACATCTTCGATCATGGCTTCGCGCGGGTCGAGCGGCCCGCCGATCTCGCCGCGCATATCAAGTCGGCCGCGTATGCGCCGGCTTACCGGCCGCTCTAGCCGGAGCGTGCGAATCAGCGATTCGGCAGCGCGGCTGTTGCGATCTCGCTCGCGCTGTCCAGTTGCTCGACATGCCAGCACTTGTCGATCAGCGCGCGCGTCTGCTGCTGCGTGAGAATGCCGTCCGCCAGATCCGAGAACTTCGTTTCGAGCTGCTGATCGGTCATCGGCACCTGTGTGCTGCCGATCGCGTGCTCGATGTACTTATGCAGCTTGCGCCCGTCCTTCAACGTGATGGTCATGTCGACCTGTTCCGGCTTGATGTTCGGATCGACGATCGCATTCACCTTGTCGCGCAGTTCGACGGTCTTCGGGTCGCGCACCTTGGCGTCGCTGAACTGCTTCTCGCCGGCGGCGCCGTCGATGATGGCGATCGCTACCGCGTGATAGATGCTGAACTTGCCTTCGAGACCGATCTGCGGCGTCTTCTTGCCCGTCAACTCGATGACGAGCGGATGCACGCGAAGATCGATGCGCTCGATCTGATCCGCGCTCAGATGCTCCTGATTGCGTAGCTGGATCGCCGCATCGATCGACGGATGAATGACGATGCCGCACGCGAACGGCTTGTACGTGTTCAGCGTCGATTCCCAGTGCGAGCCGAGAGAGTCTGTGATCTCGCGGTAGTCCTGCTTCGTGCTGATGGTGTTGGCCCAGCCGCGTTTCGCTTCGATCATGCCGTCCGAGCTTGTATAGTTCTGGGCTGCGAGCAAAGCCGCGAAGATGCCGTTCGCGGCGGCGCGCCCCGGATTGAAGCTCTTGTTCATCGAACCGAAGGACTCGCGCAGGCCCACCGGCTGCGACGCGGCGAGGCCGAGCGCCCACACCATCTGTTCGACGCTCAGTCCCATCAGTTTGCCCGTCGCCGCAGCGGAGCCGAACACGCCGCATGTGCCGGTGATATGCCAGCCGACATCGTAATGATTCGGATACACCGCATTGCCGATGCGCAGTTCCGTTTCGACGCCCAGCACGAGCGCGTTCAGAAAGTCCTTTCCCGTGACCGGGCGATATTGCGAGTACGCCAGAATCGCCGATGCGACCGGTCCCGCCGGATGAATGATGGTCTTCAGATGCGTGTCGTCGTAGTCGAAGATATGACTGCTCACGCCGTTGATGAACGCCGCGTTCATGATGTCGAAGCGCTCGGTGCGGCCCAGCAGATTCGCCTGCGGCGGACCGGAGAACGGCGTGAGCGCGGCGACCGCGCGATTCACGGTCTCGTCATGCGATCCGCCGACAGCGACGCCGACCCAGTTCATCAAGGTCCGCACGCCTTCCTTGCGCACTGGCGCGGGCAGGTCCCGATAAGCGGTTTTGACGATGAATTCCGCGAGGATGCGCGTGACTCTGGGTGGCCGTGCATTCGCGCCGCCGCCGGAGGATGCGGGCGAGGCGGCGGCGTTGCTTGCCTGCGCAAACGCCGCGTTGCCGGCCGCCGCCGACGCGAATGCGCCCGCGGCGCTCGTCACGAGAAAGCCACGGCGATCGATGATGGGCATGGGATATATCTCCTTGTGCGGGCAGTCCGCCGGAGCGGAAGATGTGATCCGCGAGCAAGTATCATTCCGCGCGACGACAGGCATCGAGGGTTTTCCCCGACGCCCGCCCGTGTCGATTAACACTGCGATGCATCGTCGTAGAGATGTGTCCAGTTTCCCACGTCGAAGGAGAACCCAGCATGACTACCGGCACCATCCGACTTCACCGTGTCTTGCGCACGACGCCCGAACGCCTCTATCGCGCGTTCCTGGAACCCGATGCGATCGCAAGGTGGCTTCCGCCTTATGGCTTCACCTGTCAGGTCCATCATATGGATGCACGCCAGGGCGGAACTCACAAGATGTCGTTCCGCAATTTCGGCACGGGCAATGCTCATTCGTTCGGCGGCGAGTATCTCGAACTGGTGCCCTTCGAAAGGATCCGCTACACGGACCGCTTCGATGACCCGAATCTGCCCGGAGAGATGCAGGTCACCGTCTCGTTGCGGCAGGTATCGTGCGGAACGGAACTGAGCATCGTGCAGGAGGGCGTGCCCGAAGTCATTCCGGTGGAGATGTGCTATCTCGGCTGGCAGGAGTCGCTGGTGCAACTCGCAAGGCTCGTCGAGCCCGAGATTCCCGACTGACGACGACTGCGACCGATCGGCTAAGATACTGCGCCCCGCATCATCAATTCATAACGTGGAGTGCTTTCCGTGATCCAGCCGAACAACGTATTCAAGGACAACCTGGCCCAGATGCCCGCCATCGATGGCATCGAGCGTATCGATCTGGTCGACGGCAAGGGCGAAGTGGCCGCGAGCATCGAAAACAAGCCGGGCAAGCAGGGCTCGCTCGCGGTCTACAACTATCTGAAGCAGACGTTCGGCGCGCTCGACGCGAAGGCCGCGGCGCACGGTCTCGCCGTGTTCGCCGAACATACCGCCGATGCGCGCAATCGTCCGGGCGCGCATCCGAATGTCGATCGCCTGCTCGCGGTCGCCGATGGCGGCGAAGCGCTGCGTATCGACGTGATTCAGGCGAAGTAAAGATCAGGCCCGTTCCGCCATCGACGGAACGGGCCTTTCAAACGAATCAGACGCGCAACTCGACGCGCTTGATGTCCTTCACGATCACGAGATAACTGAACACCGTGATCAGCGCATTGATGCCGACGAACGCCAGCGCGCCGTTGAACGAACCCGACTGCGCGACGAGATAGCCGATCACGATCGGCGTCACGATGCCCGCGACATTGCCGAACATGTTGAAGATCGATCCCGAAAGCCCGATGGCTTCCTTCGGCGACGTATCCGCGACCACCGCCCAGCCCAGCGCGCCGATGCCCTTACCGAAGAACGCGAGCGACATCAACGCGACCACGACCCAGTCCGTATCGACATAATTGCAGCCGATGATGCACGACGACAGCAGCATGCCGCCGACGATCGGCGCCTTGCGCGCCAGCGTGAGCGAGCATCCGCGCCGGATGAGGCCATCGGAGATGACGCCGCCGAGCACGCCGCCCGTGAAGCCGCAGATGGCCGGCAGCGAGGCGACGAAGCCCGCCTGCAGGATCGTCATGTGGCGCGCCTGCACGAGGTAGATCGGGAACCACGTCAGGAAGAAGTACGTGAGCACGTTGATGCAGTACTGCGCGAGATACACGCCGAGCAGCATGCGGTTCGTGAGCAACTGCTTCACGACCGGCCAGCCCACGCTGTTCGATGCCGCCGCCGATGTGGCGCCCGCGCGCCGGTGACCGCGCACGAGACCGCCGCCTTCCTCGATGTACTCCAGTTCCTGCCTGTTCACACGCGGATGGTCCGCCGGGTTCTTCATCACGGAGAGCCACGTGAGCGCGAGCACCAGACCCGCGATACCCATCACGATATACACCTGATGCCAGCCGAACGCGTGCGTGAGCCACGCCATCAGCGGCGTGAAGATGACCGCCGCGAAATACTGCGCGGAGTTGAAGATCGCCGATGCCGTGCCGCGTTCCTTCGTCGGGAACCAGCTCGCGACGACCTTCGCATTGGCCGGGAACGCGGGCGCTTCCGCCGCGCCCATCGCGAAACGCAGCACGAAGAGCGCCGTCACGGCGGTCGCCGCGCTGCCGAGCAGGCCGATGGAGCTTTGCAGCAAGGTGAAGAGCGACCACAGGAAGATGCTCGCCGCGTACACGCGCCGCGCGCCGAAGCGATCGAGCAGCCAGCCCGCGGGCATTTGCGAGAGCACATACGCCCAGCTGAAGGCCGAGAAGATGTAACCCATGCGGATCGCATCGAAACCGAATTCGGCGCGCATCGCCGAGCCGGTCACGGACAGCGTCGCGCGGTCCGCGTAGTTGAACGTCGTGATCACGAAGATCAGCAACAGAATGAGATAGCGCACGCGGGTGCGCTTCATGACGTCCGCGGGATTCGCGGTGCGGCTCAGCGACATGGACTTCCCCTTCATTTCGATCGTGCCGATGCACGGAGGGCCGCGTGTGCGGCCCTCATGTGCGAAGCGGTTTCCGCGCTTCGCCTGTCTCCTGCGTGCCGCTTACTGCGCGCCGAGCTTCTTGATCAGCACGTCGAGCTGTTCGAGCTCTTCTTCGGTCAGATCGGTCAGCGGCGCGCGCACCGGACCCGCGTCGTGGCCGACGAGCTTCGCGCCCGCCTTGACGATCGACACGGCATAGCCCGCCTTGCGGTTACGGATCTTCAGGTACGGCAGGAAGAAATCGTCGATCAGACGGCCGGTGGTCGCGTGGTCTTCCGCGGCGATCGCGCGGTAGAACTCCATCGCCGTCTTCGGGATGAAGTTGAACACCGCCGACGAGTACACCGGCACGCCCAGCGCCTTGTAGGCGGCTGCGTAGACTTCGGCTGTCGGCAGGCCGCCGAGGTACGAGAAACGCTCGCCGAGACGGCGGCGGATCGTCACCATGTTTTCGATCTCGCCGACGCCGTCCTTGAAGCCGATCAGGTTCGGGCAGCTATCCGCCAGTTGCTCCAGCATGTCGGCGTTGAGCTTCGAGTTCGCGCGGTTGTAGATGATCACGCCCATGTTCGGCACGGCCTTGCACACTTCCTCGGCGTGCGCGCGGATGCCGTCCTGCGACGCTTCGGTCAGATAGTGCGGCATCAGCAGCACGCCTTGCGCGCCTTGCTTCTCGGCTTCCTGCGCGAACGCGATGGCCGTGCGGGTCGGGCCGCCCGCGCCCGCGAGAATCGGCACCTTGCCGCGGCACACTTCGGTGGCCGTCTTCACGATCTGCGAATATTCGGGTTGCGTCAGCGAGAAGAACTCGCCCGTGCCGCCCGCGACGAACAACGCTGAAGCACCGTACGGAGCGAGCCATTCGAGGCGTTCCGCGTAGGTGTCTGCGCGGAAGTTGCCTTGCTGGTCGAAGTCCGTCACGGGGAAGGAGAGCAGGCCTTCGGAAACGATTTGCTTCAGTTCTTGCGGTGTCGTCATGATGTGAGTGTCTCGTTGGTCAGCGACCGGCGATTGCCGAGCTTATAGGTCATCGTACAACATGAGATGACATCGGACAACTGTTTTAAGCCAATAGAATCAACGGATACGGGTAAATACTAGCCAAATGTGACCGGCTATGTTGTAGGATGACATAACTCCAGCCGCAGCCGCGCGGTGCGTTCGCTCAAGGATTCGTCAGAATGAACCAGTCCCCTCTCTATATTCGCGTCCACCCGGACGACAACGTCGCGATCGTCGTCAATGACGGCGGGCTCGACGAAGGCGCCACTTTCTCCGATGGCCTCGTGCTGCGCGAGCGCGTGCCGCAGGGCCACAAGGTCGCGCTGAAGGATCTCGCGGAAGGCGACGCGGTGATGCGCTACAACGTGGTGATCGGCTACGCGACCAAAGCGTTGCCGAAGGGAAGCTGGGTGAACGAGCACGTGACGCGCATGCCGGCGTCGCCCGAGCTGCACGACTTGCCCATCGCGACGATCAAGGCGCCCGACGAGTCGCCGCTGGAAGGCTTCACGTTCGAGGGTTATCGCAACGCGGACGGCTCGGTCGGCACGCGCAATATCCTCGCGATCACGACGACCGTGCAGTGCGTCGCCGATGTCGTGCAGCACGCGGTCACGCGCATCAAGGCCGAATTGCTGCCGCAATATCCGAATGTCGATGATGTCGTGAGCCTCGGCCACACTTACGGCTGCGGCGTGGCGATCGACGCCCCCGACGCGATGGTGCCGATCCGCACCGTGCGCAACATCGCGCTGAACCCGAACTTCGGCGGCGAAGTGATGATGGTGAGTCTCGGCTGCGAGAAACTGCAGCCCGAGCGCCTGATGCCGCCGGGCACCATTCCGATCGCGGCTGCATCGGCGCAAATGGAAGACGTGGCCGATATCGGCGACAACACGCACGACGACAACGGCGGCGCGGTCGTGCTGCAGGACGAGGCGCACGTCGGCTTCGGCTCGATGATCGATTCGATCATGCGCATGGCCGACACGCATCTGAGGCGGCTGAACAATCGCCGTCGCGAGACGTGTCCGGCGGCGGATCTCGTCGTCGGCGTGCAATGCGGCGGCAGCGATGCGTTCTCAGGTCTGACGGCGAATCCGGCGGTCGGCTTCGCGACGGATCTCATCGTGCGCGCGGGCGGGACGGTGATGTTCTCGGAAGTCACGGAAGTGCGCGATGGCGTCGCGCAACTCACGGCGCGCGCAGCGAACGGCGAGGTGGCGCAGGCGATCATTCGCGAGATGCAGTGGTACGACGATTATCTGAAGCGCGGCGGCGCGGACCGCAGCGCGAACACGACGCCGGGCAACAAGAAGGGCGGGCTGTCGAACATCGTCGAGAAGGCGATGGGGTCGATCGTCAAGTCGGGCAGCTCGGCCATTTCAGGCGTGCTGTCGCCGGGCGAGAAGGTGAAGCAGAAGGGCTTGATCTACGCGTCGACGCCCGCGAGCGATTTCATCTGCGGCACGCTGCAACTGGCGTCGGGCATCAATCTGCATGTGTTCACGACGGGGCGCGGCACGCCTTATAGCCTCGCGGAAGTGCCGGTGCTCAAGGTCGCGACGCGTTCGGATCTCGCGCGCCGCTGGCACGATCTGATGGACGTGAACGCGGGCACCATCGCGACGGGCGAAGCGACCATCGCCGATGTGGGCTGGGAGTTGTTCCGGCTGATGCTGGATGTCGCGAGCGGGAAGAAGCAGACGAAGGCCGAGGCGCTCAAGCTGCATAACGCGCTCGTGCTGTTCAATCCGGCGCCGGTGACGTGATCATCGGAGCCCGCGTCGCAGCGATGGTCGGCCTGGCGTGCCGTCGAGGCCGATTCACCGCATGCGCTCCAACTCGTTTACAACGCGCTCAAGAACCTCATTCCAGTTCCCGCGTTCCTTCTGCGTGAAGATGCGCACGCTCGGATACCACGGACTGTCGTCGCGGTTGCGCAGCCATCGCCAGCAGCCGGCGAAGCGATTTAGCAGCCACACCGGTTTGCCCATCGCAGCGGCGAGATGAACGACGGATGTGTCGACCGAGATGACGAGATCGAGACTTGCGATGAGCGCGGCCGTGTCGGCGAAGTCCTTCATCTCGTCCATCCAGTCGATAACCTTCGCGCGTTGCTCAGGCTTGAGACGCTTCTCGTCGTTCTCCGGCTTTTGCAGGCTCACCCAGCACGCATGAGGCCAGTCGATGAGTGGACTCAGTTGGTCCGGGGGAATGCTTCTCCATTGATCGTAAGCCAGCTCCGAGTGTCCGCCCGCCCATACGAGTCCGATGCGGGGCAACGATGGGCATCCGAGCTTTTTCAAACGAGGTATGAATCGCTGCGTGGCGCGTGGCTCCGCCGACAAATAGGGAATCGTCGCGGGTATGGTTTCGAGATCAGTTCGGAAAGCCATGGGCATCGACATAAGGGGGATGTGCCGATCCCACTCCCAGAAGTCCTTCGGTACCTCTTCGTACAGAACCAGATTTGACCAGCGCGTACCCAGCGACTGAGCGAGCAACCGGTGCAACGGCCGAGGACAGGCGAATCCGACTCTGGCGAATCGCTCCAGGACCATCGGAAGGTAGCGACAGAACTGCAATGTGTCGCCTAACCCTTGCTCGGGAGTCACGAGCAGATGCTGACCGCTGCTATTCTCGAACGTTCCTTCCCACCGTCGAATGGGTATCGCCGGTTTCGAGGTCATATACTGCCCCGACGGAAGCATCGTGAGTGACCAGCGATGCTCGAAGTGAGGCCACGCTTCTTCGAAGCGACCCGCAACCAGCAAGCCGTAGCCCAGAGCTGCGCCCCTTGCGGGAATATTTGGATCGAGCCTTGCAGCATGTTCAAGATGTTCGATTGCCGCGTCGACCTGATCCAGAATTCGCAGGATGCATGCGAGGTGTTGGTGCGCGGCGCCATGATCGGGCGTCAGGCTGATCACGTTCCGAAACGCTTCCGCCGCTTCTTCGTAGTTTTGAGTGTGCCGCAGCGCTTGTCCCAGAGAATCGAACAGCGCCGATACTGTCATCAGCGACGTTTCTTCGGTGGACAAAGCAAACCCCGCGCGCGCCTCCGTTGCGGCGCGTTCGAATTCGCCGCAGCTTAAGAGTGCGAAAGACAGGGCCATATAAGACTCAGGACTGGGGAGGATGTGCGTGAGTTCCTCAAAACATGTCTTGGCTTCTCCGTCGCGCTTCAACTCGTGCGCGATCATCCCTTTAAGCAGTAGTGCGAGGCCGCGCTCCTCGATACCGATGCACTCTGCGACGCACAAGTCGATGTGCGCCATTGCCACTTGCCACGATTTCTTCTGAACCGCGTCAACAGACCGCATGTAGTGGTCGCGACTATTTTCACTGAAACAATCTAAAACGCTCATACATTGACAGGTCGCGGGGGTGATATGGAGTCGCGACATCGCGCGCCGGGTACCGCGAATTTTAGGCAATATTCGCCAAGTAAGTGTGGTAAACAGCCGCAATGCATCCGAAATTCAGTGTTGCGCCGCTTCCTACTGTCCGTGAACCAAGATGCATCTCGCCGCATGGCACGATGGAGCCGATCCAGCCAATGACATCCCGCCCCACCTCGTCCCAACTATCCTCGGCGCTCTAGCTTCCACATAGAAGTTCAGCGGTTGCAAAGCAGTTCGCCGCGTTTCCGCGTCATTTGGCGGGGAATCGCGGCGAAAGAAAGAACTGCCCGACTTGCTGAGACCTCCGATGATTTAACTGTCGAAATCTCCCCGAAAATCGCGGCGCTTCAACTCATTCAAGACTTGCTCAAGAACCTCACTCCAGTTCCCGCGTTCCTTTTGCGTGAAAATACGCATCGTCGGATACCACGGACTGTCGTCGCGGTTGCGCAGCCATCGCCAGCAGCCGGCGAAGCGATTTAGCAGCCACACCGGCTTACCCATCGCAGCGGCGAGATGAGCGACGGATGTGTCGACCGAGATGACGAGATCGAGACTTGCGATGAGCGCGGCCGTGTCGGCGAAGTCCTTCATCTCGTCCATCCAGTCGATAACCTTCGCGCGTTGCTCAGGCTTGAGACGCTTCTCGTCGTTCTCCGGCTTTTGCAGGCTCACCCAGCACGCGTGAGGCCAGTCGATGAGCGGATTCAGTTGGTCCGGAGGAATGCTTCTCCATTGATCGACACCCAGGCCCGCGTGTCCGCCCGCCCATACGAGTCCGATCCGAGGCAACGATGGGCATCCGAGCTTTTTCAAACGAGGTATGAATCGCTGCGTGGCGCGTGGCTCCGCCGACAAATAGGGAAGCGTCGCGGGTATGGTTTCCAGGTTGGTCTGGAACGCCATGGGCATCGACATCAGCAGAATATACGAATCCCACTCCCAGAATTCCTTCGGTTCGTCGTCGAGCAAGATGAGGTTAGGCCAGTGTCTACCCAGCGAGTGTGCGAGCAACCGCCGCAATGGCTTCGGGCATACGAAGCCTACCTTGGCGAACCGTTCCAATACCATTGGAAGGTAGCGACAAAACTGCAACGTGTCGCCTAGACCTTGCTCGGCAACCACGAGCAAGTGCTGATCGCTGGTATTGTCGAACGTTCCCTCCCACCGTCGAATGGGCAAAGCCGGTCTTGATGTCATGCGCTGCCTTGACGTGGATAGCAGGCTTACCCAACGATGCTCGAAATGAGGCCACGCTTCTACGAATCGACTTGCCGACAATAACGCATAGGCCAGATTCGACCGCTTCAAGAGATCATTTGGATCAAGATTCAGCGCTTGCTCATAGTGTTCGATTGCCGCGTCAATCTGATCGTGAAAGTGCAGGATGTATCCAAGGTTGTGGTGCGCGGCGCTATGCCCGGGCATCAAGCTGATCACCTGCCGATACGCCTCGGCCGCTTCTTCATACTTTCGATCGTGCCGCAGCGCATCGCCCAGGTTATTGAACAGCAATGTTGCTTCCGCAGGGGATATCTGCCCGGTCGACAATGCGAGACCCGCACGCGCCTGCGTCGCGGCGCGTTCGAATTCGCCACAGCGTCTGAGTGCTTCGGACAAGAGTGAATAAGACGTGGGACTTGGGAAGATCTGCGTGGCTTCCTCGAAGCATGCCGCCGCTTCCGCGTTGCGCTTCATCTCCCGCGCGATGATTCCCTTGAGCAATAAGGCCTGACAGCGCTCTTCAATTTCGATGCAGTGCGAAAGGCACGCTTCCACGTGCGCCATCGCAGAATCCCACGCTTGCTTCTGGTATGCCTCGACGGAGCGTGTGTAGTGCATACGACTATGTTCATTGAAACGATCTAGAACGCTCATACATTGACAAGTCGCGGGGGTGATCTGGAGTCGCGACATCGCGCGCCGGGTACCGCGAATTTTAGGCAATATTCACGAAGTAAGTGTGGTAAACAGCCGCAATGCATCCGAAATTCAGTGTTGCGCCGCTTCCCTCTGTCCGTGAATCAGGATGCATCTCGCCGCATGGCACGATGGAGCCGATCCAGCCAATGACATCCCGCCCCACCTCGTCCCGACCATCCCCCATCCCTCGCACAATCTGGGCGCTCGGCTTCGTCAGCCTGTTCATGGATCTGTCGTCCGAACTGGTGCATGCACTGCTGCCGATCTACCTCGTCACCAGCATGGGGATGAGCGTCGCCGCGCTCGGCGCGCTCGAAGGCGCAGCCGAAGCGACCGCAATGATCGTGAAGGTCTTTTCGGGATCGTTGAGCGACTGGCTCGGACGCCGCAAGGAACTGCTGCTTTTCGGCTACGGTCTCGCCGCATTGACGAAGCCGCTGTTCCCGCTCGCCGATACCCCCGCGATGGTCGTGACGGCGCGTCTCATCGACCGTTTCGGCAAGGGAATACGTGGCGCGCCGCGCGATGCGCTCGTCGCCGATATCGCGCCGCCTGCCATTCGCGGCGCGTGCTTCGGTCTGCGGCAATCGATGGACACGATCGGCGCGTTCGCCGGACCGCTCGCCGCCATCGTGCTGATGCTGGCGTTCTCCGATCACATCCGCACGGTGCTTTGGTTCGCAACGGTGCCGGCGTTCATCGCCATCGTCATCATTCTGTTCGGTGTTCGGGAGCCCGAACGTGCTCCCGTGAAAGGCGCATTCCGCACGCCGCTGCACTGGCGGTCGATGCGCGAATTTTCCGGGCGCTACTGGTATGTCGTCGGCATCGGCGCGACGTTCACGCTCGCGCGTTTCAGCGAAGCGTTTCTGGTGCTGCGCGCCCAGCAAACCGGACTCGACATCGCCTGGATTCCCGGCGTGATGGTGGTGATGAGTCTCACGTATTCGCTGAGCGCGTATCCCGCGGGCGTGTTGTCGGACCGCTGGGACCGGCGTGCGCTGCTCGCGTGCGGCCTCGTTCTCCTGATCGCAGCCGACGTGCTGCTCGGCGCGGGATCATCGATGCTCACGCTGTTCGCGGGCGTCGCCGTCTGGGGGCTTCACATGGGCTTCACGCAGGGCATTCTCGCGGCGATGGTCGCCGAATTCGCGCCGCCGTCGCTGCGCGGCACCGCATTCGGCGTGTTCAATCTCGCGAGCGGCGTCTGCATGCTGCTGTCGAGCGCGATCGCGGGCTGGCTCTGGGATCGCAGCGGCGCGCCGACGACGTTCTTCGCGGGCGCGGCCATCGCCGTGATACCGCTCGTCATGTGCGTGCTCGCGCCGCGCTCCGAATGACGCGTCAGGCGGCGTAACGCGCAGCCGGCGTGTCCGTGGACAACTCCGGCGCCATCGCCTGCCGCGCGGCTTCATACGCATCCCACTTCGCGCCGTCGTGCAGCGATGGAATCGTCACGAACTCGCCGCGATCGAAGCCGACGAGCGCCGCATCGACCATATCGCTTGCGGACATGACGATCGCCTTGTCGAGATTCTCCAGCGGCAGGCCGCCCGTTTCCCAGAAGTCGGTGGCCGTTGCGCCCGGCAGCACCGCCTGAACGTGCACGCCCTTGTCCGCCAGTTCGCGCTTCAGCGACTGGCTGAACGCGAGCACGAAAGCCTTGGTGCCGCCGTACACGCCGTTGAGAATCTCCGGCGCGATGCTGACGATCGACGCGATATTGATGACCGCGCCCTTGCCGCGCGCAACGAAGCCGGGCACCGCCGCATAAGTGAGGCGCGTGAGCGCGGTCACGTTCAGATCGATCATGCGCGTCATCGCGTCGACGTCGCTGTCGAGCAAGGGCGTATGCGTGCCGATGCCCGCGTTGTTCACGAGCAGCGTGATGCTCGCGTCTTCCTTCAGCTTCGCTTCGACGGCGGCGAGGGCGTCGCGGTCGTTCAGGTCGGCATCGAGAATCTCGACGCTGCGGCGCGTCTCGTTCGTGATGCGCCCGGCGAGCGTCGCGAGGCGATCGCGATTGCGGGCGACCAGAATCAGGTCGTAGCCGCGCCGCGCGAGCCGTTCCGCATAAACCGCGCCGATGCCGGAAGACGCGCCCGTGACGAGCGCCGTGCCGAGATGTGTCTGCGTCATGATTTCACTCCGTCAGAAAACTGGTTGGATTGCGTGAGTGAATTCTGAGCCCGTTTGACGGTGGCGCAAATGACGTATAAGGTATGGATTCAGGACATCGGACGGACAAACGGACATGCATCGCGTCGGCTATTTGTTGAGCGAAGGCTTTCAGGTGATGGCGCTCGCGTCGCAATCGGTGTTCGAGTACGCGAACATCACCGCGGGCGAAGCGTTCTACCGCATCGAAAATCATTCGATCACGGGCGGCGAAGTGCGCTCGTCGCTCGGCATGAAGATCGACACAAGGCTGGTCAGCACGCGCATCGCCGTGGACACGTGGATCGCGGCGGGCGTCAACGACCCGCTCGACACGCCGACGCCCGCCGACATGCTCGCGTTCCTGCGCCGGTCGGCCGGGCGCGCGCGGCGCATCGCGGGCATCTGTACGGGCGGCTTCGTGCTGGCCGAAGCGGGCCTGCTCGCGAACCGGCGCGCGACCACGCACTGGGCCTACGCGCGCGAGATGCAGCAGCGTTTTCCGGATGTGCGCGTGGAGGAAGACCGCATCTTCATCGTCGATGGTCCGGTCTGGACCTCGGCGGGCATGACGGCCGGCCTCGATCTCGCGCTCGCGATGGTCGAAAAGGATCTCGGCGCGGAGATCGCGCGCTCGGTCGCGCACAAGCTCGTGATGCATCAGCGGCGCGCGGGCGGCCAGTCGCAGCATTCGGAAATGCTGGATCTCGCGCCGAAGTCGGATCGCATCCAGAACGCGCTGAACTTCGCGCGCAAGAACCTCAACCGTCCATTGACGGTCGAGGAACTCGCGGGCGAGGCGCATCTGAGCCCGCGTCAGTTCAGCCGCGTGTTCGCGCTGGAGACGGGGCAGTCGCCGGCGAAGGCGGTCGAGGGCTTGCGGCTGGAAGCGGCGCGCCTCCTGATCGAAAAGAGCCGCCATTCGCTCGAAACGATTGCGCAGGAAACGGGTTTCAGAGACCGGCGGCACATGCGCGAGGCGTTCATGCGCGGCTTCGGCGTGCCGCCGCAGGAAGTGCGGCGCGAGGCGCGGACGGAGGGCTGATGCGCCGCTTTTACAGGCACTACAACGTCGAGGACAAGCCGTGTTGAAGATCGACCCCGAGCGCCTGCTAGGCGACCTCAAACATCTGCGCACGTTCGGCGCGACGGGGCCGGGCGTCGTGCGCCTGTCGCTGTCGCCGGTCGATATGGCCGCGCGCCGCTGGCTCGCCGGTCGCATGAGCGACGCAGGCCTCAACGCATCGATCGATGGCGTCGGCACCGTGTTCGGTCGCTCGGGCAACGCGGGTCCGGCGCTCCTGATCGGCTCGCACACCGACACGCAGCCGACGGGCGGCTGGCTCGACGGCGCGCTCGGCGTCGTCTACGGTCTGGAGATCGCACGCGCGCTCGCCGAATGCGACGAGACGCGCCATTTCGCGGTGGACGTCGCATCGTGGATCGACGAAGAGGGCACGTTCTCGGGCTTTCTCGGCAGCCGCAGTTTCGTCGGCGAAAACGTCGATGAAGCCGTGCGCGGCGCGCGCAATCGCGATGGCCTGCTGCTCGGCGATGCGCTCGAGCAAGCGGGACTCGCGCAAGCCGCGCGAGTGCGCATCGACAAAACGCGGCACAAGGCGTATCTGGAGCCGCACATCGAGCAGGGCGGGCGGCTGGAGGCGCACGGCAAGTCGATCGGCGTGGTGACGACGATCGTCGGCATACGCGAGCTGAAGCTGCATTTCACCGGCCAGCGCAATCATGCCGGCACGACGCCGATGTCGATTCGCCGCGATGCGGGCGCGGCGCTCGTCGCGTTCATCGCGCGCATGGACGAAGCGTTCCGCCAGCTCGCCGATGCCGATACCGTGTGGACGGTCGGGCGCATCGAGCTCGATCCGGGTTCGTTCAGCGTGGTGCCGGGCGCGGCGGACCTCTATCTGCAATTCCGCGACGCCAGCGCCGCCCGTCTGCACGCGATGGAAGCCGCGCTCGCCGCGCTGATCCGCGACTTCAACGCCGAAGGCCGGGCGAGCGTCGTGATGACGGACAGCGAGCCGCCCGAAGAACCCGTGACGATGGACACCGCATTGCAGGCGCATCTCGCGAACGCGGCCGAAGCGCTCGCGCCGGGCCAGTGGGAGCGCATGCCGAGCGGCGCGTCACACGATGCGCAGGTCATCGCGCATCATGTGCCGGCGTGCATGCTGTTCGTGCCGAGCATCGGCGGCGTCAGTCACGACTTCATCGAAGATACGACCGAGGCGCATATCGTGCTCGGTTGCGAAGTGGCGGCGCGGGCCGCGGCGGACATCCTGCGGGACCTGCTCAGCCGATCTCCGCGATGAACCGCTCGGCATCGCGCCATACGCCGAATCCCGACGCCGGGTTCATGTGCCCGACCTTGCCGAGATCGACGAGCCGCGCGCCCCAGTCGCGCGCCATGCCTTCGACGCGCTCGAAACGCGCAAGAGGATCGTCCTGGCTTGCCGCGACGACGCACGGAAACGGCAGGCGCTCGCGCGGACTCGGAAGCCATCCGTTCGCACGAAGCTCATCGAGCGTCGGATAGCCTTCGGGCAGCGGCGCATCGAAATCGGGCGGCGTGACGAAGAGCGCGCCCTGAATCTCGCGCCGCTGGCGCTGCGCCCAGTGCACGGTGATCATCACGCCCGCGCTGTGCGCGACGAGCACGACCGGCCCCGTGATATGCGACAGCTCCGCGTCGAGCGCGGCGACGCGCGCGCTGCGATCGAGCTTGTCGCGTTGCAGCGGCGGTACGGTGCGCACGTTCGGATGCGCCTTCGCGAAATGCGTCTGCCAGTGATCCTCGACGTGATCGCGCAGGCCAGGAACCATGAGAATCGTCGGCGCGTTCGGTGATGCGTTCATGCGATGAATATCCTTGTCGGTCACGAAATTGGTGCTGCGTTTCAGCGCGCGTTTTCTGCGAGCGCGCTCCAGTCTTCGTCGCGCAGATAACGGCGCGCAGCGGGCAGCACGACGCCTTCGATGCGTCCCATGCGTTCCCACGCGAACTGCGCGCACGCATGCAGGGTGTGGTCGACGGGCTCGTCGTTCATGATGGATTTCGCGACGCGCGCGAGCATGTCGGCTTCGCGCCCGGCGAGGCGTGTGAGTTCGTCCAGTTCGGCATCGAGCGACGAGGTCCGCTCGCGCAATGCCATCGTGAGCGCGTGCTCTTCGCCATGTGCTTCGCGAAGACGTTCGATGGCGCGTGTATCGGGCCGCGCCGTGCGCAGCGCATCGTCGTAAGCATCCGAGCGCGTGCGATGCACGTCGAGCAATGCGCCAAGCGCTTTCGCGACCATCGGGCGCGCGTCGCGCGGGCACACGAGCACGGCGACGCCGGGCACGGGCGGCACCGCGCCGCCGTGCGCGATACACACGAGGTCGTACTCGCGCGCAGATTGGCTGCCGCCGCCTTCGGAGGTCGCGCCGCCGAGCGCCGCCAGCACCGACGCCGGCACGCCCTGCGCGCGGGCCGCCGCTTCGGCGCGGGCCAGCAGCGAAGCGGCTTGCCGATGCTGCGCCGCATCGTCGTTTGCGCCCGCCTGCGGGCAAAAGAACGTGATGCGGGCGCCGAGCGATCGTGCGAGCTCGGCCGCATGGCCGATCGCCTCGACGCACGCGTCGCTGCGTTCGATGGGCACGAGCAGATGTCGGTACATGGTGAATCCTTCGGCTTGCGGTTGCACTGATGAATGCATCGTAGTGCGGGCATCGCTCGCGCGCCCCTCCCGTGTCGGGAGGGGGCTTGACGCGTGTGCGCCATCCGAACCATGCTAGGCTGATCACAAAAATTATCCGATGCCCACCGACTCCCCATCCACCGAACTCGTATTGAAGACTATGGCGCCGCGCGCGCCGTCGGGCCTGCTCGCGCGCGCGCGTCTGAACGCGGAAAGCGCCCGCAGCCAGATCGTGCTCGTGCAGGCGGGCGCGGGGTACGGCAAGACCTCGCTGCTCGCGCAATGGCGGCGCGAGTTTCTGGCGCGCGGCGCGGCCGTCGCGTGGCTGCTCGCCGACGATCGCGACGACGCCGAACGCTTTCTGCGCGCGCTCGTCCACGCGATCCGCACGGGCTGCGCGCGTCCCGGCTTCGGGCGGCTCATCACCGAAGGCGCGGGCGCGCCCGGCCCGTTCGATCTCGCCACCGCCTGGCTCGCCGAGCTCGCGCAGTTGTCGCTCGATGTCGTGCTGATCGTCGATGAAGCGGACCGGCTGCCCGCCTCGGGCGCGCGCATGCTCGATTACGTGATGCACAACGCGCCGCAGAATCTGCGCATCGTGGCGGCGGGGCGGCAGGGGCTCGACAAACCGGCGGCGGAATTGCTCGCATACGGGCAGGCGGAACTCATCGGTCCGGAGGCGCTGCGCTTTCGCGTCGACGACACCATCGCGCTCGTCACGCAGCGTTTCGGCGCGCGCGTGGATGCCGATGCCTGCGCGCGCCTCTTCGAAATCACCGATGGCTGGCCGCTCGGCCTGCAACTCGCGCTCACCGCGATGGCGCGCGCGCAGGACCCGCGCGCGGCGCTCGATAACCTCGCGGCGGGGCCGCGCGGCCTGCGCGAGCCGCTCGTCGCGGCGCTGCTCAGCGAACTGTCATCGGACGACGAACGCTTTCTGGTCGAGATCAGTGTCGTGGACGTGCTGCATCCCGAGCTGTGCGCGGAGCTGACCGACGCCGCCGATGCGCCGCAGCGCCTGGCGCGGCTCGTGCGCGACACGCCCGTCTTCGTCACGGCGGAGGAAAGCGACTGGTGCCGTCTGCATCCGCTCGCGCGCGACGTGCTGCAGACGCGGCTCGGCGCGCTCGCGGACGACGAGCGCGCGGCGCTGCACCGGCGCGCGGCGCGCTGGCTCGGCGCGCGCGGCATGCTCGAACAGGCGGCGCGTCACGCGCATGCGGCGGGCGAGCGCGAGCACGCCTACGAACTCGCGGAGCGCTCGCTGCACGATGCCGTGAAGCAGGGCCAGCTCGGCACCGTGCTCGACTGGCTGGAGCGTCTGCCGGAAGACGAGCTGGAACAGCGCCCGCGCCTGTGCCTCGCCGTCGCGTGGGCGCTCGCGCTGGGCGAACGTCATCGCGAGGCGGAGCGGCAGGTGCAGCGCGTGCTCGCATCGCCCGGCGCCGACGACGCCCTGCGCTACGAATGCGCGCTGATCACGAGCGCGGCCGCCTGGTACGCCGACGATCCCGACCGTTTCGTGGCGATCTTCGAGCCGTGGGCGCAAAGGCCGCCCGCCAAGGATTCATGGCTCTCGCAGGCGCACGCGAACCGACTCGCCGCGCGCGCGATGCTGCTCGGCGAACCCGCGCAGGCGCGCAGGCTCCAGCAGGCCGTGACGCGCGCGCAGATCGGCAAGGGACTCGGTTATGTGGTGCGCTGGGGCGATCACATGGTCGGCCTGACGTGGCTGCAGGAAGGGCAGGTGAAGCTCGCCGAAAGCGTGCTGCTGCCCGCGCTTGCGAGCGCCGAAGAGGATCTCGGCCGGCGTCATCCGCTGACGTGCATGTTCGCGGCGACGTGCGCGTCGATCGCCTACGAGGACGATCGCATCGACGAGGCCGGCGCGCTGCTCGCCAATCGCCTCGACGTGCTCGAACACGCGGCGATGCCGGAGACGGTGATGCTCGCGTATCGCACGGCGGCGCGCATCGCGGCCTTGCGCGGCGACGAGCATCGCGCGCTCGATCTGCTCGAAATGCTTCACGCGATGGGCGTCGCGCGCAACCTGCCGCGTTTGTGCGCGACGAGCCTTGCCGAGCAGGTGAGCGCGCATGCGGGCCGCTACCGCGCACAGACCTGCGACGCGCTGGTCGAGCGCATCGATGCGATCGTCGATGAACATGCGCCCGCGCGCGGACCGATCTGGCGCCGCTCGATGCACATGCTCCAGTCGATGGCGCACGGCGGCGCGGCGCTCGCGCGTCAGGACTGGCAGGCTGCGATCGAACCGCTCGCGCAGGCCGAGCAGATCGCCGTGGCGATGAAGCTCGGCCGCCAGCGCATCGAACTGATGGCCTTGCGCGCGTTCGCGCAGGAACGCGCGAGCGGCGACGGACACGCGCCGTTTCTCGAAGCATTGAACCTCGCGCGCACGTATCACCTTGGGCGCGTGCTGATCGACGCGCACCCGGCGCTCGCCGACTGGGCGCGCCGCCTGAGCGAAGCCGGCGACATGAATCCGGGCGAGCGGCCGGTCGTGCCGCCGCATGTCGTGCGCGTGCCGCCGCGCTCCGGGGAGGGCGGCCCGCGCGCGTTGCCGAGCGTGATCCTCACGCCGAAGGAGCGCGAGATTCTCGAACTGCTCGCGCGCAACCTGAGCAACAAGGAGATCGCGCTCGCGGCGGCGGTCGGCGAAGGCACCGTCAAGTGGCATCTGAAGAATCTCTTCGGCAAGCTCGACGCGAGTTCGCGCAAGCATGCGGTGCGTCGCGCGCTCGCGCTCGGGCTGCTCGAAGGCGTGCAATAGCGCTGCGCGGCGTGTCGATTGCGCAAATGGAAACAATGAGACGTTCGACGCCTGTGGATGCAACGGACGTGCGCCGCTTGTAATCCCCGCCGCCTAACATATTCTTGCTCAGTGTGATGACCCTAACCGGGGAGCGACCATGAGCGATGTACCCGCATTCGATGCAGGCGCGAACGTCAGAGCCGCCGCGAGCGACGTACCCGGCTATGCGTTCCAGCATGACGTCGTGAGGAATCTCATCTGCCGTCAGGCGCGCTATCCGGACATCGCGACGCAGCAGGACTGGTACATGGCGCTCGCCTATAGCGTGCGGGACCGGATGCTCGCGCGCTGGGCCGCGTCGATGAAGACCTATGCGGCGAAGGACATCAAGGTCGCCTGCTATCTTTCGGCGGAATTCCTGATCGGCCCGCAGCTCGGCAATAACCTGCTCAATCTCGACATGGAAGCCGAAGCGCGCGAAGCGATGCACGCGCTCGGCCACGATCTCGACAGCCTGCTCGCCATCGAAGAAGAGCCGGGGCTCGGCAACGGCGGCCTCGGACGGCTTGCCGCGTGCTATCTGGACTCGCTCGCGACGCTGCAGATTCCCGCAATCGGTTACGGGATACGCTACGAGTTCGGCATCTTCGATCAGGAGATCCGCGACGGCTGGCAGGCCGAGACCACCGACAAGTGGCTGCAAAAGGGCAATCCGTGGGAAATCGTGCGCCCCGATGTCAGCTACTACGTTTCCTTCGCCGGACACACGGAAAGCGAAACGGATGCCGATGGCCGGCTGCGCGTGCGCTGGATTCCGAGGCGGCAGGTAAAGGGCGTCGCGTGCGACATGCCGATGCAGGGTTATCGCGTCGATACCTGCAACATCCTGCGCCTGTGGAAGAGCGAGGCGGTCGAGTCGTTCGACTTTCAGGACTTCAACGCGGGCGAATACTACGAGGCCGTGGAGGAGAAGGTCATCTCGGAGACGCTGTCGAAAGTGCTTTATCCGAACGATGAGCCCGAAGCCGGCAAGCGCCTGCGTCTCGCCCAGCAGTACTTCTTCGTCTCATGCTCGCTTCAGGACATGCTGCGCATGATGGATGCGAAGGGCACGTCGATCGACCGCTTCGCGGACCTTTTCGCCGCGCAGCTCAACGATACGCATCCTTCCGTCGCGGTGGCGGAGCTGATGCGTCTGCTCATCGACGAGCGTGGACTTTCATGGGATGCCGCGTGGGACATCACGCGGCGCACGCTTGCTTATACGAATCACACGCTTCTTCCCGAAGCGCTCGAAACATGGGGCTTGCCGCTCTTTCAGAGCCTGTTGCCGCGCCCGCTCGAAATCATCTACGAAATCAATCGCCGCTTTCTCGACGATGTGCGCCGCAAGTATCCCGGCGACGATGCGCGCGTCAAGCGCATGTCGCTGATCGACGAAACCGGCGACAAGAAAGTGCGCATGGCGAATCTCGCGACGGTCGGCAGTCATGCGGTCAACGGTGTGGCGGCGCTGCATTCGGACTTGCTGAAGCAAACCGTGCTGCGCGATTTCGCCGACATGTTCCCGGAGCATTTCCTTAACGTGACGAACGGCGTCACGCCGCGCCGATTTCTGATGCTGAGCAATCCGGGACTCGCGCGTCTGCTCGACAAGACCATCGGCGATGGCTGGCGCAACGATCTCGCACGTCTCGATGCGCTTGCTGCGCACGCCGACGATGCCGCCTTCCAGGAGGCATGGCGCGCGATACGGCGCGACAACAAGACCGCGCTCGCGGCGCGCATCAGAACCTCGACCCGCATCGACGTCGATCCGGCTGCGCTTTTCGATATCCAGGTGAAACGCATCCACGAATACAAGCGTCAGCATCTGAATGCGCTTTACATCATCACGCTGTATAGACGCCTGTGCCGTGATCCCGATTCCGATACGGCCTCGCGCTGCTTCATCTTCGGCGGAAAGGCCGCGCCGGGCTATGCGATGGCGAAACTCATCATCCGCCTGATCAACGGCATCGCGGAAGTCGTGAACAACGATGCGAGCATCAAAGGCCGCATGAAAGTGGTCTTTTATCCGGACTTCAACGTGAAGAACGGGCACTGGATCTACCCCGCCGCGGACCTCTCCGAGCAGATATCGACGGCGGGCAAGGAAGCATCGGGCACCGGCAACATGAAGTTCATGATCAACGGCGCGCTGACGATCGGCACGCTGGACGGCGCGAACGTGGAGATTCGCGAGGAAGCGGGCGCGGAGAACTTCTTCCTCTTCGGCCTCACCGCGCAACAAGTGGACGAGTTGAAACGCACCGGATATCGCCCCACGGATTACGCGCAACAGAACGACGACCTGCGCGATGCGCTCGATCAGATCGCGCAAGGCCGCTTCTCGCGCGGCGACAAGGACATGTTCCGCCCTCTGCTCGATAACCTGCTGCACCACGATCCTTTCCTCGTGCTCCCCGATTTCGCCGATTACGTCGCGTGTCAGGATCGCGTGAGCGAGGCATGGCGCGACGCGCGGCAATGGACGCGCATGTCGATCATGAATACGGCGCGCTCGGGCAAGTTCTCGTCGGACCGCGCGATCGGCGAGTATTGCGAGCGCATCTGGAAGACGCGTCCCGTGAGGATCGATCTTGCCCAGTCCTGACGCGCACGCCCGGAAAAGCTATCGCACGCAGCCGGGCTCGCGCTTTCCGCTCGGCGCCACGGTCGTGCCGGGCGGCGTGAACTTCTGCGCGTTCTGCCGGCGTGCGACGCGTGTGGAACTGCTGCTGTACGCATCGGAGGAGAGCGCCGAGCCGTTTCAGGTCGTCGCGCTGACGAGCGAGGCGAACCGCACGTATCTCTTCTGGCATGTGTTCGTCGAGGATCTTCCGTTGCGCTGCTGCTATACGTGGCGCGCATATGGCCCGCTCGGCGTGCCGCAGATGAGCGACGAGCACGCGAGCCGCAAGGAACTGCTCGATCCGCACGCGCGCGGCGTGAGCGACCGCTTCTATCGCCGTCAGCATGCCGCCGATGCGCACGCGGCCGGTCACGCATCGCTCAGGGGCATCGTCACGGCGCCGCTCGACCGGGCCGACGACGACATCGAAATCCGCACGCTCGACGACGCGATCATCTACGAGCTGCATGTGGGCGGCTTCACGCGGCATCCGTCGAGCGGCGTGCGCCATCCCGGCACGTTCGCGGGTCTCATCGAGAAAATCCCTTATCTGAAGGCGCTCGGCGTCACGCACGTCGAACTCTTGCCGGTGATGGCCTTCGATGAACAGGACATTCCGCCGTTCGCCGCGGCCCGTGGCCTCAGCAACTACTGGGGCTACAGCACGCACAGCTTCTACAGTCCGCATCCGCGCTATTGCGTGGAGCCCGCGCGAGCGCCGCAGGAGTTCCGCGAATTCGTCGATGCCTTGCACGCGGCGGGCATTCGCGTATTGCTCGATGTCGTGTTCAATCACACGTCCGAGGCGGGCAAGAACGGACCGGTGATCCATTTCAAGGTCTTCGCCAACGAGGCGTTCTATCAGATCGATTCGAACGATGCGCGGCTTTATCGCGACTACACCGGCTGCGGCAATACGCTCAACTGCAATCATCCGCTGGTGTCGGCGTTCATCATGCGCTGCCTCGAATACTGGGTTCGCGAGCTCGATGTCGATGGATTCCGCTTCGATCTCGCAAGCGTATTCGTGCGCGGCGAGCATGGGGAGTTGCTGCGCACACCGCCTTTGCCGTGGGCGATGGAGGCATCGCCGGTGCTCGCGCGCGTGCCGTTGATCGCGGAAGCATGGGACGCGGGCGGCCTCTATCACGTCGGCTCGTTTCCGGGCATGACGTGGGCCGAATGGAACGGGCGTTACCGCGATGTGATCCGGCGCTTCGTGCGCGGCGATCCGGGCATCGTGGGCGAGGTGTGCACGTGCATCGCGGGCAGCGCGGATCTCTATCAGAACGATGGCCGGCTGCCTGCGAACAGCATCAACTTCGTGACCTGTCACGATGGCTTCACGCTGAGCGATCTCGTCAGCTACGAGGCGAAGCATAACGAAGCGAACGGCGAGGACAACCGCGACGGCAGCAACGACAATCTGTCGTGGAATTGCGGCGCGGAAGGCGAGACCGACGACCCGGCGATCATCGGCCTGCGGCTTCGACAGGCGCGCAACTTCATGGCGATCCTGCTCCTGAGCCAGGGCGTGCCGATGCTGCTCGCCGGCGACGAAATCCTGCGCAGCCAGCGCGGCAACAACAACGCGTTCTGTCAGGACAACGCGCTCTCGTGGATCGACTGGCAACTCTCCGGCGACGCCCTCGACATGCTGCGCTTCGTGCGCGAGATGATCGCGCTGCGCAAGCGTCACGCGAGTCTGCGCCGCCGGCGCTTTCTGACGGGGCAGCCGTCGAACGGGCAGACCCACGCCGATGTAGCATGGCATGGCGAACGGCTCGATGCGCCCGCGTGGCACGATCCCGGCGCGCGCCTCGTGGCTTTAACGCTCGCCGGCCAGACGGCGGGCGAGCCGATGCTGCACATCGTCTTCAACATGAACGACGACGCACGTGATATTGCTCTTCCTGTGGTCGATAGCGGAAGCTGGCGGCGTATCGTGGACACGGCGGCGCAAGCACCGGGGGATATCGTTGCCGATGTCGACAGGGCATCGATCGAACGCGGTGCATGCCGTGTCGGCGCGCGCAGCGTCGTCGTGCTCGAATCGCGTTGATGTAAGGTGTTGCTGGACTGCGCGGAGTAAAGCGCCTTTAATGTTCGTGTACTGCTGAGTTGCTTTGTCCACCCACAGGAGGCGGCATGGATGCAGTCAGGGCCTTTCTCGAGAATCAGTCGCTGTTCGCGCTCTTCCTGACGATCGCGCTCGGGTATCTGATCGGCGAGATCAATGTCAAGGGCGTGGCGCTCGGTTCCGGCGCGGTGCTGTTCGTGGGGCTCGCGATCGGCGCATTTGCGCCGAAGTCCGCGCCGCCGCCCTTGCTCGGCACACTCGGGCTGCTGCTGTTTCTCTATGGCATCGGCATTCAATACGGCGCGCAGTTCTTTCGCGGGCTCACCAGCCGCGATGGCGTGAAGGCGAACCTGGCCGCATGCATCGGCGTGGTCGTCTCGGGCCTCGTCGCCTGCGGCCTCATTCACTTCGGCATCTCGCTCGCCGATGCGCTCGGCATGTTCGCCGGCAGCGGCACCAGCACGGCGAGTTTGCAGGTCGCGATCGCATCGATGAAAAGCAACGATGCCGCCGTGGCCTACAGCATCTCGTATCCGTTCGGTGTCGCCGGTCCGATCCTCTTCATTTACCTGCTCAACGTCACGCTGAAGGTGAAAATCCAGAAGCCGCCGGCGAAGCTGATCGAAACGGCGGAGATCGCGCTGAGAAACGCGAGCCTCTTCGGTCTGAAGCTCTCGGAGCTTGCGAGCCGCCTGCCTTCCGGCGTGGTGATCGCCGCGGTGCGGCGCGCGCATCACAATCAGTTGCCCACGGCCGACTTCACGCTGCGGGCCGACGACGTGCTCCTCGCGACCGCCACCGACCGGCGTCTGCTCGACGAAGCCACCGCGCTGTGCGGCGAATTGCAGCCGGGACGCATGGCGAGCCATCGCGAAGACCTCGACTACATGCGCGTGTTCGCGTCGAATCCGGCGGTCGTCGGCATGGCGCTCGGCGATATCCGCTTCCCCGACGGCGTGAACTGCGCGGTCGCGCACGTGCGCCGAGGCGACGCCGACATGGTCTCGACGCCCGATCTGATCCTCGAAGCGGGCGACCGGGTCGGCCTGCTCGTCAATCGTGCGCATCAGGCGACGATGCGCACGTTCTTCGGCGATTCGATCAAGGGCACGGCCGACCTGAGCTTCATCTGCCTCGGGATCGGCGCGGCGCTGGGCCTGCTCGTCGGCGCGATTCCGCTGCCGGTTCCCGGCATCGGCGCGTTCAGCCTCGGGCTCGCCGCGTTGCTGCTGGTCGCGCTGTGTCTCGGCAAGGCGCGGCGCAACGGGCCGTTCGTCTGGGTGATGCCGCTGTCGGCGAATCTCGTGCTGCGCAACCTCGGCCTCACGATCTTCCTCGCGCAAGTGGGCATTTCCTGCGGGCCGAAGTTCGTCGCGACCGTGGCCACGGCCGGGCCGATCCTGCTGGTCTACGGTGTGATCACGCTGCTGGTTCTCGTGAGCGTCACGGCGGCGTGCTGCCTATGGATCTTCAAGCTGCCCTTCGATACGTCGATCGGCGTGATCTGCGGCGCGACCGGCAATCCGGCGATCCTCGCGTTCGCCAATCGCGTCGCGCCGACGGATCAGCCCGACATCATGTACGCGATGATTTTCCCGTCGATGACCATCGTCAAAGTGCTTTTCGTGCAGATTGCCATATCGCTTGCCGCGGGTTAGACCTTGCGTCACCATGCCATCAAAATCTGAAGGAGCGCATCATGGAAGTGGCGATCTACAGCTCGACGCCCTACGAGCGGGAGTATCTCGACGAAGCAAACAAGATCGAGAAGCATAAGCTCAGATACCACGACATGTCGCTCGATATGGACACGGTCGAGCTCGCGGCGGGCTATGGCGCCGTCTGCATCTTTGTCAATGACAAGGCGGACGCCGAGGTGCTCGAAGCGCTGCACAAGGGCGGCACGCGTCTGGTCGCGCTGCGCTGCACGGGCTTCAACAATGTCGATCTCGCGGCCGCCGCGAAGCTCGGCATCAGGGTCGTTCGCGTCGTCAATTATTCGCCGAACTCGGTGGCGGAGCACGCGGTTGCGCTCTTGCTCGCGATCAATCGCAAGGTGCATCGCGCGTACAACCGCACGCGCGATTCGAACTTCTCGCTCGACGGCCTCATCGGCTTCGATCTGTACGGCAAGACGGTGGCTGTCGTGGGCACGGGCAAGATCGGCTGCGTCTTCGCGAAGATCATGCAGGGCTTCGGCTGCAACGTGATCGGCTACGATCCGTATCCGTCGAAGCAATTCGAGGCGCTGGGGCTGCATTATGCGACGCCCGGCGAGATCGGCGAGCGCGCGGATATCGTCGCGCTGTTCTGTCCGCTGACGCCGCAGACGCATCACATCATCAATTCGGAGTCACTCAGGCGTGCAAAGCGCGGCGCGTTGCTCGTCAACACGAGCCGCGGCGCGCTGATCGACACGGAAGCCGTCATCGAGGCGCTGAAGACCGGCCAGCTCGGCGGTCTCGCGATCGATGTCTACGAACAGGAAGCGGATCTTTTCTTCCGCGATCTGTCGAGCGAAATCATCACCGACGACATTTTCCAGCGGCTCGTCTCGTTTCCGAATGTCATCGTGACGGGACATCAGGCTTACCTGACCCGCGAAGCATTGACGACGATCTGCGAAACCACGCTGCAGAGCATTACGGCTTTCGAAAAGAACGCGCCTCTGGAAAACGAGGTGAAGGTCAAATAGCGGCGCGTGCCGATGGACACCGGAGAGTCGCCGAAAGAACGCGCGCGCGAGCCCGTGCTCGACACCGTCGATCGCGTGTCGGAGCTATGCTTCGGCCTGTTCATGGCGTTGACGTTCGTCGGCACGGTATCGGCGGCGACGGGCGGCGAGGCCGCGGGGCACAAGATGCTGTACACGGCCATCGGCTGCAATCTCGCGTGGGGTCTCGCCGATGCCGTCATGTATCTCGTGCGCACGATCGCGAACCGCGCGCGCAGGCATGCGCTCGCGCTCGCCATACATCGCGAGCGCGATGCGGCGGCGGGCGTGCGCGCGTTGCGCGAGCGCCTGTCCGCGGCGCTCGACCCGTTCGTCTCCGACGCCGATCTCGAATCCATCCGCAAACGTATCGCCGCAAGCGGCAGCCTGCCCGAGCATGCGCGTTTCGTGCGCGACGACTTTCTCGCGGCGCTCGGCATTTTCATCATCATCGTGCTGTCGACTTTTCCTGTCGCCGCGCCTTTTGTGCTCGTCAGGCATGTGCCTACGGCCTTGCTGATTTCGCGCGTGCTGACGCTCGCGATGCTGTTTTTCTGCGGCTTCGCGCTGGGCGGCTATGCGGGCTGGAAGGGCTGGAAAGCAGGGCTTTCGATGATGGCGCTGGGCGTGCTCCTGACGATGGCGATCATCGCTTTAGGCGGGTAGTTAATAGCGCGAAGTGTGCGACGAATGATCGAAATAAACACCTACGCCACCATTCTTGCAATCGATGAAAGGTTCGCATATCTTCGAGAAGTCAATCGATTCCCAAGGCCGGAATCGCCGCCGCCGAATCCCGAAGTCGTCCACACCGCAGCACAGCCTGTCGACAGGCGTATTTCACATCCTCACGAAACACGGAAAGCATGCGAGAGCCGCTTTCGCGATGACATTCATTGCGAACAACCACGGTGTCGTGTATCAAAAGAATTGCGGTGCGTCCGCGCAACCGCTCGCGAATCCGATCCGACGCATGCTCTCGAATCGCCCGAACCAAAGCAAGGAGTCGCCATGAATGCAAACAGATTGCGTGCGGGTTGCGCCATCGTGATCGCCGTGATGGCGCTCGATGCCGTTGCGCAGAGCAAGCCGATCGCTTACCCGTCCAAAGGTCAGAGTGCGCAGCAACAGCAAAACGACGACGGCGCGTGCTATAGCTGGGCGAAGAGCAACACGGGCATCGACCCGGCGACCGCATCGGCGGCGCCGCCACCGCAAGGCGGCGCCGCCGTGGGCGGCGGCCAGCGCGTGGGCGGCGCGGCGCGCGGCGCGGCGGGCGGTGCGGCGATCGGCGCGATCGCGGGCGATGCGGGCAAGGGCGCGGCCATCGGCGCGGTAACGGGCACGATGGCGGGCGGCGCGCGTGCGCGACAGGAGAAACGCGCGCAGCAGTCGAATGCGCAAGCGCAGAGCCAGGGCGCGATGTCCACGTACTATCGTGCGTGGGCGGCGTGCATGCAGGGACGCGGTTACTCGATTCAGTAACGTCGTGGGGCGCAACTAGAACAAGGAGCGCGATCATGAAGCGCATGAGCTTCGTTGTCTTGTCGTGCCTTGCGATCTCCGCAAGCGCGCTATCCGCCGAGCCCGAAAACGACGTGACCGTCACGCGCGATGCGAACAGCGCCACGGTGCAGGGCGTCGTGAAGGTCACGGCGACGATCGTCGGCATCGATCCGGCGACGCGCACCGTCACGCTGAAAACGCAGGCGGGCAAGGTGATCGAGCTCGAAGTGACGAACGAGGCGCGCAACTTCGATCAGCTCGCGCTCGGCGATGTCGTGACGACGCAGTATCGCGAATCCCTGACGCTGAGTCTCGTCGACAAGAAGACACAGCCGTCGCGCTCGGAGAACGACACCGCCGAACGTGCGCCGCGCGGTGCGAAGCCGGGCGGCGAGTTAGGCCGCGAGGTGACGGTCATCGCGGATGTGATCGCCGTCGATCGTCAAGCGAAGATCGTCACGTTGCGCGGGCCGCGCGGCCAAATCGTGGACTTGCACGTGCAGGACCCGGAACGCCTGAAGCGCGTGAAAAAGGGCGATCAGGTGAAGGCGGTCTATACGGAAGCGCTCGCGATCTCCGTGGAGCCCGCCACGACGAAATAAGCGCAAACGCGGGAGAGACCCAATGAAAAGACGCGTCGCATTCACGTTGACGCAGGGCGTGTGCATCGTCGCCGTCGCACTCGCCGGCTGCGCGCAGCCCGAACAGCGCGTGCAGCCCGGCATGGACCAGCAGGCGATCGTCGCGAAGCTCGGACCGCCCAAGGAAACCTACGACCTGCCCAACGGCGGCAAGCGCCTCATGTGGCCCACGCAGCCGATGGGATCGACGACCACCGCCGTGGATCTCGATGCGGCCGGCAATACGGTCAGTGTTCGGCAAGTGCTTCAGGAAAACGAGTTCTACCGGGCCGAAGTCAACAAATGGACGCGCAACGACGTGCTGATCGCATTCGGCCGTCCGTTCGAGACAGCGTATTTCAAGCGCATGGATCGGGAGGTGTGGTCGTATCGGTACACGCAGAACAATATCGACCACATGCTGTTTCATTTTTATTTCGACGCTCAGGGCGTCCTCAGGCAGACGCAGAAGCAGCCGGACCCGAAATACGATCCGAGCCAGCGCAACGTGCTGTGACGCGGCGCGCTAGAAGCTGACGGCGAAGCCGAACGACACGCCGTGCACGTTGTGGCCGAACACGTAGCGCACCATCGCCCGCGTGCGCGTGATGACGACGGGATATCTGCTGCTGTCGAGTTCGAGGCCCACGCCGAGCGACGTCAGATCGTTGAAGCCGAGCACGCCGGCGCTGTCGCCGAAGTAATGCGAGTACGCGGTTTCGAGCACGTAGCGCACCGGCCGGTCGAGCGCGGCAAAGCCCGTGGGCGCACGCCAGCGCGCCCACAGGCTGAATTGCTGCGCGGTCGCCGATCCCTGCACCGCGTCGGACGAGCTGCCGAAACTGCGCAGATAGATATCGGTTGCGCGGAGTTCGACATCGATCTCGTAGTGCTCGCGGTAATGCTCCAGATCGAGCATCAGCGAGCCGCCGAGACCGTACGCGTTGAGCGCGCCGTCTTCGAGGAACTGCAGATTGGTGTTGGCGACATGATTGAACACGGTCTGCGCGACACGCAGATCGCTCGCCACCCGGCCGACCATGCCGTTGAGGATCGGCCGCAGGCGCAGCTCGTCGGTGATCGGGAAATCCCAGCCGATGCCGATGGTCGTGCTCAGCGTGTTCCATTTCGCCGGCACCGGGCGTTGCTGATTGCCGTCGGTCGCGATGAAGGTCGGATCGTAGCGGCTGTACGCGACGGTGCCTTCGAGATAGAGCGGAAACGACCGGCTGAGGGTAAAGCCGCCGCCGAGCTGCGTCTGGCCGAAACCCGGATTGCCGCTCGCGCCGCTGTTGATGGAGAGCGAACTCGTCGTGACGTCCGGCACCGCGGTGTACGACATGATCGCGAGCACGGCGTTCGCGTAGTTCTTGACGTTGGTGCCGACGACGGCTCTTTCCGGCGCGGCCTGCGCGTGCGCGATGGCAGGCGCGACGGCGAGCAGGACGAGCGCCGCAAAGTTGCGCAACCGGCTCGAAGACAGGATCGGCTTTCGCATGTGCGCAGCGCCCGGACGTTGAACGGCTGGTTGGTCGTACGTTGCATTCGGCCGCTCCGCCGATGCGTCATTGCATGCGCGGAGCCGTTGACCGATCCCACGGTCACAAGCAGAGAATGTAGTCTAACGATGGCCGCGCGCCAAGCCCGATGCATACGCGCGCGTACATACGTCCTAAACTGAAATCATTCCGCGCAATGTATCGGGAGACATCGATGAGACTGAACGAGCCGCGCATGGTGGTTGCCTCGATCGGCGTGTTCATCTGGCTCGCCGGCCTCTACTTCACGATGCACGGCGTGCTGTATGACATCAAGCCCGAATTCCGCTACGGCATGTGGGCGCTCGGCATCGGCATCGTGATCTTCGTGGTCGCGTTGAATCCGCTCGCGCAGCGCAGATCGGGAAAGCGCGATCGATCGACCTGATCGGCCGTTCGTGTACTAGGCTATAGAAGCATCACAGAACTCAACGGAGAACTTTGCAATGGGTGACCTCTGGATAGGCAATGTAGACGAGTCCACGACCGACGACGAAATTCGGCAGTTTCTCTGCAATTACGGCTTTCCTCCGTACGATTCGATTCAGCGCGTGCCCGGCACCGGAGAACATCCGGCCGCGGTCGTGACTTTCGATAAGGTCGAGCCGCACGTGCTGCGCACGTTTCAGCCGCGCATCCACAACATGTTCTGGAAAAATCGCACGCTCATGGTGCAGGTTGTGCCCGAGCGCAACGAAACCTGATGGACCACATGGGGAGCCAGCATTGAAAGAAGACAAGGCTGTCAGCGAAACGCGGGGCGTGCGCGAAGGCGCGAGCGTGCATGAGCGCCTGAGCCGGAAACAGTACGACAAGGAGCTTGCGCGTCTGCACGCCGAGCTCGTCAGGCTGCAGGAATGGGCCGTCTATACGGGCGCGAAGGTCTGTATCGTGTTCGAAGGGCGCGACGGCGCGGGCAAGGGCGGCACGATCAAGGCGATCACCGAGCGCGTGAGCCCGCGCATCTTCCGCGTGATCGCGCTGCCCGCGCCGACCGAGCGCGAGAAGTCGCAGATGTACGTGCAGCGCTATCTGCCGCATCTGCCCGCGGCGGGCGAAATCACGCTGTTCGACCGGAGCTGGTACAACCGCGCGGGCGTCGAACGCGTGATGGGCTTCTGCACCGACGAGCAGGCGACCACCTTCCTGAAAGGCGTGCCGCTCGTGGAACGCGCGATCATCGACTCGGGCATCATCCTGCTCAAATACTGGCTCGAAGTCGGCCAGGACGAACAGACGCGGCGTCTCGAAGAGCGCATCCACGACGAGCGCAAGATCTGGAAGCTCTCGCCGATGGACCTGCGCTCGTACAGCCGCTGGTACGACTATTCGCGCGCCCGCGACGACATGTTCGAAGCCACCGACACCGATCTCGCGCCGTGGTACGTCGTGCGTTCCGACGACAAGCGCCGTGCGCGCCTCAACCTGATCAGCCACTTGCTCGCGAGCATTCCCTACACGGCGGTGCCGCGGGAAAAGGTGAAGCTGCCCAAGCGCCAGAAGGCGGAAGGCTATCGCGAGAGCGACCGGCCGCTGCGTTACGTGCCCGAGCGCTTCTGAGCGCGATATCGGCGCACGGATATCGACATGCCGCCACGCGCGCCCATCGCTGCCGAATGGCTGTTTCATTACGAGAAACGATGGGCGCGCGCCGATACGCTCGCGGGTCTGACGGCGGCGGCCGTCGTCATTCCGAAGGCGCTCGCCTACGCGACGATCGCCGGCCTCCCGGTTCAGGTCGGTCTCTATACGGCATGCGTGCCGATGATCGTCTACGCGTTCACCGGATCGTCGCGCGCGCTTTCCGTCAGCACGACGACCACGCTCGCGATTCTCGCCGCGAACGCGCTGAGCATGACGGTCGGGAGCGACGACGCGCACGCGCTCGCCGTCGCCAGCGCCACGCTCACGATGCTCGTCGGCGCGATGCTCGTCGCGGCGGCGTGCCTGCGCCTCGGCTTCGTCGCGAACTTCATTTCCGAGCCGGTGCTCGTCGGCTTCAAGGCGGGCGTGGCGATCGTCATTGTCATGGATCAGTTGCCGAAGCTGTTCGGCATCCACTATCCAAAAGGGTCGTTCTTTCATAACGCGGGTGCGTTCGTCGCGGGCTTGCCGCATCTCTCGGCGAGCACGCTCGTGCTCGCATTGCTGACGCTCGCCGCGCTGGTGCTGCTCGAACGCTTCGCGCCGCGCGCGCCGGCGCCGTTGTTCGTCGTCGCGGCGGCGATCATCGCGGTGGCCGTCCTCGATCTGCGCGCGCATGGCGTCGAAACGGTCGGCGCGGTGCCCGCGGGTTTGCCGTCGTGGACAAAGCCGGATCTGGCGCTCGCGCTGAAGCTGTGGCCGGACGCGCTCGGCATCGCGCTGATGAGCTTCACCGAGAGCATCGCGGCGGCACGCGCTTTCGCGCGCAACGACGAGCCGGTGCCCGACGCCAACCGCGAACTGCTCGCGACCGGTCTCGCGAACGCGGGCGGCGCATTGCTCGGCGCGATGGTCGCGGGCGGCGGCACGAGCCAGACGGCCGTGAACCGGCAGGCGGGCGCGCGCACGCAACTCGCGGGACTCGTGACGGCGCTGATCGCGCTCGCGGTGATGCTGCTGTTCGCGCCGCTGATGGCGTTGATGCCGCACGCGACGCTCGCCGCCGTCGTCGTGTTCTATTCCATCGGGCTTTTCAGCCCCGCCGAGTTCCGCGCGATCCTGAAGATTCGCCGCACCGAGTTCGTCTGGGCGCTGACGGCATGCGCGGGCGTCGTGCTGCTGGGCACGCTGGAAGGCATCGTGGTCGCGATCGTCGTGTCGCTCTTCGCGCTCGCGCATCAGGTGTCGAATCCGCCGGTGTATGCGCTCAGGCGGATGCCGGGCACGAACGTGTTCCGCCGCGATTCGTCGAAACATCCCGACGACGAAGCGTTTCCCGGCATGTTGCTGCTGCGTCCGGAAGGACGGATATTCTTCGCCAATGCGCAACGCGTCGCCGAAAAGATCCGGCCGCTCGTGCGCGAGTCGGGCGCGAAAATCGTCGTGCTGGACCTGAGCCGCGTCTTCGATGTCGAATACACCGCGCTCAAGATGATGATCGAAGCGGACGAGCGCCTCGCCGCGAGCGGCACCACGCTGTGGCTCGCGGGCCTGAATCCGGGCGTGCTCGCGGCGGTGCGGCGCTCGCCGCTCGGTGAACGGCTCGGCGAAGCGCGCATGTTCTACAACCTCGAACATGTTGTGATGAAGTATCAGGAGATTGCTTCATCCGATGGCGACGCCGGCGCGCGACGTTGAGTCGCCCCTATTTGCCACTTCCCTGTCGCACATTGCGCATATATTTTAATGATGGTATTCAAGTCTTCGGTCCATGCTTTCATCTTGCCGGCCGATGCATCCGCTTTCAGCGCCATCCCTTGCACGTTCTCTTCGCGGAGGTCACGTCATGCCGTATGCAGATCAACTGGCGCGCAGCCAGGAAATCGCGGATAAAGTCGCGCGCGTGTTCCAGAAGCGCGCTGAACTGGCGCAACAGCAGTTCAGCGAGCGCGCACACGATGCCGGCACGCGTCTTGTCGGCAACGGCAACGCGGATCATTTCAACGGCTACGGCTACGCGCTCGATCTCATGCAGCGCTCGATTCTCTTCTGGGACACGCTGCGTCAGCGCGGCAACAATTTCATCGAGCAGACGAAGCGCGGTCTCGAACCGGTGCTGCATTTCGCTCATGAAATGCTGATCGATGGCCGCACCTTCGCGCGGCCCGTGAACTATGCGCTCTTGCGCATCGTGCCGCCCGAGGGCGTGATCATCGATCCGCTGAAGCGTCCCTATCTCATCATCGATCCGCGCGCGGGGCACGGTCCCGGCATCGGCGGCTTCAAGGACGATTCGCAGGTGGGCGTCGCATTGCGCGCGGGTCATCCGGTGTACTTCGTCACGTTCTTCCGCGACCCGCAGCCCGGCCAGACGCTGCTCGACGTATGCGCGGCCGAGCAGCAGTTCGTCAGGCACGTGCGCGAGCTGCATCCCGACAGCGCGAAGCCCGCGATCGTCGGCAACTGTCAGGGCGGCTGGGCCGCGATGATGCTCGCAAGCTCGCAGCCCGACGATACCGGCCCGCTCGTCATCAACGGCGCGCCGATGTCGTACTGGAGCGGCGCATGGAGCGAAGGCGAGGGCGACAACCCGATGCGCTATTCGGGCGGCATGCTGGGCGGCACCTGGCTCGCGTCGCTGACGGCGGACCTCGGCAACGGCAAGTTCGACGGCGCGTATCTCGTCGAGAACTTCGAGAACCTGAATCCCGCGAACAGCTTCTGGGACAAGTACTACACCCTGTTCGCCAACATCGACACCGAGCCTCCGCGCTTTCTCGACTTCGAACGCTGGTGGGGCGGCTATTACCTGATGAACCGCGAAGAGATCGAATGGATCACGCGCAATCTTTTCGTCGGCAACAAGCTATGGTCGGGTGAAGTGAGCGGCGTGTCGGGCGCATCCTTCGATCTGCGCGCGATCAAGTCGCCGATCATTCTCTTCGCTTCGATGGGCGACAACATCACGCCGCCGCAACAGGCGTTCAACTGGGTCGCGGATATCTACGGCAGCACGGACGAGATCAAGGCGCGCGGACAGGTGATCGTCGGGCTGATGCACAAGAGCATCGGGCACTTGGGCATCTTCGTGAGCGGCAAGGTCGCGAAGAAGGAATACACGCAGATCGCATCGGTGCTGGAGGCGATCGAGTCGTTTCCGCCGGGCCTGTACGGCATGGAGATCGCGGAACGCAAGGGCGAAGGCGGCAAGACCGAATACGACGTGAGCTTTCACGAGCGCCGCCTGGAAGACGTGACGGCGCGCTTCAACCGCTTCGAACGCGTGGACGAGTTGCCGTTCGAAGCGGTGAAGCAGGTATCGGATTTCAATCAGCGCGCCTATGAACTGTTCGCGCAGCCCTTCGTGCAGGCGATGGCCAACGACACCACCGCGAGCATGCTGCGCGCGTTTCATCCATTGCGCGCGCAACGCTGGATGTTCTCGGATTACAACCCGTGGCTCGCATGGCTCGGCCCCGCGGCGGATGCGGTCAGAGCTGTGCGCAAGCCCGCCGCCGCAGACGAACCGCTGCGCCGTGCGGAGCATTGCGGCTCCGACATGATCAGTGCGGGTCTCGACTTCTATCGGGCGATGCGCGATGCGGCGACCGAAGCGATGTTCTTCTCCGTCTACGGCAACATGTTCTCGGCGCATCCCGCGCAACAGCACGAGCCCCGCGAGCATGTCGCCGATCCGCGCGAACTGCCTTTCGTCCAGGAAGCGCTCGCATCGATCGGGCACGGCGGATATGCGGAGGCCGTCGCGCGCGTCGCGTGTCTGCTGATGCGGCATGACGAGCCGCTGCCGCTCACGCGCATGGTCCTGCGTCAGACGCTCGCGGCCGACTACGCGGAATATCTGCCGCAGATGCCGCGCGATGAATGGCGGCGTATTCGCGGCGAACAGGAAATCGTCGTGCGCTACGAGCCGGAACAGGCGCTCTCGACCTTGCCCGATCTGCTCGACGATAACGACGACCGCAAGAAGCTCCTCACCCTGTTCGACAAGCTGCACGCGGATAGCCGCATGCAAGGCTTCGAGCCGACGGCGGCGCAGCACGAGATGCTCGCGCGCATTCGCGCGGCGCTGCCCGTGAAGGCCGCGCGCGCGCCGAGACGTTCCGCGCCCGCGCACTGAGGCTTGGGCGGCGCATCGCACGTTCACACGGAGGCGGTATGAATCATACGCACGAGAAGTATGAACGGCTCATCGAGGTTTGCAGGACGCTGCCGCCGCTCGTGGTGGCGGTTGTGCATCCGTGCGACCGGACATCGCTGGAAAGCGCGGTCAAGGCGCACGAGATGGGCCTGATCTCGCCGCTTCTCGTCGGGCCGCGCGAGCGCATCCGCGAGGTCGCGGAGGAATGCGGGCTGAACATCGCGGGCTTGCCGATCGTCGATGCGCCGCACAGTCACGCGTCCGCGGAAAAGGCGGTGGAACTCGTGCGCGAGGCGAAAGCAGAAGCGCTCATGAAAGGCAGCCTGCATACCGACGAAGTCATGGCCGCCGTCGTGAAACGCGAAGGCGGCCTGCGCACGCAGCGGCGCGTGTCGCACTGCTTCATCATGGATGTGCCGGGCCACGAGAACGTGCTCATCATCAGCGACGCCGCGATCAATATCGCGCCGACGCTCGCCGACAAGGTCGACATCGTGCAGAACGCGATCGATCTCGGCCACGCGCTGCGTCTCGAGGAGGTCCGGGTCGCGATCCTCTCGGCGATGGAAACGGTGAACCCGAAAGTGCCGTCGACGCTGGAGGCAGCCGCGCTCTGCAAGATGGTGGATCGCCATCAGATCACCGGCGCGCTCGTCGATGGTCCGCTCGCGCTCGACAACGCGATCGATCTCGAAGCGGCGAAGACGAAGAAGATCGATTCGCCCGTCGCGGGGCGCGCGAACGTGCTGATCGTGCCGGATCTCGAAGCGGGCAACATGCTCGCGAAGAGCCTCTCGTTTCTGGCGGGCGCGGATGCGGCGGGCATCGTGCTCGGCGCGCGCGTGCCGATCATCCTGACGAGCCGCGCCGATTCGCTGCAATCGCGGCTCGCGTCGTGCGCCATCGCATCGCTCGTGGCGTCGAAACGCCGCGAAGAAGCGCAGGTGGCGGGGTAAATCATGGCCGACGTCATTCTGGTTCTCAACGCGGGTTCATCGAGCATCAAGTTCAGCGCGTTCGATGTCGAAGGCAAGGCGCTCGAACTCGTCATGCACGGACAAGTGGAAGGGCTCTTCAGCTCGCCGCATTTCGTCGCGTTCAATGCGAACGGCGAAAAGACCGGCGAGCATGCGTGGGGCGAAGGCGTCAGGCTCGAACATGCCGAAGCCATCGCGCATCTCGGCGCGTTCCTGCGCGGGCATGGCGCGGGGCATCATCTGATCGGCGTGGGGCATCGCGTCGTGCACGGCGGCGCGCATTTCACGAAGCCGGTGCTGACGAGCCCCGAAGTGCTCGACGAACTCGACAAGCTCACGCCGCTCGCGCCGCTGCATCAGCCGCACAACATCAAGCCGATTCGCATCATCGCCGAGCGCAATCCGGGCCTGCCGCAAGTCGCCTGCTTCGATACGGCGTTTCACGCGACGCAGGCGCCGCTCGCGCAGGCGTTCGCGCTGCCGGAATCGATCACGAAGAACGGCGTGCGGCGCTATGGCTTTCATGGCCTCTCGTACGAATACATCGCGAACGCGCTGCCGGATATCGCGCCCGATGCGGCGAGCGGACGCACGGTCGTCGCGCATCTGGGCAACGGCGCGAGCCTGTGCGCGATGCACGCGGGCAAGAGCGTCGCGAGCACGATGGGCTTCACCGCCGTCGATGGCCTCATGATGGGCACGCGCTGCGGCAATCTCGATCCGGGCGTGATCCTGTATCTGCTCGACGAACTCGGCATGAACGCACGCGAGATCGAAGACCTGCTGTATCGCCGCTCGGGCTTGCTGGGCGTATCCGGCATCTCGGGCGACATGCGTGCGCTCCTCGCGAGCAGCGACGAACGCGCGCGTTTCGCCGTCGATCTCTACGTGTATCGCATCGCCCGCGAGATCGGCTCGATGAGCGCCGCGCTGCAAGGGCTCGATGCCGTCGTGTTCACGGCGGGCATCGGCGAGCATTCGAAAGAGATACGTCAACGCGTGTGCGAGCAGGCGGCATGGTGGGGCATCGGACTCGATGCGCAAGCCAACGAGAGCGGCGGCCCGCGCATCAGCGCGGCGTCGAGCAAGGTGAGCGCGTGGGTGATTCCGACCAACGAGGAACTGATGATCGCGCGTCACGCATTGACGTTGATCGAAGGAGCATCCGCATGACGCTCACCGTGCCACAGCCCGTGCTGAAGGGCGCGAAGGCGCTCGTCACCGGAATCGCCAACGAGCATTCCATCGCGTATGGCTGCGCGAAGGCGTTCCGCGAACTGGGCGCCGATCTCGCCATCACCTACGCCGACGACAAGGCGCGGCCGTATGTCGAGCCGCTCGCGAAGGATCTCGAAGCGCCGATCTTCATGCCGCTCAACGCATCGAGCGAGGCCGAACTCGACGCGGTGTTCGAGCGCATCGCGAGCGAGTGGGGCACGCTCGATATCCTCGTGCATTCGATCGCGTGGGCGCCGAAGGACGATTTGCAAGGCGGCTTGCTGAACTGCTCGGCGGACGGCTTCGCGAAGGCGATGGACATCTCCTGCCATTCGTTCGTGCGGATGGCGCGGCTTGCGGCGCCGCTCATGAAAAACGGCGGCGCGATGTTCACGATGAGCTATCACGGCGCGAACAAGGTCGTACCCAATTACAACGTGATGGGCCCGGTGAAAGCCGCGCTCGAAGCGTGCGCGCGCTATCTCGCCTACGAGCTCGGGCCGCAGGGCATTCGCGTGCATGCAATCTCGCCGGGCCCGCTCAAGACGCGCGCGGCGTCGGGGTTGAAGGACTTCGACCTGCTGCTGACCGAAGCCGCGGAGCGCGCGCCGCTCGGCGAACTGGTGGACATCATGGACGTCGGCTTCACCTGCGCGTTTCTCGCGACGCCTTTCGCGCGGCGGATGTCGGGCGAAACGCTCTATGTGGACGGCGGCGTGCACATCATGGGATGAAGCATGTTCAACTGGCTGTTCAGGCGCGAGGACACCACATCGCGCGAGGACGTCCGGCAGGCGCTCGATCGCATCGTCGCGGTCGCGCCTCAGGTGAAGCTCGCGAATCGCTACGAGTCGCGGATCAAATCGGTCATCGGCAAGACGCTCGACCATGCGCATGAACTCGTCGCCGCGCTGCCCGCGCCGCGCGATGCGACGCCCGGCGCATGGGCGGACGATCCTTATCTGCGCGCGAAGTTCGCGACGCCCGACGACATCACGACGGTCATCGGCGAGTCCCGCGACGTGCGCGACTGGTTCGACGGCAACATCGCCGCCGACTACGCCTTCGCGGTGCTGGGCGCGACGCTCGTCGAACGAAGCGTGCTCGTCTCGGCCGTCGAGAACGGCGCGATGCGCTCGGATGTCGCGCGCACGGCGGTGAGCTTCGAAGACAAGCGCATGCGCTTTTGCAGCGACACGGACGCAGCGCTCAGGCAGGAACTCGTGCAGCGGATCGTCGAGCAGTTCGCGCTCGAAGCGATGTCGCGCGTCGCCGGTCAGGAGGCGCGGCGCGACGCGCTGCAGGAACATCGCGCGCTGCTGAGCGCGCGCATGCACATGCTCGGCCGGCGCGGCGCGGGCATGAGCCGCCTGACCGCCGCCGCCGATGTTGCGGGCGACGCCACGCGGCTCCAGCGCGATTTCGAGGAAAACGAAGCCGCGCTCTCCGCGCTGGGCTCGCCCGCCGATTCCATCGAGACGCAGCTTCAGACGATCGTCGATCTGCTCGCCGATCCGGCGGCGCTCATCTCCATCGCGCACCGCGAGCTGTGCCTGAACCAGATGAATCTGCTGATGGACGCGCGCTGCGACGAACCTCATGCGGATATCGCGATCATGCTCGCGCGCCTGCCGACGCAGCCGCCGCAGACGCGTGCGGTGGAGATCGTGCGCATCGCGCGGCGCGATGTGCCGCCCGCCAGCGCCGCGTTCGACGAGGCCGCGCGTTTCGTGCTGTGACACCCCGGATTTACTGAGGCATGCCGCCCAGAATCGCCTTCGCGATGTCGCGGCTCACGCTCGCGAGCGCGCGGCTATGCGCCGCCACGAGCGCATTCCAGTCGCCGCCGCTGACGGGTTCGCGCACGAGCGAGCGGCCCGTTAGCGCGTTGTCGTCGCCGAAGCGGCGCACGGACCAGTGCGCGTCGACCGTGACGGCATCGCCGGGAACGGATTCGAACTGCTGGATATCGACGCGCACGCGCCAGGCCTGCGGGTCCGCCAGCGCACGCGAAGCCGGCGCCACGCGATCGGAGCCGAGCAGCAGCGTGAGATCGCCGGCGATGGCATCCGCGATGCCGCTGTTGAGCGGCGCGCCCCAGCGCGCGTATTCGTTGAACGCGACTTCGTTGTTCGTATTGCGCGTGACGATCTGCGGCCGGTCGACGAGCTCGGGCACCGTCACCGGCCCGACGATCACGGGCCGCGAGTTCGTGCGCGCGGCCGTCGCGGCGAGCGAGGGATCGGCGCTCAGCCGGTAGAAGCTCGCTTGCGGCGAGGCGCATGCCGCGAGCAGAACCGCGAGAAAGAGAGAGAGCAGAGCGGGCCGCATCACTTTTTGTCCTCCGGCTTGCCGCGCAGCAATGCTTCCGGATGCTGCTGCAGATAGTCCGCGAGACTGCGGAACGAGGCCGCCGTGCGCGTCAGTTCGCGAACCGCTTCCGCCGTGTCTTGCTGCAGGCCAGAATCGGGCATGAGCGTCGAATGCGCCGCATCGAGCGCGGCGCGCGCGGCGGCGAGCGTGGTCGCGGCTTGCGGCACGACTTGCGTGTTGAGGCCCTGCATCAGCGCGGTCGTGCTGTTGAGCGTCTGCCGTGCGCTCGCGGTGAGTTCCTCGATCGGCAGCTTGTCGATGCGCGTCATGATGCGGTTCATCGAATCCTGCAGCGATTCGAGGCCGCTCGGGGTCGTCGGCAATTCGGGCGGCGTGCGGTTCCAGTCGATGCTCGCCTTCTTCGCGGTCGGGAAGAAATCGAGCGAAACATACAACTGGCCGGTGAGCAGGCTGCCCGTGCGCAACTGCCCGCGCAGGCCGCGCGACACGAGCACGTCCGCAAGCGCGCGCCGGTCGGACACGACGCGTCCGCTCTTCGGCTCGACCGCGAAGCGCGACGTGAAGCGCTCCGGATAGAGCCTGATTTCGACCGGTATGCTGATGCGCTTCGTGACCGGATCGAAGCGCGTGTTGATGGCCGCCACCTCGCCGATCTGGATGCCGCGGAATTCCACCGGCGCGCCCACGGCGAGCCCGCGCACCGAGCCTTCGAAGTTGAACACGTAGGTGTCGACGATGCGCTCCTGCACGCGCAGCGCTTCGGCGCGCGTCGGAAACAGGTTGAAGGTCGTGTCGGGCGGCGCCTCGGACCAGCTGAGCGACACCGCGGGTGTCTCGAACGCGAGCCCGCCGATCAGGATCGACACGAGCGATTGTGTGTTGACCTTGAGGCCGTCGGTGCCGAGCGTCACGTCGATGCCGCCCGCCTGCCAGAAGCGCGAGTCCGCGTTCACGTAACGGTCGTAGGGCGCGTTGACGAATATATGCAGCGTGACGCCGCTGCCGTCCTTGTCGAGCTCGAAGGCCGTCACCTGGCCGACCTGCAGGCGGCGGAAATACACCGGCGTGCCGACATCGACCGAGCCCAGATCCGTCGCTTTCAGGACGAACTGCCGTCCGGGAACATCGCTCGCGAACACCGGCGGTGTTTCGAGGCCGGTGTAATCGCGCCGGTCCTGCTTCGCGTGGCCGATATCCATGCCGATATACGCGCCCGACAGCAGCGTGCCGATGCCCGACACCGAGCCGCCCGCCACGCGCGGCCGGACGACCCAGAAGCGCGTGTCGTCGACGAGCATGTTGGTCGCGTCGCGCGTCAGCTCGGCCGTGGCGACCACGTGCTTGTAATCCTTCGAGAGCGCGACCGACTTCACGAGGCCGATGTCCACGTCCTTGAACTTGATCTTGGTCTTGCCGGCTTCGATGCCTTCGCCCGTCTTGAAGGTGATCGTGACGGTCGGGCCCTGTTCGAGCACGGCTTTCGCGGCGAGCCAGACGCCGATCACCACCGCGATGGCCGGCACGACCCACACCCAGGGAATGCGCCAGCGCTTTTTCGGCGCGACTTCCGCATCGGGGATATCGCCGGGCGTGTTCATCGTCGTTCATCCCGAGGCGGCGCGAAGTCCCAGATGAGGCGCGGATCGAACGACATCGCCGCGAACATCGTCAGCACGACGACCGCGCCGAACGCGATCGCCGCCGGACCGGCCTCGATCGTCGCCATCGCGCTGAACTGCACGAGCGCGACGAGCACGGCGATCACGTAGATATCGAGCATCGACCAGCGGCCCACCAGCTCGACGATGCGGTAGATGCGCGCGCGCCGCAGACCTTGCTGCGTCATGCGCAGATTCGCGGTCGCGGCGAGATAGCCGATCGCGAGAATCTTGAGCATCGGCACGGCGATGCTCGCGATGAACACGATGATCGCGAGCGGCCACGATCCCGAATGCCACAGATACGCGACGCCGCTCATGATCGTGTCCTTCTGCGCGCCGAAGAGCGAGCTCGTGTTCATCACCGGCAGCAGGTTCGCGGGGATGTAGAGGATCGCCGCGGAAATCAGGTACGCCCACGTGCGCGACAGGCTCGCGGGCTTGCGCAGATGCAGGTGCGCGCCGCAGCGCGGGCAGCACAGATGGTCATGACGCAGCGTGCCGCGCGTGGAGAGCCCGCAATCGTGACAGACGCAGATGCCGCTCGCCGCCGCCGTGCGCCCGTGAAGCGGCGTGTCGGCGGGCATGCCGGGCGGCGCGCCTTCGATGCGCATCCACATCGCGCGCTCGTCGAACGCGGACGTCGCCGCGACGAGCAGCAGCATCAGCGCCGCGAGCGACCACAGCGCCGGCCCCGTGACCACCGACGCGATATGCGCGAGCTTCACGACCGCGACGAGAAGGCCGAGCATCAGCACTTCGGTCATGCCCCAGTTGCGCGCGACGCGCAGCAGACGGAAGACGGCGTCGGCGTGCCACGGCCTGCGGTTCAGATAGAGCGGCAGCAGCAGCCACACCATGCCGAGCGCCTGCAGCGCGGGCATCAGGATCGTCGTGATGAAGATGAGGCCGGCGAGCGGCCACATGCCGTCGCGATAGAGCACGCGCACCGCGCCGATCAGCGTCGTTTCGACGACATCGCCGTTCACCGCAAGGCCGACGATCGGAAACGCGTTCGAGATCAGCCACAGCACGAAGGCGGCGAGCGCAAAGGCGAGCGCGCGGTCGAAACCGCGTCCGCGGCGGCGATAGAGCACGGCGCGGCAACGGCAGCAGCGCAGCGTGCCGCCGGGCGGCACGACGCCTTCGCGCTGCATCAGATCGCATTCGTGGCACGCAATGAGCGGCCGCGCTGCGCGATCGTCGGATGTGACCGTGTTCATTGCACTGTCTGGGAAGCGGGCTGGTCCGGCTTGGCCGTATCGGCGGATGGCGTCGCGGATTGTTGCTGCGTCGTCATCTTGTCGGCCGCGACGACCCAGCCGCCGCCCATCACCTTGTAGAGCGTGACGAACGACACGAGCGCGGCGGCCTGCGTCTGCGCCTGCGAAAGCTCGGCGTTGAAGAGGCTGCGCTCGGCGTCGAGCACTTCGATATAGCTCGTGTAGCCGCCTTCGTAGCGCGCCCGCGCGAGCCGCGAATACGTGGCGAGCGCGGTGACCTGGCGGCCCTGCACTTCGAGCTGCTCGTGCAGTTTCTGCGACGCGATCAGCGCATCATCGACTTCCTGGAACGCGACCTGGATCGACTTCTGATACGTGAGCAACGCCGCCTGCTGCTGCGCTTCGGCCGACTGCACCTGGCCGGAGATATTGCCCGCCGTGAAGATCGGCTGCGTGATCTGCCCCGCGAACGCCCACACGCGCGCCGGCCCCGTGAAGAGCGACGAGAACTGGCCGCTCGCGGTGCCGAAGAGGCCGGTCAGCGAAATCTGCGGGAAGTAGAGCGCGCGCGCCGCGCCGATGAGCGCATTGGCCGCGACCAGATCCTGTTCCGCCTGACGCAGATCGGGACGCCGCTCCAGCAGGTCCGATGGCAAGCCCGCCGGGATCACCGGCGTCGCGAGTTCGTTGAGCGTCCGGCCGCGCACGATCGGCCCCGGATTCGCGCCGAGCAGCACCGAGAGCGCGTCTTCCTGCTGCGCGATCTGGGTTTCGAGTTGCGGAATCACTGCGAGCGAGGCTTCGTATTCGGACTGGCTTTGCGCGAGTTCCATCTGCGAGACTTCGCCGCCTTCGAAGCGCAGCGTGAACACGTGCACCGATTCGGCGCGGCTCTGCGTCGTCGCCTTGGCGATTTCGAGCTGTTTGTCGAAGCTGCGCAGATTCAGATACGCCGACGCCACCGACGCCACCAGCGACAGAATGGTCGCGCGCCGTCCTTCCTCGCTCGACAGCAGGTTCGCGCGCGCGGCCTCGGTGAGCCGCCGGTTGCGGCCAAAGAGATCGAGTTCCCACGACGCCGACACCGACGCCTGGAAGTCGTTGTAGACCGGCCCGAAGCCGTTGAGCGGCTGCGGCCCCGCCGCCGACGCGCGCTGCCTCGCCGCCGACGCCCCCGCCGATATCTGCGGGAACAGCGCGGCGCGGGTCGTCACGAACTGGCCCATGAACTGATCGACGCGCGCCGCCGCGATCTTCACGTCCTTGTTGTTCGCGAGCGCCGTCGAGATCAGCTCGTTGAGCACCGGGTCCTGAAACTCCTGCCACCATTCGGTGTTCGCGGTATCGGCGACTTCGGCTGTGGCGAAGCGAAACGTCGCCGGCGTATCGACCGGCTGACGCGAATAATTCGGACCGAGCAGGCAGCCGGAGAGCGCTAGCGCGGCGGCGAAGCTGGCGAAAGTGCGCCGCATGTCAGTCTCCCTTGTCCGGGGCGGACGGCGAGGCATTCGAACCGCTTCCCGATGCGTTCTGGGACGGCTTCGCATCGGTGGCGGCGGGCGCTTCGTCGGCTTTCTTTTTCTTCGAACGCGAGGACATCGTTTCCAGTCCCCAGAAGAACATCGGGATGAAGAACACGGCGATGACCGTCGCGCCGAGCATCCCGCCGATCACGCCCGTGCCGATGGAATGCCGGCTGTTCGCGGACGCGCCCGTCGCGATCGCGAGCGGCACGCAGCCGAGAATGAACGCGAGCGAGGTCATCACGATCGGGCGCAGGCGCTCTTCGGCGGCGGTCATCGCAGCGTCGTAGACGGACGCGCCCGCCTCGCGGTTCAGCACGGCGAACTCGAAGATGAGAATCGCGTTCTTCGCGGCGAGCGCGACGAGCATCGTCAGGCCGATCTGGAAGTACACGTCGTTGTTGAGGCCGCGCAGGAGAATGGCGAGCAGCGCGCCGAAGATCGCGAACGGCACCGCCATCAGCACGCCGAACGGCAGGCTCCACTTCTCGTATTGCGCCGCGAGAATCAGGAACACCATGATCAGGCCGAACACGAAGACGAGCGCCGACGAACTGCCCGACTGCTTCGCTTCGTAGGCCTCGCCGCTCCACCCGACGCCGTAGTCCGTTGGCAAGCCCCGTGCGATATCTTCCAGCGCGTCGATGACCTGTCCGGACGCGTACCCTGGCGCGGCGTTCGCCGTGATCTTCACCGCGGGGAAGTTGTTGAAACGCGTGATGAGATCGGGGCCCGTCACATAGCGCGTCGTGACCATCGCCTTGAGCGGCACCATCTCGCCGGACTTGCTCTTCACGAAAATCTGCGTGAGATCGTCCGGCTTCAGCCGGTATTGCGGCTCCGCCTGCAAGATCACCTGCCAGAGCCGGCTCGACCGGTTGAACTGCGACACGTAGAGCGAGCCGAACATCGTCTGCATCGCGCTATAGACGTCCTCGACGGGTACGCCGAGCGTTTCGGCCTTGTCGCGATCGACATTGGCGAGCATCTGCTGCGACGACGCGTTGAAGGTCGAGGTGACGCCCGTCAGTTCCGGGCGCGCCTTGGCCTTGGCGACGAAATCGTCCACGATGGCGGCGAACTGGCCGATGGTCGCATCGCCCTTGCTCTGAATCCACATCTCGGTGCCGCCGGTCGTGCCGAGACCCGGAATCGACGGCGGATTCAGCGGCACGACGATGCCTTCCCTGATCTGCGACAAGTGCTTGTACGCATCGACGAGCACCGCGCGCGCGTTCTGCGTGCGAATATTGGCCGACTTGTAGCGTTCCTCGAAACTCTTGAAGCCGACGAAGAACGTCGACGAGTTGTTCTTGTTCTGGCTATCGAGAATGCTGAAGCCATCGACGGTCGTAATGCTGCCGACCGCCGGCTGCTTCATGAAGTACTCGGTCACGCGATCGGACACCGCGCCGGTGCGGTCGAGCGACGCGGCATCGGGCATGATCACCGCGCCGAGCAGATAGCCCTGATCCTCGGGCGGCAGGAACGCGGTCGGTATGTCGCGCATCATGACGACGGCGAGCGCGATCATGCCGATGAAGAGCAGCAGCGCAATCGCGAAACGCTTGATGATGAGCCGCACGACGCTCGTGTAGCCATGCGTCATGCGCAGGAACTGGGCGTCGAACCAGCGGAAAAAGCCTTTTTTCTCGTGATGCCCGGGTTTGAGCAGCAGCGCGGCGAGCGCGGGCGACAAGGTCAGCGCGACGATGCCCGAGATCACCACCGAGATCGCGATTGTGATGGCGAACTGCTTGTACATCTGCCCCGTGATGCCGGAGAGGAACGCCACCGGCACGAACACCGCGCACAGCACGAGCACGATGGCAACGACCGGCCCGGCCACTTCGTCCATCGCCTTCTTGGCGGCGGTCTTCGGATCGAGCTTGTGCACGGTCATGTTGCGCTCGACGTTCTCGATCACCACGATCGCATCGTCCACGACAATCCCGATCGCGAGCACCATGCCGAACAAGGTCAGCATGTTGATCGAGAAGCCGAGGGCCTCCATGCCCATGAACGTGCCGACGATCGACACCGGCACCGCGATCACCGGAATCAGCGTGGCGCGCAGGCTTTGCAGGAACACGAACACGACGATCACGACCAGCACGACCGCTTCGAAGAACGTATGCACCACGTCGGAGATGGACGCGCGCGTGAACTCCGTCGTGTCCATCGCGACTTCGTAGTCGATGCCCTGTGGGAACGTCTTCTTCATCTCGGCGAGCGACGCGCGTACCTGCTTCGCCACGTCGAGCGCGTTCGCGCCCGGCTGCTGATAGACAGCGAGCACCGTCGCCGATTTGCCCTGGAAGCGGCTGCGGATCGAATAGTCTTTCTGCCCGAGCTCGGCGCGGCCCACGTCTTTAAGGCGCACGATCGCGGCGCCGCCAGATTGCGCGCGGATGATGATGTTCTCGAACTCGGAGGGCTCGGTGAGCCGCCCGGTCGTCGTCACCGCGAAGGACTGCTCGACGGCAGCGCCGGTCGGCGATTGTCCGAGACGGCCCACGGCGAACTGCTGGTTCTGGTTCGCGACCGCGCGCTGCACGTCCGCGGCGGTGATGCCGAGCTGCGCCATGCGATCGGGTTTGAGCCAGATGCGCATCGCGTAATCGGGCGTGCCGAAGATACTCGTCTGGTTCGCGCCGGGAATGCGCTTGAGCGCGTCGAGGACATACACGTTCGCGTAGTTCGCAATGTACGTCGCGTCATAGCGTTCGTCGGGCGAATAGATGGCGATGACCATCATGAAAGCCTGCGACTTCTTCTGCACCTGCACGCCCTGCGCGGTCACCGATTGCGGCAGTTGCGGCAGCGCGAGATTCACGCGGTTCTGCACGTCGACCTGCGCGAGCTCCGGGTTGGTGCCGATCTGGAAGTAGGCGTTGATCGTCAGATTGCCCGTCGACGAACTCGACGAGCTCATGTAGATCATGTTGTCCGCGCCGTTGACCTGCTGCTCGATCGGCGCGGCGACGTTGTTCGCGACCACGTCCGCGCTCGCGCCCGGATAGGTCGCGGAGATCGTGATCTGCGGCGGCGTGATGTCGGGATACTGCGCGGTGGGCAGCGCAAGCATGCACAGCGCGCCGCCCAGCGTGATGACGATCGATATGACCGACGCGAAAATCGGACGGTCAATGCAGAAATGTGAAATGTTCATTGGCCTCTTCCGCGCGACATGCTTCCGATAGACGTCAGATCAAATCACTTTTCGCCTGCGCTCTTCGTTTGCCCGGCCGACGCCTCCTGCGCGCCCGACGCCGGCGCCGCGGGTGCGGCCGAAACGCGAATCTGCGAATCCGCGCTGACCCGGATCGCGCCATCGACGATGACGCGCTCGCCCGCCTTCAGGCCGCTCGTGATGAACCAGTCGTCGCCGTGCCATTCGCCGACTTCGACCACACGCTGGTGCGGCTTCGATTGGTCGTCGAGCACCCACACGAAGTGGCTCTTCGCGCCCTGCAGCACGGCGCGTTGCGGCAGGAGAATGGCGTTGGGCCGCACCGCGCCCACAACGCGCGCCTTCACGAACTGCCCGGGCCGCAGCGTGCCCTGCGGATTCGCGAATACCGCGCGCACGAGGAACGTGCCCGTCTCCGTGCTGAACGCCGGATTCGTGAAGTCGATACGGCCAGTCTGCGGAAAGACCGAGCCATCGGCCTGAATGACGACCACATCGAACTTGTTGTCGGGCGGAAAGTGCAACTGGCCTGTCTTGATCTGCTCGCGATACTTCAGCAACTCGTTCTCCGAGATGCTGAAGTTCACCCACATCGGGTCGAGCTGATAGACGGAGGTGAGCAGGCCCGATTGCGTCGGCGTCACGTAGCTGCCTTCCTGCACGTGCGCGAAGCTGGACAGGCCCTTGAGCGGCGAGCGGATCGTCGTGTAGCTCAGATTGAGCTCCGCGGTCTGCACCTCGCCTTTCGCGGCGATGACGGCGGCCTGCGCGCTCTTCTCGTTGCCGACGGCGTCGTCGAGATCTTTCTTGCTCAACGCGTTCATCGCGGCGAGCGGCTTCACGCGCGAGAGATTCTGCTGGGTGACGAGGAGCCGCGCATCCTGCTGCGCGAGCGAACCCTTCGCGGTCTGCAGCGCGGCTTCGAAGGGGCGTTTGTCCATGAGGAACATCACCTGTCCGGCCTGGACGAGCGAGCCTTCCGTGTACATGCGCTTTTCCAGGAAGCCGTCGACGCGTGCGCGTATCTCGACCTCGCGCGAACTCTGCGTCTGCGCGGTGAATTCGAATTCGACGGGCGTCGACTGCGCGGCGACGGTCACGACAGTGACATCGACGGCGGGCTTCTGCGCTTCGGGCGGCGGCTTCTTGCACGCCACGAGCGCAAGCGACGCCATCGTGGCGACAGCGACGAGACGCAACGCGCGCATCGGGCGCGACGGTTGAGCGAACGAGCAGCAGTCCAGCATCTGTTCCGACACGAACGCCATAGGCGCCTCCCTCTTGGGATGGCCGATCGTTGATGAGCGAGCGCGCCCGGGAAGGCGCCTCGCCACGACATGCTCGCGGTTGCGTTTCAGCGAAGGCGTGCCTTCGCCGTGCGATGAAATCGCGGGACAGGAATCTTTGGCGACGTCAGCGAGCGCGAGCCTGATGCTTTTGATGTGTCGTAGCTGCCTCCGGTTTTGGCGGTCGAGTTATAGCCAGAGATGCTCATTGTTTCGCCACTGTGTTGCGTGACGTGTCTACTAATAGCCGAATACGGATGAAAACGCTATAGCGTTTAATGCCATTTCGACTGAGGCGGCGGATCGGGACGCGCAGCAATTACTGCTGGCTTTGGTTTGCAGGCCGACGGGATCGCCGGCTGCGGCGGGAAGCTATGGATTGCTTGGCAGTCTGTCGAACGGGCGTGCCGGAATTTGGCCGGCGTGCTGCTTGTCACAGGTGCCCGAACAGCGCCCGCGGCCGGTCCCTCAACGTACCCGCCAGCATTCTCAACCCGCTGACGAGCTGATCGCGGCTTTCGGCGCACGCGAGATTGATGCGCACGCCATGCTCGATCTCCGAGCGGTCCACCGCGAACGCCGACGACGGCATCACCACCACGCCGCGCGCCTTCGCGTTCGCCGCGAAATCGTCGGCGCGCCACGGCAGCGGCAGCTTCAGCCAGACGAACATGCAGGCCGGATCGGACTGCAGGAGATCCTGCGGCAGCAACTCGCGCGCGAGATCATGCCGCGCGCGAATTTCGGCGAGCTGCGCATTCATGATGTGCTGCGCGGTGCCATCCTCCATCCAGACGGCGGCAATCAGCATCGATAGCGGAGCGGGCATCCATGCCGTCGTGCGCACGGCCTCCGCACAAAGCGCCGAATTGTCCTGCGGGCTCAGCAGATAGCCGAGCCGCAAGCCGGGCGCGAGTATCTTCGATGTCGCCGAGATATGAAACGTCAGCTCGGGGCACAGGCTCGCGAGCGTCGGCAGGCGTTGCGCGACGAGCGGGCCGTACACATCGTCCTCGATGATCGCCACGCCATGCCGCCGCGCGACATCGACGAGCGCCATGCGCCGCTCCAGGCTCATGGTCGTGACGGTGGGATTCTGCAGATTCGGCACCGTGAAGATCGCCTTCACCTGCACGCGTTTGCACACGCGCTCGACCTCGTCGATGAGCAGGCCGTCGCGGTCGCTCGGAATGCCCACGATCTCGAACTGGAACACCGGCGCGAGCGCTTTCAGCCCGTAATACGTGAGCTGATCCGCGAGGATCACGCCATCCGTGCCGATCAGGCTGTTGAGCACCGCGTACAGGCCGTGCTGCGCGCCGCTCGTGACGACGACCTGATCCGCGGTGGGCGCGAAGCCCGGCGCGCTCATCCAGCGCGCGCCGGCGGCGCGCGCCCACGAAGGGCCCTGCGGCGGCTGATATTCCTGCAACTGCGCGAAGCGCGGATCGCGCGGCAACTCGCCCAGCGTGCGCGCGAGGCACGCCAGGAATTCGCCGGTCGCGGGCCGGTTCACCGTCAGGTCGATGACCGCGCTGCCCGAGCTCGCGGGCGGCGTCTCGACGCTCGGCATCGCGCCGCCGGTCACGAGCGAGCCGCGCCGCTTGCTGCCGATCACGAGGCCGCGTAACTGCAATTCCTTGTACGCGCGCGACACCGTGGACACATTGATGCCCAGGTCGCTCGCCAGTTGCCGTTGCGGCGGCAGACGGCTGCCGGGCGGATAAATGCCGCTGCGGATTTCCTTCTCGATGGAGCTGGATACCTCGATGTAGGTCGATCGCTTGGTCGCGCCGTCGCCTTCGCCGTTCGCGGTCAGCGTCTGATCCTTGTCGGAAGCCATGAATCTCTGTCTCCATACAAACGATGCTTTGTCCGCGATTTGTGCGGAAGTCAGGCGATTCTAACCCAGAGTGGCCGCGATGCAATGCTTGCGTAAGCGCCAACGCGTGTTGAAGCGTGTTGGAGCGCTTCTGCAAGACCCGCTCCAGCCGCACTCAGGGAAAATCCCATCACCACACAATAGCGTTTTTAATTGCACACAAAAAAATCTTGTGTGATTCTAGTATCAGAGTTTGTCTGGTGTGCGCTGTGTTTTTGCATCAGCCGCGCGTCCGATTCATCCGATCTTTGTCCGCAGGAGATTTCCCCGATGTCCTTGCCTCAAACCTCTCAACCCAAGCTCGGCGCGGCGCTGCGCCAGCGTCACGTCACGATGATCGCGCTCGGCGGCATCATCGGCGCCGGGCTGTTCGTCGGCAGCAGCGCGACGCTCGCGACAGTCGGCCCGGCGGCGTGCGTGTCCTATCTCGTCGCCGGCATCGTCGTGCTGATGGTCATGCGCATGCTCGGTGAAATGGCGCTCGCCGTGCCCGGCGTCGGCTCGTTCACCGAATACGCGCGCATCGGCCTCGGCAACTGGGCCGGCTTCACGAGCGGCTGGCTCTACTGGTACTTCTGGGTCATCGTCGTCGCGGTGGAGGCCGTCGCGGGCGCCGCGATATTGCAGCGCTGGATACCGGCGCCGGTCTGGGTCATCGGCCTCGTGCTCTTGTCCGTGATGACCGTGATCAACCTGCTCTCGGTCAAGTCGTACGGCGAATTCGAGTTCTGGTTCGCGTCGATCAAGGTCGCGGCGATCATCGTGTTCATCGCGATCGGCGCGGGCTATCTGCTCGGCTTCGGGCACACGGGCGGCGCGGTTACGCATCTCACCGGCAATCGCGGCTTTCTCCCGTTCGGCCCGATGTCCGTGTTCGCCGCCGTGCCGACCGTGATCTTCGCGGTCGGCGGCGCGGAAATCGCGACCATCGCCGCTGCCGAATCCGACGATCCCGCGAAGAGCGTCGCCGCCATGACGCGCTCGGTGATCCTGCGCGTCATCACGTTCTATGTCGGCTCGCTGTTCCTGATCGCGTGCATCGTGCCGTGGGGCAGCATCGTGACGGGGCATTCGCCGTTCGTCGCCGCACTGGAGACGATGCGCATTCCCTACGCCGCCGACATCATGAACGCGATCGTGCTCGTCGCCGTGTTGTCCGCGCTGAACTCGGGCCTGTATGTGTCGTCGCGCATTCTGTTCCGCCTCGCCGAACGCGGCGATGCGCCGAAGTCGCTGCTCAGGCTCACGCCGCAGAAGGTGCCGCGTCTCGCGGTGCTGCTGTCGAGCGTGGTCGGCTATGTCGCGATCGTCGCGGCGATCGTGTCGCCGCAGGGCGTGTTCCTGTTCCTCGTGAACGCATCGGGCGCGGTGATGCTGTTCGTCTATCTCGCGACGGCGCTCGCGCAGATCCGCATCCGCCGACGCATCCAGAAAGAAGCGCCCGAGCGTCTCACGCTCAAGATGTGGCTCTTTCCGTGGCTGTCGTATGCGGTGGTCATCGCGATCGTCGGCGTGCTCGCGGCGATGGGCGCGGACCGCGAACTGCGTCCGCAACTGATGGCGAGCCTCGCGAGTCTCGCGGTGGCCTCGGCGGCTTACCTGTTCGCGGCGAAGCATCATCGTCGTCAGGAAGAGAGCGAGTCGGCGACGGGCTTCCTGTCGCATGAAGGCGAGCTTGCATGGAAGGGGCGTGACTGATGTCGAACGTGGCGATCATCGGCGCGGGGTTCATCGGCATGGCGAGCGCCGCCTGGCTCATGCGCGACGGTCACGGCGTCACGCTGTTCGATCCGTTGGGCGTGGCGCAGGGCGCGTCGTTCGGCAATGCGGGGACCTTCGCGCCGTACGGATGCGTGCCGGTGAACAATCCGTCCGTGTTCCGCGATATCCCGCGCTTTTTGTTATCGAACGACAGTCCGTTCAGATTGCGCTGGAGCTATCTGCCGCAACTGGCACCGTGGCTCGCGCGCTTTCTGATGAGCTCGCGGCGCGCGAACTTCGAAGCGAGTGCGCAGGCGCTGGCGGCGCTGCTCTCTCGTGCGCAGGAAGGCTATGCGCCCTTGCTCGAAGAAGACGGTCTCGCGCGTTTCGTGAAGCCGCGCGAGTGTCTGTATCTCTACTCGAGCGCCGCATCGTTCGATGCATCGCGCGATTCGCTCAGCCTTCGCGAACGGCTCGGCGTGAGCTTCGACGTGCTCGAAAGCGGCGCGATCCGCGAACTCGAACCGCAGCTTGCGCCGATCTTCGCGCGCGGCGTGCTGTTTCGCGATAGCTGGCATTTCACCGATCCCGCCGGCTTTCTGGAGGCCTTGTATGAACGGCTTGCCGCGCGCGGTGCACAACTGGAGCGCGCGAAGGTGGACGCGATAGTACCGGACGCGCAGGGCGTTTCATTGCGTGTGAACGGCGATGCGCGCCGCTTCGATCATGTCGTCGTCGCGACGGGCGCGCGCTCGCGCGAGTTCGCGCATCAATGCGGCGACGACGTTCCGCTCGATACCGAGCGCGGTTATCACGTTCGTTATGCGTCGGCGTCGAACCTGATATCGCGGCCGTGCGGCTGGGCGGAGCGCGGCTTCTACATGACGCCGATGAGCGATGGCATCCGCGTAGCGGGCACGGTCGAGCTCGCGGGCTTCACCGAGACGCGCAACCGCGCGCTGCTCGATCTCGTGACCGTGTCGTCCAAGCGCGCGTTGCCCGCGCTCGGCGCGCCCGATCGCGAATGGCTCGGCTTTCGTCCGACATTGCCCGATGGCGTGCCGGTGATCGGCGCGTCGAAGGCGAGCGAGCGCGTCGTGTATGCGTTCGGGCATCAGCATCTCGGGTTGACGCTCGCGGGCGTGAGCGGACGCATCGTCGCCGATCTGATCGCGCGGCGCGCACCGCCGCTCGATCTCGCGAGCTATCGCGCGTCGCGCTTTCACTGAGCGCGGCACGCATTCGCATGAGACCTGTTCGCGGTGTCGCGCCGCGAGCGGGCCGTATGAAAACTGGCGCGACGTCCAACCATGTGGAGCACGAACATGAACCGCCGCTTTTTGCTTTCGAGCCTTGCCGCAGGCGTGCTTGCCGCGTATATGCCGATGTCGTGGGCCGCCGATCCCGAAGTCGTGAAGATCGGCTTCGTCGGGCCGTTGACGGGGCCGGTCGCGCGCGTCGGCAAGGATTTGCAGTACGGTGCGCAACTCGCGATCGATGAAGAGAACGCGAAGCATCCGACCGTCGGCGGCAAGCCCGTCAAGTTCGAACTGGAGGTGTACGACGATCAGGCCGATCCGCGCGTCGCGATTCAGGTCGCGCAGAAAGCGGTCGATAGCGGCATCGTCGGCGTGATCGGGCATTACAACTCCGGTTGCAGCATTCCGGCGTCGACGGTCTATCATCAGGCGAATGTCGCGATGATCACGCCCGGCTCGACGAACCCGCAACTCACGAAGCAGGGCTTCAAGAACGTGTTCCGCACGATGGGCCATGACGGCGTGGGCGGCGTGGTGGCGGGGCGCTTCGTCGTGGAGCAGATGAAGCCGAAGCGCATCGGCATCATCGACGATCGCACCGCGTTCGGGCAAGGTCTCGCCGATTCGTTCGAGAAAGGCGTGAAGGAGGCGAACGGCAAGGTCGTCGCGCGTGAATACACCAACGACAAGGCCGTGGACTTCCGCGCCATTCTCACGACGATGAAGAGCCAGAACGTCGATCTGATTTTCTTCGGCGGTCTCGACGAACAAGGCGCGATGCTCGTCAAGCAGATGCGCTCGCTCGGCATGACGACGCAACTCTTCGGCGCGGGCGCGCTGAAGAGCAATGCGTTCCTGCAAATCGCGGGCACGTCGGGCAACGGCACGCAGGATCTCGAACCCGGTCCCGCGCTCGACAAGCTGCCGTCCGCGCAGGAGTTCGGCAAGCGCTACAAGGCGCGCTTCAATCAGGATGTGGAGCTGTATGCGCCTTTCGCCTACGATGCCGCGCTCGCGATGATCAAGGCCATCCACGATGCGAATTCGCTCGATCGCGGCAAGATCGTCGAGGCGCTCGCGAAGGTCAACGTGACGGGCGTGACCGGCAAGATATCGTTCGACCCGTACGGCGATCTGATCAAGCCGCCCTATACGCTCTTTCAGGTCGAGCAGGGCCAATGGAAGAGTTTGAAGACAGTCGGCGGAAGCGGCGTATGAGCTTCAGCGAAACCGTAGGCGTTCGCACGTATCGTTTCGACGATCTCGCGACGCTCCTCGCGAAGGCGAGTCCGCGACGTTCCGGCGATGAACTCGCGGGCATCGCCGCGGCGACGGAAGAAGAGCGCGCGGCGGCGAAGCTGGCCTTGTCGGCGGTGCCGCTGCGCGCGTTCATCGAAGAAGCGTTGATCCCGTACGAAGACGACGAAGTCACGCGCCTCATCATCGATGAACATTCGAAGGATGCATTCGCCGCCGTGTCGCATCTCACGGTCGGCGAGTTCCGCGAATGGCTGCTGGCCGATTCGACCGATACGGCCGCGCTCGTCGCGGTGTCGCAGGGACTCACGCCGGAGATGGTCGCGGCGGTATCGAAGCTGATGCGCAATCAGGACCTCATCCTCGCCGCGAAGAAGCGCCCGGTCGTCACGCGTTTCAGGAACACGGTCGGCTTGCCCGGACACATGTCGGTGCGCCTTCAGCCGAATCATCCGACCGACGATGTGCAGGGCATCGCCGCATCGATGATCGACGGCCTCATGTACGGCTGCGGCGACGCGATGATCGGCATCAATCCCGCGTCGGACTCGCCGCAGGCCATCGGCAAATTGCTCGCGATGATGGACGCGTTTCGCGAACGCTACGACGTGCCGACGCAGACCTGCGTGCTGACCCACGTGACCAACACGCTCGCGGCGATGGAACAGGGCGCGCCGGTCGATCTCGTGTTTCAGTCGATCGCGGGCACGCAGAAGGCGAACGCATCGTTCGGCATCTCCATCGCGTTGCTGCAGGAAGCGTATGAGGCGGGATTGTCGTTGAAGCGCGGGACCGTCGGCGAGAATCTCATGTACTTCGAGACGGGGCAGGGCAGCGCGTTGTCCGCGAACGCGCATCACGGCGTGGATCAGCAGACGTGCGAAGCGCGCGCCTACGCGGTGGCGCGCAGGTTCAATCCGTTTCTCGTGAATACGGTGGTCGGCTTCATCGGTCCGGAGTATCTCTACGACGGCAAGCAGATCATTCGCGCGGGCCTCGAAGATCATTTTTGCGCGAAGCTGCTCGGCGTGCCGATGGGCTGCGACGTGTGCTATACGAATCACGCGGAAGCCGATCAGGACGACATGGACACGCTGCTCACGCTGCTCGGCGCGGCCAACGTGAACTTCATCATGGGCGTGCCCGGCGCCGACGACGTGATGCTGAACTATCAGAGCACTTCGTTTCATGACGCGCTCTATGTGCGCGATGTGCTCGGCCTGAAACGCGCGCCCGAATTCGAAGCATGGCTGCAGGCGATCCAGATCACGAATGCGCGCGGCATGCTGAGGGAACAGACGCAATGGCCCGCGCTGATCGACTGGATGAGGGCGTGATGAAAGTCAGCGCGAATCCGTGGGAAGCGTTGCGCCGCTTCACCGATGCGCGTATCGCGCTCGGACGCGCGGGCAGCAGCGTGCCGACCGCGCCGCTGCTCGCGTTCAATCTCGCGCACGCGCAGGCGCGCGACGCGGTGCATCGGCCGCTCGATGTCCGGGCGTTGGAGGAAGAACTGACGTCGAAGGGATTCGAGAGCGCCACGGTTTGCAGCGCCGCGCCTTCGCGCGATGTCTACCTGCGGCGTCCCGATCTCGGACGCCGCCTGAACGAGACGAGCGCGACACAGCTCGAATCGCACACGAAGGACACGGACCTCGTGTTCGTCATCGCCGATGGACTGTCGTCGAACGCGGCATCGACACACGCGATCGCGCTCATCGAAAGAACCGTCGCGCGGCTCGACGGCTGGCGCATCGGTCCTGTCGTCATCGCGACGCAGGCACGCGTGGCGCTCGGCGATTGCATCGGGTCGATGCTGAAAGCGCGCATCGTTGCCGTGCTGATCGGCGAAAGACCGGGGCTCAGTTCTCCGGCGAGTCTCGGCGTGTATGTCACCTACGATCCGCTTCAGAGTCGCAGCGATGCGGAGCGCAACTGCATATCGAACGTGCGCCCCGAAGGACTGGCCTACGATGCAGCCGCGTTCAAGCTCGCCTGGCTCCTGAATGAAGCGCGCTCGCGCAAGCTGACGGGCGTCGGCCTGAAGGACGACAGCGCGATAATCCTGCCCGGGCGAACGATCGATCGCCTGTCGCGCGCATGACTGCGCACCCGATGCTTCGCGTAAACCCCGTCGAAAGAAAGTGCCCCGCGTAAGAAACGGGTAAGCGGACGCTTTTACCTTAGTCTCCAGCGCATCGAAAGCAAAAACTCGCCTGAAAAGTATGCGCGAGGGCATTGCACGACGTCCCCGTCCGGGGATGTTCTTATTCATACGCATCGCTGACCGTTCGCGCGCCGCGCCGAACGCGGGCGTTTTCGCACGCAGAAAAGAGACATTCATGCAGGAGACGGAAATGGATCTCAAGATCGTAGAAAAAATCAAGTCGAGCGCCGCGTACGGCGAACTGGTGCGAAAACGCTCGAAGCTCGGCTGGACGCTGACGGCCCTCGTGCTGGTCGTGTACTACGGCTACGTGTTGCTGATCGCGTTCGACAAGGATCTGCTGGCCGCGAAGATGGGCGCGGGCGTGATGACCTGGGGCATGCCGATCGGCCTGTTCGTGATCGTCTTCACGGTCGTGATAACGGGTCTCTACGTGCGCCATGCCAACAGCACGTACGACGAACTCACGGACAAGATCAAGCGGGAGGCCGCATGAAGCCGCAACATATCCTCGCATCGGGCGCGCTTGTCGCGGCTTCCACCAGCGCCTTCGCCGCAGGCGGCGATCTCGGTCAGGCGGTGAAGCAGGCGACCAACTGGACCGCGATCTGCATGTTCATCGCGTTCGTGATCGCGACGCTCTTCATCACCAAATGGGCCGCGAAGAAAACGCGCTCGGCCGCCGAGTTCTACACCGCGGGCGGCGGAATCACCGGCTTTCAGAACGGCCTTGCGATCGCGGGCGATTTCATGTCGGCGGCCTCGTTTCTTGGCATTTCGGCGGCGGTCTACAGCAATGGTTACGACGGCCTCATCTATTCGATCGGCTTTCTCGTCGGCTGGCCGATCATCACGTTCCTGATGGCCGAGCGCCTGCGCAATCTCGGCCGCTTCACCTTCGCCGATGTCGCTGCATACCGCTTCAAGCAGACGCCGATTCGCGCGTTCGCCGCGTCGGGCACGCTCGTCGTCGTGGCGTTCTATCTGATCGCGCAGATGGTCGGCGCGGGACAACTCATCAAGCTCTTGTTCGGCCTCGAATACTGGATCGCGGTGGTGATCGTCGGCGCGCTGATGATGGTGTACGTGCTCTTCGGCGGCATGACGGCGACGACGTGGGTGCAGATCATCAAGGCGTGTCTGCTGCTCGCGGGCGCTTCGTTCATGGCGTTCATGGTGCTGTGGCAATTCCACTTCAGCCCCGAGGCGCTCTTTGCGAAGGCAGTCGAGGTGCACGAGAAGAAGGAATCGATCATGGGTCCGGGCAACTTCATCAAGGACCCGATCTCGGCGATCTCCTTCGGCATTGCGCTGATGTTCGGCACGGCCGGTCTGCCGCACATCCTGATGCGCTTCTTCACCGTGCCGAACGCGAAGGAAGCGCGCAAGTCGGTGTTCTGGGCGACGACGTGGATCGGCTACTTCTACATTCTCACGTTCATCATCGGCTTCGGCGCGATCGTGCTGGTGAGCACCAACCCGATGTTCAAGGATGCGGGCGGCAAGCTGCTCGGCGGCACGAACATGGCGGCGGTGCATCTTGCTAATGCGGTCGGCGGCAACGTGTTCCTCGGCTTCATCTCGGCAGTGGCGTTTGCAACCATTCTCGCGGTCGTCGCGGGGCTGACGCTCGCGGGCGCGTCGGCGGTGTCGCATGATCTCTATGCGACCGTGTTCAAGAAGGGTCAGGCGTCGAGCAAGAGCGAGCTGAAGGTGTCGCGTATCACGACGATCGTGCTCGGCATCGTCGCGGTGGTGCTCGGCATCGTGTTCGAGAAGCAGAACATCGCGTTCATGGTGTCGCTCGCGTTCGCGGTGGCGGCGTCGGCCAACTTCCCGGTGCTGTTCATGTCGGTCCTGTGGCGCGGCTGCACGACGCGCGGCGCGGCGATCGGCGGCTTCCTCGGCCTGTTCTCGGCGGTCGCGATGACGGTGCTCTCGAAGGCCGTGTGGGTCGATGTGTTCCACTACGCGAGCGCGCCGTTCCCGTATGCGTCGCCCGCGCTGTTCTCGATGGCGATCGGCTTCATCGGCATCTGGCTCTTCTCGGTGACCGACAAATCCGCGCGTTCGCGTATCGACAAGGCCGGCTTCGAAGCGCAGACGGTGCGTTCCGAAACGGGCATCGGCGCGGTGGAGGGCGCGAGCCACTGAAGTCCTGACGGCGGCGCGTTCTCCGATGCGCCGCCGCCGGCGCGATTCGTATACCGGAGATGCCGGGCGCGTCGCGAATGGCGAGTAAAAAATGCGTTAAGCTCGATGCAACTGAAAGCACGAAGCTTCTTACGCATTGGAGCGAGCCATGGAATTGCAGTGCCCCAGTCTTTTCGAGCAATCGGCGTATATCGGCGGCGCGTGGGTAGACAGTACTTCGCTGCCGCGCGTGCCCGTCACCAATCCTTCCACCGGCGAGATCATCGGCACCGTGCCGCAAGTCACGGCGGAGCAGGTGACCGAGGCCATCGACTGCGCGAACGCGGCCTTGCAGGACTGGCGCAACTGGAGCAGCCGCGAGCGCGCGTCGGTGCTGAGGGAATGGGCGCGGCTCGTCGAACATCATCGCGACGATCTCGCCATCATCCTGTCCACCGAGCAAGGCAAGCCGCTGCACGAAGCGCGTTCCGAAATCACGCAGGCCGCCAACTATCTCGACTGGTTCGCCGAAGAAGCGCGCCGCATCTACGGCGACAACATTCCCGCGCCGCGCCGCAATCAGCGTATCCGCGTGCTGCATCAGCCGGTAGGCGTGTGCGGCGCGATCACGTCATGGACGTTTCCCTCTTCGATGGTCGCGCGACGCGTCGGCGCCGCGCTCGCGGCGGGCTGCACGGTCATTCATCATCCGGATCCACAGACGCCGTACTCCGCGCTCGCGCTGTGCGCGCTCGGCGAGAACGCGGGCTTGCCGCGCGGCGTGCTGTCCGTGCTGACGGGCGAGGGCGAGCCGATCAGAAGCACGCTGCTCGCGAGCCCCGGCGTGCGGAAAGTGTCCTTCACCGGTTCCATCGACGAAGGCAAGCGGCTGATGACCTTGTGCGCATCCACCGTGAAGAAGATGTCGCTCGAACTGGGCGCGAACTGCCCTTTCATCGTGTTCGACGATGCGGACATCGACCTTGCCGTGAAAGGCGCGCTCGATGCGCGATTCCGTCACTCGGGTCAGGCGGCGATGTGCGCGAACCGCTTTTTCGTGCATGAGGACGTGTACGAGACCTTCGTCGCGAAGCTCGTTTCGAAGGTCGCGCTGCTCAAGGTGAGCGACGGACTGGACGAAGGCGCGCAGATCGGTCCGCTCATCGATGACGCGGCGGTGGTGCGCATCGAAAATCTCGTCGATGAAGCGGTGAGGCTCGGCGCGAAGATCGCGGCGGGCGGATCGCGTGTCGCGCCCGGATCGAACTTTTTCAGGCCGACGGTCCTAACGGGCGTCGATCCGTCAATGGGCGTGTGCGGCGACGAAGTTCTCGGGCCGATAGCGAGCGTGCTCCAGTTTCGGGAAGAGGACGACGTCATCACGCTCGCGAACGATACGCGCACCGGGCTCGCGTCTTACTTCTACACGGCGGATATCAGCCGCGCGTTCCGCGTGATGGAGGCGCTCGAATGCGGTGTCGTCGGCGTGAACGATAGTCTCGTGTTCAACGAGGTCGCGCCGTTCGGCGGCATCAAGGAATCGGGGATGGGGCGCGAGGGGGCGTCGTCGGGCGTGGAGGAGTATCTGGAGGCGAAGTATGTTTGTTTCGGGAATCTGGAGGGCTGAAGTCTCGACCCGCCATCACTCCGGCGGCCTCACCACCAGAATCGGCAGATGACTATGCGTCAGCACCTTCTGCGTCTCGCTTCCGAGCAATAGCCCGCGAATTCCGCCGTGACCGTGCGAGGCCATCACGATGAGATCGCAGTGCCGCGTCTTCGCCGTATCGAGGATCACTTCATAGGGATGCGATCCCGTGGGCGCTTCGGTATCGCACTCCACGCCCGCCTGTACCGCGATATTCCGGAGATTTTCGAGGTACACGCGAGCGCGCGCCTGATCGGCGGCCTGAACCTCGTCCTGATTCGCGCCCGCCATCTCGGCGCTATAAACGGTCATATGAAACGGCCGCATCATATAAAGACCGGTGATGCGCGCGCTGTTCTCCTTGGCGAGCGCAACGGCCATGCGCACCGCCGCCTCCGATAGCGCGGACCCGTCCGTTGGAACCAGCAAATGGTTGAACATGATGACGTCCTCCGGTTCTCTGGGGACACGAAAGAGAGAGTCGAATCGACGATTCCAGTATAGGCGAGTTCTAGCGCCCCATCGCCGCGATAGCCTCCTCGTCCAGACGCACGGACATGACGGGCGCTTCGGGCCCCACGTGCGACAACTTCATCAGACGCGGCTGCAGCAGCAACGCCACGAGACCGCTCCATCCCGTCTGATGCGAAGCGCCGACACCGCGCCCGCTGTCGCCATGAAAGTACTCGTGAAAGAGGATGAGATCCTGCGAGCGCGGATCGGCTTGCAGCATCGGATACGCGGCCATCACGGGACGCTTGCCCTCGGCGTCTTTCAGGAAGAGCGTGCTGACGCGCCGCGAGAGGTCGTCGGCAATCTCGCTCAGCGAATGCATCTTGCCCGAGCCCGTCGGATGCTCGACGCGAAATTCATCGCCATAGTAGCGATGAAACTCGTAGAGCGATTCGATCAGCAGATAGTTGACCGGCATCCAGATCGGTCCACGCCAATTGGAATTGCCGCCGAATACACGCGAATCCGATTCAGCAGGCAGGTACCTGATGCAGACCTTCACGCCATCGTGGTCGAAGATATAAGGTTTCTCGCAATGCACGCGGGACAATGCGCGCACGCCATAGTCGGAAAGGAATTCGCACTGATCGAGCGTGCGCCGCAAGAGCGCTTTCATGCGATGTCCGCGCAATAGCGAAAGCAGGGTGGTGTTGCCCTTGCCCGGCTCCGTCCAGCGCGAGACGAGCTTCGCGAGATTCGGCCGATGATCGAGAAACCACGCGAGCCTTTCGCGCAGTCCCGGCAAATCGCCGTACACGCGCTCTTCGAGCACATGCACCGCGAAGAGCGGTATCAGGCCGACGATGGATCGAATGCGCATGGGCACGCGCGTGCCGTCCGGCAGATGCAGCACGTCATAGAAGAATTCGTCGCTGCGGTCCCACAAGCCCGTGTTGCAGCCTTCGCCGCAACTCACCGCTTCCGCGATATACAGGAAGTGCTCGAAGAACTTCACCGCGATCTCGACATACGATTCGTTGGCCATCGCGAGTTCGAGACCGATCTGCATGAGGTCGAGCGCATACGAGGCCATCCACGCGGTGCCATCGGCCTGATCGATGCGTCCGCCCGTCGGCAGCGGCTGCGAGCGGTCGAAGATGCCGATGTTGTCGAGCCCGAGAAAACCGCCCTGAAAGATGTTGCGGTCGTCGGCGTCCTTGCGGTTGACCCACCAGGCGAAGTTGAGCAGCAGCTTGTGGAACATCACTTCGAGGAAAGCGTGATCGCCGATGCCGGTCATCTCGCGATCGAGCTCGAATACGCGCCATGTCGCCCACGCGTGAACGGGCGGATTCGCGTCGCCGAATGCCCACTCATAGGCGGGCAATTGCCCGTTCGGATGCATGTAGCGTTCTTTCACGAGCAGCGATAACTGCTTCTTCGCGAAGTCCGGATCGATCGTCGCGAACGCGACCGCATGGAACGCGAGATCCCACGACGCGTACCACGGGTACTCCCATTTGTCGGGCATCGATACGATGTCGCCGTTGCACATGTGCCGCCAGTCCGCATTGCGGCCCTGTCGGCGTCCTTTCGGCGGGATGGGCTGGCCCGGATCGCCGTCGTGCCAGCGCGTGACGTCGAACTGGTAATACTGCTTCGTCCATAACATGCCCGCGAGCGCCTGACGCTGCACGAGACGCGCATCGGCTTCATCGATATCGTGTTGCAGCGTCGCGTAGAACTCGTCGGCTTCCGCCAGGCGTTGCGCGAAAAGCTGTGCCATGTCGAGCGGCGGATCATCCGAAACCGATGCCGGACGCCAGCGCAGATACATCACGGAGCGTTCATGCGGTCCGAGTTGCAGACACGCATGCGCGGCGCTGCGCGTGCCATGATCGCGCCGGATAGCGTGATCGTCGCCTTCGACGAGATAGTCGTTGAAGCCGTCCTTGAAGGGGCCCGCGCCCTCGATGCCGAAGATGCGACGAACGTTCGTTTCGTTCTCGCAAAAGAGCCATTCGACGGGCGTTTCCGCCGAGGCCGTCACCAGCATCGCGCCTTGCGACGGATTGTGCGCGACGACGCGCGCGCCTTCCCGCGCATCCTGTTCCAGCGTCAGCGAAGGCTTGCCCCATTTGCTCGACCACGACCAGCGGTTGCGCGCCCAGAACTGCGGCAGCACATGAAGCGTCGCGGCCTCGTCCGCGCGATTTTCGACGGTCACGCGCATCACGACGTCATCGGCCGTGTGCTTCGCATACTCGACGCAGACATCGAAGTATCGATCGTTGTCGAAGACGCCGGTATCGAGCACTTCGTATTCGGGAAGCTCGGGGCCGCGCCGCTTGTTTTCGTCGATGAGTTGCTGATACGGATACGCATCGTGCGGATACTTGTACAGCATCTTCATGTACGAATGCGTCGGCGTGCCGTCGAGATAGAAGTACAGCTCCTTCACATCCTCGCCGTGATTGCCCTGCTCGTTCGTGAGGCCGAAGAGCCGTTCCTTGATGATCGGATCACGCCCGTTCCACAGCGCGAGCGACACGCACCAGTCGAGCGGGTCGTTGCCGAATCCGGCGATACCGTCCTCCCCCCAGCGATACATGCGGCTGCGCGCATGGTCGTGCGGAAAGTAATCCCAGGCGGTACCGCATTCGCTGTAATCCTCGCGGACCGTGCCCCATTGACGCTCGCTCAGATACGGTCCCCAGCGTCGCCACCGGTCGAGATCGGCGCCATGCAGGCGAGAGCCTTCCCTGGTTTGCAGCAAATGGATTGCGCGTAGCGGTGGCATGCGACCTCCGGTCCGGATGACCATCCAATATGTTCGATGCGCGGCTTTCCGATGATAAGCGAAGTGAAAAAAAGCGCGGCGATTGCCGCGCTGCAAAAACTCATCGTGCTCATTTCATCGCGTTCCCGCGCTTCTCAGCGAGATTCCGTCCGGATGAGGATTCGCGTCGTTCATGTCTTCCGGAAGGAGATTGCCGTCCGCGAGCCGCCGGTCCGCTTCCGCGATCTCCGGATAACGCTCCGGATAGAGATGCCGTTCACTGACGGCGGCATCGAAGGTGCGCGACCATTTGGCGATCACGACGGTCGCGAGACTGTTGCCGATGGTGTTGCACGTCGCGATCGCCATCGACATGAAGCGGTACACGCCGAAGATCAGCGCGAGGCCTTCGACCGGAAGGATGCCCGTCGACGTGACGGTCGCGGCGAACACCACGAACGATCCGCCCGAGACCGTGGCCGCGCCCTTCGACGTCAGCAGCATCAGCAACAGAATGCCGATCTGATGGTCCAGCGTGATCGGCACGCCGTACGCATGCGCGATGAACATCACGCCCATCGACATGAAGATCGACGTGCCGTCGAGATTGAACGCATAGCCCGTAGGCAGCACGAGACCGACGGTCTGCTTCGCGCAGCCGAGCCGTTCGAGCTTGATCAAGAGACGCGGCAATGCGCTTTCCGAAGACGCCGTGCCGAGCACGATGAAGATTTCGTCCTTGATATAGCGCAGAAAGCGCCAGAGGCTGAAGCCCGCGAGCTTCGCGATGATGCCCATCACCACGACGATGAACAGCGCCACCACCGCATAGAAGCTCACCACGAGTTGTGCGAGCGCGACCAGCACGGCCGTGCCGTTGCTGCCCACCGAATACGCGACCGCGCCCAACGTACCGAGCGGCGCGAGCTTCATCACGAGGTTGATGAACGAGAACAGCACCTCGGAAACGAGATCGAGCCCTTCGTTGATGCGCACGCGGCGGCGCTCGGGAATGGCGAGAATGCCGATGCCGACCATCACCGCGAGCACGACCACCTGCAACAGCTCGCCCTTCGCGAACGCGCCGATGAAGTTGTCCGGCACCACATGCATCACGAACTCGGTGAAGCCTTGCGGCGCAGCCTTTGCGGCCGTCGCGGGCACGGCGCCGACAGCGACGGAAGTCATCGCCTTGCCCGTTTGCAGCAGATTGCCCGCGAGCAGGCCGACCGCGAGTGCGATCGTCGATACGACTTCGAAGTAGACGATCGCTCTCCAGCCGACGCGCCCCGCGCTCTTCACATCGCCCGCCGACGCGATGCCGTGCACGATCGTGAGAAACACGAGCGGCGCGACGCCGGCCTTGATGAGCGCGAGAAAGATATCGCCGAGCACCTTCAGTTGCGCGCCGAACTTCGGAAAGACGAGACCGACCGCAATGCCGATCGCGAGCGACAAAAGCACCTGCATGCCGAGCTTGCGATACCACGGCAGCTTCTTCGGCGGGGCGACGGTCGTGTCGTCGTGTGATGCGGGTTCGTTATGCATCGCATGCTCCTCCATGTTCTTTACGTTCAGACTTCGCTCGACAGCGCGATGGCGCGATCCACCATCTGCGGCGCGAGACCGAGATAGTTCGCGGGATCGGTCATGCGATCGATCGCGGCGCGGTCGAAGTGCTTCGTTACGTCGGGCAATGCCGCGAGCGCTTCCGCGAGCGTGCCGCCTTGTTCGTTCACCGTGCGGCATGCGTCATACACGATGTCGTGCGCCTGCTGACGTCCGGTGTAAGGGGCCATGCCCATCATCACGGCTTCCGCCACGATCAGGCCGCGGCTGATGCCGAGGTTGTGCTTCATGCGCGCTTCATCGACGATCAGACCGCCGAGCATGAACTTCGCCTGATGCAGCGCACCCGACGTGAGAATGAAGCTCTCGGGAATCGCGATCCATTCCGCGTGCCACGGGCCGGTGGCGCGCTCGAAGTCCTGGATCATCGCGTCGACCATCAGGCCCGCGTGCTGGCGCACCGCTTTTGCCGCGGCCAGCATGAGCTCGCTCGAAATCGGATTGCGCTTTTGCGGCATGGTGCTGCTCGCGCCGCGTCCTTTCACGAAGGGCTCGTACACTTCCGCGAATTCCGTCGACGCCATGATCATGATGTCGATCGCGATCTTGCCAAGCGAGCCCGTGACGAGCGCGAGCAGGTTCACCGCTTCGGCAAAACCGTCGCGCGCGACATGCCAGGTGGTTGCGGGTACGCCGAGCTTCAGTTCTTCGGCGAGCGCTTTCTGCACCGCGAAGCCCTTGTCGCCGAGCGATGCCAGCGTGCCCGCCGCGCCCGCGAATTCGACGACGGCCACGCGCTCGCGCATCTGCGCGATGCGTTCCTGATGGCGATCGAACATCGCGAGCCAGATCGCGACCTTGTAGCCGAACGTCACGGGCAGCGCCTGCTGCAAATGGGTGCGGCCGGCCATCGGCGTATCGCGGTGCTTCTTCGCCAGGTCCGCGAGAATCGCCCGCAATTCGCGTATATCGCCGTCGATGGATTCGAGCGCATCGCGCACTTGCAGCGCGACGGCGGTATCCATGATGTCCTGAGTCGTCGCGCCCCAATGAACGTAACGTCCGGCGTCGCCGCACATGGCGACCATCTGATGCACGAGCGGCAGGATCGGATAGCCGACGATGTCCGTTTCCTCGCGCATGTGATCGAAGTCGATGCGCTCGATCTTCGATTCACGCGCGATCACTTCGGCGGCTTCGGCCGGAATCACGCCCGCGCGCGCCTCGGCTTTCGCGAGCGCCACTTCGACATCGATATAACGCTGCACCAGCGCGTGATCCGAGAACAGCGCGCGCATTTTCGCGGTGCCGAACGCGTCGCGAAACAGCACGGAATCGAACACGGTGCTGGCCAGGGGAGAAACGGAACTCGTCATGTTGACCTCTTGCGGAAGCGAAATTGATCGGGGCAGGACAGGCAAATATGTCCGGACATATTCAGACTAATATGTTCGAACATATCGGGCAAGCTATGATTTACCCTGACCACCGAAAAACACCGCCAGAGCAGCAATGAACAGACCGCATTTCGCCGATATCGCGCGCGAGCTGACCGAAGGCATCGCGTCGGGCCGCTTTCCCGTCGGCTCCTATCTGCCGACCGAACTGGAACTTCGCGACCACTATCAGACGAGCCGGCATACCGTGCGCGCCGCGCTGCACGAGTTGCAGCAACTGGGCCTCGTGTCGCGGCGCAAGAATGCGGGCACGCGTGTCGAGTCGATGCAGCCGCGCAACGACTTCCGTCCCTCGCTCGCGTCCGTCGACGATCTCGTGCAGTTCGGCTCCGAGCACTTGCGTCTCGTGCAATCGACGCAGCATATCGAGGCCTCGGCGAAACTCGCGAAGACCTTGCGTTGCGCGCAGGGCACGCCGTGGCTGCGCGTATCGAGCCTGCGTATCGATGGCGACAAGGACAGCCCGCCCGTCGGCTGGACGGACGTGTATATCGATCCTGCATACGACGACGTCGCCGAAGCCGCGAAGGAGAATCCGGATACGCTCATCAGCTCGCTGATCGAAGCGCGCTATGGGCGCTGTATCGACGAGATTCAGCAGGACGTGCGCGCCATCAACGTGTCGGCGGACATGGCGAGGCGTCTGCGCGTGGAGGCGGGCACGGCGGCGCTGGAGATCGTGCGCCGCTATCTCGATGCGAGTGGCGCGACATTCGAGGTGTCGGTGACGGTGCATCCGGCGGAGCGCTTCTGCGTGTCGATGCGGCTCAAGCGCTCGCCTGCCTGAGCGCATCCTCCGCGATCCGGGAACGCCGTCTTTCGACGTGACATCCAAGCCGGTATCCAGAACGGAATGCCGGGAGACGTCACATGAAACTCATCCACGCCGCATTGAGCGCGATAGTCGCATTCGCAGGCATCGCGGCTCATGCGCAAAATGCCGGACCGACCGATCCGCAGATCGCGGCTATCGTCGTGACGGCCAATCAGGTCGATATCGACGCGGGAAAGCTCGCCGAATCGAAGACGAAATCGAGCGACGTGAAGGCGTTCGCGCAGCAAATGGTCACGGACCATAGCGGCGTCAACAAGGCCGCGACCGATCTCGTGAAGAAGCTCAACGTCACGCCCGAGGACAACCCGACGAGCCAGAGCCTGAAGCAAGGCGGAGACGCGAATCTCGCGAGGCTCAAAGCGCTTTCAGGCGGGAGCTTCGACCGGTCGTACATCGATCACGAGGTCGCCTATCATGAAAGCGTGCTCGATGCGCTCGACAAGACCTTGATACCTGGCGCGCAAAGCGAAGAACTGAAGGCGCTGCTCGTCAAGGTGCGGCCCGCATTCGTCGCACATCTCGAACATGCACGGCATGTGCAGGCGGAACTGAAAAAGAGCGGAGCGTGAGATGCGCTGGCTTCTTTGCGTAGGCGCGCTCGTTTTGTGCGGCGAGGCGAGCGCCGCGACGTATGTCGTCGTGATCGAGCAAATGCGTTTCGAGCCGCCTGTGTTGACCGTTGCGCCCGGCGATCGCATCGTGTGGGTGAACAAGGATTTGTTTCCGCACACCGCGACCGCCGATAAAGCGGCCTTCGATTCGCACGATATTTCGCCCGATGCGTCGTGGAGTTACGTCGCGCGCGAGGCGGGAAGCTATGCGTATTCGTGCAGGCTGCATCCGACGATGCACGCGACACTGAACGTTCGATAGAGACGACGATGAGCGACACCGCACAAACCCTCATAGCCGACGATGATCTGAGCATTGCACGGCGCATCGTCGCGGGCGATCGCGCGGCGTTCGAATTGCTGATGCGTCGGCATAACCGGCGTCTGTATCGCCTCGCGCGCGCGACCTTGCGCAATGATGCTGAAGCCGAGGACGCATTGCAGGACGCTTATTTGCACGCGTATCGGTCGATGAGCCAGTTTCGCGGCGACGCGCAGCTTTCCACGTGGTTATCGCGACTCGTGCTCAATGAGTGTTTCGCGCGCATCCGGCGTTCGGCGCGGCGTCAGAACGTGATTCCCATCGTGGATGCGCCCGATTGGGTCGAACAGGCTGAAGCAATGACCTCGCACGACAATTCCGCGCCCGACGATGCGCTCGCGCGTTCGCAGGTTCGGGCACTGCTCGAACGCAAGCTCGACGCATTGCCGGAGCTATTTCGCATTGTGTTCGTGCTGCGTTCGATCGAGGAGATGACGGTCGAAGAGACGGCGCAGTGTCTGAACATTCCCGAGGCGACGGTGCGCAGCCGGCATTTTCGCGCGCGCGGCATGTTGCGTGAATCGCTGGCGCAGTCGTTCGATCTCGCCGAACGCGACGTGTTCGAATTTGGCGGCGCGCGGTGCGATCGGATTGTCGAGCGGGTGCTATTGAAACTAGACGATGGCGGCGTTTGATGACAATAAACAGGGCGGCTGCTCGCGCAATAGCGGGAATCGTCATGCTGGCGGGCATTTCGGGCGCTGAGGCAAGGACGATCAAGGTCATATCCGGAACTTATGGCGCGAATTGCGGCGCCGCGAACGGCAACGCGACGCGCGATCTGACGTTTCAGTGCGATGGCCTCGATACGTGTCAGTACGTGCCGGACAGAAAGCGCATCGGCGATGCGACACGCGCTTGCAGCAAGGATCTTCAGGCCGACTGGCGCTGCACGGACAGCGAATTCCATACCGCGATGCTCAGCCCCGAAGCGGGCATGAACAGCACGCTCGTGCTGAGCTGCGTCGAACAAAACGGACCAGGGCACTGAGCGGTCCTAGGTTGAGCCTATGACCGGCAAAGTTATCTGATATTTGCGCGCTTTCCGGACAGGCATTCAAATAGAGGTTAGGCCCTAGCCTCTTTCTGAGAGCTTGTCATTATTCGGAGACGCAAGTGAAGATTCTTGTCCCAGTCAAGCGCGTGGTCGATTACAACGTGAAGGTCCGAGTGAAGTCGGATAACACGGGCGTCGATATCGCCAATGTGAAAATGTCGATGAATCCATTCGACGAAATCGCCGTCGAAGAAGCGGTGCGGTTGAAGGAAGCGGGCGTTGCGGCGGAAGTAATTGCCGTGTCGTGCGGTGTGACGGCGTGTCAGGAAACGTTGCGTACCGCGCTGGCCATCGGCGCGGATCGTGCTGTGCTGATGGAAACGTCGGAAGAGTTGCAGCCTTTGGCCGTCGCGAAGTTGTTGAAGGCGCTGGTCGATCAGGAGAAAGCTGATTTGATCATCCTCGGCAAGCAGGCTATCGACGACGATTCGAATCAAACCGGCCAGATGCTTGCTGCATTGGCAGGTCTGCCGCAGGCGACGTTCGCATCGAAAGTCGTGGTCGCGGATGGCAAGGCGACTGTTTCGCGTGAAGTCGATGGCGGCGCGGAAACGCTTTCTTTGAAGCTTCCCGCTGTGGTCACGACTGACCTGCGCCTGAACGAGCCGCGCTATGTGACGCTGCCGAACATCATGAAGGCGAAGAAGAAACCTTTGACGACGATGAAGCCCGCTGATGTGGGCGTCGATGTCGCGCCGCGTCTGAAGACGCTGAAAGTTGTCGAGCCGCCGAAGCGCAGCGCGGGCATTACGGTTCCCGACGTGAAGGCATTGGTAGAAAAGCTGAAGAACGAAGCGAAGGTAATCTGATGACGACTCTTGTTATTGCGGAACACGACAATGCGTCGATCAAGGCAGCGACGTTGAATACGATTGCGGCTGCGGCGAAGATCGGTGGCGATGTGCATGTGCTGATCGCCGGTTCGAACGCGCAGGGCGCGGCGGATGCGGCGGCGAAGATCGCGGGCGTCGCAAAGGTACTGCTCGCCGATGCGCCTCAACTCGCAGAAGGTCTTGCGGAAAATGTCGAAGCGACGGTACTGAACATCGCGAAAGATTATTCGCACATCTTCGCGCCCGCGACGGCTTACGGTAAGAACATCGCGCCGCGCATCGCTGCACATCTCGATGTCGCGCAAATCAGCGATATCACCGCCGTCGATAGCGCCGACACGTTCGAGCGTCCGATCTATGCAGGCAATGCGATCGCAACGGTGCAATCGAGCGATCCGATCAAGGTGATCACGGTGCGCGCGACGGGTTTCGATCCGGTTGCGGCCGAAGGCGGTAACGCTCAAGTCGAAAAGATCGAAGCCGCAGCCGACGCGGGCATCTCGCAGTTCGTGAGCCGTGAAGTGACGAAGCTGGATCGTCCGGAACTGACGAGCGCAAATATCATCGTGTCGGGCGGACGTGGCCTCGGCAGCGGCGAGAACTATACGAAGACGCTCGAACCGCTCGCGGACAAACTCAACGCGGCGCTGGGCGCATCGCGCGCGGCAGTCGATGCTGGCTATGTCCCGAACGATTATCAGGTCGGTCAAACCGGCAAGATCGTCGCGCCGCAACTGTACGTGGCAGTCGGCATCTCGGGCGCGATTCAGCACTTGGCCGGCATGAAGGACTCGAAGGTCATCGTCGCGATCAACAAGGACCCGGAAGCGCCGATCTTCAGCGTGGCCGATTACGGCCTCGTCGGCGATCTGTTCACGATGGTCCCCGAACTGGTCAACGAACTGTGATGCGAACGCCCGCCAAAACGAACGCCGATCGATATCGTTCGTTCCTGTTCGTGCCGGGCAATCGCCCCGAGCGTTTCGCGAAGGCGCTGGACAGCGGCGCCGACGCGATCATCATCGATCTGGAAGATGCCGTCGCGCCCGCGAGCAAGGACGAGGCGCGCGATGTCGTGGCCGCATGGCTCTCGCCCGAGCGTCCCGTGCTGATTCGCGTGAACGCGCGCGATACGCCGTGGTTCGATCGCGATGCGCAACTAGGCAAACTGCGCGGCGTGGCGGGCATCGTGTTGCCGAAGGCGGAAAGCGCTGCGGATATCATCGCACTCGTCTCGCGCACGAAGAGCAGAATGCCGGTGTTTCCGTTGATCGAAAGCGCGAAGGGCATGTTCAACGCGCTAGAGATCGCGAAAGCACCGTACGTGCATCAGTTGATGTTCGGCACGCTCGATTTCTGCGCCGACATGAACATGGCCACCGACGACGATGTTCTCGATCCATTCCGCGCGAATCTCGCGATGATATCGAGGGTCGCAGGCATCGGTGCGCCAATCGACGGCGTGACGCCCGCGATCGACGACGAACACGCGTTGAAGCACGAAACGCTCAATGGAAAGCGCCGCGGCTTCGCGGGGAAGCTGTGCATTCATCCGAAGCAGGTTCGGACGATCAACGAATGTTATGCGCCGAGCGAATCCGAACTCGCGTGGGCGAAGCGCATACTCGATGCGTTTTCGAATGCGAACGGCGCGGCCATCGCCGTCGATGGAAAAATGGTGGACCGGCCAGTCGTGCTTCGCGCGCAAACAATACTCGAAGGCACGCGCGCATAGTTCATGTGGACCCGCGAGTTATAGAATAGGCGACCGGCGCCGGACATTCACGCGCGCGCCTGTCATCGACTCTCGCCATTCCACATGGACGTCCGCCAGCTTCGCTACTTCGTCAGCATCGTCGATTACGGCAGTCTCGGCAAGGCGGCGGAAAAGCTATTCGTCGCGCAGCCTTCGCTCAGCCAGCAAATGGCGCGGCTCGAAGAAGAACTCGGCGTCACGCTCCTTCTGCGCAGCAATCACGGCGTCACGCCGACCGCCGAAGGCGATGCCCTCTATCGCCATGCGCGTCTCGTGCTGCGGCAGATGGAACAACTCAAGCAGGAAGTGACCAAGGGCGCGGGCGCCGAATCCGGCACGGTGGCGGTCGGCTTGCCGACGACGATGGCCTCCGTGCTCGCGGTCCCGCTATTCGAGCGCATCCAGGATCAATACCCCGGCATTCGCCTGCAATTCTTCGAAAGCATGAGCGGCTATCTGAACGAGCTGCTCGCCAATGGCCGGCTCGATCTCGGCATCCTGTTTCGCGAATCGGATACACCCGGCATCACGGCCTTGCCCGTGCTCGATGAAACGCTTTATCTGTTGGGCGATCCGGGCGGCGAAATCTCGCCGCGCGCATCGACATGCCCGCTCGCCAAGCTTGCGGGCGTCAAGCTCGTCGCGCCCGGTGCGTCGAACGGCTTGCGTCTTCTGATCGAGCGCACGTTTGCGAGCGAGAAGGTCGAATTGAATATCGTCGCGGATATCGACTCGTTGCCCGCGCTCTTGCTGATCGCGAATTCGGGCCGTGCCTGCACGATTCTTCCTTCATCGGCAATCGCGCAATGGAACGAGGCGCTCTTGCCGAAGATGCGAAGAATCGTCGAGCCGACGATCAGGCGGCCAGCGAGCATCTGCTGGCCCAATGGCGCGCCGATGAATTCGGCGACGGTCGCGGTGCGCGAGACGCTGATCGAGTTGATCGCGGAGCATATTGAACACGATAGCTGGCAAGGCGTGACGATGCGCAAGCGGGGACCGCAAAACTAGATCGCATTCGCGGCGCGCAAGCGCCCGATGGCGTTATCGTCGAGACCGAGTTCACGCAAGACCGCATCGGTGTGCTGGCCGAGCGCGGGCACGGCGTCCATGCGCGGTTCATCGGCGCTGCCGAGTCCCGGCGGATAGAGCGCGGGAATCGCACCGGCCGGCGTTTCGACGCGTGTCCAGCGATGCCGCGCTTCGAGTTGTTCGTGTTTCCACACATCGTGCATGTCGTTCATGCGCGCATTCGCGATGCCCGCTTCCTCCAGCCGCTCGATGACTTGCGCGGCGGTCAGCGAAGCGAACGCTTCGACGATGATGTGCGTCAACGCTTCGCGATGCTGCGTGCGACGGCTGTTCGCGCAGAAGCGTTCGTCGTCCTGAAGCGCGGGCTGGCGAATCACGATCTCGCAGAACTTCTTCCATTCGCGCTCGTTTTGCAGACCGAGCATGACGGTCTTGCCGTCTCCTGCCTGGAACGGGCCATAAGGAAAGATCGTCGCGTGCGATGCGCCCGCCTGACGCGGCGGCGTCTGCCCGTCGATCGCGTAGTAGAGCGGATAGCTCATCCACTCGACCATGCTTTCTAGCATGGAGATGTCGATGCGCTTGCCGCGCCCCGTCTGCCCACGCTCGATGAGCGCCGCGAGGATATTGGTGTAGCCGTACATGCCGGCGGCAATATCGGCGATCGAGCAGCCTGCCTTCGCGGGTTCGCCTTCCGAACCCGTGATGCTCAGAAAGCCCGATTCGCTTTGAATCAGCAGATCGTAGGCTTTCTTGTCGCGCATCGGGCCATCCGAACCGTAGCCCGAGATATCGCACACGATGAGGCGCGGATAACGCACCTTCAACGTGTCGTAGTCGAGCCCGAGCCGTTGCGTCGCGCCGGGCGCGAGGTTCTGCACGAATACATCGGCATCGGAGAGCAGCTTGTGCACGACATCGAGCGCTTCAGGATGCTTGACGTCGAGCGTCACGCTCTCCTTCGAGCGGTTCGTCCACACGAAATGCGATGCGAGCCCGGACACGCGTTCGTCGTAGTTGCGAGCGAAATCGCCTGTTCCCGGACGCTCGATCTTGATCACGCGCGCGCCCAGATCGGCGAGCTGACGCGTGCAGAAGGGCGCGGCTATGGCATGCTCGAACGTGACGACCTTGATGCCTTGCAGTGGACGCATGATCGGCCTCCTTCAGAACGAGCGCGGCAGGCCGAGGATATGCTCGGCGACATACGAGAGAATCAGGTTGGTCGAGATCGGCGCGACCTGATAAAGACGCGTCTCGCGGAACTTGCGTTCGACATCGTATTCCGCCGCGAAGCCGAATCCGCCGTGGAATTGCAGACATGCGTTGGCCGCTTCCCATGAAGCATCGGCGGCGAGGAGCTTCGCCATATTGGCCTGCGCGCCGCAATGCTGGTGCGAATCGAAGAGCTCGCACGCCTTGAAGCGCATCAGGTTCGCCGCTTCGACATTGACATAGGCGCGCGCAATCGGAAACTGCACGCCCTGATTCTGGCCGATGGGACGCCCGAACACGACGCGATCCTTCACATACTGCGAAACCTTGTCGATGAACCAGTAGCCATCACCGATGCACTCCGCGGCGATCAGCGTGCGCTCCGCGTTCAGGCCGTCGAGGATGTACTTGAAGCCCTTGCCTTCCTCGCCGATCAGATTCTCGGCGGGAATCTCGAGATTGTCGAAGAACAACTCGTTGGTCTCGTGATTCACCATGTTGAGGATCGGCTGCACCGTGAGGCCGTGGCCGATCGCCTCGCGCAGATCGACGATGAAGATCGACATGCCTTCGCTCTTCTTCTTCACATCCGCGACAGGCGTGGTGCGCGCGAGCAGGATCATGAGATCCGAATGCTGCACGCGCGAGATCCATACCTTCTGACCGTTGATCACATAACGATCGCCCTTCTTTTCGGCGGTCGTCTTGATCTTGGTCGTATCGGTGCCGGTGGTCGGCTCGGTCACGCCCATCGATTGCAGACGCAATTCGCCCGATGCGATCTTCGGCAGATAGCGCTTCTTCTGTTCCGCCGAGCCATGACGCAGCAGCGTGCCCATGTTGTACATCTGGCCGTGACACGCGCCCGAGTTGCCGCCCGAGCGATTGATCTCTTCCATGATGACCGACGCTTCGGTCAGCCCGAGACCCGAGCCGCCGTACTCTTGCGGAATCAGCGCGGCGAGCCAGCCCGCTTTCGTGAGGGCATCGACGAATGCTTCGGGATAGCCGCGCGCTTCGTCGATCTTGCGAAAGTATTCGCCGGAGAACTGACCGCAAAGATCACGCACGGCTTCGCGGATGTCCTGATAAGCGTCGGGAGTGGATTCGATCATGATGTGCTTGGCTATTGGGTTCGTATCGTCAAACGAGTCAAACGTGTCAGGCGAGCGTGGCGCGCGCGGTCATGCCGAGCCAGCCTTCGTGATCTTTCGACCACAGCTCGACGGTCTTGCCGTCCGCCGATGGCTGGCCGCACAGATGCAGCGTATTGCCGGCGAAACACGGACGCTGCGCCTTGAAAGAGAAGTCGATGACAGTCGCATCGGGCAACTGGCGGCGCAGCAGATCCATCAGCAACGTCGCGATGAGCGGCCCGTGCACGACGAGGCCCGGATAGCCTTCGACCTGCGTCACGTAAGGCTTGTCGTAGTGGATGCGATGCGCGTTGAAGGTCAACGCCGAATAGCGCAGAAGCAGCGTTTCGTCGGGCACGATATCGCGTTGCCATTGCGCGTCCCGGGGCGCGGGAGTCGGGGCCGGCGCGGGTGCGCCGGGCGCGGCCGGTTCGCGATACACGATGTCGTGCTCCTCCTCGATCGCGGTGACATCGCCGCAGCAAATGCGATGCCCGACCGTCACGAAACCGAGCTTGCCCGTGCGGCCTTGCTTTTCGCTGACATCGAGAATGGTCGATTCGCGCGTGATGCGTTCACCGACGACCACCGGCGCCGGAAAGCGCAGACGCCCGCCGGCCCACATGCGTCGCGGCAGGCCGAGGTCGGGCAGAAAGCTGCCTTTCTGCGGATGCCCGTCCGCCGCGATGAGCGACTGCCTCGCGATCGGCCTGAAGAATATCCAGTGCCACAAGGGCGGAAGCGCGTCGCCTTCGTTCGGCGCGGCATCGTAATCGAGCGTGGCGGCGAGCGCCGCGACGGAGGTGGGCGCGACGATATCGGCGGCGCTTTCCGTTTGCATGGTGTCGTCTCCGTTGCTGGACCGGCCAGCGAATCCTGGTTGGATAAGGAGACTTTAAGGAAATGTTCCGTGGAGTGGAAATACCAGTTTCATGTGCCGGGCATAGGGCGAACCTATTGCGCTCGTGCGGTGCGATCAATGACGCCGGATCATCAATCCAATAACCCGCGAGTCATTTGTCGCGGACAGTCCGCGCCCTAACATGCAATCCATCGCAGGCAGACGAATTGCACAAGGAGTCGGACCATGTATGTCATCACTGGAATCACAGGGCAAGTCGGCGGGGCGCTCGCAAACGCGCTGTTGAAAGCGGGGAAACCCGTTCGCGCCGTCGTGCGTGATGAGAAGAAGGGCGCGGTCTGGGCGGCGCGCGGTTGCGAGATCGCCCTCGCCACCATGACCGATGCCAACGCACTCGCGCACGCCTTCGAAGGCGCCGAAGCCGTTTTCATTCTTCCGCCGCCCGAATTCGATCCCGCGCCGGGCTTTCCGGAAGCGCGCGAAGTCATCGATACGATCGTCGCGGCCGTGGCGCGTTCGAAGCCGCGCAGGATCGTGTGTCTGTCGACAATCGGCGCGCAGGCCGCGCAGACCAATCTTCTGACGCAGCGCTCGCTGCTGGAAGAAGCGCTTCGCAAGCAAGCGATCCCGGTCACGTTTCTGCGTCCGGGCTGGTTCATGGAGAATTGCGCATGGGATGTCGACTCTGCGCGCAACGAAGGCATCGTTCGATCGTTTCTGCAACCGCTCGATCGCGCGATTCCGATGATCGCCACCGACGACATCGGCGAACTCGCGGCGACGCTCATGCAGGAGCGCTGGCCGGGCGTGCGCATCGTCGAACTGGAAGGGCCGGGTCGCACGAGCCCGGACGATATTGCCGCCGCATTCGCGCAAGTGCTCGGCAAGCCGGTGCGCGCGCAGGCGGTTGCACGCGACACATGGGAAGCGCTGTTCGTGAGTCAGGGCATGAAGCATCCGACGCCGCGCATTCAAATGCTCGACGGCTTCAACGAAGGCTGGATCGACTTCGAACGGCAGCGCGAACATATCGTCAAAGGCGCGACGCCGCTCGTCGATGTAATCCGCAAGCTCGTCGCGCGTTGAGCGGAATGCTTCAGGCTATGTTGCTGATGTGCGGAATCATCGCCGCTTGGCCGCGATAGACGCCGTCCCGATCGAACATTTGCCACACGGTCGCGCGTTCGATCCAGAAGCGCTCGCCCGATTTCGTGACACGAACGCCGCGATAGCCATCCACATAGCCATCGCGCGTCACCTGTTCGAGAAACGCCTGACGTTCGCTGCGCTCGGGCGCTTCGGCCGACAAACGCGACGGCAACGCGGTCAGCTCGTTCCATGTATAGCCGAAAAGACGTTGCGCGCGCAGGTTGCCGTAGACGAAGATGGGATCATCTTGGGTATCGTGCGCGAGGACGCCGAAGGGCGCGTCTTCGTAAAGCCAGCGCGCGGCTTCAGCGGGCGTCAGTTCTTCATCGGGAACCAGCGGCTTGCCCAGCAGGCGCGCATAACTTTCGCCAAGAAGCGTGAAGAAGTCGGGATTGGTTGGCTGCATCGTGCGGAGTGTCTTGAATGAGCGGAAAACAGCACCTTACTCGTTCGCTTCCGTTTGCGCACGTTCGAGCTCGGCATGGGCTTCATCGACCTTGTGCTGGCGCTCCGCGATCTTCTTCGCGCTCTTGCCTTCGTCCTTTGCTTTCTGCAAGTCGTGCTCGCGTTCGGCCAGCTTCTTTTGCGCCGCCGTGACCTTACGCTGGCTCTCGCTTCGCAGCGACGCATCCGTGCAGTTCGCGTTCAGCCGCGCGAGCGCGGTTTCCAGTCCATCGACGCGATTTGCGTTGCCATGCGCACGCGCATAGGCAATTTCCTGTTCGATCGAACTGCGCTTCGCATCGCATCCCTTCGATTGAGCCACGCAATAGAGGGGACTTGCGATCGAAACGAGCAGCAGTGCCTTGAATGCGAGTTTCATGTGTGGCCTCACGAAAGTCCATGCAGGACGATTCATTCGATGGACACAGCATACTTTACAGGCACTGACTGCGCTGACGGCAAGTCATATCGACTTGACTTCGCCTCCGTCCATTCTCAGCGTGCTGCCCGTCATCCATTTCGCGGCGGGCGACACGAGGAACGCCATCAACTCGGCGATCTCTTCCGGCGTGCCGTAACGCGCGATGCCCGCTTCGACAGGGAAACGCGCGGTCGCTTCCTCCACTGTCATATCGTGCAACGGCGCCCAGTGCTCCAGATACGAACGCCGTCGGCCCGTCATCACAGGACCGGGCAACACGCTGTTGACCTGCACGCCATCCGCGATGCCGCGATCGGAAAATGCCTTCGCCAAGGCGACAATCGCAGCGTTGATCGTGCCGACCGCCGCGTAGGGCGCTTTGGGGAACAGCGCCGAATTGCCCGACATCAGCACGACCGATCCCGATGTCGCTTTGAGCGAAGGCCACGCCGCGACCGTCAGGCGGCGCGCACCGTGAAGCTTCAGCGCGAGGCCCGCGTCCCATTGTTCGTCGGTCATGTCGAACAGATCGATTTGCGGCACCGCGCCCGCGATGTTCAACAACGCGTCGATGCGGCCGAACGCTGCGAGCGCGCCATCGACGACCTCTTGCGCGGCGTCGGGTTGCGAGAGATCGACATCGAGCGTCAGCGTTTTTGCGCCGGCTTGCTCGACCATCGATGCGGTTTCTTCGAGATTCGCGCGATTGCGTGCAACGAGCACGATCGAATCGAAATCGCGTGCGAGGCGGATTGCGGTGGAACGTCCGATGCCCTGGCTCGCGCCCGTGACGATCGCTACTTTCGTGGACATGTCATGTCTCCAGTTCAATGAACGACGACCATCTTTCCGTTGGCTTCATTCGCTTCCATCACGCGATGCGCTTCGTGAATGTCGTCGAACGAAAACACGCGGGAAGGCTTCACGTTGAAACGTCCCGCGGCGATATCGGCGGCGATTGCTTGCAGCGGCACATCGGAAAGCGGAAAGGCGGGCGTGCCGAAAACGAAGCTGCCGAAGAAGGTCAGATTCACGCCGCTGGGCATCTGCAGCAGGGGATTGAAATCCGCGATCGGCGCGAGGCCGCCGAGCCAACCCGCGAGGCACGCGCGGCCGCCGCGACGCAGCATCGCGAGCGAATCGAGGATCGTGCTGTTGCCGACGAGATCGAGCACCGCATCGATCTCTTTCGTTTCCGCGATGCGCTTGCTCAAGTCCGGTCCTTCGACTTCGACACGCGACACGCCCAACGCTTCGAGCTTCGCGAAGCGATCGCGATTGCGCGTCGTCGCGATGACCTTCGCGCCCGCGTTCACCGCGAGATTCACCGCTGCCTGTCCGAACGACGACGTCGCGCCGCGAATCACGATCGTCTGTCCTGCTTCGATCTCGAGATTGCGAAAGACGCACGTCCATGCTGTCGCATAAGTTTCGGGAATGGCCGCCAGTTCGGCCCACGACAGATCGGATTCGATCAGCGCAACATTCGACACCGGCGCGCGCGTGAATTGCGCATAACTTCCGTTGATCGTGCGCCCGAGGCCGCCCATCAATGCAGCCACTTTCGCGCCGACGGGAAACTCGCCGCCCGGACACGACTTCACGATGCCCACGCATTCGATGCCGCTCACTCTCGCGGCTTCGGCCCATTCACCGCGCCGCATATGCATCTCCGCATGGTTGATGCCGAACGCCTTGATCTCGATGACGACATGTCCCTCCAGCGGTTCCGGCTCCGGAATCTCGGTATAGACGAGGCTGTCGATTCCGCCGAACTTGTCGAGCACGATTGCACGCATGATGTTTCTCCTGTGATGGATGAGCGCGGTGATGGTCCGCGTTTTATTGAGCGAGGAATTCGGTGATGGCCGCCGCGATCTGCGTCGCGTGCGTTTCGAGTGCGAAGTGGCCTGTATCGAAGAAGTGCACGTCCGCATGCGGGATATCGCGCTTGAATGCTTCCGCGCCCGGCGGAAGGAAAAACGGATCGTTCTTGCCCCACACGGCGAGGAACTTCGGCTGATGCTCGCGGAAGTACGCCTGAAACGCCGGGTACAGCGCGACGTTGTTGCGGTAGTCGCCGAAGAGATCGAGCTGCACTTCATGCGCGCCGGGGCGATTCAGGTAGTAGTCGTCGAGCGTATAGCCATCGGGCGAAATCGCGGATGCGTCGGGCACGCCGTGCGTGTATTGCCACTTCGTCGTGTCCTTCGTGAGCATCGCGCGCAATGCATCGCGGTTCGCTTGCGTGGGCGCTTGCCAGTACGCGCGGATCGGATTCCAGCCGTCGCTCAATCCCTCTTCATACGCGTTGCCGTTTTGCGAAACGATCGCCGTGATGCGCTCGGGATGCTTGAGCGCGAGTCGAAAGCCGGTCGGCGCGCCGTAGTCGAAGACATAGACCGCATAGCGATCGAAGCCGATCACTTCGGTAAAGCGATCGATCACGTTCGCGATGTTCTCGAACGTGTACGAGAACGCATCGCGGCTCGGCATATCGGACAGGCCGAAGCCGGGAAGATCGGGGGCGACGATATGAAAACGCCCGGCGAGCAGCGGAATCAGATCGCGGAACATGTGGCTCGAACTCGGAAAGCCATGCAGCAACAGAAGCTTGGGGCCGTCGGCCGGACCGGCTTCGCGATAGAACACATTGAAGCCGTCGACGTCGATATGACGATGCGCAATGGTGGACATGGGCGTTTCTCCGCTGGTTGAGGGGGAAATCTGTGTAACCGTTAAAAGCATGTGAAGCAGGTTACAAACTGATCGTGTAACTTGTCAAGATGTTTTTTAGCGGTTACGATGAAGCTATCGTAGAAACATGTCTGGATTGCAAAATGGACTACCGCCCGATACCGGCGATCTTCGTGGCCGACGCGCCCGGCCTCGATTTCCTTAACTCGATCGCGACGCCGGTCGATGAACCCGTCGACTGGATCGGCGATGGCGAAGGCTTGCTGTCATGGCTGGAACAGGCGCAACTGGTGCCCGCCGACGTGCTGGCGCACATGCGTTCGCAAACCGCGCCTGCCGAACTGGACGAAGTCGCGGCGAAGGCGCGCGGACTGCGCGAATGGTTTCGTGCGTTCGTGCGGAAGAGGAAGGGACGGCCGTTATCGGCGAAGGATCTGGCCGAGCTCGAACCGCTGAATGGCGTGTTGCAGCGCGACGAGCAACATGCGGTGATCGTCGCCGATGCGAATGCCGCGAGCGGTCTTGCGTTCGCGATGCAGCGACGCTGGCCGAACGCCGAATCGCTGTTGATGCCGATTGTCGAAGCGCTCGCGAAGCTCGTCTGCGAAGAGGACTTTACTTACGTGAAGGCGTGCGAAGGTCCGAAATGCACGCTGCTGTTCGCGGATCACACGCGCGGACATGCGCGTCGCTGGTGCAGCATGGCGATCTGCGGGAATCGCGCGAAGGTGGCCGCGCACCGGGCGCGGCTCAAGGAAGGAAAGTTGTAATCGCGCGGCGGGGCGTTATTCCGCGCTCTCGGCTCGCGATGCGCACATGCGCCACGATGAAGCCGCCTTCGGCGCATCGGCCACTTCGCGCCACCAGCGCTCGCCGCGCTGCGGCGCTTCGAGATCCAGCCGCTCACCCATGCGCGGCGTCGCGACTGCAACGCCGCGTGCGAGCGCCAGCCCCGTCACGCGCTCGAACGGCTCCTGCCACGGATGCATCGCGAGATCGAATGTGCCGTTGTGAATCGGCGCGAGCCAGCGTCCGCGCAGATCGATATGCGCCTGCACCGTTTCCTCGGGCTGCATGTGGACATACGGCCATTGCGCATCGTAGGCGCCGGTTTCGATCAGCGTGACGTCGAATGGGCCGAGGCGTTCGCCGATCGTCCTGAAGCCGTCGAAATAACCCGTGTCGCCGCTGAAGAACACGCGCAGCTCATCGTCGATGATCACCCACGAAGCCCACAACGTGCTGTTGCCATCGAAGAGGCTGCGGCCGGAGAAATGCTGCGCGGGCGTCGCGGTAAAGAGAAGGCCGCCGACTCGCGCGCTTTGCCACCAGTCGAGCTGACGCACCTTCGATGCATCGATGCCCCATTCGATCAGCCTGTCGCCGACGCCGAGCGGCGTGAGAAAGACTTCGGTCGTCGCGGCGAGCGCGAGCACGGTATCGCGGTCGAGATGATCGTAGTGGTCGTGCGACAGGATCACGCCACGCAATGGCGGAAGATCGCCGAGTGCGATGGGCGGCGCGTGAAAACGCTTCGGTCCCATGCGTCTGAACGGCGACGCGCGCTCGCCGAAAACCGGGTCCGTCAGCCAGTATTCGCCGCGCAGCTTGAAGAGGATCGTCGAATGGCCGAGCCGATAGAGACTGCGATCGGGCGCGGCGTCGAGTTGCGCGCGCGTGAGCGTATCGACGAGGGGCGGCTGCGTCGGCACGGTATTGCGCGGCTTGTTGAACAGCACGTTCCAGATGATGCGCAAGGTCTTGCCGAGTCCTTCTTCCGGACGTGGCTTCACATTGCGAAAGCGCGCGCCGTCATGTTGCGGCGACGCGTTCGACAACGCGCGGCCGCGTTCCGCGGCGGCAAAACCCAGGGCACGGCTGATGCGATCGGTGAACGAAGTCATAGGGCGTGACGGGTCGCGAGCCCGAAGCGGAAAGTAGACTGTACAGTGTAGTTTAATTTTGAGAAAAAAGTAAACCGGACGGTGTAAAATATAGGGATGGATTCGAGCGATATGAACGACCTTCCCCAGCGGCTGACCGACCGCAAGCGCGCCGCGATCGTGGATGCAGCGGTGGCGGAGTTTATTGCGGCGGGCTACGACGCGACCAGCATGGACCGCATCGCCGCGCGCGCGGGCGTGTCCAAGCGCACGGTCTATAACCACTTCGAGAGCAAGGAAGCGCTTTTCGCCGCGATCCTGCATCGCTTGTGGGATGCGAGCGAAACCGGCGACGCGCCCGTCTATAGCGCCGATGAACCGCTGCGCGCGCAACTGCTCGCGCTGCTCACGCGCAAGCTGCGGCTCATGACCGACGAGGCATTTCTATCGCTCGCGCGCGTGGCGATCGCGGCGGGCATTCATTCGCCGGATCGCGCGCGGGACATGGTGGCGCGCATCGGCGAGCGTGAGGAAGACGTGACGGCGTGGATCAGAAAAGCCGCCGCCGATGGCCGTCTCGCGGTCGCCGACCCGGTCTTCGCCGGGCAGCAACTGCATGGCATCGTGAAGGGTTTCGCGTTCTGGCCTCAGGTCACGATGGGCCAGCCGCCGCTTTCGAAGCACGAGCAAAAAAAAGTAGCGGAAGCGGCCGCCGACATGTTCCTCGCGCGCTATGAACGCGCCGCGCCGAAGCGCTCATAAAACGGCTTCCGCGACGAGCTGCAACGCCGGCGCGAGCTTCACGCAATCTTCGGGGCGCTCCAGCGCATAAGCCAGATTCCGCTGCGCGATCTGCACGTGCTCGGTCGCGAGCGCCTGCGCGCGCGTGCCTTCGCCGCGTTCCAGCGCATCCACGAGACTGTGATGCTGCTGATGCGCGATGAAGAGCCATTGCCGTCCTTCATCGATGGCCGATTGCATCGGCAGCATCGCGCTCGCGGCGGCGAACGGCAACCGATTGTTCATGTCGATGGCGCGCATCAGCGCCGCATTGCCGGACCCGTCGACGATCAGCTTGTGGAAGCGATTGTTCATGTCGGTGTAGGCGGCGTAGTCGTCGAGATCGAGCTCGGATTTCGCGAGCAGGCGGTCGCCCGCGCGTAGACATTCGGCGAGCGCATTCGACAACTGGCGCGGCACGCCATGCTCCGCGACGAGACGCGCGGCCATGCCTTCGAGATGACCGCGCACCGCGATGGCATCGGCGATTTCGGCGGCCGTGATGCGCCGCATCACGTATCCGCCCGCCGGCGACGGCTCGACGAGACCTTCCTGTTCGAGCGTCGTGAGCGCGAGCCGGACCGGCGTGCGCGACGCCTTTAGCCGCTCCGCGAGCGCGACTTCGCCCAGGCGCTCGCCCGGCGCGAATTCGCCTTTCAGGATCAGATCGCGCAGATAGACCAACACGCGTTCTTGCTGGGATTCCATGGTTTTCTCCGCTTGCCGTTGTGGGCGATTCTAGGCCAACGGCTGCTTGCTGTGCTCGAAAATCGGACATCGCTTCCTAGAATGTTTTTCGATGTATGCAACGAGGCTAAAAATGGCTGAGTAGGATCGATAAGGGTAAATCCTTATAAATTCAGGAAAACGTATATATAACAGTAAGATAAATGAGCTTAACAAATCGCAGGCCAGTGGATCCGCACAGGCGTGCTGCATACATCGTTTGTACATTTGAGTTCGAAAAGCTATTCTCCGTCTCAAGAACACGTCGCGCTGCATGCAATCAGCCGACGTCTGAATTCAACGAACCGGAGACATCGCCATGATGAGTTCGCAGCAAAATGAGACCATTACCCGCGTCGGCAAGGGCACGCCCGCCGGCCAGTTGCTGCGCCGGTACTGGCAGCCCGTCGCGCTCGTCGAGGAGTTGCCCGCCGAACGCCCCGTCAAGGCGGTGCGCCTGATGGGGCAGGACTTCGTCGTGTTCAAGGACGAACAAGGCCGCTACGGGATGCTGGATCGCGATTGCCCGCATCGTGGCGCCGATCTCGCGGCGGGGCGTCTCGAAGGCGGCGGACTGCGTTGCGCCTTTCACGGCTGGCTCTTCGATGCCAGCGGACGTTGCCTCTCGACGCCGGGCGAACCCGTCGGCAGCACGCTGTGCAACAAGGTGCGCCAGTCGGCGTATCCCATCATCGAGAAGGCCGGCGTGCTGTTCGGCTATATCGGCAAGGACGAGCCGCCCGCGTTCCCCAACTTCGATTGCTTCGCCGCGCCCGATGCCTACACGTTCGCATTCAAGGGACTCTTCGAATGCAACTGGCTACAGGCGCTCGAAGTCGGTATCGATCCGGCGCACGCGTCGTTTCTGCATCGCTTCTTCGAGGATGAAGACGTGAGCGAAAGCTATGGCAAGCAGTTTCGCGGCGCGTCGGCGGATTCGAACATGCCGATCACGAAAGTGCTGCGCGAATTCGAATCGCCGGAAATTCTCGTGAGCCCGGCGGATTACGGCCTGCGTCTCATCGCGAAACGCACGCTCGACGAAGCGCATACGCATGTGCGTGTGACCAATGTCGTGTTCCCGCAAGCGTTCGTGATTCCGATGAGCTCGGAGATGACGATCACGCAATGGCACGTGCCCGTCGATGATGAAAACTGCTACTGGTATGCGATTTTCACGAGTTTCGGCGCGCCGACCGACAAGGCGCAGATGCGCGAGCAGCGGCTCGAACTGTATGAACTGCCCGATTACACGTCACGCAAGAACAAGCGCAACAACTACGGCTTCGATCCGCGCGAGCAACTGAGCGAAACCTACACGGGCATGGGCTTCGACATCAATGTGCACGATCAATGGGCGGTCGAATCGCAGGGCGCGATACAGGACCGCACGCGCGAGCATTTGGGCACGACCGACAAGGGCATCATCGCGTATCGCCGCCTGCTCGTCGATGCGATCGAGAAGACGCAGGCGGGCGAGAAGACGCTGATGCTGATTGACGAGAGCGAAGCCGCGAACTTCACGGGCCCCGCATCGATCGACGGAATCGGACCGGCGGACCGCTGGGACGAGTACTGGAAAGAGTCCGACGTGAAGCGCCGCGTAAGCGCGCCGTGGCCCGCGCCCAAAGCCTGAAAACACCGACCCGCAACCTGAATGGAGCGCGCGGCGCATGATGCTGCCGCGCGGAACGCACATGTCTTTTGTAGAGACTCATGGTTTGTGGACGGACGCGCAGCACGCTGCGTATGCCGAACTCGTCGAGCGGATGAAGCAAAGCGATGTGAAGGTCGTGCGCTTTTCGTTTCCCGATCAGCATGGCTTGCTGCGTGGCAAGACGCTCGTCGTCGATGAAGCGATCAAGGCGATGAAAAGCGGCGTCACGCTGACGACGACGCTCTTCGCCAAGGACACATCGCATCGCACGGTGTTTCCCGTGTTCACGGCGGGCGGCGGCTTCGACATGCCCGAGATGCAGGGCGCATGCGACACGCTGATGATCGCCGATCCCGAAACGTTTCGCGTGCTGCCGTGGGCGCCGCATACGGGATGGGTGCTGTGCGACGTGCACTTCGCCAACGGCGCGCCGGTGCCGTTCGCCACGCGGCATCTGTTTCACCGCGCGCTGAATCAACTGTCGAATCACGGTTATGAATTCGTATCGGGACTCGAAGTGGAGTTTCATGTCTTCAAGGTGACGGACCCTCACATGAAGCCCGAGCATTCGGGACAACCCGGCTTGCCGCCCGATGTCGAGTTGCTGTCGCATGGCTATCAGTATCTGACGGAGTTGCGCTACGACGCGGTCGATGACGTGATGGAAATGCTTCGGCGCAATATCGAAGGGCTTAACCTCGACGTGCGTTCGCTCGAAGTCGAATACGGCCCGAGCCAGTTCGAGTTCACGTTCGCGCCGACAAAAGGCATCAAGAGCGCCGACGACATGATCCTCTTTCGCAGCGCGGTGAAGCAGATCTGTCAGCGCAATGGTTATCACGCGACCTTCATGTGCCGCCCGCGCATTCCGAATGTCGTGTCGAGCGGATGGCATCTGCATCAATCGCTCGTGCATGCGGGCGAGGGCACGAACGCCTTCATGCCCTCCGATGCATCCGAGCCCTTGTCGATCACCGGTCAACGCTATCTCGCGGGCCTGCTCGCGCACGCGAAAGGCGCGACTTCATTGTCGACGCCGACGATCAACGGTTACCGGCGCTATCGGCCGTATTCGAACGCGCCCGATCGCGCGATCTGGGGGCGCGACAATCGCGGCGTGATGCTGCGCGTGCTCGGCGGCGTGAACGATCCCGCGAGCCGCATCGAGAATCGCGTGGGCGAGCCGACTGCGAATCCGTATCTGTATTTCGGCTCGCAGGTGATCTCGGGTCTCGACGGCATCCGTCGCAAGCTCGAACTCCCGCCTTCCGCCGATACGCCTTATGAAACGCAGGCGGAAGCACTGCCGCGCAGCTTGAGCGATGCACTCGATGCGCTGCGCACCGACGAATGCCTGCGCGAAGGCTTCGGCAGCGCGTTCATCGATTACTTCTGCAAGCTGAAGCAGGCGGAGATCGACCGCTTCAATCTCGAAGTCACCGAGTGGGAACACCGCGAATATTTCGAAGCGTTCTGACGGCGCGCTCACAGAGGAGAACTGTCATGCCTATGGTTACCTATATCCTGCGCGACGGCGCGCGCCGCGACATCGACGTGCCCGATGGCACGAGCGTGATGGAGGCCGCGATCCACAACAACGTGCGCGGCATCGACGCCGAATGCGGCGGCTGCTTGTCATGCGCGACGTGTCATGTTTATATCGATGCATCGTCGACGGCGGATCTGCCATCGCCCGACGAATCGGAACTGGAACTGCTCGACGGCGTCGCAGCGGAGCGGCGTCCCGAAAGCCGGCTCAGTTGCCAGCTCGTGATGAGCGCCGCGATGAACGGCCTCGTCGTGCAGATTCCGCAAGCACAGGGATAAGACCATGCATAGCACGCTCGTGATCGTCGGCGCATCGTACGCGGGTGTTCAGCTCGCGGCGGCTGCGCGCGAAACCGGCTTCGAAGGACGCATCGTGCTCATCGGCGACGAAGCCGATGCGCCTTATCAGCGTCCGCCGCTTTCGAAGGGATTTCTCACCGGAAGCTTCAGCGAAGCGCGCCTGCCTTTGCGCTCGCAAGCCTTCTTCGACGAAGAGAAGATCGAATGGCTGCCCTCGATGCGCGCAACGCATATCGATCGCGAGCGTCGTGAAGTCGGGTTGCAGGATGGCTCGCGCATCGCATACGACCATCTCGCGCTGACGACGGGCGCGCGCGTGCGCAAACTCGACTGCCCCGGCGCGACGCTCGATGCCGTGCATTACCTGCGCGATCTGCGCGATGCGCGGCGTCTCGCGCAAACGGCGAGCACGGCGCGGCGCGCGGTCGTGATCGGCGGCGGTTATATCGGTCTCGAAGCGGCGGCCTCGCTGCGTCAGAAGGGCATCGATGTAACGGTTGTCGAAACGGAGCCACGCCTGCTTGCGCGCGTCGCATCGCCGTGGATGTCGGCATTCATGCAGGATGCGCACGCACGGAACGGCGTCGCCTTCGAGTTCGGTCGCAAGGTGATCGAGTTGAAGCAAACCGGGGATGCGGTGTCCGTCGTGCTCGACGATGACACGCATCTGTCGTGCGATCTCGTCGTGGTCGGCATCGGCGTGATACCGAATACGGAGCTGGCGGCGGAATGCGGACTGACGGTGGCGGGCGGCATCGTCGTCGATGAATGCGCGCGCACGAGCGATCCGGCGATCGTCGCCGCGGGCGATTGCGCCGCGTTCGTGCCGCACTGGGCGCCGAGCGATTCACGCGCGTGCCGCATCGAGTCGGTGCAGAACGCGAACGATATGGCGAAAGTCGCGGCGCTCGCGATTGCGGGCCGGCCGCAGCCGTATCGGACGGTGCCGTGGTTCTGGTCCGATCAATACGATCTCAAGCTGCAGATGGCGGGCATTCATTCGGGATTCACGCATCATGCGTTGCGCGGTGCCGTGGACGAAAGGAAGTTCTCCCTCTTCTACTTCCGGGACGAAGCATTGATCGCGGTGGATAGCATCAATCGTCCGCAGGAACACATGCTCGCGCGCAAGCTGCTTGCGAACGGCGTGCATCTGTCGGCGCGCGATGCGGAAGATCCCGCGTTCGATCTGAAAGGAGCGGTGCAATGAGGCCGCTCGTCGGTGTCGTGTGCGACCGGTTTTTCGTCGGCGATCACGATCTGCATAGTGCAAAACAAAGCTATGTCCGCGCGTTGATGACGTGCGCGCAGTTAAGCCCGGTGCTGATTCCGGCGTCGCGCGATGTCGAATCGGTCGCGGACTATCTCGATGGCGTGAGCGGGCTGTTGTTTCCCGGCGGCGCATCGAATGTCGAATCGCACCTGTACGGTGGTGTGAGCGATGCCGCGATGCTCGTCGATCCCGACCGCGATCATGTCGCGCTCGCGCTGATGCGCGGTGCGGCGGCGCGCGGCATGCCGTTTCTCGGCATTTGCCGCGGCTTTCAAGAGATGAATGTCGCGTTCGGCGGAACCCTGCACGCCGATATCCATGCGTCGGGGCATTCGGAAGATCATCTCGAAGACCTGAGCGAGGATTTGCTTGCGCGCTATCGCTATCGGCATGAAATCGCGCTGACCGACGGCGGCATGTTATCGACGCTCGCGGGCGGCGTGCAGCATGTGCGTGTGAACTCGCTGCATCGTCAGGGCGTGGCGCAGCTTGCATCGCGTCTTGCCGTCGAGGCGCGCGCGCCGGATGGTCTTGTCGAAGCGATTCGTCTCGATGAACATCCGTTCGCGCTCGGCGTGCAATGGCATCCCGAAGCGATGGTCACGAGCGACGCGCTTTCGCGTGCGCTGTTCGAATCGTTTGGCGCGAGCTGCAGGCGCTACGCGACGCGCGACGAAGGTTGATGTCATGTCGGCCGACCGCATCGATCTCAATCTGCTGCGCGTTTTCGACGCGATTTTCGAGGACCGCAATCTCGCGCTCGCGGGCAAGCGCCTGAATCTCAGTCAATCGGCGATCAGCCATGCGCTCGGACGCATGCGCGACGTGCTCGGCGACGATCTCTTCGTGCGCACCGGGCGCGGCATGGAACCGACCGTGCGCGCACTCGCGATGGCGACGCAGGTGCGCGGCGCGCTCGCACAGATCAAGGCGGCGCTGGGCGTCGACAAGTTCGATCCGGCCATCGCGCGACGCACCTTCGTGCTGGCCGCGAACGATTACATCACGGCGCTGCTGCTCGGGCGGCTCAGTCAGCGCCTGCGCGCGGAAGCGCCGCTCGTGGATATCGTCGTGAGACCGTCGACGCGGCTCGATCTCGCGGGGCAGATCGATGTCGGCCGTATCGATGTCGCGATCGGCATTTTCGCGGATGTGCCGCGCCGTTTTCACTCGGTGAGTCTCTGGGAGCAAACCGACGTGTTGTTGTTGCATCGCGAGCATCCGCTCACCGACCGGCCGCTTGCGCGCGAGGACTTGCTGAACTATCCGCTCGTCGCGGTCTCGCAGGGCGGCGAGGAAGAGGGCGCGGTGAGCGGCTTCATCGTCGAACGCGGGCTCGCGCGGCAATCGGAGATGTTCGATCGCGAGGCGCTCGATCGCGGTTTCGCCGGCAGCGACGAAGCGCCGCGCGTTCGCATGGCCGTGGCGCATTCGCTTGCGATTCCCGCGCTCTTGCGTCATAGCGACATGCTCGCGCTGGTGCCGTCGTCGCTCGGCCGCGAACTCTCGCGCGACGGCGAACTGACGATGCGTCCGACGCCCTATGCATGTCCCGACGTCACCGTGCGCGCCGTCTGGCACGAACGCAACGATCTCGATCCTGGGCTGCAATGGCTCAGACAGCAACTCATCGACGTATCCCGGCAGGTGCGATGCCGCTGATGCGCGGCATTCAAGCTCGTCATGCAGAAGATTCACTGCGTTCGCAGCGCTGAAGGCGAACGCGTGAACATCGTCGAAAGTCCCTGAAACAAGGGCTTTTTCAATAGAAAAGGTGACATCGCGCGCGACGTCGAAAGACAGTCGCGGCCGATGCGCGCCTCGCGTTCGTAACTTACCCGGTTGTTTGCCCGCATGCGCGCTCTTAATCTGGGCGCCCGTCGATCAGAGAGGATGCAATGGAAGAGACAAAGGTTATCGATGTACAGGCGCTCGTCAACGCGCACCCGTTTTCACGCTATCAATGGCTCGTGTTCGCGATGTGCTTCGTGATCGTACTGATGGATGGCTTCGACACGGCCGCGATCGGGTTCATCGCGCCATCGCTCGTCGGCGAATGGCATTTGAGCAGAGCGGCCCTCGCACCGGTGTTGAGCGCCGCGCTCTTCGGGCTCGCGTGCGGCGCGCTGTCGTCGGGGCCGCTGGCGGATCGCTGGGGCAGGCGCGGCGTGCTGATCGCGGCCGTGCTGATATTCGGCCTCGCGTGTCTGGCTTCGGGCTTCGCGAGCAATCTCACGGAGCTGACCGCGCTGCGCTTCGTCACCGGCGTCGGTCTGGGCGCGGCGATGCCCAACGCCGTCACATTGATGAGCGAGTTCTGTCCGAACAGCCGCCGCGCGACCATCGTTAATCTGATGTTCTGCGGCTTTCCGCTGGGCGCCGCGTTCGGCGGATTCCTCGCGGCATGGATGATTCCGCAGTTCGGCTGGCGCGGCGTGCTGCACTTCGGCGGCGCGGTGCCGTTGGTGCTGACCGCAGTGCTCGTGATCGCGTTGCCGGAATCGGTTCAGTACATGGTGTCGAAGAAGAAGCCTGTCGAACGCATTCGGAAGGTGATGGCGCGCATCGCGCCGGAAGCGGCATCGGCGGAATCGTTCGTGATGCGCGAAGCCACCGTGCGCGATACGAACGGCGGCGGCGCGCGCATCGTGCTGTCGCGCGGCTATGTCTTCGGTTCGCTGATGCTGTGGCTGTGCTACTTCATGGGCCTCGTCATCTTCTACGGCCTGATCAACTGGATGCCGGTGCTGTTGAAGGACGCGGGCCTGAGTCCGCAACGCGCCGCGCTGATTTCCGCGCTCTTTCCGCTCGGCGGCGCGGGCACGGTGCTGTGCGGCATGCTGATGGATCGCTTCAATCCGAACGGCGTCGTGGCGGCCGCGTATGCGCTCGGCGCGGTGAGCGTGATTGCGATCGGACAGGCGATCGGCAATGTCGGCCTGCTGGTGTGTGCGGTCTTCGTCGCGGGCCTGCTCGTGAATACGGCGCAGGCGTCGATGCCCGCACTCGCCGCCGCGTTCTATCCGACAGCGGGACGCGGCACCGGCGTCGCGTGGATGCTCGGCGTCGGGCGCTTCGGCGGCATTGCGGGGTCCTTTCTCGTCGCGGAGCTGTCGCGGCAGCGGATGAGCTTGCCGGGCATCTTCACCGTGGTGGCGATGGCCGGCGCGGCATCATGCGTCGCGTTGTTGCTCAAGCAGATGGCGAGCCCGCGTATCGTGGCGGACGTCGCGGATGGGCAGCCGGTCGCACATTAGCGCGCGAATCAAGATTCGGCCGAACGTTCATGCGACGCGACGAGCATCGGATTTAACTTCGCGTCGGCTTGGGTATATGTTTGATATGTGCGCAGATTCTTGCGCACCTGGTTCACCTGGCGGTTGGTTCGTCAGGCAGCGGTAAGTCTTCGTTGAAGGAGAACATCATGAAGACCTTCCTCGTTACGACCACGCTAGTGGCCGCGTTTTCACTCGGAAACCTGACTCAGGCACAGGAACCCACCGATACCCTGCAGTCCATCCCCGCACCCCGTCAACAAGAGGCCCAGACTGCGCCACCTTCCGGCGACACCGCTTATGGCGGCGCGGCAATGGGCCAGAGCGCGAGCGGGAGAACGTCGAACTGGGCCGGGAGCATGTCGAACAACTGTGCTCCGCGACCCTTCTGCAACATCTATTCGGGCGGGCAGTAAGCGCAACGCCGGCGAGGCGGTCTTTTCGGTTTTGGATGCCTGTCCGATGAGGCCGCCGCCGCCCGCAACGAGGTCGTCACCGGAGGCTGTTAAAATCCGGATACGTTTTCTACGGGCACGATGTGATGGGCTTCGAACAACTCGCCGGACTGAAAGAGCAACTCGCAAAACAGGCTGCAAGCAACGCAGCGAAGAAAAAGGCGCCGCGCGTGCGGCGTCCCGCGCCGGCGGCCGCGTCGAAGCCGGCTGAACCTGCTAAATCGGCCAAACCGGCCCAATCCGCCAAACCCGCGGTTCCATCGAAACCGGTGGATCCTGTCGTGCATACGATCGGAAAGCTGCAGAAGCGTTTTCCTCTCGCATTTCCGAAGAATCCCGCGCCCAAGGTTCCCTTGAAGGTCGGTATTTTCGAGGATCTGATGAAGCACGCGGAGGAGCTCAAGCTCAACGAGAAGGAACTGCGCAGCGCGATCAAGGTATGGTGCCGCGGCAACCGCTACTGGACCTGCCTCGTGCAGGGCGCGTCGCGAATCGATCTCGCGGGCGAAAAAGCAGGTGAAGTGTCGACGGCCGATGCGGAACGCGCCGTGTATCTGGAGACGAATCGCCTGGCGCGATCGGCTCCGGCTCCGGCTCCGGCTCCGAAGGCCGCGGAAGCCGCCGAATAACGCGACTCACCGCGCGTTTTGATGTCCAAGTGCTTCAATGCGCGGGCGCTTGGATGTCGTACGCGATTCGCCCCGCAGGCAGAAAGAACAGTGCGATCACCGCGCCGCCCTTCGCTTCCGGATAGTGATGGCTGCCCGGCGCGGGCGCTGTCCATCCGCCATGACACCATCCGTTGGGACCAGCGAGCGCCGCGCCTTCGTCGAGCGGCACGACCATGTTGAACTCGCCATACGGGTGCGCGTGATAGTCGCCACGGAAGCTGTCTTCCGGATTGTTCTGCTCGTTGCCGGTGCTGTCCATCAACACAGCCGTGATGCTGAAAAAGAACGTCTCCGGACAGGGCGCGACAAGACGTGCGCGTCGATATCGCGGTCCGGAGATTTCGACATCCGCCGCCCATCCTTCTTCGACGCCGAGCCTGATCAGCCGCGCCAGAACCTTGTAGAGCGCGCTATCCACGCCGTATTTCGTATTGAGCCATTGCTCGACGTTCGGGTCCGTTGTCATGTTCCTGACCTCTTCGAGAAAGGGCAGGCATCGCGCGACGAGTTCTTCCTTGCTGGTTTGCTTCGGGGACATGGGTTCGTTTCCTTCGCTTGATTGAAGATCGATAGGTGAAGTCAAAGATGCCATATCGACTTGCGCGCCAGAAGCGAAGTAGTTGCAAGTGAAACATGAATGCCATGCAACTCGCGCGACGCCGAAATGAGCACGGCATCGATCCGTCTCGTTCAAGAAAGGCTTGAACATATTTCATCCCCATGAACGCAGCGCCATTCCTGCAATTTTTCTTGCGATTCGAGTCGCAGAAGAAAAGAGAATGCGTGCAGTCGAGCGCTTCATGGAAACAAAACGCTTCGCTTCACTTTTCGACGCCGGCGCTTCCGTCGTCCGCCCCGTTGCCGATATCGGCCTCAATCCCTAAGCTCGCCACGATGGTTTCATTCATCGGCATAAGATTCGTCATCCGAACGAATATATGGAGACACGGGAGAGTTCATGAGATTTGGCCGAATCGCGGTATCGATCGCAATGTTATTCAGTGTTTCTGCGTTCGCGCAGAGCAGCGTCACGTTGTATGGCGTGATGGACACGGGCGTCGAGTACGTGTCGCACGCAAACGCCGCGGGCGATCATGTCGTGCGCATGCCGGGCATCACTGGCGAAGTGCCATCGCGCTGGGGCATGCGCGGCGTGGAAGATCTCGGCGCGGAGCTCAAGGCCGTATTCGTGCTCGAAAGCGGCTTCAACGTACGCGCGGGCGATTCAGGGCAGGGCGGGCGGCTCTTCGGCAGGCAGGCGCTCGTCGGGCTGGAAGGTCCGTGGGGCACGCTGTCGTTCGGGCGGCAATACACGATGACCTACTGGGCCATGCTCGACGCCGACATCCTCGGGCCGGACATCTACGGCATCGGCGCGCTGGATGCGTTCATCCCGAACGGACGTAGCGACAACACCGTCGCCTATAAGGGCAAGTTCCACGGCGTCACGGTGGGCGCGTCGTACTCGTTCGGTCGCGACAGCGCGGGCACGGGCAACTCGCCAGGGCAGGGCACATGCTTCGGACCCGTGCCGGGCGACGCGAGCCAATGCCGCGAATGGAGCGCGATGTTGAAGTACGACAGCACCTACTTCGGCGTCGCCACCGCTTACGACGAGCAGCATGGCGGCACGAATGCCGCAGCGAATTTTTTCGATGGCGTGGCGCCCTTTCCGATCGCATCGAGCGGCGACAAGGACGCGCGCCTGCAGGCGAACGGCTATGTCAACGTGATGGGCGTGAAGCTCGGCGGCGGCTGGGTCGGACGCCGCGTGGAATCGGACGGGCCCGGTGGCAGCGTGCGTTCCAATCTCTTCTATCTCGGCGCGCAATACTTCGTGACGCCGGCATTCGCGCTCGATGGCGAGGGCTATCGCGTGATCGTCCAGCAACACGATACGCGCGCGACGATGGCAAGCCTGCGCGCCACCTATTTCCTGTCGAAGCGAACGGCCGTCTACGGCAACGTCGCTTACTTGTGGAACAGCGCGAAGGCGCGCTATTCGGTGAGCGCGGGCGGCGGCGGCACGACACCCGGCGCGGGCATGGGACAACTGGGCGCGATCGTCGGCGTGAGGCACTCGTTCTGACTGGCGCATGTCAGGCAATGCCGGCGGGCCTACGGTGCCTATGGAATGGATGAAAAAAAGCGCGATGCCGCTGCGGCATCGCGCTTTCATCGAATCAGACTTCGATCAGAACTTGTGACGCAGACCGACGCGCGTCACGAGCTGCGTGTTCGCGCCCGCATTGCCGATGAACGACGACGACGAGCCGATCTCCGCCTGCACCGGCACGCCGCGGTTGCTGCCCGACGCCTTCTGATATGCGCCGATCACATAGACATCGGTACGCTTCGACAGCGCGTAATCCACCACGCCGTTGATCTGATGCCACTTGCCGTCGAAGTTGCCGCTCAGGTCCGAGAACGTGTAGCCGACGCCCGCGCTCAATGCCGGCGTGAACGTGTACTTGCCGCCGATTTCATAGTTGTTCAGCGTCGACGATCCGGTCGTGATCTGATGGAACATCGTGTGCGTCCAGTTTGCCCAGATCACGGCGGCGGCGATCGAGTAACGCGCGCCGACGCCATAGGTTTCGAGGTCGTGCAGACCGAGCGTGTTCACGTTGGCGATGCTCACGCTGAAGGCCGGCGTCGCGGCGTTCGGATAGCGCAGCTTGGTGTACGCCGCGCCGATGCCGAGCGGCCCTTGCGCGTAGTTCAAACCGAAGCTATACGCGCTCGACGAGCCTTGCACCGCAGTCGCGCCGGTTCCGGTCGTGGGCGAGCCCGCGAAGTTCGTCGAGTTCGAGAAGCCGTACATCGCGCCGAACGTGAGGCCGTAGAAATTGGCGCTGCTGAACTTGACCGCGTTGTTGATACGGCTCGACGTCAACTGGTCCAGATCGTTGATGTGATACGCGTAGTTGCCGGCGGGCGTCTGGCTGCCCATCGTGTAGCTGCCGCCGAGATAATCGGTGGAGAACGAGTATTGACGACCGAACGTGAGCGAGCCGTATTCGTTCTTCGCGAGACCGACATACGCCTGACGGCCGAACAGCGCGCCGCCCTGGCCGAGGGTGCCGTCGCCGCTGTTGAAGCCGCTTTCGAGCACGAAGATCGCCTTGAGACCGCCGCCCAGATCTTCCGTGCCGCGCAGGCCCCAGCGGCTGCCTTGCGCGACGCCGTCGCCGTACTTCACGAGGCTGTCGTGGCCGCCGGGCACCGCGACCTTGTTCGCGTACGTGATACCGGCGTCGATGATCCCGTACAGCGTGACGCTGCTTTGCGCGTGCGCCGCGATGCCGAACATGCCGAGTGCCGCAGCCGCTACGATGTGCTTCTTCATTTTTCTTTTCCCAGGTGTTGTCCGCATGACGCGGATGCCGCTCGACGCGGCCCGATCGAGGGACGGCGCAGCGCTTTTAAAGGCGCGAACGCGGCCATCCCGGCTTCGCGAGTAACCGCGCGAAGGTCGAGTCGTGCGTGATGTCATTGAAGCCACTTCTTGCGAGAGAAGTGGCAAGAGGTCCCACCGCGATGAAGCCGCAGAACGCCGCTTCACGTTATAGCGATGGGAATATAGCGTGTCGTCAGGGATTGGTAAATTTCCGTTGCGTTATTTGTAGCATTTCTCCCACATTACGGTCGTGCTTAACGCAACTAACTGTCGATCCTCGCCGCGTACTTTGATCAGGCGCAGTCATTGCATATAACGAAAAAACGCAAAGGAGATGCCATGCCGGAAAACCGCCATCCAGACGCTTGCAGAATTGGCGTCGCTTTCATCGAAGCGCAACTGACGACGCTCCATGCCTATGCGAGCCTGCTGTCCGACTGGATCGAGCGCGGCGCGCCGCCGCCCGATTTCGCGAAAGCGCAGCCGTTACTCGCGCGCAAGCATTCGCACCCTGAAGCGCATACGCATAGCGAAGACGGCACGCCGATGAAAAGCTCGCCGCCGGAGAACGCGCCGTCGTGGCCGTCGTTTGACACTACCGAGAAGCGCATCGCTTTCGCGCTGACCGTGCCGTGCACGAATGCGATTCTCGCGGTCGCCGAATACTTCGATATTCATCGGCTTTCCGCATCGCGCGCGCCGGAAGTGCAATTCCTCATGCGTCTGCGCGATGCCGTCGCGAACGGCAACACGTTCAGCCTCGCCGCCGACGAATACAGGCCGCACGCCGCGTATGCCGGCCTGATCGTCGATCACGCGCTTGACGGCACGCTGCTCTTCAGCGATGGCGTCGAGCCCGGTTTTATCGAATTCGGCGATACGGTCGGCTTGCTTCGCTATCTCGCGAAGCTATTGAAGAGCATGCAATCGGCGATCAGCGCGGGCGATGCCGGATAACCTCGCGATGACTTTCATCGCGTCTAGCTCGCGGCGCGCTCCTGTCCAGGCGTTTTTGCAAAGCATTGCTTGTAGCAGCGCCCGAGATGCGACGCGCTCGCGAAGCCGCACTGCATCGCGACATCGAGTAAAGAAAGCGACGATTCGCGGATCAGCTTTTGCGCGGCCTTGAGCCGAAGCTCCAGATAAAACTGCGACGGCCGCACGTTGAAGTGCTTGATCCACATGCGCTCGAACGTGCGCGGCGAGATGCCCGCGAGCGATGCGATCGTCTTCATCGGGATGGGACGCTCGATGTTCTGCTCCATCAGCGTGACCGCATGCACGATGCGGCGATCTTCCACGCCGTAGCGCCATTGAATCGCCATCTTCTGGCTTTCCTGCGCGGTGCGCATGCGCGTGTGAATGAACTGATCGGCGACTTCCGCCGCGAGCTGATGCCCATGCTGACGCGCGATCAGATCGAGCATCATGTCGATGGCGGCGGTCCCGCCGCTGCATGTCATGCGATCGCCTTCGATGCAATAGAGATCGCGGCTCACGTCGAGCGTCGGAAATTCGTCGGCGAGTTCCTTCAGTGCTTCCCAGTGAATCGTGCAACGGCGCTTGTCGAGCAATCCCGCGCGCGCGAGGATCATCGTGCCGAGACTGATGCCGCCGAGCGTCGATCCCTTCGCGGCATAGCGCCGCAAAAAATCGAAGACCTGTGCATTGCGATAGTTCGACACGCCGATACTCGCGACGACGAACACATGACTCAATTCCGGCGACGACGTGATCGCGAAGTCGGGCAGCAGCGCGAAGCCCGAGCTCGAAGAGACAGGCTCGCCGTCCGCGCTGATCAGGTGCCAGCTATAGAGCGCCTTGCCGCTCACGCGATTGGCCGCGCGCAATGGCTCGGTGACGGAGCTGAGCGCCATCATCGAGAAGTGCGGCACGAGAAAGAAGCCCATGCGCTGGGTTTTCGTCTCTCCATCGACGATGGACGCAGGCGCGCGCACGGCCCTGATCGAGCGTGTGGTCGGCGGGATGTCGTTCGCGTTCATGCGCTAGACGCGAATCGATTCAAGCACGAGATCGAGCAGGGGCGTCACATCGTCTGAGTCCAGCGAGTCAACGGTGCGTTCCAGTTCGCGCGCCCTGTTCGCGCCGCACGCGGGCTCGGCGAACGCGCGGAACTTGGCGCGGATCGCGTTCGCGTCGAGCGGCAAGTCGGGATCGCCCAGCGCTTGCGTCGCACCGGAATCGAAACGCCTGCCATCGAATAGTTCGATGCTCACTTCGGCGAAGCGCTCGCCCGGAAAACGGGACGTGTACTCCGCGCCTTCCTTGACGCGAATGAGATGGCTCAGACGAAGGACTTGCTGATCGCGAAGGGCATCGCCGTGAAGCGCGTCGAAGCGCACTGCGCCATGTTTCAACGCGACCGCGACGGGAAAGAGCAGACTGTACTGCGCCTCTTCAGTCGATGCCGGCGCGGCGTGCGCGAGGCGCGTCGCATGATGGAACGTGCGCACGTTCACCGCGCGAATCTGCTCGCTCGTGAAGCCGTGTTCCGACTTGAGCGCGAGCGCCGCATCGATAGCGGGATGCGCCCATCGGCAGACGGGTTGCGGTTTGAAATATTGCTCCATGATGCGCCAGCGTTCGCCCAGATCGCTCCATATACCGCGGGTTTCGTCCTGCTCGATGGTGATCGCCGGCGCGCCGGTAAAGCCGCGCTGCGCGAGAAACGCGGCGGAGAGACCCGCCATGCAGCCCCAGCCGGAACCGTCCTTCACCATCGTCGGGTGATCGATGCAGCGCATCATCTGACTGCGCGGCCCGTGATACTCCGCGATGCCGAGCGCCTCGCGCGTTTGCGGCATGTCGAGCGGCAGCACGCGCGCGGCGAGCGCCGCCGCAGCCAGGGCATTCCATGCGCCCGACGTATGATAATCGCAGGCGCTCGCGTGCAGCGCAATGCCCGCGCGCGTGCCGAGCTCATAGCCGAGCACGACGCATGCAAGAAACTCGCGGCCGCTCATGCCGGGCCGCATGTCGGCGAGCGCGAGCAGCGCGGGCAGCACGGTCACGCCGACATGGCCTTTGGTCTGCGCGTGGCCGTCGTGGCCGTCGCAGCTATCGATGGTCATCGCGCCTGCGAGACCCGCGCCGATCGGGCTGGCGGCGCGGCCATCGAACAACATGCGCGAGCGCAGCGCGCCGGGCGCGAAGAACTCGAAGGCGTGATCGCTCGCGATACGCGACAACTCGGTCTTTCGTCCGGCAAGCGCGACGCCGAGCAAATCGAGCACGCATAGTTTGGCCTGTTCGATGACGCGCTCAGGCAAGACATCGAACGTCAGTTCATGAATGAACGCGATGGCGGATGTGCCCATCCATCAGTCTCCGGTATAGGAGGGCGCGCGGCGCTCGAACGTGGCGGCGATCGCCTCGCGATGATCCGCCGTGCGATGCGCGATGCCCTGAAACGCCGCCGACATTTCCAGCAGGCTCGGCAGGTCCATGCGTTGACCTTCGCGCACGAGGCGCTTCGACATGCGCAGGATATCGGGCGCATTGCTCGCGATCTCGCGTGCGAGCGTGAGCGCCGTTTCCATCAGTTCCGCATCGGGCACGACGCGCGACACGAGTCCCCATGCCTCGGCGCATTTCGCGTCAATCGCCTTGCCGGTAAAGATCATTTCATTGGCGCGCGACAGTCCGACCGCACGCGGCAACAGCCACGCGCCGCCATCGCCGGGAATGATGCCGACCTTCGCGAAGCTCTCGGCGAACAACGCGCTTTCGCCCGCGAGACGGATATCGCACATCAGCGCGAGATCGCAGCCGGCGCCATGCGCGGGACCGTTGACGGCGGCGATGCACGGCACGTCGAGTTCATGAAACGCACGCGGGATGCGCTGAATGCCGCGCCGATAGTTCTCACGAATATGCGCCGACGTTCCCGAAAACGTGCCGACTTCATCGCGCATATGCTTGATGTTGCCGCCCGACGAGAACGCCGGACCCGAACCCGTCAGCACGATCGCGCGCACGGACATGTCGCCTTGCGCGCGCTCCAGACACGCGATGATCGCATCGACGACTTCTTTTTCGGTAATGGCGTTGCGCGTTTCGGGGCGGTTCAGCGTCATCGTGACGACGTGGCCGTCCTGTTCGTACAGTACGGGTTCGCTCATTGCGAGGCTCCTGAAAGCATGCTTTGATAAACGGGTCCGGCGAGTTCGTGACGCAGCACCTTGCCGCTCGGATTCAGCGGCAGCTTATCGACGAAGAAGACCTTCTTGGGACGCTTGTAGGGCGCGAGATCGTCGCCGGTTTTGCAGAACGCGACGACATCGTCTTCGGTCAGCGTCGATACGCTGCGCACGATAAAGGCGGTCACCGCTTGCCCCCACTTTTCGTCGGGCACGCCGATCACCGCGGCTTCCTGCACGCCGGGGCAGTGATACAGCACTTCCTCGATCTCGCGCGGATAGATGTTCTCGCCACCCGACACGATCATGTCGTCGGCGCGGCCCTGAAAGTGGAAGTAACCTGCTTCGTCGATGCTGAAAAGATCGCCCGTATAAAGCCAGCCCGACTTGAATTTCTTGTCGGTCTCGACAGGGTTATTCCAGTAGCCCGATGCAAGCTGCGGTCCCTTGACGATCAACTGGCCGACTTCGCCCGCCTCGACGGTTTCGCTCGGCGTCACGACGCGCTCCGGATCATTGCGGATCACGCGACAGGTGCTGATGAGCGTGGGCTTGCCGCACGAGCCGAGATACGTGAGCGCATCGCGCGGATGCAGCAGCAGCGTGAGGCTTGCTTCGGTCATGCCATAGCCGTTGAAGATGCTCGGGCAGAACTCGTCGATCACGCGCCGCATCGTTTTCGCGGGAATCGCCGCGCCGCCGGTCGTGATCATGCGCAGGCTGTGCGTATCGATGGATGCGAAGTCCGGATGAAACAGCATGTCCTGTATCTGCGTCGGCACGGCGAAGAGCGTCGTGATGCCGTAATGCGCGATGGCTTGCAGCGTCGCGTGCGGCTCGTAACGCGGCAGGATCACGTTATGCGCGCCGACCATCAGATGCGGCACGAAATACGCCTGCATGCCGCCGACGTGATAGAGCGGCGCGATATGCAAGGCCGCATCCGTGCTCGTGAGGCTGTACTCCATCACGCAGTTCGTCGCGATGGAAACATCGTTGCCGTGCGTGTGGATCGCGCCCTTCGGACGCCCCGTGGTGCCGGACGTGTAGACGAGCGCCGAGATATCGTCAGGCTTGAGGCGCGGCAGCGGCGCATCGAATTGCTCTACGCGCGCGATCAACGCTTCGAACGCGTGATGGTGCGCGGGCATGTCGGAGCCATTGTTCACGCACACATAGGTGCGCAGATCCGGCAGCGACTGCTCGATCTTCGCGACCACCGGCAACATCGAGTCGTCGTAAATCAAAGCCCGCGCGCCCGCGTCGCGCAGAATGAACGCGGCTTCGTTGGCGGAGAGACGGAAGTTCATCGGCACCGCGATCGCGCCGAGCAACTGGCACGCCATGTACGCAGTGGGCGTCGCGTCGGAGGTCTTTTGCAGAATCGCGACGCGGTCCATCTGGCGCACGCCCAGATCGAAGAGCGCCTGTGCGAGACGGCGCACGCGCGCATTCCATTGCGCATACGTGAGTGAAACGGCGCCGCAGGTCAGCGCGGGACGGTCCGGATATTTGGCGACCGTGTTTTCGAAAAGCGACGTGATCGTGAGCATGATGCGTGTTGCTCTCTAGAGAGTGATCCGGATGTCGGGAAGATCGCGACCCGCGATCAGATACTTGGCGACTTCTGACGTGCCGCCGACGATGGTGAGCGCCCGCGCATCGCGATAGAGCTGCTCGGCGCGACCGTATTCCTTCGTGAGGCCGTCGCCGCCGAGAATCTGCACGGTCTCGTCGGCGCAATAGTTCGCGGTTTCGGTCGCGACGAGCTTGGCCATCGCGGCTTCCTTCATCAGCGCCTTGCCGTCGGCGCCCGCGTCGTACATCTTGGTCGCGCGATAGGTGATGAGCTCCGATGCGTCGATGCGCCAGCTCATCTGCGCGATCTTGTCCCAGATGAGTTGCTTGCAGCCGAGCGCCTGACCGAAGGATTTGCGCGTCTGCGCGTGCGCCGTCGCGATATCGAATGCGCTGCGCGCGACGCCGAGACCCGAGCCGCCGAGGATCGCACGCTCGAAGTTGAACATGCCGCGCATGATGCGAAAGCCGCCGCCTTTGTCGCCGAGCAGATGATCGGCAGGCACGCGGCAATTCTCGAACCTCACCTCGCCGACGATGCAGCCGCGACGCCCCATGAACGTATAGTTGCGAGGGAAACTGATGCCCTTCGCACTCTTCGGCACCGCAACCGCCGTCATGCCGTCGCCGGTCAGTCCATAGACGATATAGACGTCCGCGACGGATGCATTCGAGATATAGCGCTTGAAACCGTTGATGACCCATTCGTCGCGCGTTTCATCGAAGTCGATGCGCGTCTCCATGCCCGCCGAATCGCTGCCGACGTTCGGTTCGGTCACACAGATTGCGCCGATGGCCGTGCCTTCGAGTATCGGCGTGAGATAGGTATCGCGCAGGCGCTCGCTCGCATGACGATGCAGCGGATACGCGCATGACAGGGCAGTCGCGATGGTCGTCTCGAACGCGTAGTTGATGTACGACGCTTCTTCGGAAAGGATCGTCGCGTGCGTGAGGCCGGGGTGTTCGAGCTTGCCTTTGTACAGATCGGGGAACATCAGCTTGAGATAGCCCGCCGCCCCGAGTGCGCGGACTACATGCCTGACCGCATCCCAGCTCTGACGGTCTTCGATATCTGCTGCGCGCGGTGCAAGCTCGCGTTGCAGGAAGTCGCGGACTTCGGCGCGAAAGGCCCGGTCCGCATCGTCTAAAAGAAAATCGCGCATGATCGTGGTGTAGGTTCGTTCAGATTCGCTGCGCATAGACGCGTGCGTCGCGCACGGTCGGCAGAAGAAAGCGGGCGCGGCGGATCGCTTCGTAATCGATCTCGCCGACGACGAGGCATTCCGCTTCGCCTTCTGCCTGCGCGATGGTTTTGCCGAAAGGATCGAGGATGCGCGAGCCGCCCCAGAAGGTCATCATGCCCTCCGTGCCGACGCGATTCGCCATGACGATCGGCACGCCGTACGTGAGCGCGTAGAAGCGCAGATTGAGGTCCCATCCCGATGGATTGTCGAAGCCTTCGCCCACGGCCTCGCGCGCGGAGCTGATCGGTGCTGCGAGCAGCGTGACGCCGTCGCACATGAGTCCGTGCACCACCGCCGGATTCCACAGATCGTTGCAGATGGGCGTCGCGACGCGCCATGCGTCATCGATCGAATAGCTCTCCGGCTTCGGACCGGCGGCGAAGTAAAGGCCGTCGCGCAGCTTGCCGTAGGTCGCCAGCATCGTCTTTCGATGTACGTGAATCAGCTTGCCGTTCGCGACCGTCGCCTGGCTGTTGTAGAACTGCCCGCCCGGCGCCTCCTCGATGAAGCCGAAGACCACATGCATGCCAGCGCTCGCTTCGGCGAGTTGCCGGATCGCGGGATCGTCGCGCGTCATCGCGAGACGCAGCGCATCCTTGCCGCCGCTATGGCCGTGCAGCGAAAGCTCGGGGAAGACGAGCAGACGCACGCTGCGCTTCTTCGCATCGCCGATATGATCGAGATGACGAGCGAGGTTCGCGTGCACGTCGCCGTATGCCGTATCGGTTTGCGCAGCGGCCACTTTGATCGTGGTCATGAGGTCGATCCTTTGCATTTGCGCGGCCAGATTTCAGATCAGCCCGGACTCTTTGAGGAACTGATTCGCGACATCGGAGAAGGACTTCTTCTGTACGTCGACGCTCGCGTTCAGGCGGGCCATCGTGGGCGCATCCAGTTTCGCCGACAGCGCGTTGAGCAGCGGCCCGAGCGTGGGGTTCGCATCGAGCGTCGCCTTGCGGACCACCGGCGTGAGCGCATAGGACGGGAAGTAGCCCTTGTCGTCCTTCAGCAAGACGAAGTTGAACGCGGGCACGCGGCCATCGGTGGCGAAGACGAGCGCGACATCCACCTGATGATCCTTGAGCGCCTGATACGTGAGGCCCGTATCCATGCGCTTGACATCGCCCTGGCTGAACTCGAAGCCATATTGCTTTTGCAGCGGACGCAGACCGTCAGGACGCGCATAGAACTCGGAGTTGCACGCGAACGTGAGTTCCTTGCCGCCCTTGATCGCCTTCGCGAGATCGCTCATCGTGACGATGCCGAGCTTCTTCGCTTCGTCCTGATTCATCGCGAACGCATAGGTGTTGTTCGCCTTCGACGGGTTCAGCCACACGAGGCCCTTCGCCGCATCCAGTTCCTTGACCTTCTTGTAGGTGTCGTCGGGCGAGAGGCGGTCATTGACCTTGTTGTAGGTGATGAGCGACGTGCCCGTGTATTCCCAGTACACATCGACCTGACCGTTCTCCTGCGCCTGACGCAGCACGGCGCTGCCCATGCCGTCCTTCTTCGTCACGGTGAAGCCCTTCGCTTCGAGATAGCGCGAGGTCATCTCGGCCATCAACTGCTGCTCGGTGAAGTTCTTGCCGCCGACCACCACCGATGCGGCGCTCGCTGTGAAGCTTGCAAACATCGAAATAAGGATGCCGAACGATACGGAGAATAACTTTTTCATGGTCTCTCTCATTGTTGCGAATGCGGGTTGATGAGTCAGGTTTGCGGATTCACGCCGCGCGATACCATCAGTCGTTGCATCTGGCCGATGAACGCGTCGGTGAAAATCGCAAGCAGCGCGGTCGGGACGGCGCCCGCGAGCAGCATGCCGAAGTCGTTCAGGTCGATACCGGTGAAGATCAGTTCGCCGAGGCCGCCGCCGCCGATCAGAAACGCGAGCGGAGCCGTGCCGACCGTGATCGCCAATGCCGTGCGAATGCCCGCGAAGATCACATAGAGCGCGTTGGGAAGCTCGACGCGCCAGAGAATCTGCCAGGGCGTCATGCCCATGCCGGTCGCGGCTTCGATCAACGTGGGCGGCACCGCGCGCAGGCCTTCGTATGTGTTCAGCGCAATGGGCAGCAGCGTAGCGACCCACAAGCCGAAGATCGCGGGCACCGCGCCGATGCCCATCACGCTCATTGCGAGTGCGAGCAGGGCGAGCTTCGGCACGGCCTGTCCCGCGTTGAGCGACTGCATCACGACGGCCGCGCCGCGTTTCTGCGACGGACGGCTCAGATAGACGCCCGCCGGAATCGCGACGATGATCGCGAGCACGCCCGCCACGGCGACCATCATCATCATGTGCAGCCCTTGATACACGATGTCGCTGCGATACTGATCGATGCTCGCCCACCAGCTATCGGCGTGCGCCTGCGTGCTCAGCGCAGCAAGGAGCGCGGCTGACAATACGCGTTTCATGCGTGTTCTCCGGCGGGCAGCTTCAACATGTCGACGATGCGCTCCTGGCTCACATAGCCGACGAAGCGGCCGTCGTCATCGACGGTGGGCAGCCATGAAGCGCCGTTCGCGAGCATCGTCGATACGACGGTGCGCAGATCGTCCTTCTGGCTCGCGGTGGCCTGAACGGGAAGCGCATGCGCCGCGGTGACCGGGCCTTCGACATTCAGCAAGCGGTCGATCGTGAGACAGCCGTGCGGCTTGTCGGCGGCATCGACGAGCACGATCCGGTCGACGCCGTGCTTCTCCATCATCGCTCTGGCGCGCGCACTGTCTTCGCCGACGCGCACGATGCAATCGCATGCGGAAAGCGCATCGCGGGCGCGCAATAGACGCAGACGCTTCAATGCGCGATCCGTGCCGACGAAACCCGCGATGAACGGCGTGGCGGGACGCGCGAGAATGTTGTCCGGCGAATCGAACTGTTCGAGATGACCGTTGCGGAAGATCGCGATCTTGTCGGCCATCTTCACGGCTTCGTCGATGTCGTGGCTCACGAACATGATCGTCTTCTTCACCTGCTTCTGAATGCGCAGGAATTCGTCCTGAATCAGTTCGCGATTGATCGGATCGATCGCGCCGAACGGTTCGTCCATCAGCATGACGGGCGGATCGGTGGCGAGCGCGCGCGCCACGCCGACACGTTGCGCCTGGCCGCCCGACAGATCCTTCGGATAGCGCGTGAGATAGGTTGCGGGATCGAGCGCGACGATCTCGAGCAGTTCCGCCGCGCGGCGGCGCGTCTTCGCCTTGTCCCAGCCGAGCAGCGTCGGCACGACGCTGATGTTTTCCTCGACCGTCATGTTCGGAAAGAGGCCGATCTGCTGAATCACATAACCGATGCGGCGGCGCAGTTCGACGACTTCGAACTCGTCCGTATCGCGCCCTTCGAGATAGATCTTGCCCGACGTGGGACGCACGAGACGGTTGATCATCTTGAGCGTCGTAGTCTTGCCGCATCCCGACGGCCCGAGCAGCACGCAGATTTCGCCCGCGCCCACTTCCATGTTGATGCCGTCGACGACCGGGCTCGCCGCGCCGTCGTATCGCTTGGTAAGGTTGGAGAGCTTGATCATGATTTATTGCGCGTGTCCGGTTTGTTTGCGAAAGCCCGTCATGGCGGTGAGGCGCAGCGCGAGGCTGGCTGCGCGCGAAGGAGCGCGAAGTCCCTTCGGCGTGAGCCAGCGCTGCACCCACGAGAGACCGATATCGGCGGCGATGGCGAGCACGCTCACGAGAATCGCGCCCGCGATCAACTGGCGCGGGTCCGACTGCGAAATGCCGCGGCTGATGAGCTTGCCGAGACCGCCCGCGCCGATATACGCCGCGATCGCCGCGATGCCGACGTTGATCACCACCGCCATGCGCACGCCGGCCATGATGATCGGCAGCGCAATGGGAATCTCGACCTTGCGCAGACGCTCGCCGGTGGTCATGCCCATGCCGCGTGCTGCTTCGCGCAAGGCCGGATCGATGTTGGTGATCGCGGTATAGGTGTTGCGTACGATCGGCAACTGCGAATAGAGGAAAAGCGCGATGACCGTCGGCAGAAAGCCGATGCCCTGGCCAATCACGGAGAGGACGGGAATCATCAGGCCAAACAGCGCGACCGAGGGAATCGTCATGATGATCGCCGCGACATACAGCACGATCTTCGCGAGGCGTTCGTTGATCGTGATCGCGATGCCGAGCGGCACGCCGGTCAGGATCGCGAGCCCGACGCCCACGCCGACGATCTCGATGTGCTCGCCGGTCATCCTGGCGATGCTCGCCAGGTTGTCCCAGATGAAGGCAAGGGTTTCCACTATGTCTCCTGAGCTCCTTCGTTGAAGAGCCGTGTCTATGTTTGGGTCCTGCTATGGCCTAAACGATAGAGCGGAGTGGGGACATAGGGCTACCATCGACCCGACATTGTTTGTCACGAAAACGCCATGGCGGGCGCGTGACCTCTTTTTTTCTTTTTAAATCAGTTGCATACGAAACTACGTCGGCTGTACGGTCTGGTCATTGCGATGCTGCATTGCGGCGAGCACCGATACTCCGCCATGCGAGCGCCGCAAGCGAAGCGGTGACGAACAGCGCGAACAGATAGATGCCCGCGGGGCCGACGCGACTCATCACGAACGAAGCCGCAATCGGGCCGATGCTTCCGCCCAGCGCGAAGGTCAGCAACAGTCCGGCGCTGACGGCTACGCGCTGACGCGGCGCGATCCAGTCGTTCGCATGCGCGACCGATACGCCATAGATCGTGAAGATGAGACTCACGTAGAGATACGCAACGGGCTGAACGAAGGCCGCGCCATGAAAGACGAAAAGCGTCGCGCTCGCGAGCGTCAGCGCCGAAGCAATCGCGCAGATCACGCGCTTGCGGTCGAACCTGTCCGACAGATACGCAAGCGGCCATTGCGGCAGCAGCGCCGCGATCAGCGCGACGCCCATGAAGCTCGATACTTCTTCAACGGCGTATCCCGCGCCCCGCATGTAGACCGGATAGAGCGCATAGAACGTGCTGTTGAGCAGGCCCGATGCGAAGCATCCCCATAACGCGAGAGGGGCATCGCGCCAGAGCGTCGGCAATGCCTTGAGCTTTGTCTTTGGCGGCGCTTCGAGCGGACCGGCCGGCTCGGGGCGTTCATCGATATCGGCGACGGACACGCGCGCGAGACTCGCCGGTACGAGCGACAACGCGAACAGCGCGGCCACGAGACTGAACAGTTCGAAGCCGTTCGAATTCGCCACGCCGATCAGAAACTGCCCCGCGCCGACACACAGATACGTGGTGATGGAATAGACGGAGAACACGCGTCCGCGAAAGGGATTGGGCGCAACGCCGTTGAGCCAGCTTTCCATCACGGCGAAGATGCCGACGAGCGAGAAGCCCGTCATGAAGCGCAGCGCCATCCAGACGGCCGCTTGGGACGTGACCGCATAGCCGAGCGCGCTGCACGCGGCGAGCGCCGCGAAAGCCGCGAACGCGCGATGATGCCCGACGCGCGCGATGATCGCCGAGCCGCGCCACGCGCCGAGCATGAAGCCGGTGTAATAGGCGGCCTGCACGAAGCCGATCGTCGCGGATGGGAAATTCGCGTGCACCATGCGCAACGCGACGAGCGTGCCCAGCAGGCCGTTGCCCATGACGAGCAGGGCGAAGCCGAGCAAAAGACTGGCGATGGACGAAACGATGCGGCCAAAAGGAAGCCCGGCGTCGATGCGCTGATCGCATTCCCCCGCCGGACTCATACTGCCCAGTTCTTCTGTGCTCACGCTTTCGCCTCGAATGAATGCGCGCCGGATCGACGGCTCACTATAAGGACGGAGCGGGGCGGGCGTGTAGCACGGCAGCGACATCGGCTTGCACGCACGCGGCATTGTGCGGCGTGCGCGGTCAGGCGCGCGGTTTGCTCAGGAATCGGTGACATCATCCTGTCATACGGAAATGGACCAATCACTGAAATGCCTGAGGGACAGAATCGCGAAGCAGATCGCGGAGCGTGAGGCGGCGCTCGTGCCGTTGCGCGAGAGTGCGCAGGAAGCGCCCACGAAACACGATCGCGAACGCATTCTTCTGACGCTCGCGGTGCTCGAAGACGAGCTCGCCGGGTGGAAGAAAATCGCGACGCGCATCGAACAAGCGGTTTTGTTCGAGCCGCGGAATCATCGCGCGATCCGTATGCCCGCGTTACGATAACTCCACGTATCCGTCTTTCGAACCCTCCGACACACGCGTGCGCATTCCGGTCAAAATGATTGGGTGCGCGCGTTTTCCATGGAGAACCACATGTCCGCATCCAACGGCAACAACGACACGCCCGTCTGGTTCATCACCGGCTGCTCGACCGGCTTCGGCCGCGAACTCGCCTGCGCCGTGATCGACAAGGGCTGGCGCGCTGTCGTCGCCGCGCGAGATCCCGCGAGCGTCACCGATATCGTCGAACGCGCCGAAGGCCGCGCAATCGCGGTGCGTCTGGACGTCACGAACGCCGATGAGATCAAGTCCGCCATCGACGATGCCCACGCCGCGTTCGGTCATATCGACGTGCTCGTGAACAACGCGGGTTTCGGCTATCTCTCGGCCGTCGAGGAGGGCGAAGACGATGAAGTGCGCGCGATGTTCGAAGCGAACTTCTTCGGCGCAGCCGCGATGATCCGGGCCGTGCTGCCGCGCATGCGCGAGCGCCGTTCGGGGCATGTCGTCAACATCACGTCGGTGGGCGGTCTCGTCGGCAATCCGGGCAGCGGCTATTACGCGGCGACGAAGTTCGCGCTGGAGGGGCTCGGCGAAGCGCTCGCGCGCGAAACCGAAGGGCTCGGCATCAAGGTCACGGCGGTCGAGCCGGGCCCGTTCCGCACGGACTGGGCGGGCCGGTCGCTCAAGCAAACGCGCAAGCCGATCGACGATTACGCGCAGACCTCGGGCACCCGGCGCGCGGCCATCGCGGAGCGCAGCGGCAGGCAACCGGGCGATCCGGCGCGCGCCGCGCAGGTCATCATCGAAGCGGTCACGTCGCCTGAGCCGCCGGGACATCTCGTGCTCGGCGGCCCCGGGCTGGAACTCGTGCGCGCCAAACTGGCGAAGCTGACCGCCGAGATCGATGCGTGGCAGACGCGCAGCGAATGGACCGATCATCCGGGACAATGATCATGAAGCGGCTTCGCGTGGAGGAGCAACACATCCTTTCGCTCGTCGCCGCCGATGCCGCCGCGCTGCACGTCACGCCGCCGCATGTGCGCTTCGTGACGGGCTGCGCCGGGCCTTGCTACGAAGCCCTGTTCAATCGCATCGAAGTCGATCGCGCCACGCTGGCGCTGCCGGAGCCGTTGCTTCGAATCGTCGTCGCGCATGAAGTCGGGCACGCGACGCAACGCAGAACGATGCTGCTCGATTTCGCATGGACGGTGCTGTCGGTGATGGCGCTGCTGTCGATACCCTGCATCGTTTTCGCGACCTCATCCGATGAAGACTTCTGGCGCGTGAGCGTCCCCGGATTCGCGTTCGTGGTGGCGTTTTTCGCGTGCGGGAAAATCTGGCGAATGCGTAGCGCCAAACGTTCGGCCGCCTTCGAACTCGATGCGGACGCGAAAGCCGCGGCGCTTTGTGGCGCGGCGTCCGCCCTCGCGGCGCTCGAAGTCATGGCGACGCGCGGCCATATCGACGCGGCGCGTCTCGACGCCATGCGGGCGCGTCTCGAAGCGGCCTGATTTCGCGCCGGGCGGCGCCAAAAGAAATGCACGGGCGTCCGTAACCGGATGCCCGTGCATTTTTATGAGCAGTGTCGCGTGATTGCCGCGTTATTGCGTTTGCGAGGCGGGCGGCGTCGTAGTCGACTTCTTGTGATGCTTCTGGCCTTTCTTGTGATACGCGGGGCGCGGCTTGTTGTTCGGGTAGTCCGCCGCCGCGAACGACAGCGTCGGGGCCGCGAAAGCCGCCAGCACCAGAAGCACGAGGGATTTCTTCAAAGACTTTTTCATCGGAGACTCGCTTGGAGGAGATGGCCTTAAAAAGGGCAAAGCAACACGTGGGCCGCCGCTTCGCACCGTAAGAAATATAAAGACTCGATATTCCGGTGCAACTAGGGGAAAACCGGCTCGATCATGCTCATGCGTTTGTGATTCAGGCCGCGGCGGCGCGGTTCCTCCGCGCCGGGCGCTGCTGAGGCAACAGTATATTGCACAAAAAAGTGCAATTCACTGATGCGCGCGCATAAGACGTTGACGCAACGGGATTTTTGTCGATTTGCACTGCTTCGACAGATGTGCATCTGCTGCCTATGGTCCGCGACAAATGTCATCGACTGCATCTACTATCGTGCCTGCTCTCAACTCAGGGACGATCCAGTGAAAGAAGACGACATCCGCAGGAATGCCTTCGCCATGCCTGTGCACAATCCCGCTTACCCGCGTCCGCCGTTCCGCTTTCTCAATCGCGAGTACTTCATCATCTCTTACGAGACCGATCTCGACGCGTTGCGCGCCGTGGTCCCCGAGCCGCTCGAAGTCGACAACGGCCTCGTGCATTACGAATTCATTCGCATGCCGGATTCGTCCGGCTTCGGCGACTACACCGAAAGCGGCCAGGTGATCTCGGTCATCGATCCGGATGGCAGGAAGGGCAGCTATACCCATGCGATGTATCTCGACGACGAAGGCCCGATCGCGGGCGGCCGCGAGATCTGGGGCTTTCCGAAGAAGCTGGCGTCGCCGCGCTTGGCCGTCGATGGCAAGGACACGCTGCTCGGCACGCTCGACTACGGCTCGCAGCGTATAGCGACGGGCACGATGGGCTACAAGTATCGTCCGCTCGATCTCGAAGCGGAGCGCAAGAAGCTCGCCGATACGCCGAACTATCTGCTGAAGGTGTTGCCGCATGTCGATGGCACCGCGCGCGTGTGCGAACTCGTCCGCTTCTTTCTGCGCGATGTGAGCGTTCTCGGCGCGTGGGAAGGCCCCGCCGCGCTGGAACTGCATGCGCATGCACTCGCGCCCGTCGCGGATCTGCCGGTGCGCAAGGTGGTCGGCGCGCGGCATGTCATCGCGAATCTCACGCTCGATATCGGCGAAGTCGCCTACGACTATCTCGCGCCGCCGGACGAACTCAGGCTCGCCGTCAATCAATAACTCCGCATCACTTCGACAAGGGAACAACACATGGCACTGCAAGGAAAAGTCGCGCTCGTCACGGGCGCAGCGAGCGGCATCGGCGAAGAGACGGCGCGCAAGCTCGCGGCCGATGGCGCGGCGGTCGTCATCGCCGATCTGAATCTCGCGAATGCGCAGAAGGTTGCGGACAGCATCGTCGCGGCGGGCGGCAAGGCGATCGCCGTATCGATGGACGTGACGAGCGAAGACGCGGTGAACGCCGGCATCGAAGAGGCGGTGGCGAAGCTGGGCGGCATCGACGTGCTGGTGTCGAACGCGGGCATTCAGATCGTCGCGCCGATCGAAGAGTATGCGTACGCCGACTGGAAGAAGATGCTCGCGATCCATCTCGACGGCGCGTTCCTCACGACGAAGGCTGCGATCAAGCACATGTACGCGTCGGGCAAGGGCGGCTCGATCATCTACATGGGATCGGTGCACTCGCATGAGGCGTCGAAACTGAAGTCGGCCTATGTCACGGCGAAGCATGGCTTGCTGGGACTCGCGCGCGTCGTCGCGAAGGAAGGCGGACCGCGCGGCGTGCGCGCCAATGTGGTGTGCCCGGGTTTCGTGCGCACGCCGCTCGTCGAGAAGCAGATTCCCGAGCAGGCGAAGGCGCTCGGCATTTCGGAAGAAGAAGTCGTGAAGAACGTGATGCTGAAGGAAACGGTCGATGGAGAATTCACGACCGTCGCCGATGTCGCGAACACGGTCGCATTCCTCGCGGGCTTCGAATCGAATGCGCTGACGGGGCAGTCGGTCGTCGTGAGCCACGGCTGGTTCATGCAATAAGGAGAATCCATGCGCCGCAGTCAACGCAACACACTCATGCAGGCGAACCACGTCGCGCTGCCGGATTACGATGACGTTTGCCTCGTGCTGCAAGGCGGCGGCGCGCTGGGCTCCTATCAGGCCGGCGTGTTCGAAGGGCTCGCGGAAGTCGGCGTCGATCCGACATGGACGTCGGGCATTTCCATCGGCGCGCTGAATACCGCGATCATCGCGGGCAATGCGCCCGAGCACCGCGTGGCTGCGCTGCGCGGATTCTGGAATACGATCTGCCAGCCCGCCGATCTGATCGGACATGTCGGGGCGTTTGTGCCCGCGGCGTTCGGCTTCGCCAACATCGGCCGCAAGTTTTCGAGCATGTGGGCGGCGGCGCGCGCGCTGACCGAAGGGCAGAGGGGCTTCTTTTCGCCGCGCTTGCATGTGCCCGAACTCGGTCCGGGCACGAAGAGCAAGCGCCCGAACGAGGTGAGCTACTACGACACGTCCGCGTTGCGCGCGACGCTCCTGCAGTTCGCGGATTTCGACCGTATCAACGATGGCGTCATGCGTGTGTCGGTCGGAGCCGTCAATGTGCGCACGGGCAACCTCGTCTACTTCGACAATACGAAGATGCGTCTCGCGCCTGAGCACTTCATGGCGTCGGGCGCGTTGCCGCCGGGATTTCCCGCTGTCGAGATCGATGGCGAGTTCTACTGGGACGGCGGTCTCGTATCGAATACGCCGTTGACGGAGATCATCCGCGAAAGCCAGCACAAGGACACGCTCGTGTTTCAGGTGGATCTGTGGAGCGCGCGCGGCACATTGCCGGGCGATTTTCTCGACGTGAGCGAGCGCACGAAGGACATTCAGTATTCGAGCCGCACGCGCGCCATCACCGATTTCGTTTCGCATAACCAGAAGCATGCGCGGCTCATCAAGGAACTGCTGGAGCATATTCCCGAGAAGACGCGGCGCTCGCATCCGCTGTTGCGCGAGGCGCAGAAAGTCGCGGATGGCGGCGCGGTGAACGTCGTGCATCTCATCTACAAGAACAAGTTCTTCGAAGGGCACTACAAGGACTACGAGTTCAGCAACGACACGATGGACGAGCACTGGGCGAGCGGGCTGGAAGATATTCGCCGCTCGTTCGCGCATCCGGAGTGGTTCGAGGTGCCGAGTCATGATCTGGGCTTCGTGACGCATGACGTGCATCGGTATGAGCCCGCGCCGCAAGCGACGGCAGAGATGCCGAAGGCGGTGGCAAAGAAGCTGGTCGATGTGGATGAGGTGGAAGGCGTTTGAAGCCGGCGCGGGTTTCCATTAACCTGATCAGCCTCGTCACGATGAATCGAGGCATCTCATGACCGACTGGAAACCCGCAACCTACCCCTCCATCAGCCCGTATCTCATCTGCGAAAACGCTGACGCGATCATCACCTTCCTGCAAAGCGTCTTCGAAGCCGAACTGGTCCGCCGCTTCGACCGTCCCGATGGCTCGCTGATGCACGCCGAAGTGCGCATCGACGACAGCATCGTGATGATCGGCGGCGGCGCGACGGATCAGCAAGCCCCGGGGCCACATATCCACGTCTATGTGCGTGACGCTCAAGCCGTCTACGACCGCGCGATGCAGAACGGCGCGCAAAGCGTGCAAGCGCCCACGCGCAAACGCACCGACGACGACTTCAGAGGCGGCTTTCGCGATGCCGCCGGCACGACGTGGTGGGTCGCCACGCAATGACCGGTCAACGCTTTTTCCTCTTTGCGCGCGCCGCGGATGCGCCCAGACTGTCGCGCAACGCGTTCGTCAGCGTTTTCAGGAACTGATCGACCGCGGGCGGCAGACGGCGCTCGCGCATCACCGTGACCTGCAACAGGCGCTCGTTGAGCAAGGGCTCGTCGATTGGCGTGGCGACGAGCGTCGGCGGGCCGGGATCGCCTTCGAGCGCGACCGCGCTGCCGAGTGTGATCGCGCCCGTGAGCGCGGCGAAATGATGCATCGCGCTCGAATTGTTGCTCGTCAGGACCGGCTCCAGATGCACGCCGCGCGCCGAGCAGCACCAGTCGATCAACTGGCGCACGGTGGTGCCGCGATCGAGCACCGCGGTGGGATACTGAAGCACGTCGTCGAGCGTGATGCTCGTTTTGCCCGCCAATGGATGCGTCGGCGGCAGCAGCGCGCAGACCGGCGCCTTCACGCTGTATTCGATGCTCAACGCCGTCGATGTCGATGTCGAGAACGCGAGCCCCACATCGACTTCTCCGCTCGTCACCCAATGCTCGACCTGCACGGGCGTACCTGATCGCATCACGAAGCGCGTGCGCGGATGCTCGCGATAATGCGTCGCCATCACGCTCGGCAGAAAGCAGCGCGTGAAACCCTCCGTGCAGCCGATGCGCACGATCCCGAGCCCGAGCGCATGCATCTCCGATATCTCGGCGAGCACCGCGTCGCCATCCATCAACGCGCGGCGCGCGTGCTGCACGAGCAATTCGCCCGCTTCGGTCAGGATCATGCCGCGCGCCATGCGCTCGAATAGCGGCGTGCCCGCCTGTTCCTCCAGCTTCGCGATCTGCCGGCTGATTGCCGACACCGCGACGTGAAGCTGTTCCGACGCCGCCGCGAGCGAGCCCGCGCGCGCGACTTCCACGAAGTATTTGAGTGCGATGCCATGCAGCACGGCGTTCCCCGAGCGTTGCCTTTTTGGCAATGCTAGTCGCAAATATTGAAATTGTCGCGAATTTTTGATGTTCCTAGACTGGCCGGAATCGCAATGAACATTTTTCCGGAGACGTCGTGAAAGAACCTCAGAACATGCGCGAAAACGCGATCGCCATCGCTTGCAGGACATTCGATTCGGGCGCGTTTTTCGCGGATTTGCAGCGCCGCGTCGCGTTCCGCACGGAGAGCCAGAACGGACGCAATTCCGCGCTAAACGCCTATTTGACCGACGAAATCAGCGACACGCTCGCGCGCCTCGGCTTCACGGCGCAGGTCGTCGGGAATCCCGTCGCGGGTGGGCCGCCGTTCCTGATCGCGGAGCGCCATGAATCCGATGACCTGCCGACCGTGCTGACCTACGGCCACGGCGATGTCGTGCGCGGCTACGACGAGCAATGGCGCGCGGGCCTGAAGCCGTGGGAGATCGTCGTCGACGAAGACCGCTGGTACGGCCGCGGCACCGCCGACAACAAAGGCCAGCATTCGGTCAACTTCGCGGCGCTCGCTTCGGTCCTTGAGGCGCGCGGGGGCAAGCTCGGCTACAACGTGAAGGTGATCTTCGAGACCGGCGAGGAGATCGGCTCGCCGGGCCTCGATGAAGTCTGCGCCGCGCACAAGGACGCGCTCGCGGCGGATGTGTTCATCGCTTCCGACGGGCCGCGCGTATCGGCGGAACGTCCGACGCTCTTTCTCGGCTCGCGCGGCGGCGTGCCGTTCGAGCTGACGGTCGATTTGCGCGAAGGCGGCCATCACTCGGGCAACTGGGGCGGCGTGCTGCGTAATCCGGCCGTCGTGCTGTCGCATGCGATCGCGAGTCTCGTCGATCGCAACGGGCGCATCGCCGTCGAAGGATTGCGGCCGCCGCCGATTTCCGATGCGGTGCGCGAAGCGCTCGCCGATATCGAGCTGGGCCGCGACGAAAGCTCGCCCGAAATCGATCCGACCTGGGGCGAGCCGGGCCTTACGCCGACCGAACGCGTGATCGGCTGGAACGCGCTCGAAGTGCTCGCGATGAAATCCGGCAACGCCGATGCCCCCGTCAACGCAATTCCGCCGTTCGCGAAAGCGGTGTGCCAGTTGCGCTTCGTCGTCGGCACGGACTGGCAGAACCTGCAAACGCATCTCGAACGCCACTTCGCGGAGCATGGCTTCACCGACGTCAAAGTGAACGCGACGCGCGGCACGCCCGCGACGCGTCTCGATCTCGACGATCCCTGGGTGCACTGGGCGCTCGATTCGATGCGCGCGACGACCGGCAAGAAGCCCGCGCTGCTGCCGAACCTCGGCGGCACCGTGCCCAACGACGTCTTCGCGACCACGCTCGGCCTGCCGACGCTGTGGGTGCCGCACTCGTATCCCGCGTGCAATCAGCACGCGCCGAACGAACACGTGCTCGCGCCCGTGATGCGCGAATCGCTCGGGCTGATGGCGGGCCTCTGGTGGGATCTCGGCGAGATGGGCGCGGCGATCGTCGCCGCGCGCAACGCCCGTTGACAAGCCACTTCACAACCACGCGGACATCATGAAGAAAAAGCCTCTGAGCCTGACACAGATCGTGCTCGCGACTTCGGTCGGCAATGCGCTCGAATGGTTCGATATCGCGATCTATGCGTTCTTCGCGGTGTATATCGCGAAGAACTTCTTCCCCGCCGCGAACGAGACGGCGTCGATGCTGCTCACGTTCGGCTCGTTCGGCGCGTCCTATCTGGTTCGGCCCGTCGGCGGCATGGTGCTCGGCGCGTATGCGGACAGGCGCGGGCGCAAGGCGGCGCTGATGATGTCGGTCGGGCTGATGATGATCGGCACGGCGATCATCGCGGTGATTCCGCCTTACGCGTCGATCGGTCTGATCGCGCCTGCGGGCGTGTTTATCGCGCGACTGATTCAGGGCTTCTCGGCGGGCGGCGAGTTCGGCGCCTCGACGGCGATGCTGATCGAGCACGCACCCGAGCGGCGCGGCCTGCTCGCGAGCTGGCAGTTCGCGACGCAAGGGCTTGCGACCTTGCTCGCGTCGATCTTCGGCTTCGCGCTCGCCAAGCTGATGCCCGCCGCGGAACTCGCCGCGTGGGGCTGGCGCATTCCGTTCTTCTTCGGCTTGCTGATCGGGCCGGCGGGCTTGTACCTGCGACGCTATCTGGAAGACGCGACAGATTACACCGAGGCCAAGCACACGGCCACGCCCGTCCGCGATGTCTTCACGCAGCAAAAGGCGTTGCTGCTCGTGTCGATCGGCGCGCTGACGGTATCGACGGCCGTGAACTACTTGTTGCAATACGTGCCGACGTTCGCGATCCGCGAGTTGCACCTCGATGCCTCGACGGGTTTCGCGGCGAGCACCGTCGCGGGCCTGATGCTGACCGTCGTCACGCCGTTCGCGGGGCATCTGTCGGACAGGATCGGCCGCGTGAAGCAGATGTCGACGGCGGCGCTGCTGCTCTTCGTGACGGGCTATCCGGCGTTCGCGTATGTCGTGTCGCACGTGTCGGTGCCTGCGTTGTTCGCGCTCGTCGCGTGGCTGGCGTTGCTCAAGGCGATCTATTTCGGCGCGCTGCCTGCGCTGATGTCGGAGATCTTTCCGGTGTCGACGCGCGCGACGGGCATGTCGATCGGCTACAACATCGGCGTGACGGTGTTCGGCGGATTCACGCCCGCGATCATCATCTGGCTGCTGAGCGCGACGGGCAGCAAGGCTGCGCCGAGTTTCTACATGATGTTCACGGCGGTGATCAGTCTCGCGGCGCTGGCGGCGGTGAGCCGGGGGAAAGGGGGGATGCGGGCGCTGCGCGCCGTGGCGTGAGGGCCGGCCGATTGGCTTTCGATCCGAAGATGTGAGTTTTTCGCAATCAAAACCGTTGAATGTCTCGACGAAGGAGTGAATTTATCGCGCCCTGATGTGAGAAAAAATCGACCCGTTTCGGCGTTTCCACCTATGTCTCGCGTCCCTCCCGCGATGGTCTACTCATCACACCAGTTGACCACACCCGTGCGCTACGTCTGGAGGAGACATGAACGTTGCAGAAACGCAGTCCGTCGAGCGATCGGCGATCAGAAAAGTGTCGTGGCGGCTCGTGCCGTTCGTCGCGCTGATGTTCTTCATCAACTTTCTCGACCGGACCGCGATCTCGTTCGCCGGCCCGAACGGCTTGACCAAGGATCTCGGCCTCACCGCCGCGCAGTTCGGTTTCGCGGCAGGCGTGTTCTTCATCGGCTATATCGTGCTGGAGATTCCCAGCAATCTCGCGCTGCATAAATTCGGCGCGCGCCGCTGGCTCGCGCGCATCATGGTGACGTGGGGCATCGTCGCGCTGCTCTTCACCTGGGTCAGCAGCGTGAACGGGCTCTATACGCTGCGCTTCCTGCTGGGCGTCGCCGAAGCGGGCTTCTTTCCCGGCGCGATTCTGTTCCTCAGCATGTGGGTGCCGGCGAAGCATCGCAGCCACATCCTCGCGCTCTTCTATCTCGCGCAGCCGCTCACGATCGTCATCGGCGCGCCGCTCGCCGCGCTGCTGATCGAAGCGCACGGCCTCTTCGGTCTCGCCGGCTGGCGCATCATGTTCTTCGGCGTCGCGATTCCGGCGATTCTCGTCGGCGTGATCGCGTGGTTCTATCTCGCCGACAAACCCGCCGACGCCAAATGGCTCACGACCGCCGAGCGCGACTGGCTCACGACGAGCCTCGACGAGGAAGACCGCGCGAAAGGCGCATCGGCGAGCAAGGGCCACGGCAGCCCCGTCGCCGCGCTGATGAGCGGCCGCGTCTGGCTCTTCGCGCTGATGTACTTCGGCCTGATCTACGGTCTCTACGCACTCGCTTTCTTCCTGCCGACGATCATCGGCGGTTTCGAGGCGCGCTTCGGCACGCACTTCAACGTGTTCCAGAAAGGCTTGATCACCGCGATTCCGTATCTGCCCGCCGCCTTTGCGCTGTTCCTCTGGAGCCGTGACGCAACGAAGCGTGGCGTGCGCTCGTGGCATATCGGCGTGCCGGCGCTGATCGGCGCGTTGAGCGTGCCGCTCGCGATGCAGATGGGCTCGCCCGCCGCGACCATCGCCGTGATCACCGTGACGGCCTGCGCGATCTTCTCCGCGCTGCCGAACTTCTGGGCGCTGCCGGCGCGCTTCCTGTCGGGTGCGGCGGCGGCTGCGGGCATCGCGCTCATCAACACGGTCGGCAATCTCGCGGGCTTCGTCGCGCCGTACATCACTGGCATGGCGAAGGACGCGACGGGTTCGTATCAACTGCCGATGCTGATCGTCGGCGCAATGATGCTGATGTCGGCCGCGCTCGCGTTCGCCATCGGCCGCACGAGCCAGGAACGCGCGCCCGACGCCGTCACGGCGAACGCACATTGAACACTCACCTCACACTGGAGTCATCGAAATGAAGGAAAAGATCGCGTTGTTCGGAGCAGGTGGAAAGATGGGCGTGCGCCTCTCCAGCAATCTGCTGAAGTCGGACTATCGTGTCGCGCATGTCGAGCCGGGCGCGGCCGGACAGAAGCGGCTGAAGGATGAACTCGGCATCGAATGCGTTTCCGCCGATGCCGCGCTCGACGGCGCGCAAGTCGTGATTCTCGCCGTGCCCGATACGCTTATCGGCAAGCTCTCGCACGACATCGCGCCAAAGCTGTCGCCGGGAACGATGATCATGACGCTCGATGCCGCCGCGCCTTTCGCCGGCCATCTTCCGGACCGCAAGGACCTGACGTACTTCGTCGCGCATCCGTGCCATCCGATCATCTTCAACTACGACCTCGACGAGAAGTCGCTGCACGATCACTTCGGCGGCGCGCACGCGAAACAGTCGATCGTCAGCGCGCTGATGCAGGGGCCGGAGGAAGCGTTCGATCTCGGCGAAGCCGTCGCGAAGGCGATCTACGCGCCGATCCTGCGTTCGTATCGCCTGAGCGTCGATCAGATGGCGATCCTGGAGCCGGGTCTCTCGGAAACCATCTGCGCGACGCTGCTCTACGTGATGCGCGAGGCGATGGACGAGACCATCGCGCGCGGCGTGCCCGCACAGGCGGCGCGCGATTTCCTGCTCGGCCACATGAACATCCTCGGCGCGGTGATCTTCAACGAAATTCCCGGCGCGTTCTCCGATGCCTGCAACAAGGCGATCGAGTTCGGCAAGCCGCGCCTGATGCGCGACGACTGGAAGAAGGTGTTCGACCGCGAGGAAATCGCGGAGAGCATTCGGCGCATCACCTGAAGCGAGGAACTGACCGTGAGCGAACGCATCCACGCAACTTACTGGCTCGAAACCGGCGTCGATCCGCGCATTGCCGCCGAGACCATCGCGGGCGAGCAGTCGAGCGGCACCTTCATCGCGCTGCCCAACGAGACGCCCGAACTCAAGGCGCGCTCGGGCGCGCGCGTCGAACGGCTCGACGTGCTGGACTACAGCGAGACGCCGAGCCTGCCGGGCGGCGCGGCTTCGAAGTGCTACACGCAATGCGTGCTCGAACTTTCGTGGCCGATCGAAAATTTCGGGCCGTCGCTGCCGAATCTGATGTTGACGATCGCGGGCAATCTTTTCGAATTGCGCCAGGTGTCGGGCTTGCGTCTGACCGGCCTGCGCCTGCCCAAGTCGTTCGCGGCGGCGTATCCGGGGCCGGCGTTCGGCATCGAGGGCACGCGCAGGCTGTCGGGCGTGACGCACGGGCCGCTCATCGGCACGATCATCAAGCCGAGCGTCGGGCTTTCGCCGGAGGAAACCGCCGGGCAGGTGAAGGAACTGGTCGCGGGCGGCATCGACTTCATCAAGGATGACGAACTGCAAGGCGACGGCTCGCATTGCCCGTTCGACGAACGCGTGCGCGCGGTGATGCGCGTCGTGAACGATCACGCCGAGCGCACCGGCAAGAAGGTGATGGTCGCGTTCAACGTGACGGGCGATCTCGATCAGATGAAGCGCCGCCACGATCTCGTGCTCGAACAGGGCGGCACGTGCGTGATGGCGGTGCTCAATTCGATCGGTCTCGTCGGCATGACCGAGTTGCGCAAGCACAGTCAGTTGCCGATTCACGCGCATCGCGCGGGCTGGGGCTATCTGACGCGCGCCGAAGCGCTCGGCTGGGACTATGCGCCGTGGCAGATGCTGTGGCGTCTCGCGGGCGCGGATCATCTGCACGTGAACGGCCTGCGCAACAAGTTCAGCGAATCCGACGAAAGCGTGATCGCGGCGGCGCGCGCGGTTTTGTCGCCGGTGATGGACGAAGCGCCGTTGACCGCGATGCCCGTCTTCAGCTCGGGTCAGACCGGCTTGCAGGCGGCGGACACGTACGCCGCGATCGGCTGCGCGGATCTGATTCACACCGCGGGCGGCGGCATCTTCGGGCATCCGGGCGGCGTGGCGGCGGGCGTCGAGGCGTTGCGCGAGGCGTGGGTCGCGGCGATGGAAGGCGTGCCGCTCGCGCGTCATGCCGAACGCAATCCCGCATTGAAGCGTGCACTGGAGTTCTGGAAATGAGCACGCAATGGCCCGACGGCCTGCTGCTCGCGTACTACGGCGACGACTTCACCGGTTCCACCGACGCGATGGAAGCGATGACCGCCGCCGGCGTGCCGACGCTCCTCTGCTTGCAGACGCCCACGCCCGAACTGCTCGCGCGCTTTCCCGACGTGCGTTGCGTCGGGCTCGCGGGATCGTCGCGCGGGCGCAGTCCGCAGTGGATGGACGACGAGTTGCCGCACGCCTTCGCGAGCCTCGCCGCACTGGGCGCGCCGATCCTGCAATACAAGGTCTGCTCGACCTTCGATTCGTCGCCGCAGACGGGTTCGATCGGCCGCGCGATCGATATCGGCGTGAGACACATGCGCGGCCGGTGGTCGCCGATGATCGTCGGCGCGCCGCGTCTGAAGCGCTATCAGGCGTTCGGCAATCTGTTCGCTTCGGTGGACGGCGAGGGTCATCGGCTCGATCGTCATCCGACGATGTCGCGTCATCCCGTCACGCCGATGAGCGAAGCGGATTTGCGCGTGCATCTGCGCGGGCAGACCGAGCGGCGCATCGGCCTGATCGATTTCGTGCAGTTGCGTTCGCCGGATGTTCGCGAGCGCCTGAACGCGCTGACGAGCGACGATGCGCCCGTCGTCATGATCGACGTGCTCGATGAAGAGACGCTCGCCGCCGCCGGAAAGCTCGTCTGGGAAGGGCGCGGCGAAGGTGTGTTCACGGCGTCGTCGTCGGGATTGCAGTATGCGCTCGCGGCGCACTGGCGCGCGAACGGGCTCGTGCCGCAGACGCCGGGCCTGCCGGTTGCATCGCCCGTCGATGTGATCGCGGCCGTCAGCGGAAGCTGCTCGCCGGTAACGGCGGGGCAGATCCGCTGGGCGCGCGACAATGGCTTTCGCGTCGAGCGGCTGGACTTGCTTCGCGCACTGGATGCGCAGTCGCGCGAAGCCGAAATCGAACGTGTGGTCGGCGTCGCTGTGCGCGCCGTGAGCGATGGCCGAAGCCCGCTCGTCTTCAGCGCCGAAGGCCCCGACGATCCCGCCGTGCTCGCGTTCGACGACATCGCGTCGCAAGCCGGACTGAGCCGCGCGGAAGCGGCGCGCCGCGTGGGCGAAACGCTCGCCGATGTGATGCGCCGGCTGCTCGATCGCGCGCCGTTGCGCCGCGTCGTCGTCGCGGGCGGCGACAGTTCGGGCGAAGTGGCGGGCAAGCTCGGCATCACGGCATTGAGCGTCGCGGCGGGCATGGCGCCGGGCGCGCCGCTGTGCCGCGCGTGGTCCGCCGATGCCGCCCGCGACGGGCTCGAAATCGTGCTGAAAGGCGGGCAGATCGGCGGCGTGTCGTTCTTCGGTAACGTACGGGACGGCGCTTCGTGAGCGGAGGCTTCGTGATAAGGTCGTCGGCGGGATTCATCGAAGACAGGCATTTCCGATGGCTGACATCATTCAGCGGCGCAAGCTGTATCAGGACGTACTCGACCGGTTGATGGCGCGTATCCGCTCGGGCGAGATCGCGCCCGGCGCGCAACTGCCTTCCGAGCGCGAGCTGATGGAAGCGTATGGCGTCGGGCGGCCCGCGATCCGCGAGGCGTTGCAGACGCTGGAGCGCTCCGGCATCGTCGAGATCGCGCACGGCGAACGCGCGCGCGTGGTCGTGCCGACGGCGCAGAGCCTCATCGCGCAAATCGCGATCGGGACCATGCATCTGCTGCGCACGCAGCCCGACATGCTGGAGCATCTGAAGGCGGCGCGGCTCTTTCTCGAAACGGGCACAGCGCGCATGGCGGCCGAAAAGGCATCGGAGGAAGACATCGCGCGGCTCGTCGAGTGCGTCGAGGCGCAGCGCGCGGCAGTCGATGACCGCGAGGCGTTTCTCGCCTGCGACATGGCGTTTCATCGCGAGATCGCGCGGATCACGGGCAATCCGATCTATCCGTCGATCGTCGAATCGATCTTCAACTGGGCCGCCGAATACTATCGGCCGATGGTGCGCGCGCCCGGCGCCGAATCGTTGACGCTCGCGGAACACGAACGCATCGTCGAGGCGATCGCCGCGCACGATGGCGACGCCGCCGCCGACGCGATGCACGCGCATCTCTCGCGTGCGAGCGCGCTCTACGGCACGCTCATCAAGTCCTGAGCGCTTCGTCGTCGCGCGTGCGCAGGAACGCGGTCATCTCCTTCAGGCTTTCGTTCATCTCTTCGATCAGCCAGCGTTCCAGTTGCGCGACGTCGGCATGCGCGCGCAGATGCGGCGCGACCCACAGCACGAGCTGGCGCGGACCCGGCGCGAAGCCGAACGGCGCGACGAGCTTGCCGGACATGAGATCGTTCATCACGAGCAACTGCGGCACGAGCGCCACGCCCAGGCCGCACACGGCCGCCTGGATCAGCAGATAGAAGTGATCGTAGGCATCCGCGCCCGCGCCGGCGAGCGGCGCGAGGTTCGTTGCGCGATACCAGTCGGTCCACGCTTCGGGGCGCGTGCGGGTGGAGAGCAGCTTCGCGCGCGCGAGATCGGCGGGGCTCGTAAGTCCGATCGACTGCGCGTACTCCGGCGAGCACACCGGCCCGATCCATTCGTCGATGAGCGTGCGTGTGATCGCGTCCCTCGGCGGTTCGATCGTGTTCGCGCGAATCGCGACGCTGATCTTGTCGCGCACGAAATCGATCTGGTCGTAGTTCATGTTGAACTTGAGCCCGGTCTGCGGATAGCGCCGATGAAACCCCGCGATCCGCGGAATCAGCCAGTTCATCATGATGGTCGCGGAGCACGACAGCGTGAGCGGCTCCGGCTTCAATTGTTCGATGCTCGCGTCGATGAGATTGAACGCCGTCGTAAGGCCTTCGGCGAGGCGTCTGCCTTCGGGCGTCGGATCGGACGATTGCGCCGAACGCACGAGCAGCGTCAGGCCGAGCGTATCCTCCAGCGCCTTCACCTGCCGGCTGATCGCGCCATGCGTGACGCACAGCTCCTGAGCGGCGAGCGTCATGCTGCGCAGGCGCGCCACGGCTTCGAACGCGCGCAGGGCGTTCAGCGAAGGGCGCGGGGTCTGCATGGTCTCCTCCCGGTATGGTGCCGATTATTTCCCGTTTCGATACGGGCAAGCCGATTGTAGACGGCACGGCGTCTTTGTATCGCACTGTATCCGCACTGAACGCCGACACACGGCGTTTCATAATCCGCTTTTTGCGAAACAAGCCAGATACGTCCGCCGGTTTAAATACCTCCAAGCCCGAACGATTCGCAACACACGGCGGATCGACAAGACGGACTTCCATTACATTCTCTGGAGGTAAATCATGAAAGTCATTCAATCGCTCATCGTCGCTGCCGCTGTCGCGCTTCCGGCTTTCTCGTTTGCGCAGTCGAACCAGCCGATCACCCGTGCGGAAGTGCGCGCGCAACTCGTCGAATTGCAAAAGGCCGGCTACGATCCGGCGAGCGACCAGACCCAATATCCGCAGAACATCCAGGCCGCCGAGGCGCGCATCGCGGCCGCGAAGGGCCTGAGCGCATACGGCGCGCCGGCGAGCGGCAACGCCGAGTCGGGCGCGCGTTCGGATACGAGCGTCATCGGTCTCGGTCCGGTTTTCGCGAAGCCGTAAGCGCGCGGATTTAGCTGGTTTCAGGAGCCCGGACGGAACGCACGTCCGGGCTCGATGCGTTTCCGTGAATAACGCATCACGTCTCGAAATTACCGCCTCGCAGGCGATACACTCTCGCTTCAAAATCCCGATTTCGCCGGCATGTGACGTGCTGCGGAATGGCGGACGCGGAAAATGGGTATCATCCCTTTCCGCCCCGACGCGGATTAAGCCGAATGTAACAACGTATCGCAATTTTTCGAGTGCGACGCCACTGATTTTCGAGGCGCATATGCCCACAGACGTAGACATCATCACCGACGAACAGATCGCGTCGATCGCCGATCGCCTGACGCAAGAAGGCCGCAAGGTCACCCCCGTGTCCGTTTGGACGGAGGCCGGGCGCGGCTCGGTCGTCGCCATCGCGGCGGGCCTGCAGCGCTGGCGCGACGCGCATTCCCCGGACATGCCGCAGCAGGCGCCGACCGGCCTCCCCGACGACCTCGCCGAGACGCTCGTGAACGTCGCGCGGCGGCTCTGGACCGTCTCGCGCGACGAAACCGAACGGATGTCCGGTCAGCGCCTGTCCGTGGTGAGCCAGCGGCTTTCGACCGCGCTCGCGGAGCGCGACGAGGCGCTCGCCGAGTTCCAGAAGACCGGCGACGAGGCCGCGAAAAACCGCCAGCAGACGACCGAGACGCTGAGCGCGTTGCGGGCATCGGAAGACTCGGTCGCGCGGTTGCGCCAGGAGTTCGAGGCAGCCACGGCGCGCGCGCAGACGGCCGAGTCGCGCGTCGAGGAAGCGCAGCAGCGCGCATCGGAGGAACAGGCTCGACTGGAAGCGCTGAATACGTCGCTCGACGAAGAGCGGCGCGCGAAGGGCGCGCTGAACGAAGACATCGCGCGTATCGTGCAGGAGCGCGATCAGGCGCGGCAGGACCATACGGAACTGCATGCGTCGATGTCGGGCAAGGACGAAGCGCTCGCGCGTATCGCCGAAGAACTCGATCAGGCGCGCCAGCAGCACGGCAATCTGCACGCGTCGCTCGTGGGCAAGGATGAGGAACTCGCGCGCATCGCCGACGAGCGCAATCAGGCCCGGCAGCAGCACGAACAGTTGAGCGCATCGCTCGCGGACAAGGACGAAACGCTCGCGCGTATCGCGCAGGAACGCGACCAGGCGCGTCAGGATCACGCGGAACTGCACGCGCTGATGGCGGGCAAGGACGACGAGCTCGCGCGCATCGCACAAGAGCGCGATCAGGTGCGGCAGCAGCATGAAGCGTTGAGCCTCGCAGCGCAGGAAAAATCGGCTGAAGCCGAACGCTGGTCGCAGGATGCGAACGCCGCGCATGCGCGCGCGCAGACTGCCGAAGCGCAGGCAAGCGAAAGCCTCGCGCGCGTCGCCGCACTGGAAGCGGAGTTGAACGAAGTACGCGGTGCGCTCGCGGCCGAGCGTGAGAACGCGGCTACGCTGAAGACGGAAATTTCGGCGCATCGCGATCACGCGGGCCGTGTCGGCGGCGAACTGGACGAAGCCCGCAAGCAGATCAGCGTGCTGATGGAACAGAAGGCCGAGCAGGGCGCGGAACTCGCGCGCGTGTCGAACGATGTCAACGCGTTGCGCGAGCGCGCCGAGACCGCCGAAAAGAACGCGACCGATCTCGCGAAGCGCCTGGTGGAGAAGGAGCAGGGCGAAGAGTCGGAGCTTGCGTCGCTTCAGCGCCAGATTTCGGCGCAGGCGAAGGCGCATTCGAAGGCCTACGACGATCTTCGCGCCAACGCCGAGCAGTGGGTCACCTACGCGAAGGACTTGCGCCAGCGTCTCGATGTGGCCAACGAAAAGATTCTTTTCATCGATGCCCGCAGCACCGGCGAAGTCGCGCTGATGCGCAGGCTTGCGGTCGAGCTGGAGCGCATGAAGCCGGATCACGAACTCGTGCTGCGCGAGGCGCAGCAGAAGCTGATCGGAGACAAGATGACGCAGCAGCTCGCGCAGAAGGGCTATCGCTACGATCCGGCCACGGCGGTGATGTCGAAGATCGAAACGTGATCCTCGTGTGACGATGGAAACGCAGACTCTCACCGTTACGATCGATCGCGACTGGCGCGAGCTCTACGACGCGATCTGGCGTCCGGAAGTCTTTCCGACGTGGGCGTCGGGACTTGCGCAATCGACGCTCGACGACATGGGCGATCACTGGCGCGCCCGCGGTCCCGAAGGCGACGTGACGATCCGCTTCACCGGTCACAATGCGCTCGGCGTGATGGATCATCGCGTCGGCCTGCCGAACGGTGACGAGGTCTACGTGCCGTTGCGCGTCTATCAGAACGGCGCGGGCGCTGAAGTGGCGCTCACGCTGTTCCGCCAGCCGGGCATGTCCGACGAGCAATTCGCCGCCGATGCCGACTGGGTCCGCCGCGACCTCGCCGCGCTCGCGGCGCGTTACGGCTAACATCCGATATCGCCTTCAACGAAATGCCGGGAGCGGCAGTCGAGATGAACGAGCGCAAGAAGGGAACCGCGTCGGACTGGGTGAAACGCGCCGAGCCGACCGAAGGCATCGAGCGCATCGAAGCCTGGTTCGGCGGCAAGGCATACGGCCTGCACCGCCACGACACCTATGCGATCGGCCGCACGCTCGCGGGCGTCCAAAGCTTCAACTACCGCCGCACGCTTCGCCATAGCGTGCCAGGCCAGACGATGGTCCTGCATCCCGACGAACTTCATGACGGGCAAGCGGGCACCGGCGAAGGTTTCCGCTATCGCATGCTGTATGTCGAACCCGCGCTGATTCAGGCGATTCTCGGTGGCCGCGCGCTGCCTTTCGTCGAAGGCGGCGTGACGACCGATGCGCGCGTCTGCCGCGCGACGGAAGCGCTGCTGCAGCGCACGGAAGGCGCGCTGCCGCCGCTCGAACCACTCGAACAACACGACGCGCTGACCGAACTGGCGCTCGCGCTCGCGCAAGCGTCCGGCGCGCAAATGGTCGCCGATAGCGGCGACTATGCGAGCGCCGCGCGCGCACAGGAATTTCTCCACGCGAATTGCGACCGCATCATCACGCTGGACGAGCTTGAACGCGTGACGGGCCGCGACCGGTTCGCTCTGTCGCGCGATTTCCGCAAGTTCTACGGCACGAGCCCGTATCGCTATCTGACGATGCGTCGCCTCGATCTCGTGCGCCGTCTCATGCTGACCGGCGCATCGCTCGCGGATGTCGCGGCCCATGCGGGTTTCGCCGATCAGAGTCACATGACGCGCCAGTTCACGCGCGCGTTCGGCATGCCGCCCGCGCGCTGGCGGGCGATCGCGCGCGGCGCGGAGTCGCGCTGAGTCGCGCTGAACCACGCACGATCGTTCAAGACGTGCGCGATGTGCGGGCGTTAGCCTCGGGCTGATTCATCGTCCAGGTCAAGGAGCTTCGCCATGACATCCACACCCGTTTCACGCGGTCAGCGTATCGCGATCGATCCGCTCGACAAGGCGCGCAAGATCGAAGGCTTCTGGCAGCAGCGCGTGATCGCCGAAATGAACGACTACCAGTTCAAGGTTGCGCGTCTCGAAGGCGATTTCGTCTGGCATCGTCACGCGGATACCGACGAGACTTTCATCGTTCTCGAAGGCGAATTGCGCATCGACTTTCGCGACGGCGCGATGCATCTGCGTGCGGGCGAAATCGGCATCGTGCCGAAGGGCGTCGAGCACAAACCCTATGCGGCGCGCGAAGTGAAGATCATGCTCATCGAGCCGCGCGGCGTCGTGAATACGGGCGAAGACCACAACGAGCGCACCGCGCCGAACGATCTCTGGATCTGATGCCGGGAAGCGGCAGTGAGCATGCTTGAAAGCGAGTCCCGTCGGGACTAGGCTTGGGCGATGGTCCGTCACTTGCATTCGGACCGTTCACTCGCGCGAGGCCCGTATGACCGCGAACGCTGCGCCATTCGATACCGAGTTGACCCGTGTGCTCGGCTGCCGTTATCCGATCGTCTCCGCGGGCATGGGCGGACCCGCGCGCGCGGAACTCGCGTCGGCGGTGTCGAATGCAGGTGGCTTCGGACTGCTCGGCATGGTGCGCGAATCGCCCGAGACGATCGCGAGCGAAGTCGCCGCCGTGCGCGCCGCGACGGATCGGCCATTCGGCGTCAATCTCATTCCGGCGGGCACGAAGCCCGGCCTGCTGGCCGCCGAACTCGACGCATGCCTCGAATTGCGCGTCCCGGCGATGTGCTTTTTCTGGGACGTGTACCCTGATATCGTCGCGCGTGCGAAAGACGGCGGCGCGCTCGTGCTGTATCAGGTCGGCTCGCTCGAAGACGCGTTGCGCGCGGAAAAGGCGGGTGCGGACGTGATCGTGGCGCAAGGCGTCGAGGCCGGCGGGCATGTGCGCGGCTCGACCGGCATCATGACGCTGCTGCCCGAAATCGCCGCGCATATCGGCGTGCCGGTGGTCGCATCGGGCGGCATCGCGACGGGCGCGGGGCTCGTCGCGGCGCTGGCGCTCGGCGCGAGCGGCGTACATTGCGGCACCGTCTTTCTGCCGACGCACGAATCCTACGCGCACGACTATCACAAACAACGCGTGATCGATGCGCGCGCGGGCGACACGGTCCACACCGACATCTACGCGATCAACTGGCCCGCCGGCTCGCCGGTGCGCGTGCTCGCGAACAGCGTGACGGATGCGGCGCGCGATCATCTCTTCGGCAACGATCCCTATGCGCTGCCGCGCGAGGTCATCGCGCATGACGAATGGGGGCCGGTCGAAAAATACAGCACGATTTCGCCGCTGCGCTCGACCACCGGCGATATGGAAAAGATGGCGCTCTTCGCGGGCGAGTCGTCGGCGCTGGTGAACGAGCGGACATCGGCGGGCGAAGTCATCGAACGTCTGATGCGCGAGGCGAACGAGGCGCTCGACGATCTGCTCGCGCGGCGCGACAAGAGCCTGAACATCGGCGGCGGCGAGTGACGAACGGCCATCGGCCCGACAAGCTATCATGTGCGCATTCCAAAACATGCCGCACGGGCTGGAGAATCATATGGCTGGACCTCAGGAAAGCGTCAGCATGGCGTTGTTCTGCGACTTCGAAAATGTCGCGCTCGGCGTTCGCGATGCGAAGTACGAGAAATTCGATATCCGGCCGGTGCTCGAACGCCTGCTGCTGAAGGGAAGCATCGTCGTGAAGAAGGCCTATTGCGACTGGGATCGCTACAAGGGCTTCAAGTCGGCGATGCACGAGGCCAGCTTCGAAATGATCGAGATTCCGCACGTGCGCCAGTCGGGCAAGAACTCGGCCGACATTCGCCTCGTCGTCGATGCGCTCGATCTCTGCTACACGAAATCGCATGTCGATACGTTCGTCATCATCAGCGGCGACTCCGACTTCTCGCCGCTCGTGTCGAAGCTGCGCGAGAACGCGAAGAAGGTGATCGGCGTGGGCGTGAAGCAATCGACGTCCGACCTGCTGGTCGCGAACTGCGACGAGTTCATCTTCTACGACGACCTCGTGCGCGAGCAGCAACGCGCGATCGCCAAGCGCGAGCAGCGCGAATCGAAGCGCACGCCCGATGAGGAACGGCATCCGAAGCAGGAGACGGAATCGCGCAAGTCGCAGGCAATCGCGATCACCGTCGAGACTTTCGAGGCGCTCGCATCGGAGCGCGGCGAGAGCGGCAAGATCTGGGCGTCGGTGTTGAAGAGCGCGATCAAGCGCCGCAAGCCGGGCTTCAGCGAAACGCAATACGGCTTTCGCGCGTTCGGCAATCTGCTCGACGAAGCGCAGTCGCGCGGTCTGCTCGAAGTCGGCCGCGACGATAAATCCGGCGCGTTCGTGTTTCGCTCCGCGCAGTCCTCTCAGGTCGCGGCGGTGGATGTGAGGCAGGCCGAAGCGCAGGCCGCCCCGAAAGAACACGAAAGCGCGGGAAACAGCAGGCGACGCGAGAAACGCGGCGCGCGGAAAGCCGAGTTCGTGGCCGCGCCGGAGCCGGTCGTGTTCGAGGAAGAAGTATCGACGCCGGTCGTTCCGAAAGAGCACGAAGGTTCGGCCAACAGCCGGCGCAGAGAACGACGAGGCGCACGGAAAGCGGCTCAGGCAGCCGCGCAGGAGGACGCCGTGTTGGTGGAAGAAGCGCCGGCGCCGGTCGAACGCGAGCTGTTCGAACCGCAGGCCGAATCTGCGCCCGAGCCCGCACCTGCACCCGCGCCGAAAAAACCCGCTACGCCGCGTCGTGCGCGCAAGACCGCTGCGAAGCAGAGCGACGCCGATGCATCGAACGAAGGCGTCACGACGGTTGCCGAAGCGCAGAAGCCGCCGCGCAAATCGTCGTCGCGCGGCAGCCGTTCGCGCAAGGCCGTCGTCGAGTAACTCGACATCGCTTCAACCGGTACGCTGCTCCGCCGATACCGACGCCTCTCCTTGCTCACGCGCCGCCGCATGTTCTTCGGCGCGCCAGCGCTGCCGCGAGCGATACATCGTCGCGACCGCGATGCGCGCCATCTTCACCCAGCCCGAGTGGCGCGGGTCCGCGAGCATGCTGAGCGCGCGTGCGTAATCGAGCGTGAGGCCCGGTGTCCAGGCCATCGTGGCGGCGCGCTTTCGCACTTGCGCCGCGACCCATAGCTCGGGCGTCGCCATGATGCGCACGAGCGGCTTCCATCCGCCGCCCTTGCCCCATACGCGCGCCGACGCGCCCTCGATCGCCGCTTCCAGCGCACGCGCCACGGAGCTCGAACAATTGCGATAAGTGAGGTTGTACGTCGTGTCGCGCTGATACGTCTGCCAGAAGCGCGCGAGCCTCACCGGATCGTAATTGCGGATGCGCACCTGCTGCGTCGACGGACACCACGCTTTCGACTCGGTCTCGTAGTCGGGCTGAAAGAGGCCGGGCACGTCGTTCTCGCGTGTCGCGCGCAGCGTGCGGGTAAATTCGTTCGGCGAGCGGTCGATCTCGACCGCGGGATACAGGCTGATGTACACGCCTTCGGGCGTCTCCAGCGCCGCGTGGCCGGTCGAGATGGTGCCGTTCCTGTCGATGGCGGCGATATAGCGATCGACGATCAACTGCCGCTTCGTCTGCGATTTCGCCGTGCCGACCGGCGTCCACACGTGCACGGTCAGCGCGGCTTCATCGGGCGCGGGCGGGCCGTCCCAGACCGCGCCGGCGAACGAGGGCGCGGCGGACGCCGGTTCTTCCTGCGCAGTCGCACTCGCTTCGCCGTCGACGGCGGGATTCGCCGCCATGCGCCGCACGCGCGCCGCGAGCAGGATCATGTTCCAGCCGCCGAAGAAGAGGCCGAACGCGACGCAATAGGCGACCGTTCCCGCGTAGTGATCGGGATAAGGCTGATAGAAAAAGATTGCGATGGCGATTTCGAGCACGCCGCCTGCCATCGCGAGGCGCCACTTTCGAAAGCGGACCACGCGCGCGGAGACGATCTGCAAGGCGCCATCGACGAGAAAGAGCGTGCCGAAGATGAGCGACAGCACGAAGTTGCCGTGCTCGCCGCCGAACAGCACGAGCAGCGCCGACAGGCAGAACGTCGTGCCTTTCACATAACGCAGCTTGCGCTGGCCGCCCATGCCGGTCCATGCGACGGCGAGCGTGGCGAGGCCCTCGAACAGCATCATCAGCGCGAAGGGCACGATGGGAAAGTAGAGCGAACCGTCGAGCGCATCGGTGAAGATGACGCCGCCGAGCGCGATGCTGAGCAGCCCGAGCGTCAGCACCGTGCGCCATCGCGTGCGCAGATAGTCGACGCCGAGGAGAATCATCACGAGCCGAACCATCGATTCCTCCGTCTGATCATTCGATGCCTTGTGCGGGACATGCGCAGCCACACACTATATAAGGCATTGACGGCGAAAGCGGCAAGAACGGGAAAACCACAGACGAAAGCGCGCGGCTGCCGCGCAGGAACACGACAGCCGCGCGCGGTCACATCATTTACTGCACCGCATGCTTCGCGGCTTCTTCGATCACCGCCGCGACCTGCTGCGGCTTCGATTCGTACACGGAATGGCTCGCGCCCGGAATGACCGTCACGTGACTATGCGCGCGCTCGTAGTACCAGCGTTCGAGATCCGGATTGATGATCTTGTCGCTGCCGGCCACGATGCCCCAGCTCGGCTTCGACGTCCACGCCGCGGCCGTCAGCGGCGTCGTGAAGACTTGCGCCGCCGTCAGAATCTGCGAGTGCGATTCGAACCGGGCTTGCCTGAGCGGCAGATCCGCGGCGAAGTCTTTCGGGAAGACGGCGGGATTCAGGTACGTGTAGCCATCCGCTGTCTTTTCTACGGCGTCCGTCTGCTTCGCGAGGAAGCTGGGCGTTTTCTTTCCAAGCGCGCCTTCATCCTCGCCCACGTTCGGCGCATGCGCCGCGACATAGACGAGGCCCGCGACCTTCGGATGCACGCCCGCTTCCGTGATGACCGATCCGCCATAACTATGGCCGACCAGGATCGCCGGACCGTTCTGCAGGTCGAGCACGCGTTTGGTCGCGGCGACGTCGCCTTCGAGCGATGTCAGCGGTTCCTGGACCATCGTGACGTGATAGCCGTCGCGGGTCAGGATGTCGTAGACCGGCTTCCATCCCGAGCCGTCGACCCACGCGCCGTGAACGAGAACGATGTTTTTGACGGGCGCATGGGCATCGGCGGCCGGGGTGGCATCCTGAGCCATTGCGCCGGTCGATGCGAACATACCGGCCGACAGCGCCAGCATCGACGCTGCTTGAAAGATTCGCTTCATGAAAGACTCCGCTTGTGCGAATGAGAGATCGTCGATCCGGACGCGCGGATCAGCTACCGAAGAACGGCTGGCAGAAGTCGATCGGCCCGACGCACGTGTTGTTCATCGATGCATGCTTCGGCGCGCTCGATGCGCTCGTGCCGGTTTGCACGCCGCCGTAGGCCTGCACTGCGCCGGCATGTTGCGTGGCGACCTTCGCTTCCGCTGCCTGAATGTCCGACGGGTAGTACGGATCGCTCGCGAGCGCCGGGTTATAGCCTGCCTTTTCGACGGCGACGAGATCGGCGCGGACCTGTGCACGCGTGACGGGAGCGTTCGATTGCGCGAATGCGAGAGCGGGCGCAGCGAGCGTGGCGGCAACAAGGGTGAAGCTGACGAGATACTTTTTCATGTTCGACTCCTGGTGGATGATGATGTATTTAATCGGGTATCCGAAATAAATATTGTTTTCGGTTTCCCTTGATAAGGCCGTTGGTCCGTGTTCATGCCGCGACCTTGACGACACTTTATCGACCGGACCGCACCTCGACTACACCTACGAAGGAGCGTGCCTGCAGCCGTTATCGGTGTATCGGCTAAACGTTCGGATGGCGCGCGCAGCAGCGCTTCAATCGTGCGGCTGCATTACATGCGACGTCCGGATGAGCCGTCTCATCCGCGCGTGTTAGGCGCTCATACGAAGGTGTTATCGCTTCGCCGATATCAAACCTTGATATAGGTTGACTCAACCATCAGGCGATGTCGTCAACCGTATGTACGGCTAGGCGCGTGGTTTCCGTTTGATTAACTTGGAGTCGTCGCGATGCCGGTCATCGATCGGCCGCACAGGCTTCAGTCAAGCAACGGACCTATCATGAATCTCAATCTCCTTTCGCATTCCGCGACGCCCGCGCGAGCGCCATTGATCGAACTGGAAGACCGATGGCGCAGCCCGGCCGCCGTCCAGCCCGCGCGGCGAATCACGATGGCGCGCTGGCTGCATCATGGCGAATCGCCGCTCGAAGTGTCCAGCGACGGCAACGGCGCGTTTCATTGCGTCAGCCTGAATCTGAAGTGCGCGTCGCTGATCTTTCACCATGCGGGCCGCAAGCTGCTGCACGGGCGCGTGCCCGCGGGCGTCGTGCAGGTCACCGCGCCCGCGACACGCGTGAGCGCGGTGTTCCAGTCGGCGATGGATGTCCTGCATCTTTTCGTGCCGCAGGAAGCTTTGGCGGAGTGCCATGACGATCTCTTTCATCGTCCTCACGCGGGCGATATCGTTCTCGACGATCCGAAGCTGATTCGCGATCCCGCGCTCGAACGGCTCGGTCAGACGCTCGCCGTGTGCAAGACCGAAGGCGCGGCGCTCGGCAGCATGTTCATCGAAAGCATCGGTCTCGCGATCGTGTCGCGGCTCGTCGCGCGTCATTTCGCGACGCCCGTTGCGCGCGGACGCGAGCCTTCGGCGTTGCCGCAATGGCGCATCAATCGTGTATCCGAATTTGTCGATGCGCATCTTGCCGAGAACATCAGCCTCGCGGATATCGCGTCGAGCACCGGCCTCACGCGCATGCACTTCGCCGCGCAGTTCCGCCGCGCGACAGGCATGCGTCCGCACGAGTATCTGCTGCAAAAGCGCATCGAGCGCGCGCAGCAACTGCTGCGCACATCCAGGCACAGCATGCTCGATGTCGCGCTCTGCTGCGGCTTTCGCTCGCAGGCGCATTTCACGACGGTCTTCAAGCGACTTGTCGGCGCTACGCCGAAACACTGGCAGACGAACACGCTCGACGCCGCGTGAGCGGATCGATCAACGACATTCTTCGATAAGGAGCCGGACATGGCTGAAGCTGCAATCGCGCTCGATCCGTGGGCGCAAACGATCTTTCAACTCACGTCGCTGAATGACGGCGTGAACTTCGGGACGACTTCGGCAAGGCGTCCCTTCACGCAAACGGGCGAGCGCCGCGTGACCGTGAAGCTGATCGAACGTCCGTCGACCACGACGGCGACGATCGAATGGCGCGACTCGACGCGCTGCTGCTACGGCGATCAGGTGTGGCGTGCGATGCGCGCGCGCACTGCTGGCGTGTGCGCGATGAGCGGCCGCGAGATTCGTCCGGGGGACCATGTCTACGGGCCGAATCCGCGGCCGGTTCCGAGCAATGCGGGCGCGATGATTCTGGCGTCGGTGCTGGATCAGGCGACTTCGTTATGAATCGCTTGCGCTGCATGGAAAAACACCGCCTGCGAGGCGGTGTTTTCTTATGCGCGCTGCCGCGAACGACCGGTCATTCGCCCGCGTGCGCGCTGCCTGCAAGCTTGCCGCGAAAGACGTGGTACTGATAAAGGTTGTAGCCGATCATCACCGGGAACACGAGACCGATACCGATCAGCATGAACGCGAGCGTCGGTGCATCGGATGCGGCTTCGAGAATGCCGAGCTTGCCCGGAATGAAATCGGGGAAGAGACTGATCGCGAGCCCTGTGAACGAGAACACGAACAGCGCCACCGATGCGCGAAACGGCACACGCGAACTGCCGAGATACAGCGACGCCATGATGAACGCGAACGCAAGCACCGACGCGAGGCCGAGCGCGATCAGCACATGCATCACGGCCGGATGCGTCCAGCGCGCATGACCGATATCGCTGGAGAACCACGTCGCGAGCGTCAGCAACGCCGCGGCAACGACAGTGAACATCGCGCTCAGCAGTGAAATTCGCCGCGCCCATTGCTCGACCATGCCCGAGGTCTTCCTGACGAGATACGTCGCGCCGAGCAGGCAATATCCCGCGACGACACCGATCGCCGCAACGACGATGAACGCGAAGGCCGCCTTGCCCGGCGCGAGACCCGTGAGCACTTTTCCGAGCACGACGCCTTGCGAGAGCGCCGCAACGAGGCTGCCGATGCCGAACACCTTGTCCCACACCGGCCCGTGATCGACGCTATGACGAAACTCGATCGCCGCGCCGCGCATGATCAATCCCGCGATGAGCGCCATCACCGGCAGATAGAGATGCTCCATCAGGAGCGCGTAAGCCGACGGAAACGCGCCGAAGAGCGCGCCGCCCATCACGACGAGCCACGTTTCGTTCGCGTCCCACACATGACCGATCGATCGAACCATCACGTCGCGGTCCGACGACTTGCGGCGAAAGAGCGTGAGAATGCCGACGCCGAGATCGAAGCCGTCGGTGACGACATAGAAGACCAGCATCAGGCCGATCAGGCCGAACCATGTATCGGCGAGCATCGTGTGAACAGCGCTATTCATGAGTCGAGCTCCAAAGGCCGGTAACCTGCGACGTTCGCGGGCGGCATGCTGGTGAGGTCGGGGCCGGCGTTCAGCCAGCGTCGCGCGAGCACGAAGAATGTGACGAGCAGCACGACATGGAACGCGAGGAACATCGCGATGCTCAAGGACACCGACGAAGCCGGAATCGTCGACACGGCATCGCGCGTGCGCAACAAGCCGTAGACGACCCACGGCTGACGTCCCACTTCGCGCACGATCCATCCCGCTTCCACGGCGACATACGGCAACGGAATACAGAGCACCCACGCGAGCAGAAGCTTGCGTCTTGCGAGCAGCGCTTCGAGATGGCCGCGTGTTTTGCGCAACGCATACGCGGTCCAGAACGCGAGCATCGTGAACGCGAAGCCGATGCCCGCCATCACGCGAAACGCGTAATAGAGCAGCGCGATTGCGGGTGGCTGATCGTCGCGTGGGAAATCGGTGAGGCCCTTCACTTGTCCATGCAGCGTGTGCGTGCCGAGCACGCTCAACATGCCGGGCACGTCGATGGACCAGTCGTTGCGCTGCGCCTTCTGATCGGGCCACGCGAGCAAGGACCACGATGCGCCCGTTCCCGGTGCGTTCGTCGTCCAGTGGCCTTCGATTGCGGCGCCCTTGGCGGGCTGCGTTTCGAACACGCTCACGCCGCTCGAATCGCCGAGCCAGATCTGCAAGGGCGCGACGAACACGAGCACCACGAGCGCAAGGCGGAAAGAACGCGCGAAGAACTCGGGATGACGCCGGCGATACAGATTCCACGCGGAAATGCCCGCGATCACGAACATGCCGGTTTCGATCGCGGCGATCCACATGTGCGAGACGCCCCACACCATGTCGGGATTGAAGATGGCGGCGAAATAGTTCGTCACGACGATCCTGCCATCGACGACGGCGTAGCCCGCGGGCGTCTGCATCCACGAGTTCGCGACCATGATCCAGAACGCGGAGAGGCTGGAGCCGAGCGCGACCATCGATGTGGCGAACAGATGCACGCCGCGCGACACGCGTCCCCAGCCGAACAGCATCACGCCGACGAAGCCCGCTTCGAGCATGAAGGCCATCGCGCCTTCGAAGCCCAGAATGTTGCCGATGAACTGGCCGCTGTACCGTGAGAAGGCGGCCCAGTTGGTGCCGAACTGAAACTCCATCGGAATGCCGCTCACGACGCCGACCGCGAAGTTCAGCACCAGCAGCTTGCTCCAGAAGCGCGCATGCCGGTAGTACGCGACATCGCCGGTGCGCATCCACAGCGCTTCGACGAGCACGAGAAACGCCGACAGACTGATGGTCAGGATCGGCCAGAGAATATGAAAGATCGCGGTCATCGCAAACTGCGCGCGCGACAGGTCGAGTACGTGATCAGGCATATTGGACGTCTTCGCGTTGAGGCTCGGCGACCGTGTGCACGACTCTCACGGGCACGGACTTGTACGATGGCGTGCGGCTCTGCGGATCGAATGCGTAGAGCGGCACGAGCGGATTCACTTCCGGGTAGTACGCGCCGCAGCAGCCATCGGGCAGCGAGTATTCGACGGCCTTGAAGTTACGGATCACGCGCTCGATGCCGTCATCGGCGATCGCGAAGATATCGACGCGATCGCCCGCATTCAGTCCGCGCTTCTTCAGCTCGCACGGATTCATGAAGATCACGTCGCGCTGGCCGAACACGCCGCGATAGCGGTCCGAATGCGAATAGAGCGTGGTGTTGTACTGATCGTGGCTGCGCATCGTCGTGAGCGAGAGCGCGTCGGGATCGTTCGGAGCGGGGTCTTCGTCGAGCCCGTCGAAGACGAGAAAGTTCGCGCGGCCGGTGTCCGTGTTCCATACGCGTTCGCGCGCGGACGACGTCAGATGAAAGCCGCCCGGCACGCGAATGCGCGCGTTATACGCCTGGAAGATCGGGAACACGATCTCGATTGCATCGCGGATGCGGTCGTAACTCGCGACGAGATGTTCCCACGGCACGCGCGACTTTGCGCCGAGCGTCGCGCGCGCGATGCCAGCGACGATGGCCGGCTCGCTCAGCAGATGTGGCGACGCGGGCTCGTTGCGCCCGGCGGACGCATGCACCATCGACATCGAATCCTCGACGGTGATCGATTGCGGGCCATCCGCCTGAATATCGATTTCGGTGCGGCCGAGGCACGGCAGAATCAGCGCGTCCCGGCCATGCACGAGATGGCTTCTGTTGAGCTTCGTCGCGATATGCACGGTGAGGTCGAGCTTGCGCATCGCATCCTGCATGCGCGCCCAGTCGGGAATCGCGGCCGCGAAGTTGCCGCCGAGCGCCACGAATACTTTCGCTTCGCCGCGCATCATCGATTCGAGCGTGGCGACCACATCGTTGCCATGCTTCGCTGGCGGCGTGAAGCCGAACGCGCGCTCGATGCCCGCGATGAGCTGCGCATTCGGCTTTTCCGTGATGCCGACCGTGCGATTGCCCTGCACGTTCGAATGCCCGCGCACCGGACAGATGCCCGCGCCCGGCCGTCCGACGTTGCCGCGCAAGAGCGCGAGATTCGCGATCTGCTGCACGGCTTCGGTGCCGCCACGATGCTGCGTGATGCCCATGCCGTACACGAGAATCGCATTGTCGGCGCGCATGTAGATGTTCGCGGCATTCGTGAGCGCGTCGCGCGTGAGGCCGGAATGCCGCTCGATCGCGTCCCAGGGTGTAGCGCGCAAATCCGCGAGCAATGCGTCGATGCCGTGCGTATGGCCTTCGATGAACGCGATGTCCAGCACGCGCGGCGCGTCGGCGAGCATGGCTTCATCGTCCGCTTCGACGATCGCCTTCATCATGCCCTTCAGCGCGGCCACGTCGCCGCCCACGCGCACCTGATAGAGAAACGAGCTGATGTTCGTGAAGCCGAGCGTCGCCATTTCCACGGGGTTTTGCGGCGACGCGAAGCGTTCAAGCGCGCGTTCGCGAAACGGATTGAACGATACGATCTTCGCACCGCGCCGCGACGCCGAATGCAGATCGCTCATCATGCGCGGGCTGTTCGTGCCGGGATTCTGGCCGAAGATGAAGATCGCGTCTGCATGTTCGAAGTCTTCGAGCAGCACCGTTCCCTTGCCGACGCCGATCGATTGCGGCAAGCCCACGCTCGTCGCTTCATGACACATGTTCGAGCAGTCGGGAAAGTTGTTGGTGCCGAACTCGCGCACGAAGAGCTGATACAGAAACGCCGCTTCGTTCGATGCGCGCCCGGACGTATAGAAGTCCGCGCGATCGGGATGATCGAGCGCATTCAGATGACGCCCGACGAGTGCGAATGCCTCGTCCCATTCGATCGGCACGTATCGGTCGGAAGCGGCTTCATAGACCATCGGATGCGTGAGACGGCCCGCCATTTCGAGGTCGTAGTCGTTCCATGCGGCAAGCTCGGACACGCTATGTTGCGCGAAGAACTCGGGCGTGCAGCGCATGGCAGTCGCTTCCCATGCGACGGCCTTCGCGCCGTTCTCGCAGAATTCGAACGACGACGTATGTTTCGGATCGGGCCACGCGCAGCCGGGACAATCGAAGCCTTGCGGCTGATTCATGTGCAGGAGCGTTTTCGCGCCGGACACGGGAATGCCCTGGATCTTCAGTGCTTCGCCCGTGGCCTTCAGCGCGCCCCAGCCGCCGGCGGGTTCGCTATAGATGCGGATAACTTTGTTCTCGCTCATGTCCTTCGCCTCGCAAACGATGCAATTCGGTGATTGCGATGATCGCCGTTCGGCGCGAGGCGGCTTTGCGTAATCGCGCGCCTCATTTGCGAAGCGCACGGGCGAAAGAGATGCGTCGGCGCGGTTCCGTACGAACGTGCCGACGGCCGCGCTGGCATAAAGTTTCCCGCCCCCGGGCCGATAGCGCATAAGGAACCAGGCGCAGCGCACCGTCGCGGCACGGGCCACAGCCGAGTCGGGGCGCACGAAAAAGCAGTCGCAAAAGACTGATACGAAACGAGAGAGAGCCGATGACTGGTGTCTACAATCCGCTGCTGGTCTGTCTGTCGCTCGTGGTCGCGTTTCTCGCGTCCTACACGGCGATGGAGCTGTCCGGCGGCCTGAATGCGCTCGCGAGCGCGAAACGCCGCCCGGCGTGGCTCGCCGGCGGCGCGGTGTCGATGGGCGTCGGCATCTGGTCGATGCACTTCATCGGCATGCTCGCGTTCTCCCTGCCGATCGCCGTCGGCTACGATTTTTCGATCACCGCGGCGTCGCTCGTTCTCGCAATCGGCGTGTCGTTCATCGCGCTCGCCACCGCGAGCCGGGGCGCGCTATCGAGCTCGCGCCTCGTCGTGGCCGGCACGATCATGGGCGTGGGCGTCGCCGCGATGCACTTCACCGGCATGCACGCGATGCAGATGTCGCCGGGCATCGACTACACCGTATGGAAGCTCGTGCTCTCCGTGGCGGTCGCGATCGTCGCGTCGATGGCGGCGCTCTGGCTCGCGTTCACGCTGCGCGCATCGGACCTGGAGAACCTCGTCGTCAAGCGGCTCGGCGCGGCCGTCATCATGGCCATTGCGATCACGGGCATGCACTATCTGGGCATGGACGCGGCCAACTTCGCCTCGGGCAGCCTGTGCCTCGCCGACGCCAAGCTCGATGCGAACTGGCTCGCGCTCGTCGTCACGGCGATGTCATTCACGGTGCTCGTCGGCACGCTCGCCTTGCTCGGCTTTCATACGAGCAGCCTGTCGATTTCACTGAAGCGCGCAAACCGGCAACTGCATTATCTCGGCACGCACGATGCTCTGACGAACCTGCCGAATCGCCAGCAGCTTTCCTTGCGCATCGCGCAGGCAGTCGCCGACAGCGCGCGCCGCGCGTCACCCTTCGCGGTGCTGTTCATCGATCTCGACGGATTCAAGTCGATCAACGATTCGCTCGGCCACGGCGTGGGCGACGACCTGCTCCAGGTATGCGCCGAACGCTTGCGCCAGGACCTCCGCCACACCGATATGGTCGCGCGGCTCGGCGGCGACGAATTCGTGATCGTCGTGGAGAACGCGGCGGAGATATCGTCCGCCGTCGCGGTCGCCAATGGCGTGTTGCGGCGGCTGTCGCAGGAGATCGTCGTCAACGGCTTGCCGCTGCGCGTGAGCGCGAGCATCGGCATCGCGTTTCATCCGCGCGACGGGGCCAATGCCGAAGAAGTGCTGCATAGCGCGGACGCCGCCATGTACGCCGCCAAGCAGAGCGGACGCAACACGTTCCGCGTGTTCGAGCCGCAAATGAATCACACCGCGCTCAGGTCGCTGATCCTGCAGCGCGACCTGCATCGCGCGTTGAGCGACGACGAATTGAGCCTGTCGTTCCAGCCGAAGTTCAGCGTCGCATCGCAATCGGTGACGGGCGTCGAGGCGCTGATTCGCTGGCGTCATCCGGAGCTCGGCGAGATCGCGCCGCTCGAATTCATACCGATCGCGGAGCGCTCGGGCCTCATCGTCGAGATCGGCGACTGGGTGTTGCGCGAAGTGTGCCGCAACATCGCGCGATGGGATGCCGATGGACTGCCCGCGATTCCCGTGTCGGTGAATCTGTCGCCGATCCAGTTCAACGTGCCCGATCTCGTCGCGCGCATCGACGCTCTGATCGGCGCCGCGGGCGTCGAACCGTCGCGCCTGATGTTCGAGATCACCGAAACGACGGCGATGCAGAACGTCGAAAAGACGAGTCATACGATCGAGGCGCTGCAGACGCGCGGCTATGCCGTGGCCGTCGACGATTTCGGCACCGGCTATTCGAGCCTCGGTTATCTGCAGCGCTTTCGCTTCGACCAGATCAAGATCGACGGCTCGTTCGTGCGCGATCTCGATGCCGCGGGCAAGCGCGGCAGCGCGTTGCTGTCGGCGGTCGTGACGCTGGCGCGCGCGTTGCAGATCGAGGTCGTCGCGGAAGGCGTGGAGACGGAGTCGCAATTCCGCACGCTCGGCGAACTCGAATGCGATCAGATGCAAGGCTTCTTGCTGAGCCGACCGCTGCCCGCGGCGGAACTTCCGGGGTTCTTGAGCGGGATGGCGGGACGTATCGTCGGGGCGGGGCGCGTGTGCGTCGCGCCTGCCGTGTAAGCCGCGATCTCCTCGGCCAGTTCGCGTGTCAGCGCGGTGAGTTCCGTGTTCTGCCGCAGCAACGTCTCGATCTGCGCCGCCTGATGCGCGAGCGCCTTGTCGCGCCGCTCGGCCGCGAGCGCGAGCGCTTCCCGGTGCCGCGCATCGGCATCGGAGAATGCCTTGTCGCGATCCGCCTGACGCGTCTGCGCGAGGAGAATCATCGGCGCGGCATAAGCGGACTGAAGACTGAACGCCAGATTCAGCAACACGAACGGATACGGATCGAAGTGCATCAGATGCGCCACGTTCAACGCGATCCATGCGAGGACGATCAACGTCTGCGTCACCAGAAACGTGGGCGTGCCGAAGAAGCGCGCGAAAGCCTCGGCCTTCAGCGCGAACCAGTCGTTGCCGAACGCGCTCGCCAGATGCAGATGCGGCAACTGAAAGCGCAGATGATCGGTTGCTGAATCACGTTGGTCCTGTTCGATCTTCATGATGGTGATGAAAAGAGTGGGCGTGTGCGCATCGCACTCTACGTTCTCGCGCGCGCGAAGCGTTTGAAAAACGCACGCCGCCATACGGTGCAGCACGGCGCAAGTCCGTGAATCAGTCCGCCGTGCGTACGCTAAAACACCGGTCGCATCGACAAGACCCGCATTCGATCGCCATGAATACTCCTTCCATACGCGACACATCCGCCGCGTTAAGCGCCGCGCCGTGCATGAACGGCGCCGCCTGATCCAGCATCTCGAAGGAGTCAAAGCAATGGCCACATTCACACTTAAAGACGGTACCGAACTGTTTTACAAGGACTGGGGCTCGGGCCAGCCCGTCGTCTTCTCTCACGGCTGGCCGCTCAACGCGGACGCGTGGGATTCGCAAATGATGTATCTCGCGGAACGCGGCTATCGCGTGATCGCGCATGACCGGCGCGGCCACGGCCGTTCCAGCCAGCCGTGGGACGGCAACGACATGAGCCGCTATGCGGACGATCTCGCCGAACTCGTCGATCATCTCGACGTGAAGGATGCCGTGTTCGTCGGCCATTCGACGGGCGGCGGCGAAGTCGCGCGCTATATCGGCCGTCATGGCACGAAGCGCGTGAAGAAGGCGGTGCTGATCTCGGCGGTGCCGCCGCTGATGCTCAAGACCGAAGCCAACCCCGGCGGCCTGCCGCTTTCCGTGTTCGACGATATCCGCAAGGGCGTCATCGGCAATCGCTCGCAGTTCTTCAATGATCTTGCGACGCCGTTCTTCGGCTTCAATCGCGAAGGCGCGAAGGTGTCGCAAGGCACGATCGACTGGTTCTGGCTCGCCGGCATGCAATGCTCGATCAAGAGCGCGTACGACTGCATCAAGGCTTTCTCGGAAACGGACTTTACCGACGACCTGAAGAAGATGACGATCCCGACGCTCGTGCTGCAGGGAGACGCCGACCAGATCGTGCCGATCGACGATTCCGGCAAGCTCTCCGCGAAGATCGTCCCCGACGGCTCGCTCACGATCATTCCCGGCGCGCCGCACGGCATGTGCACGACCCACGCCGATACGGTCAACGAGCATCTTCTCGGGTTCATCCGCAAGTGAAGGAGCGCGTCATGGTCAATACTTCGGAGTCTCGTCCGCCGTTTCCTCCGTTCTCGCGCGAGACGGCGATCGAGAAAGTGCGTCAGGCCGAGGACGGCTGGAATTCGCGCGATCCCGAGCGCGTGTCGCAAGTCTATTCTCGCGATACGCAATGGCGCAATCGCGCGGAGTTCGTCCACGGACGCGAGGACGTGCGCGCGTTTCTGGATCGAAAGTGGCGCAATGAACTCGACTATCGGCTCATCAAGGAGCTATGGGCTTTCGGCGGAAACCGCATCGCGGTTCGCTTCGCCTATGAGTGGCGCGATGACGCGGGCAACTGGTTCCGTTCCTACGGCAACGAGAACTGGGAGTTCGGTCTCGACGGCCTGATGAATCATCGACACGCGAGCATCAACGATGTGCCGATCAAGGAAAGCGAGCGCAAGTTTCATTGGCCGCTCGGGCGAAGGCCGGACGATCATCCGGGCCTGAGCGAGCTTGGACTTTGATATCGCAAAGGACACGCTGCACGTATCGACGTGCAGCGTGTCATTGCATCGCGTCTTCCACCAGTTCGATCCAGTGACGCACGCCGGTGCGTCCCGCTCCCGCGAGATGCGTCTGACAGCCGATGTTCGCCGTGACGATCATCTCGGGCGCGCCGCTTTCGAGCGCGTCCAGCTTGCGGTCGCGCAGTTGCATCGATAGTTCGGGCTGAGTGATCGAGTAAGTGCCCGCCGAGCCGCAGCACAGATGCGCATCGGGGACGGCGGTCAGATCGTAGCCGAGACGCGTGAGAATTGCTTCCACCGCGCCGCCGAGCTTTTGCGCATGCTGCAGCGTGCAGGGACAATGAAACGCGATGCGGCGTCGCTCCGCGGACCTGAGCGCATCGAGCGGCTCCGCGCCCAGCACTTCGACGAGATCGCGCGCCAGTTCGCTCACGCGCGCAGCCTTCGCCGCGTAGCGCGGATCGTCGCGCAGCAAGTGACCGTATTCCTTGATGAACGCGCCGCATCCGCTCGCAGTCTGCACGATGGCTTCCGCGCCCGCTTCGATCGCGGGCCACCATGCGTCGATATTGCGCCGCGCGCGCATCAGTCCCGCTTCCTGCGCGTTGAGGTGATAGTCGGTTGCGCCGCAACAGCCCGCGCGTGGCGCATCGATCACGCTGATGCCGAGACGATCGAGCACACGTGCGGTCGCCGCGTTGGTGTTCGGCGACAGGGAAGGCTGCACGCAGCCTTCGAGCATCAGCACGCGGCGCGTGTGACGAGCGGCCGGCCGCGACTTGGCCGCGATGGTCTTCGCGGGAATCTTCTGGCGCAGCGTGGCCGGCATCAGCGGACGCGCGATACGGCCCGCCTTCAGCAGCGCATCGAACACGGCGGGGCGCGGTATCACATGACGCAGGCCGTGACGCAACATGCGCTCGCGTGCGGGACGCGGCACGCGACGCTCGAGTTCCGCACGGCCGATATCGAGCAGCGCGTGATACGTGACGCCCGAAGGGCAAGTCGTTTCGCAGTTGCGGCACGTGAGGCAGCGGTCGAGATGCAACTGCGTTTTGTCGGTGACGGGCTCGCCTTCGAGCATCTGCTTGATGAGGTAGATGCGCCCGCGCGGACCGTCCAGTTCGTTGCCCAGCAACTGATACGTCGGGCACGTCGCGTTGCAGAAGCCGCAATGCACGCACGAACGAAGTATGTCTTCCGCTTCCTTCGCGCGCGCGAGTGTCTTTGCTTCGTCGCTGAGATTCGTTTGCATATCGATGCCTGTCGATAACGTCAGTAGTCGGCGTACATGCGGCCGGGATTGAACACGCCGTGCGGGTCGAGGCGTTGCTTCACTTGCCGGTGAAAGCGCATGAGCGGCGCGGCGAGCGGATGAAACGGATCGGCTGCGGCGCCCGGCGTGAAGCACGTCGCGTGTCCGCCCGCCGCGCTCGCGATGCCGCGAATGACATTGGCGCTCGCATCGCTCTTGAGCCAGCGTTGCGCGCCGCCCCAGTCGAGCATCACCGCGCCGGGCAACTCGATAAGCGGCGTATCGTTCGGCAAGGACAAGCGCCAGAGCGGACGTTCGTCGCTGAAGAAGGGCAGACGCTGATCGCGCAGAGCGGACCAGAACTGCGCGTCGAGATGTTCTCCGCCGATGCGATCCGCCGCCGCGCGCACCGAGCCCGCACCGCCCTCCAGGCGCACATGCAGGCGGCCATCGACATGACATGCGCCGCTCACGGGCAACGCCGCCTTGCGCCATGAAGCAAGCTCGCGCATCGCCTCGGCCGCATCGAGCGCGAGCGACAGACACCGCGTTTCACGTGCCTTCGGCAGCACTTTCAACGACACTTCCGTGATGAGACCGAGACAGCCGAAGCTGCCGCTCATCAAACGCGAGACGTCGTAACCGGCGACGTTCTTCATCACCTGTCCGCCGAAACGCAGATGCTTGCCTTCGCCGGTTACGATGCGGCAGCCGAGCATGAAGTCGCGCACCGAACCGGCCCACGGCCGGCGCGGGCCCGACAATCCCGCAGCGACAGCACCGCCGATGGTCGCGGCTTCGTCGAAGGCGGGCGGCTCGCACGGCAGCATCTGGCCGGCTTCGTCGAGTATCGCGTTCAATTCGGCAAGCGGCGTGCCCGCGCGTGCGGTGACGACGAGTTCGCTCGGGTCATAGCTGACGATGCCGCGATGCGAGCGCGTGTCGATCTCGTCGCCGTGCGCGGGCCTGCCGAGGTGCGCCTTGCTGTCGCCGCCGCGAATACGCAGTGACCGCTTTCGTGCAATCGCGTCTTGCACTTGATCGACGAGCCGCGCGCTGTCGTCGATGGAAATGAGGTCGCGTCGCATCAGAAGCGCTCCAGTTCGGGATGAGGCAGCGCGCCATGATGCACGTGCATCGCGCCGAACTCCGCGCAGCGATGCAGCGTCGGCACGTTCTTGCCGGGATTCAGAAGCCCCGAAGGATCGAATGCGGCTTTCACGGCATGAAAGAACGTGAGTTCGTCGCCGTTGAACTGGGCGCACATCTGATTGATCTTCTCGCGGCCGACGCCATGCTCGCCCGTGATGCTGCCGCCGACTTCGACGCACAGTTCCAGAATGCGCGCGCCGATCGCTTCGGCTCTGTCCATTTCGCCGGGCGCGTTGGCATCGAAGAGAATGAGCGGATGCATGTTGCCGTCGCCCGCATGGAACACGTTGGCGACGCGCAGTCCGTATTGCGCCGACAGATCCGCGATGCCGCGCAGCACGCGCGACAACTCGCGGCGCGGGATCGTGCCGTCCATGCAGTAGTAATCGGGCGAGATGCGGCCCACTGCCGGGAATGCGTTCTTGCGGCCCGCCCAGAAGCGCTGGCGTTCGGCCTCGTTCGCGGCGAGGCGGATTTCCGTCGCGCCCGCCGTGCGCAGCAATGCTTCGACACGCGCGCAATCTTCGGCGACATCGGATTCCGCGCCATCGACTTCGCATAAGAGCAGCGCTTGTGCATCCACGGGATAGCCCGCGTGGATGAAGTCCTCGGCGGCGCGGATCGCGAGGTTGTCCATCATTTCGAGCCCGCCGGGAATCACGCCTGCCGCGATGATCTGCGCGACGGCATCGCCCGCTTTCTCGATGTCGTCGAAGCTGGCGAGCAGGACCTTCGCGCTCTGCGGCTTCGTCAATAGCTTGACGGTCACTTCGACCACGACGCCGAGCATGCCTTCCGAACCGGTGATGAGCGCGAGCAGATCGAAGCCGGGCGCATCGAGCGCTTCGGAGCCGAGCGTGAGACGTTCGCCGTCGATCGTCACGATTTCCACGCGCAGGATGTTATGGACCGTCAACCCGTACTTGAGGCAATGCACGCCGCCCGCGTTCTCCGCGACGTTGCCGCCGATCGAGCATGCAATCTGCGACGACGGATCGGGCGCGTAATAGAGGCCGTGCGGCGCGGCGGCCTGCGAGATCGCGAGATTGCGCACGCCGGGTTGCACGCGTGCGATGCAGGCTTGCGCGTCGACTTCGAGGATGCGGTTGAATCGCGACATCACGAGCAGGATGCCTTTTTCGAGCGGCAACGCGCCGCCCGAGAGACCCGTGCCCGCGCCGCGTGCGACCACCGGCACGCCGTGCGCGTTCGCGTACTTGAGCAGCGTCTGAACCTCGTCGATGGTGCCGGGGAGCGCAACGAGCATCGGCGTGATGCGATAGGCGGAGAGACCGTCGCATTCGAATGGACGCAGGTCTTCCTTCGCGTGCAGCAGTTGAAGATCGGGAAGCAGCGCTTGCAGATCGCGCACGATCGCGGCTTTGTCGTGATCGGCGAGCGGCCCGTCGAGCCTTTCGTCGTAAGCGTAGGTCATGCGGTGTCTCCTGTGGGACGCGGGTTCGTGCCCACGTGTGCTTTGTGGCGATTCTTCCGGGTCTGCGACATCATGTCGATGGATTTTCCACTGGTATTACCAGTTTTTGTGATGCACCGATTTATCGCGGATCGACGAAAGGTAGGCCATGAAACAGCGCAAGGCAGGCAGATGGCCGAGCGCCGTGCTACGATTTCGCAGTGGTAATACCAGTGGTGAGGGCGATGAAAGAAGCGGAAGAAAGCAAGCGAAAGCTGGCGGACGTGGTAGTCGAACGCATCGAAGCCTTGATCGTCGATGGCGTGCTGAAGGTCGGGCAGACGTTGCCGTCCGAGCGGCGGCTGACCGAGAAGCTCGGCGTCTCACGCACGGCGCTACGCGAAGGGCTGAAGATTCTGCGCGCGAGGGGATTGATCGAAACCTCGCAGGGCAAGGGCTCGTTCGTCGCGAAGCTCACGGCCGAGCCCGCGCAATCGCCGATGATGCATCTGCTCGGATCGCAACCGCGCACGCTCTACGATCTGCTGGAAGTGCGCGAAATGCTGGAAGCGGAGGCGGCGCGGCTCGCCGCATTGCGAGGCACGCAGGCCGATCACATCATGATCCGGCGTCGCTACGAAGAACTCGTCGCCGCCGATACGCACGACACCGACGCCTCCACTCATGCACGGCTTGATCACGCGTTTCATCTCGCGATTTGCGAGGCGTCGCACAACGCGGTGCTCGTGCATACGCTCGGCATGCTGAACGATCTGATGCTGAGCGCGGTGTTCGCGTCGGTGAACAATCTCTATCATCGCGAGCCGCAGAAGCGTCAGATCGATCGCCAGCATGCGCGTTTGTACAACGCCGTTACCGGCAAGCTGCCGGAGCAGGCGCGCCGTGCGGCGAGTCTGCATGTCAAGAGCGTGCGTGAGAGTCTTGCCGAGATCGAGCAGGAGGAAGAGCGGCTGGTGCGCTCGACGTTGCGGCTGGAGGGATGGGCGTGATGGCGTCGGGGATCGTAGCGGGCGAACCTTATATGAGACGTAGTTGAGCGGGATACTCGTCTCAACGCTCCGCCTCATCATGCTCCACCCCCACGAGCCGCGCCCCGAGCCGCCTCGCAAGCGCCTCGCCGCCCCGCTGCATCACGTAATCGTGATTCCACTTGAAGACCGGCCGCGCGATGGGCGCCAGCAGATTCATCCATCCGCGCCCGGTGCGCACGCGCCATTCGTATCGCACGATAGTGACATCATCCCACGATGAAAAGCGCCATTGCCCGGAACCTTCGACATCGCCGCTCGCTTCTCCTTCGAGCGAGACGAGCGGCTCGACGCGCGTGACACGCATGTCGAAGCGCACGCGATACGGCAGGCGCCCCTTCCATGTATATCGATGCAACGCACCGACGCCATCGTGCGCGCCTTTCTCCACTTCGATCACACGTTCGACACACGCCCACCATTGCGGCCACGCCGCCGGATCGTGGATGGCGTCCCATACGGACTGAAGCGGCGCCGCGATCTTCCAGACGGTAACGAATCGATATTCGCTCGCGCGCACGATCGCCTCATTTTCCCTTCGAGTTCTGCGCGATCGCTTCGTCGGTTTCCCAGCCGCCGCCGAGCGCGCGGAACAGGTTCACCTGATCGATCGCGACCTGTCCTTCGGCGGCCGCGACCTGTGCCGCGACACCGGTCAATGTGCGCGTCGCGTCGAGATCGTTGAGAAAGGACTCGCGGCCCGCGCGATACAACTGGTTGGTTTCATCGGCCGACTGGATCGCGGATTTATACGCGGTGCGCAATGCATCGGCACGTGTGGTGTCGGATGCGTAGGTCGCGAGGCTGCTCTGCGTTTCCTCCAGCGCCTTCAGCACGACGCCGTCGAAACGTGCGAGCGCACCGCTCGTCGACGCTTCGGCCTGATGCACGCGGGCGCGCTGGCCGTTGATCGGAAAGCTCCAGCTGATGAGCGGACCGAACGCCCAGCGATTCGTATTCGCGCCGAACAGGTCTTCCACGACGCCGACCGAACCCACCGACGCACCCAGACTCACCGACGGATACAAGGCCGCCGTGGCAACGCCGATGCGCGCCGTGGATGATGCAAGCTGCCGCTCGGCCTGACGCACGTCGGGGCGACGCTTGAGCAGCGCCGCGCCATCGCCGACAGGAATCGGCGCGCGCAGTTTCGGCAGCTTCTTGCACGCGAGGGCGGCCTTCGGCAAGTCGGAAGGCGCACGCGCGAGCAGCATCGCCAGCCGATATTGCGCGACACGGCGGCGCGCGACGAAGCGCGGAATGTCGGCGGCGAGCGTATCGGCCTGAGTCTGTCCGCGCGTGACTTCCGACTGATTGCCACGGCCCGCGTCGCGCAGACGCTGCGTGAGCTTCACGCGCTGCTTCTGCAAGTCGAGCGACTTTCGTGCGATATCCAGCTCTTCGGCCGCCGAGCACGATTCGACATACGCGCGCACGACATCCGCGACCACCGTGACGCGCGCAAGGTCCTGCGCGGCTTCGACGGCTTCATCGTCCGCGTTCGCCGCTTCGACGCCGCGCCTGAGCTTGCCGAAGAGATCGATCTCATACGAAATGGAAAGATCGAGCGCGCCTTCGTTGACGACCGGAATCTTCTCCGTCAACAGATACTGCTCCGCCGATTCCTGCGCGCGCTGAAACGCCGCCGATGTCTTGCCCGAGAACCCGCCTTGCTGATTCGCGAATTCGACTTCGGCGCGCGAGCGTGCGAGATTCGCGGCGGCCACGCGCAGATCGGTGTTCGATGCGAGCGCGGCGGTCACGAGTTGATCGACGACGGGATCGTCATAGAGGCGCCACCATTTGGCGGGCACTTCGCCTTGCGTGACGGGCGCCTGATTCGCGCCATCGATGGCGGAGTTCGCATAGGGCGCGTTGACCGCGGCGTTCCCCGGCAGCGTGTAGTTCGGTCCGACCGTCGTGCAGCCGACGAGCACGATGGCCGACGAAGCGGCGAGGGCGATCGCTTTCATTGCGACGCGCCCGACACGCTCGAAGTCGGCGCAGGCGCGGAAGCAGGCGACGTTTCCGACGCCGCGCGCTTGCCGATCTTCGGACCGATGCCGCGCACCGACACCGTCGCGGTGCGGCCCGCGATCATGCGAAAGTCCGCAGGAATTTCATCGAGCGTCACGCGCACCGGAATGCGCTGCGCGAGACGCACCCAGCTGAAGGCGGGATTCACGTTCGGCAGAAGACTGGAGCTTTGCTGACGGTCGCGATCCTCGATCGCCGCGACGATGCTCTGTACATGTCCGCGCAGGATGCCGGTCTCGCCCATCACCTTGATATCGACAGGCTGGCCGATATCGATGCCGCCCAGCTTCGTTTCCTCGAAGTAGCCATCGACGCGGAACGAATGCATGTCGACCACCGACAGCACCGCGCGTCCCGACGCCACGTATTCGCCCACGCGCGGCGCGCGATCGTTGAGATAACCGTCGACGGGACTGAGAATCTCCGTGCGTTGCAGATTGAGGCGCGCCGTATCGATCGCGACTTCGGCATCGGCGAGCGCGGCGGTTGCCTGCTCGACGCGCGAATGCGTTTCCTCGACCACTTCCCGCGCGACGAGATTGCCGAGCGCGCGATTGCGCGTATCTTCGCGGCGCGCCTGATCGAGCGTCGCGCGCCGTTGCTGCGCGGTCGCCTGCGCGTTGCGCAGCGCGAGCGTGTAGCGCGCCTGATCGATCACGAAGAGGACATCGCCTTTTTTGACCTGCTGGTTGTCCACGACCTTCACTTCGGTGATGAGGCCGGACACGTCGGGCGCGACCTGGATCACGTCGGCGCGCACGTGACCGTCGCGCGTCCACGGCGCGAACATGTAGTAATCGACGAGCTTCCACAACACGACGCACGCAATCGCGACGACGATGAGCGTAAGCAGAATCTGCCCGAGAGAGAACCAGGTTTTTTTCACGAGATGAGCCGCTGCGAAACGATGACGACAAAGCCCAGCACCAGAACATAGATGCCGAGATCGAAAATGGAACGGTGCCACACGAAGCGATAGAAGCCGACGCGCGCAAGCACGGTGCGGATCGCCAGATTCAGAAGATAGGCGATGAACATCAGCACGAGCACGGCGGGCACGAACACGCCGAGAATGTCGATTTCGCCGATCATGTGTGGCGTTCCGATGAAAGTGAAAGGGCGAAGATCATGCCGGCTCCTCGCGCGGCGGCACGCCGGTCGCGGCGTCGGGCTGCGTCTGCGTCGCGGGCGGATGCAGCGAAAGGCGCATGCCGACCAGCGCGTGCAACGTTTCGCGCAGCCATTTCTCCGCGGCGACATCCTGCGACTGCGTGATCGCGTGTGACGTGACCTGAGCGCTCGTCGCATCGATGCTGCGAATGAGTTCGACAGGCACCGGCTGACGCTCCCGGCGTGCGATGCAAAGCTCGAAGTAATGGCGCAATGCATCCAGCACCGAGTCTACCGACGTCTGCAATTCGGCCGGCAGCTTGCGGCGCGTGCGGCGCAGATCGAGCGCATTCAGCGCGACGCGGAAATCGCGAAAGCTTTCGATCGACGGGTGACGATGCGAGTCCGTCGCGGCATGACGCGGCAGGAGTTGCATCAGCCTGTCGAGCATGCGCGCATAGAGATCGCGCTGATCCGCGATGACTACCGTCGGCGACGCGCTCACCACGATATCCGCCCAGGCCGATTGCGTGAGCCGCGCGGCGGCGAGTTCCGCGCCGAAAGGGCGCGTCATGCGCGTCCAGATGAACGCGAAGAGCAGGCCCGCGACACCCGCGAGATTGCTGTTGATGAACACGAAGAAGTTCGCTTCGTAGGCGCTCTGAATGCTGATGAACGTCGCGGTATTCACGGCGGTGAGCATCGTCACGAGCGTGAAGCGCGGCCGCGGAATGAGCGTGCCGATGATGAGAAAGGGCACCGCGAAGATCAGCACGAGCATCGGGAAGTCGTGTACTTTCGGCAGAACGGCGAACACATAAAGGCCGGCGAGCACGACGCTCAGGCAGGTCGCGAGAAAGAACGTGAACACTTGCGGCGCGGGCTCGTCGAGCGCGGCGAAGAAGCAGCACGCGACGGCGGCGAGCGTCACGGCGCCGGCGCCATCGTTCCAGCCCGATTCGATCCACAGCCCGCACGCGACGATGATCGCGCTCACCGCGACGCCCGTCGAAAAGAGCATCATGCCGCGATCGAAAAAGCGCGCCGTGCCGCCGAGACGCCAGTGACGAAAGTGCGGGCGCCATTCGCTCGTCTCGTTGAGAATCGCCGCACGGAGCGCGCGAATATCCTGCCATACGTCGATGACCTGACCGAGACGCCACAGCGCATTCGAGAGCAGCGCGCCGTCCGCGCTCGCCAGCGCTTCGACGGACGGCCGCATCGCCTGGATGCGTTCGCGCAGCGCATCGGGCTCGCGCTCGTCTTCGACATCCTGTTCCGCGCGCGGCATGGGCTTCCCGACCCATGCGGCCACATCCTTCAGGAGTTGTTCCAGGCCTTCGGGATGCGCGCCGTGCTTGTCGATCAGTTCGATGAGCGGATCGGCCATCGACGAAATCAGCGGCAGAAAGATTTGCATGCGGCCCTGCAACGCGCGCGCGCGGCGAATGATATCGGGCCGCGTGTGATCGTAGGTCAGCTGGCTCAGCAGGAGTTCGAGGCCGTTGACGGTTGCCGCGAGCCGCTGGCGCGCCGCCGATATCGATGCGCCCGCGATATGTCCCGAGAGCGTCTCGCAGGCATAGAACGCGGCATCGCGGAACCATGCGTCCGTTCGTTCGATGAGCGTCGGCGCGAGCCGGCTCGGAAACACCGCGCTGCCCACGATGCTCGCCGTCACGATGCCGAGCAGAATCTCTTCGGTGCGGGTGATCGCGAGATCGAAGACGGTCGTCGGGTTGGTGACGGCGGGCAGCGCGATCAGCGGCAGCGTGTAGCCCGCGAGCAGGAAGACATAGCTGCGCGCGCTGCGGTCGAACATGGAGAGATAGAGCAGCGTGCCCGTCCATAACGCGACGATCACGCTGAAAAGGAACGGCGACTCGACGAAAGGCGGCACGATCAGCACCGCGCCCGCCGCGCCGATCATCGTGCCGAGCGCGCGATAGAGCGCCTTCGAGCGCGTCGCGCCGACGAACGGATTCGACACGATATAGACGGTCGCCATCGCCCAGTACGGACGCGGCAATTCGAGCGCGAGGCCGATGTACAGCGCGATCATCGCGGCGGCGAAGGTCTTGGCGGAAAAGAGCCACTCGCGCGCGGAAGGAAAGGCCATGGCGCTATGCTCCGCGCTTCGCCGCCGGGCGGGCCGGCCTGGTGGTGTCGTCGAGCGCTTCGAGCGCGGCGAGCAGCTTCGCATCCGGCGACGTGCTGAACGCGTTGAGCACACGCAGCGTCGTTTCGAGATCCTCGCGGCTCACGCCTTTCAGAAGCCGCGCGCGCAGCGTGACGAGGCGCTCTTCCATGCGCGCGGTGACCGCGCGGCCTTCATCGGTGAGCGTGATGGTATTCGCGCGCTTGTCTTCCGGATCTTCGTCGCGTCGCACGAGGCCGGCCGCGCAAAGCTGATCGAGCAGCCGCACGAGCGATGGCCCCTCGATGCCGACATGCTCCGCGAGCGTCACCTGCCGCACCGCCTCGCCGAGCCGGTTGGCCGTAAGCAGCGGCACGGCGCATGCTTCGGACACGCCGTACGAGGCGAGCACGCCGTGGCTCGTGCGGCGCCAGCGTCGCGCGGCAAGCACGAGCGTGCTGCTCACGGAGCGGCGCAGAATGTCGAGTTGGGTCATGCGGCCGGATTATAGCGAGAAGTATATTCGTTAGCATGCTATCGACTTATGTTTTTTCTTTCAGATTGCGTACGCTTAATCGATGACTGGGCACGCAAATTGTCGTGCTATCTTTTCGGCTCGACCCTTTCGCCCGCGCCGCCATGCCGATCGCCTATCTCCGGGGCCTGACGTCCCCCAGCCGCACCGATTCCGCCAACCGGCGCCTGGGCTGCGCGCTCGCCTTCGTTGCGGGCGCGGCGAATGCAGGCGGCTTTCTCGCGGTCGGGCAATACACGTCGCATATGTCGGGACTCGTGTCTTCCATCGCCGATAACCTCGTGCTCGGTCAGGTCGCGTTCGTCTTTTCCGCGATCGGCGCGGTCGGCGCATTTCTGAGCGGCGCAGCGACCTCGGCGGTGCTCATCAACTGGGGACGGCAGCGGCGCGCGCATAGCGTGTTCGCCACGCCGCTACTGCTCGAAGCTGCGCTCCTGCTCGTGTTCGGCATGCTCGGCGCGAATCTGGAGACGCATCGCGTGTGGGACGTGCCGTTGACGGTGGCGCTGCTGTGCTTCGTGATGGGCCTGCAGAACGCGATGATCACGAAAATCTCGAAGGCCGAAATCCGCACGACGCACGTGACGGGTCTCGTCACCGACATCGGCATCGAGATCGGCAAGAGCCTGTACTGGAACCGCGGCATCGCGCGCGACGATGCCGGTTATGTGCGCGCGAATCACGGGCGGCTCGTGCTGCTGAGCTCGCTCTTCGCGATGTTCATCTTCGGCGGCTTCGCGGGCGCGATCGGCTTCGCGCATCTCGGTTTCGCCACGACCGTGCCGCTCGCCGCGTTGCTCTTGCTGTTCTCCTCCGTGCCGCTCGCGGACGATCTCGCCGCGGGCAGGCGTCGCGCGCGGCGTTAAAGCGCCGTCACGGCGCTTCGGCAGCCTGCGCGACGATCCAGTCGCGAAAGAGCCGCATGCCGTGCGAAAGCCGCCGCGATTTGAGCCAGGTGAGCCAGTAGCCGCCGGTCTTCACTTCGATATCGAACGGCTGCACGAGCAGTCCCGCCTGCAACTCGCGCACGAACATGCGCGGCGGCGCGAGCGCGACGCCCGCGCCCTGCACCGCGGCTTCCACCATCAGACGCGAGGAATCGAAGACGGGGCCGTTCATCGTCCATGCATCGAGGCCGGCGGCGTCGAACCAGTTGGTCCAGTCGTCGGCGCGATAGGAACGCAGCAGCACTTCGTTCGCGAGATCGGATGGCTTGCCAAGGCGCCGCGCGATATCGGGTGCGCACAGAACGGCGAGCGGCGCATCGAGAAGCAGCGCGTTGTGCGTCGCGGGCCAGATGCCCGCCCCGAAGCGGATCGCGAAGTCGAGCCCTTCCGACGCCGGATCGACGAGATTGTTATGCGTGAGCAACCGCAACTCGACGAACGGATGCGTCTCGCGGAACGCCTTGAGCCGCGGCATCAGCCAGCCGACCGCGAACGTCCCGACGACGCCCACCGTCAGCACTTCATGAAAGTGCCCGCCTTCGAATTGCTTGAGCACGGCTTCGATGCGGCCGAACGCATCGCTCAGCACGGGCAGCAGCGCGCGGCCTTCGTCGGTGACGTTCAGGCCGCGCGGCAGGCGTCTGAAGAGCGGCGTGCCGAGCCGTTCCTCGAGCGCGCGCACTTGCTGGCTGACGGCTGCCTGCGTCACGTTCAGTTCCTGCGCGGCACGCGTGAAGCTCAGGTGCCGCGCCGATGCTTCGAACGCGCGCAGCGCATTCAGGGGAAGATGAGGGCGCATGGTTCGCATAAGATTTTCTATTGCGTGCGGCAAATTATCCTCGATTGTCGAAGCGCGAAAAAGAGCGGATATTTCGCTTCGTTCCAGACAAGCAAACCAGAACGAAGGATCAAGACGATGAAGTTTCGTGCGCTGAGTCTTTTGGCGACAGCCATTTTTTCTTTCGGCGCGATGTCCGGCGCCGCGTTCGCAGCCGATAGCGATACCGCGAAGATCAGGCACACGGTCGATGAAACGATCAGGCCGCTGATGGCGCTCAATGGCATCGCGGGCATGGCGGTGGGCGTCGTCGTGGACGGCAGGCCGTACGTGTTCGATTACGGCGTGGCGTCGAAGGCGACGAAGCAGCCCGTCACGCGCGATACGCTCTTCGAACTCGGCTCGGTCAGCAAGACGTTCACCGCGACGCTCGCGTCCTACGCGCAGATCGAAGGCGACCTTTCGCTGAACGATCCGGTGAGCAAACATCTGCCGTCGCTCGATGGCACGGCGTTCGGCAAGGTGACGCTGTTGAATCTCGGCACGCATACGCCGGGCGGTCTGCCGCTGCAAGTGCCCGACGAGATTCACGACAATGCGCAATTGATGCAGTACTTCAGGACGTGGCGTCCGGCTCAGCCGCCCGGCACGATCCGCACGTATGCGAATCCGGGCATCGGCACGCTCGGGCTCATCACGGCGAAGAGCATGAACGCGGACTTCGACACGCTGATGCAAACGCGCCTCTTTCCCGCGCTCGGGCTTACGCACAGTTATATCGACGTGCCCGCTTCGAAGCAGCGCGATTATGCGCAAGGCTATGCGAAGGACGACGCGCCGATCCGCATGAAAGGCGGCGTGCTGTCTTCCGAGGCCTACGGCGTGAGATCGACGGCCGCGGACATGACGCGCTTCCTGCAGATCAACATGAACATGGTCCACATCGATCCGGCGTACCAGCGCGCCGTCGATGCGACGCACACGGGCTATTTCCAGGCCGGTCCGATGACGCAGGATCTCATCTGGGAGCAGTATCCGTATCCGGTCGCATTGCAGTCTCTGCTCGACGGAAACGCAGCGGCGATGATCATGAACGCGACGCCCGTCACCCGCATCGATCCGGCGCACGCCCCGCGCGATGACGTTTGGATCAACAAGACAGGCTCGACCAACGGCTTCGGCACCTACATCGCGTTCGTGCCGAAAGAGCGCGTGGGCATCGTGATGCTGGCGAACCGCAACATCCCGAACGAAGAGCGCGTGAAGGCCGCGTACGCGATCATCACGTCGCTCGTCAATGGCCGATAGCCGATAGGCCATGCGCTGATTCGTCCATGCAGTAAAACGTGCGGCGTGTCTCCGGCGATCAGGCAATGTGCGACCGCACATCGAAATAGCCCGCAACACATGCATCCGGCTTTTTCTTCGCGCCGTATGTAGCTTTGGACGCCGCACCCTCATGCCTTCGAACAGGTCTTTCGATTCGGCCTCCGCTTGCATATCGCCAGCGTGAGCGCATCGTCGGACGGCATCTTTGGCCTTTCGCCCGCGCCTTATTCGATTCATCCGAAAGTTATGGGAGAAAGGTCATGCCGAATGCGAAGCTTCTTATCGACACACTGGATCGCCGCGTCGAGCGGCGCGAGCATCGCCGTCAATTTTTCAGGAACGCGGGAGGGCTGGGGTTGGGACTGGTCGGCGGCACGTTGATCAGCGCATGCGGCGGCGGCTCGGGCAATAACGCGAACGCGAGTCCTGCCGCGCCCACCGACGCCGAGATCCTCAACTTCGCGCTCAATCTCGAATACCTGGAATCGCAGTTCTATTCGTTCGCGACGACGGGAGCGGGCTTGCCCGCAAGCATGACGGCCGGCGTCGGGACCGCGGGAACGGTCATCGGCGGACAGCAAGTGCCGTTTCAGGACCCGGTCGTGAAAGCCTATGCGAACGAGATCGCGAAGGACGAGCTCGAACACGTGACGTTCCTGCGTACTGCTCTCGGCGGCTCGGCGGTCGCGCAGCCTGCGATCGATGTCGGCGGGACCGATCCGAACGGCGCGTTCTCGATGGCCGCGCGCGCGGCGGGTCTGGTCGGCGCGGGCGTCGCGTTCAATCCTTATCAGAACGACAACAACTTTCTGCTCGGCGCGTTCATCTTCGAGGATGTCGGCGTGACCGCGTACAAAGGCGCTGCGCCGCTCATCAGCAACAAGACCTATCTCGAGGCGGCCGCCGGCATTCTGGCCGCCGAGGCTTATCACGCGGGTCTCGTGCGCACCGTGCTCTATGCAAAAGGTATCGAGATGGCCGGCCTCGTCGCGGGCGCCAATGCGATATCGAAAGCGCGCGGCAGTCTCGATCATGTCGGCACCGACGATCAGGGCATCACCGGCGCGACGCCGGGCACGTCCAATATCGTGCCGCTCGACGGCAACGGCCTCGCGTTCAGCCGCAACTATGCCAACGTGCTCAATATCGTGTATCTGACGAGCACGTCGGCGACCAAGGGCGGCTTCTTCCCGAATGGCGTCAACGGCACGTTGCAGATGAGCGCGTAGCGCGAAGGAGCGGGGCGTGTCCCCGCCGATGCATCGTGATTCGCAACGGCCCATGACATACTTCGCCATTGGCCTTTGCATGTCACGCGAATGCGGATCGATCCCTACAGTCTCGAACTCTTCATCTCGGTCGTCGAGGAAGGATCGATCGCGCGCGCGGCGAGCCGCAGTCACATCGCACCGTCGGCATTGAGCAGGCGCATCGCGGATCTCGAAGCGGCCATCGGCGTCGCGCTCCTGATCCGCTCGCCCGCGGGCGTGCAACTGACCGAGGCGGGGCAGCATGCCTATGCGAGCGCGCGTTCCATTCACGGCCAGCTCGAAGGCATGGCGCGCGAAGTGCGCTCGATGAGCGGCCAGATCGCGGGCGTCGTGCGCCTGCACGCGAATGCATCGGCGATCGTGGGTTTTTTGCCCGAGCGGCTGACGCTGTTCAAGACGCGCTATCCGCTCGTCGAGATCGCGCTGACGGAACAGATCAGCGACGAAGTGATTCGCGCGTGTCTCGACGATCGCGCGGACGTCGGCATATCGGCGAGCACGAAGACGCATGCGGGACTCGACACGTGGCACTTCGCCGACGATCCGCTGATGGTCGTCCTGCCGCCCGCTCACGAACTCGCGCAAGCGCAGCGCCTGAGCTTCGCCGAAGTGGCGCGCTTTCCGCTCGTCGCGTTGCAGGCGGGCGGATCGCTCGATCAGACATTGAAGGAACACGCCGATGCCGCGCGCGTGCCGCTCAACGTGACCGTCACCGTTAACAGCTTCGACGCGCAATGCCGCATGGTCGAGGCGGGTCTCGGTATCGGCATCGTGCCGACGAGCGCGGCTTCCGCCTTCGCGGGTTCGCGCAACTTCGTGCGTGTGCCGCTCGCCGAAAGCTGGGGAAGCGGCCGCTGCCTGCATGTGCATGCGCCGCGCAAATCCACACGCCTGAAGGCCGTGCAGGCGCTCATCGATACGCTCGTCGAGTTCGAGGGTTAACACGGACATCGCATCTCGCGATGCCCCCTGTGCCGAACCAACACTTCGCAAACGCGCATGAGTGCGTCTAGATTGGCATCGGAGGAGAATGCGATGGCCAATCTGGATGTAAGCGGGCGAATGCTGTTTCTTTGCGCGGACCCGGCGAAGATCGACCGGCAAATCGCGGGCGAAGATCTGACGCCCGATGAAGCAGGCGCGCTGCGCGACGACGTTTCCACCGACGAGATCACGCCGATCAGCGTGCTCACGCGTTTCGACGAGCGTCTCGGCCAGTGTCCTTACGTCGGTTTTCATGCGGGCGGACGCAATCCTGTCGGCATCGATGGCGTGCGCGCAGGCGGCTTTCAGGTGACCGTGGCGGGCACGCGCTACGGCAAGGGTTCATCGCGCGAACATAGCCCGCTCGCGGAATATCACGCAGGCATTCGGCTCGTGATCGCGCGCAGCTTCGAGCGGATTTATCGGCAGAACGCGGACAATCTCGGGCTTTTCACATCGACGGATTTCGGTTTGATCGAGCGCATCCGGCGCGGCGAGGCGATCGATATCGATGAACTCGTCGCCAATCGCGATCCGCTGGCGGCGGCGATCCTGAAGAGCGGCGGGTTGCTGCGCTATGGAAAGCTGCACATGCAGCGGGTTAGCGTCGGCGAACTATCGAACCATGACACGCCGCGCACGCTCGTCGAAAAGATTCTCGCGCGCCATGCCTTGACGACCGATGTGACGAGCGCGTCGCTGGAACCGGGCAACGGCATTTTCGTGCGCGCCGACTGGCGTTTCATCCACGAGTACTACACCGGCATGGCCGCGCACATGCTCCACGCGACCTTCGGGCGTCCGCTCGCGCTGCACGACTCGCGAAGCATGCTCGCGTTCGAGGATCATCTATCGTATTCGCATCGCAGCGAGCTGCATGTGCGTAACGGCCTGCTGCCGAACGTGCGCGAGCTGTCCGACGCGCATCGCGCTTTCGCGCACGACTACGATGTGCGCAATCACGGCTATCTGAACGAAGCGAACAGCGCTATCGACGAAGGCTCGGAAGGCATCTCGCACGCGATGATGGCCGAGCGTTACGCGTTGCCGGGACAGGTCGTCGTCGGAACGGATTCGCATACGCCGCATAGCGGCGCGCTGGGCTGCGTCGCGTTCGGCGTCGGCACGACGGACATGGCGAACGCGTTCGTCACCGGCGCGGTCCGCATGACCGTGCCGCAATCCTTGCGTATCGATCTGCATGGTCCGATTCCCCCGGGCGTGACGGCAAAGGACATCGTGCTTCATCTGCTCGCGGACGCACGCATTCGCGCGGGCGCGGGCGTCGGCAAGGTGTTCGAATTCGCTGGCACGGCCATCGCGAGCCTGTCCACCGACGAGCGCACGACGCTCACCAACATGACCGCCGAACTCGGCGGCTTCACCGGCATCGTCGCCCCCGACGACGAAACCGTACGCTTCCTGAAGGAACGTCGTGGCATCGACTTCACGATCGAACCGTGGATGAAGAGCGATGAAGGCGCGCGCTACGTCGATGTCATCGCGATCGATTGCGCGCGTCTCTCGCCGATGCTCGCCGCGCCGGGCGATCCGGGCAATGGCATCGCGCTTGCCGCGCTCGATGAACGGCCATGCGTCGATATCGCTTACGGCGGTTCATGCACGGCGGGCAAGCGCGAGGACTTCGATCACTATCACGACGTGCTCTCGTGGGCGGCAAAGCGCGGCCTGCGCGTGCCCGATAAGGTGAAGCTCTATTTGCAGTTCGGCACGCAGGACGTGCGAGACTATTGCGTCGCGCAAGGCTATGTCGATGCGTTCGAACGCGTCGGCGCGATTCTGCTTCAGCCGTCGTGCGGTGCGTGCGCGAACTGCGGGCCGGGTTCATCGACACAGGCGGAGCAAGTCACCATCAGCGCGATCAATCGAAATTTTCCGGGCCGGTCCGGTCCGGGTAAGGTGTGGCTCGCGAGCCCGCCGACGGTCGCGGCGAGCGCGTTGCTCGGCCGCATCGCATCGTTCGCGGAGTTGCAGCAGCGCTTCACGAAGTAGGCACGATCGAGCCGCCATCGATGCGGCATCAAAATACATACAGGAGACGACAATGGCCATCATGCAGGGCACCTCGGGCCTGCCCGACGCCGCGGGCCACGCGCTATCGAATGCGCCCGCCATCGCGGATACGGCGGGCATCTCGGCGCGCCTCGACCGGCTTCCCGCGACGCGCGCGATATGGAAGCTCATCTTCCTCCTGAGCCTCGGCTTCTTCTTCGAGCTCTACGATCTGCTCTTCACGGGCTATATCGCGCCGGGTCTCGTGAAGAGCGGCATCCTGACCGCGACGACCGCGGGCCTGTTCGGCACGACGGGCGTCGCGAGCTTCATCGCGGCGCTGTTCTGCGGGCTTTTCATCGGCACGATCGCTTGCGGCTTTCTCGCGGACCGTTATGGACGTCGCGCGATCTTCACGTATTCGCTGCTCTGGTATGTTGCCGCGAATACCGTGATGGCGTTTCAGGACACGGCGCTCTGGCTCAACTTCTGGCGCTTCGTGTCGGGACTGGGCATCGGCGTGGAGCTGGTGACCATCGGGACATACCTGTCGGAGCTTTCGCCGAAGCATTTGCGCGGCAGGGCGTTCGCGGTGTGTCAGGCCGTCGGCTTTTCAGCGGTGCCGGTCGTCGCGTTTCTTTCGTATCTGCTCGTGCCGCGCGCGCCGTTCGGCTTCGACGGCTGGCGCTGGGTCGCGCTGGTCGGCGGCGTGAGCGCGCTCTTCGTGTGGTATTTCCGGCGCAATCTGCCGGAAAGCCCGCGCTGGCTTGCGAGCAAGGGACGTTTCGACGAAGCCGATGAAGTCCTGCGCCGCCTCGAAGACAAGGTCTCGCTTCAGTACGGCAAGCCATTGCCCGAACCGGGCCCGTCCGACCCGATCGCGAAGAAGGCCGGCTTCGCGGACATGTGGAATCCGCCCTACCGCAAGCGCACGCTGATGCTGATCGTGTTTCATATCTTCCAGACGGTCGGCTTCTACGGCTTCGCGAACTGGGTGCCGACCTTGCTCGTCAAGCAGGGCGTGACGGTCACATCGAGCCTGCTCTATACCACCGTGATCGGACTCGCCGCACCCATCGGGCCATTGCTCGGTTACTGGATCGCCGATCGTTTCGAGCGCAAGCATGTGATCGTGTTCATGGCGGGCGTGAACATCGTCGCGGGGCTTCTGTTCAGTCAGGCGTCGGCGGCCGTGATGATCGTCACGCTCGGCGTCTTGCTCACGCTCGCGGGCAACATCATCTCCTTCACCTATCACACGTATCAGCAGGAGCTTTATCCGACGGCGATCCGTGCCCGTGCGGTCGGCTTCGTGTATTCGTGGAGCAGGCTGTCCGCGGTGTTCAGTTCGTTCGTGATCGCGTTCGTGCTCAAAGAGGCGGGCGTGACCGGCGTGTTCGGCTTCATCGCGGGCGCAATGCTGCTCGTGATGCTGTCCATCGGATTGATGGGACCGCGCACGCTCGGACGATCGCTCGAAAGCATCTCTCACTGAGCGCATCGCGATTGCATCAAGCGCCGCACGCGTGAATCAGGAACTGCTGCACGGCGGTCGAAGGGGCGCTCAAGGTCGCGCCCTTGCGCCAGATCATGCCCGCTTCCATGTGAGGAATGGCGTCGTTCACGGGCCGCGCCTCGATGCGCTTGCCTTCGAGCGACCACGGCCGAAACACCATGTCCGACAGCACGGTGACCCCGAAGCCGTGCGCCACCAGTCCGCGCAGCGCCTCCATCGAACTCGTGCGAAACGCGATGTTCGGTTCGAGGCGCTTCTTGTGCCAGTAGCGCATCGTCGATTGCTCGCCTTCATCGACGGTGATGAGAATATAAGGATGCGCGGCGATATCTTTCAGCGATACCGCCTGCTGCTGCGCGAGCGGATGCGAAGGCGCGACCCATAACTGCCGGCGCGAGCGCATCAGCACCTGAGTGTCGAAGCGATTCGGCCGCTGCAGATTCGATAGCAGCACGACGCCGATATCGACATCGCCGTTCGCCACCGCTTCCTCGATCTGCGGCCGCTCCATGTCGCGCAGATCGAAATCGATGAACGGATACGTCGCACGAAAGCGCGCGAGCAACTCCGGCAAAAAATACCCGAGCACCGTATACGACGCCGCAATGCGCGCGACGCCGCGCATATCGTGCGCGCGAAACGGCGGCATGTGCATCGCGTCGCGGGCGGCTTCGAGCACGCGGCGCGCGTGGTTATGGAAGTCCTGGCCATCGGGCGTCAGCGCCACGCCTTGCGGCATGCGCTCGAACAGCTTCGTGCCGAGCGCGCTTTCCAGCGCCAGCACCGCGTTGGTGATCGCCGATTGCGATACGTGCTCGTTGGCCGCCGCCATCGAGAACTGGCCGGTTTGCGCGGCGGCCACGAAATAGCGCAATTGCCGGAGCGTGAGATCGAAGGCCATCTGATTTTCAGATACCAGAGTTGTTTATTCGTGATTTTACGATGTCGAATCGGCTTTCTATACTCGGCAAAAAACAAAATTCCCTATCCCGGAGACGAGCCCCGATGAATGCACCCGACCGCGCCGCGCTAGAAGCCGCGACCATTTCCCTGGACGACAAATACACGCTGGAGAAAGGCCGCATCTATATCAGCGGCACGCAGGCGCTCGTGCGTCTGCCGATGCTGCAAAAGGCGCGCGATCGCAAAGCCGGGCTGAATACGGCGGGCTTCATTTCGGGCTATCGCGGCTCGCCGCTCGGCGCGCTCGATCAGTCGCTGTGGAAGGCGAAGCAGCATCTGAAGGACAACGATATCGTGTTCCAGCCGGGCGTGAACGAGGATCTCGCCGCCACTTCGATCTGGGGCACGCAGCAGGTCAATCTTTGGCCGGGCGCGACGCGCGATGGCGTGTTCGGCATGTGGTACGGCAAGGGCCCCGGCGTCGACCGCACCGGCGACGTCTTCAAGCACGCGAATTCCGCGGGCTCCGACAAGCACGGCGGCGTGCTCGTGCTCGCGGGCGACGATCACGCGGCGAAGTCTTCGTCGGTTGCGCATCAATCGGATCACGCGTTCATCGCGGCGGGCATTCCGGTGCTGTATCCGTCGAACGTGCAGGAATATCTCGACTACGGCCTGCACGGCTGGGCGATGAGCCGTTATTCGGGTCTGTGGGTCGCGATGAAATGCGTGACCGACGTGGTCGAATCCACCGCATCGATCGATCTCGATCCGGACCGCGTGGAGATCGTCACGCCGGCCGACTACGCGATGCCCGAAGGCGGCCTCAACATCCGCTGGCCGGATTCGCCGCTCGCGCAGGAAGCGCGTCTGCTCGACGAAAAGTGGTACGCGGCGCTGGCCTACGTGCGCGCGAACAAGCTCAATCGCGTCGTGATCGATTCGGACAAGCCGCGCTTCGGCATCATCACCGCGGGCAAGGCGTATCTCGACGTGCGTCAGGCGCTCGTCGATCTCGGTCTCGACGATGAAACCTGCGCGCAGATCGGCCTGCGTGTGCTGAAAGTAGGCTGCGTGTGGCCGCTCGACGCGCAGGACGCACGCGCATTCGCGACCGGTCTCGAAGAGATTCTCGTCGTCGAAGAGAAGCGGCAGATTCTGGAATATGCGCTCAAGGAAGAGCTGTATAACTGGCGCGAGGACGTGCGTCCGCGCATCTACGGCAAGTTCGACGAGCGCGACAACGAAGGCGGCGAATGGTCCGTGCCGCGCGGCGACTGGCTGCTGCCCGCGCATTACGAGCTATCGCCGGCGCTGATCGCGAAGGCTATCGCGCGACGTCTTGCGCGCGCCGATCTTCCCGCCGATGTGCGCGCCCGCATGCTGTCGCGCGTCGAAACGATCGAAGCGAAGGAGCGCGAGGCGATCAAGCCGCGCGTCGATGTCGAGCGCAAGCCGTGGTTCTGCTCGGGCTGTCCGCACAATACGTCGACGCGCGTGCCCGAAGGTTCGCGCGCGCTCGCGGGCATCGGCTGCCACTACATGTCGATGTGGATGGACCGCAAGACCGAGACCTTCAGCCAGATGGGCGGCGAGGGCGTCGCGTGGATCGGCCAGATGCATTTCTCCGGCGATAAACACGTGTTCGTCAATCTCGGCGACGGCACGTATTTCCATTCGGGCCTGCTCGCGGTGCGCGCGGCTATCGCGGCGAACGCGAACATCACGTACAAGATTCTTTATAACGACGCGGTCGCGATGACCGGCGGCCAGCCCGTCGACGGCGTCTTGACGGTGCCGCAGATCGCGCATCAGGTCTTCGCGGAAGGCGCGAAGCGTATCGTCATCGTGACGGACGAGCCGCAGAAATACGATGCGAATGTCGCGTTGCCTCAGGGCGTGAGCGTGCATCATCGCGACGAGCTCGATCGCATTCAGCGCGAGCTGCGCGATACGCAAGGCACGACCATTCTGATCTACGACCAGACCTGCGCGACGGAAAAGCGCCGCCGGCGCAAGCGCGGCACGTATCCCGATCCCGCACGCCGCGCGTTCATCAACGACGCCGTGTGCGAAGGCTGCGGCGATTGCTCGGTGCAATCGAACTGCCTGTCCGTCGAGCCGATGGACACGCCGCTCGGCACCAAGCGCAAGATCAATCAATCGTCGTGCAACAAGGACTTTTCGTGCGTGAAGGGCTTTTGCCCGAGCTTCGTTACCGCGGAAGGCGCGCAGGTTCGCAAGCCGAAAGCGGCAGGCGGCGCGAAGCCCGATTTCGATAGCTTGCCGTTGCCGGCATTGCCCGCACTGTCGAAGCCTTACGGCATTCTCGTGACGGGTGTCGGCGGAACGGGCGTCGTGACGATCGGCGGATTGATCGGCATGGCGGCGCACATCGAACGAAAGGGCGTCACGGTGCTCGACATGGCCGGTCTCGCACAGAAGGGCGGCGCGGTGCTGAGCCACGTGCAGATCGCGCCGGAGCCGCGGGCGCTGCATGCGACGCGCATCGCGACGGGCGAAGCGCGGCTCGTGATCGGCTGCGATGCGATCGTGTCGGCATCGAACGACGTGCTTTCGCGCACGCGGCATGGCATCACGCAGGCCGCCATCAACAGCGGCGCGACGCCGACCGCGGCCTTCGTCACCGATGCGCAATGGACCTTTCCCGCAGCGCAGACGGAGCAGGCGCTATCGGACAGCATCGGCGCGGGCTGCGCATTCATCGATGCCAACGCGCTCGCGCTGAAACTGCTCGGCGACACGATCTATTCGAATCCGCTGTTGCTCGGCTTCGCATGGCAGAAGGGCTGGTTGCCGCTCGAACTGGCGAGCCTCAAACGCGCGATCGAACTGAACGGCGTCGCGGTCGAGAAGAACTGGCTCGCGTTCGACTGGGGCCGCTACGTTGCGCAACACGGCGCGGGCGATCTGCTCAAGTCCACGCAACACGCGATCGTCGTGAAGATGCCCGAGTCGCTCGAAAACGTGATCGCAACGCGCGAAGCCTTGCTGACCGCGTATCAAGGCGAAGCGTATGCGCGCTCGTATCGCAGTGTCGTCGAGCGCATGCGTGAGAAGGAAAAGGCCTTGAACGCTAAGCTGCCGCTCACGCGCGCGGTCGCCGTGAATCTCGCGAAACTCATGGCTTACAAGGACGAATACGAAGTCGCGCGTCTCTACGCCGATCCCGCGTATCTCGACAAGCTGCGCGCGCAGTTCGAAGGCGAACCGGGCCGCGATTACAAGCTGATGTTCCATCTCGCGCCGCCGCTCTTCGCGAAGCGCGACGAGCACGGTCATCTCGTGAAGAAGACGTTCGGCGCGTGGATGCTGCCCGCGTTCCGCGTGCTGGCGAAGATGAAAGGCTTGCGCGGCACATCGCTCGATGTATTCGGCAAGACGGCCGAGCGCCGCACGGAGCGCAAGATGATCGCGGACTACCTCGCGCTCGTCGATGAATTCTGCGCGACGCTCGATGAAGACCGCCTCGACGCCGCGCTGCAACTCGCGAAGCTGCCCGATGAAATCCGTGGCTTCGGCCATGTGAAGGAGCGCAACATGGCGGCCGTTGCGACGAAGCGCGAGCGTTTGATCGAGCGTTATCGGGCGACGATGAAGATGGCCGCGACGGCCTGATCGGGAGCGATAGGGTATCTTTACGCTCGGGGACACACTCGAAGCGTAAGGAGACATCGCATGAATGGAGTATGCAAGCTCGCTGTCGTCGGCATCGGCAAGATCGCGCGGGATCAGCACCTGCCCGCGATCGCCGCGCAGCCAGGATTCGAACTCGTCGCGTGCGCGAGCCGCAATGCGAGCGTCGATGGGGTGCGCAACTATCGGGATATCGGCGAGCTGCTCGCCGCCGAGCCCTCGATCGATGCCGTGTCGCTCTGCGCGCCGCCGCAGGTCCGTTACGAGCAGGCGCTGGCCGCGCTCGAAGCGGGCAAGCACGTCATGCTGGAAAAGCCGCCCGGCGCCAGCGTGAGCGAAGTCGCCGCCCTGGATGAGATCGCGCGGGCGCGCGGCTGCACGCTGTTCGCGTCGTGGCATTCGCGTGCGGCGAGCGCAGTCGAACCGGCGCGCGAATGGCTCGCGAAGAATGCTGACGCGATTCGGTCCGTCGAAGTGCGCTGGAAGGAAGACGTGCGCCGCTGGCATCCGGGACAGCAATGGATCTGGGAACCTGGCGGCCTCGGCGTGTTCGATCCGGGCATCAACGCGCTGTCGATCGTCACGCGCATCCTGCCGCATGAGGTCGCGTTGCGCGGGGCCACTCTCACCGTGCCGAGCGATACGTCCACACCGATCGCGGCGGAACTCGATTGCATCGCGACGAACGGCGCGCCGGTGCGCGCAGTGTTCGACTGGCGTCACGGTCCCGTCGAGGAATGGGATATCGACATCGACACGGACGCGGGCCGCCTGTCGATGCGCGAAGGCGGCAAGCGCCTCTCCATCGCGGGCAAGGAGATCGATCTCGGACGCGAGCGCGAATATCCCGCGCTATACGAGCACTTTCACGCGCTCATCGAAACGAAGACGAGCGATGTCGATGTGCGTCCGCTGCGTCTCGTCGCCGATGCGTTTCTCAACGGCAGGCGTGTCGAAACCGAAGCATTCGGGCGCTAGGCGGCGCGATATGCCGCGCTTCTTATCGCATTGATCGCGGACACATCGCCCTCGGGCGCGGCGCTCACGTTCGCGTGCCGCGCAACGAGCGAAATGCGCCGCGTGCTGCCCGGCGCGAGATGGAACCAGTCGGTGCGCGCGAAGTAGTTGGGATCGACCACATGCACCCAGCGCGCAAGCTGCGCCGTTTCGACGACGAGACTCCAGCCTTCACCGTCTTTCTCGACGGTCGCATTCAGGCCGATATCGCGACGCTCGCCGATCGACGGATCGGGAAAGTGGAACGCTTCCGACAGCACGTCGCCCGTGTCGATATCGCGCAGGACGACATGCGTTGCGTCATGCGCTCGCGGACCGAAGCGGTATGCATACGCGATATCGAAGAACGCGCCGATCAGCGCATTCGACGACACGCGCTGCACGCTGCGCGCCTGCAATACGACATCGCATGAACCGCCCACGACCTTGACCGCGCCTTCACGCAGGCAGGTCAGTTCGACGCGCGCCCGAATCTCGCGCGCGGTCTCGTTGACGAGATGCACGTCGAGGCCGTCGAGTCCTTCGTCGAGGATCAGCGCCTGCACCGGTTGCAGCACGCGCGCGAGTCCATGCAGCGCGCTCTTCGGCGCACCGAGCACGTCGATGACGCCCCAGCCCGCACCCGGGCGCACATCGAGCAGATTCCATACGATGCCGCCCGCACACGTCGATCCTTCGCGACGCCACTCCGAGAAAACCGCACCGATCACATCGGCGACGACGGCGCGCGATAGCTCCAGATAACGCTCGGGGTTTTCATAGCGCAAGCGCGGCACGTCCATGCGATAAAGCGATTGCATGTAGTGCTCGCGCACGTCGTCGAAGTCCCACGCCGAGCCGGGATCGCGCGGCACGCCCGTTTTCCAGCGCGGTTCATGCGCGCGCGGGTTCGGCATGGCGTGTAGCGCGACATCGTCGGGGACGTTGGCGAATGCGAGACATTCCGATGCGAAGCGCACTTGCGCGCGGCGCACGTCATCGAAGGAACGCTGATACGCGGGCACGCCGTAGTAATGCGTGATGCCGCCGCGCGTGCCGAACGGCATCGATACCGTATCGCCGGGCGCCGCGCTCGGCGAGTTCACGACGTAGGCGACATCGGGCCGTTGCATTGCAACTGCGTTCGGCAAGAGTTCGTTGAAAAGGCGCTGCTGATACGCGCCGAAGGGAAGGCCGAGCATGGCCGCCTGCTGATGCACTTCGCTTCCCCCGCACAGCACCGCGAGCGACGCGAAGCGCCGCGTGCGCGCGAGGAACTGTTCGGCTTCGCGTTGCACGCTGGCGCGAAACGCTTCGTCGTCGGGATAGTCGAAGTTCGCGAACGCGAAGTCCTGCCACACGAGGACGCCGTGTTTGTCGGCGAGTTCGTAGAAGGTGTCGGATTCGTAAAGCGTGATGCCGCTCACGCGAACGATGTTGAGTCCCGCATCGCGAACTAGCCCGAAAATCTTGTCGAGTTTCTCGCGCGGCGCATCGAGCGCAACGATATCCGCCGACGTCCAGCACGCGCCGCGCGCGAACACGGGCACGCCGTTCACGACGAGCTGAAAGCCCTGCTTGTCCGCGCCGCGATCGACTTCGATCGTGCGAAAGCCGACTTCGCCGAGCGCGATATCACCGAGCTTGACGGCATAACGTGACGGCTCGCCATGTGTATGCGGATACCACAAGCGCACGTCCGGCACGCGCAACCGGCCCGTGAGCGTGTGCGCGTCCTGCCATTGCATCGTGGCTTGCGCTTCGCCGCATCCGAGCCGAACCGGATTTTGCTCCTGCGCATGAAAGTAGCGCACGGTGACATCGAGAACGCCATCGGTGCCATCGACACGCGTGCGCATGTCCACGTTGTCGATGCAGGCGCGCGATTCGCCGATCACTTCGATCGCGCGCCACGGTCCCGCCGGTTGAACCGTCGGGCACCATCCGGACATATGCCCGAGCAGCGTCGTGCGCACGTTGCGCAGCGTGGCGGGTTGCGCGAGCTTCGGACGCCAGCGCGCGCGTCCGCGTTTCGCCGCCAGCGCAGGCGCGATCGAGCGAAAGCACAGATGAAGCGTGTGCTCGCCGTCGAGATCGACATCGAGATCATGCGCGACGAACATCGAATCCGATTCGAGCAGCTTGCGATCGTCGAGCCATATTTCGGCGATGGTCGCGAGCCCGTTGAAGCGCAAACGCCGCCTGCCGTTGCCGCTCAGCTTCACGCGATACCAGTGATCCGAATGCGCGAACGGCTGCGCGAGCGCTTCGTCGCTAACGCCGCTCGCGCGCAAGGCGGACGCGATCGTGCCGGGCACGGGCGCGTCGATCCACTGCGTGAACGTATCGAGCGATGCGGGTGTCGTGCATGCACCCGCGGGCGTGCTCACGCACTGCCAGCCTTCGGAGAGACGCCGCGGCGCGTGCGCGGACAGGACGTGCATGTGCCTACCTCGTCGATGGGATTCGAAAGAGAGCGACGCCAAAGCCGCGCGATTGACCGCGCGGCCTTGGCGTTCAGAGGAAGCGCGCGGCGAGCGGCTCGATGACCTTGTCGTACGAAGCCTGCATCGAATCGAGGCAATCTTCGCACGCGTCGGTGCGCGAGCGCATGCGGGCGCGCGCGAGACGGAACTGCATGACCATCGCTTCGCTCGCGAGTGCCTGCGCGCTCGTCTGGATGTCGCTCGGGACGTCCACGCCGTGACACTTCAGCCAGCCGAGATACTTCGACAGCAGTTCGAAGTTCGAGCCGAGCTGACGCATCACGTTGAACGTGTAGAGGTGATAGTACGCGGGATCACGTTCGAGCAACGCACGCAAATGCTCGGGGAATGCGGCGCGCCATTGCGCGACCGGGTTCGTCGCAGGACGATCCGCGAGCCGCAATGCGAGCAGTTCGACCGAGCGTTGCACCATCGCATCGCCTTCGAGCGGAGCACGCGCGCGCTTCACGAACTCGACGTACGGGAAGAGCGCGTGCACGTCGCTGGCGAGACCCGGCATCAGACGGAACACGCCATCGTAGTCCTCGCCCGATAACGCGAAATAGCCCGCGTTATGGAAGTACGTGATGCGCTTCGCGTCGGTGTCGATGGCATCGATGGCGATGGTCGTCTTCGTATGCGTCTGCCGATACGCGGTCGCGCGCGTATCGGGCAGATAGTACGAATCCATTTCGACCACCACCATCTGACCGCGCCGCGTCTGCTCGCGCACATGCGCTTCCAGCGTGTCGTAGATCGCGAGCTCCTGTGCCTGCAGGCCATAGAGCCGCGATATATCGTCGAGCGAGAACTTCGGGAACGTGAACTGATCGCCCTCGAACGCCTGCGTCACCGTGAAGCCGAGCGCCGCATGCGGATCGCAACCGTAGTGATGCAGCAACTCGATCCACAAGTCGACATAACAGTTGGTCTCCAGCCACACGCGCTCTTCACGATGCAGCAGGTGCTGGCGGTACGCGCCGTCCGCGGACGCGGACGGTGCGGTCACGGCTTCTGCCGGCGAGCGTGCGTTCATGTCTGGCTTCCCAGATTCGCGAGGCCTTCTTCGATGAGCGGCGCCTTGTCGCCCCACAGCAACTGACGCACTTTCTCGGGCCACGCCTTGACATCGAGACCGTGGTGACGGAAGAGCGCGAGCGTCGTGCGTTCCATGCCGAAGCCGACGCATGCGGTATGCGCAACCTGCTCGTCCGCCTGACGAATGTGCCAGAGCTCGCCGAAATGGTCCTGGTGATAGTTGAACGACAGGCACGCGGTCGGACGGTCGGGCGTCGCCACCGGCACGAGCAGTTCGAACTTGAGTTGCTGCGCGCGCTGGCTATCCGCGACGATCATGCCGCCGCGCCCGAAGAACGGATCGTTGGCGAGGTCGATCTCGAAGGGCAGTTCGAGCAGGTTCACGAGCAGCGAGCCGCGCTCGATCCACTTCTGACGGAACGCCATCACCTGCTCGGGGCTGCCGACGCGAATGTACTCGCGCATGCGGAACATCTGCATGCGGCCCGGATCGATGGACGGCTCGTGACGGAAGCAGTACGAGAACGCATCGAAGGTCGCGCCGCCTTCAGCGAGATTGCCGCGCTTCGCGACGAGCGGATAGATCGGATAGCATGCGGCCGGCGTGAGCACGAGGCGCGTGGGCTTTTGCTGATCCATCCATTCATCGGAACGCTCTTCTTCCTCGCCGATATGCACGACCTTGTCGAGCGCTTCGAGCAGGCGATGATGCCCGCGATCGTTGCCCTGAAACGAGTGAATCGTGCCCGCGAGATTCGGGAAGCTCTTCAGATACTCGCTGTCCTCGAAATCGCGGCGGCGCATCGCGGGCGGAAAGCGCAGCACTTCCGCGTGCTGGTCCGCGCCGAGCATCGTGATCGCCTGATTGAGGCGCTCTACGACGTCCTCGAACACTTCGCTGCGGCCGTAAAGACCGTCTTCGCCCGTGTCGAGCAGAATGCCCGCTTCGATCAGGCGATCGCGCAAGGTCAAGTCCGATTTGTCGTAAGGTGCCTGAGTCTCTTGTGCTTGTGCTTGTGCTTCGGCCTGCATCATGGCGGCCTGTTCCGTCGGCATGTTCATATCGTCAAAGGGTCCCCGTTGCGGCGCGCTGCGCAAGCAGCAGATTCGCCGTGTTCAATTCGATGCGATCGTTGCTGATCATGAGCGGCGCCGAGTGCAGATCGCGCAGATGGCGCCCCACGCTGAACGGCGTGTCGTTCTTGTAGCCCGCCATGCCGCAGATCATCAGCGTTTCCTGCACGACGTGCACCGCCGATTGCGAAATCGCCAGCTTGAGCATGTTCAGGTCGGCATTGATGCCGATCGACGCGGTGAGCGGCGCGTCGTCGTCGTTGCTCTGGCTTGCCTTGCGCAGCGCGCGCTCGGCCTGAGCCGCTTCGACATTGGCGAGCGATTCGCGCAGACGCGCCTGCATCATCTTGATGAGCGTGAGCACTTGCGAAAGCCGCGCGGCCGATGGCGGCAATGCGGGCTTGCCGCGCGCCTGATTGCGGAAGAACTGATGCGCGCGATTGGCCGCGTCGCTCGCGATGCCGCACCATACCGACGACCACAAGGTATGCGACACGGGCAGCATGCTTTCGTCGGCGATGCGCGAGAACGGCGCCGGCAGGATCTGCTCGGCGATACCGCTCGCGACGAGACGATGTCCTTCGCTGCACGTGCCGCGCATGCCGAGCGTGTCCCACGTGCCGCGCTGCTCCAGCGTGAACGTATCGCGCGGTGCGACGATCAGCACCTGATCGGAGGGCGGCGCATCCGGATGACGGCGCGCCGTCACGAGAATGCAGTCGGAATACTTGCCGTACGAGATGGTCGGCGCGAGCTTCTCGATGCTGAATGCGTTGTCGACGAGATCGACCGCGCATGCGCTCGTGCGCATGTTGCCGCCGATGTTCTCTTCCGAGGTCGCCGATGCGAGCAGCAACTGCTCGCTGACCATGCGCGCAAGGAAGTCGCGCTGCCAGGGCACATTCGCGCCATGATCGACGATGCACACGACCTGGCTCTGATGCATCGCATAGATCATCGCGGAGGACGCGCAGCCTTGCGCCAGGGCCTCGCACAAACGCGCGACGCTGGTCAGCGTGAGGCCGTCGCCGCCGTACATCTTCGGGATCATCGCGGAGAAGAGGCGCTCTTCCCGCATCGCAGCAACGGCTTCGGCGGGAAAGCGCGCTTCGCGATCGACCGCATCGGCGTGCTTTGCCGCGACGGCCGCCACGCGCTTCGCGGCTTCGATCAACTCGCTTTCGCTGCGCGCGCTCGCGCTTTGCGCGAGCTCGGCGATTTCAAGCTCCTGAGCCGGCGCGTTCATGCGGCCGCCTTCGAACGACGCAGTCCGTCGACGGCCGATGCGAGCGAATCGACGCTCGAGAAGAGCCGGCGCGTGAGCATGTTATCGGGAATCTCGATGCCGAATTCGTCTTCGATCGCGAGCATCACGTGGACCGTGGCGAGCGATGAGAGACCGGCGGCGTAGAGATCGTCGTTGTCGGCAAGCGTGTCGATAGGCACGTCGAGACGAGCGGACTCGGCGAGGATGCGACGCAATTCAGTTTTCATTTTCTGTGTTTTCCCTTGTACCCGGCCATTGGCGCAATAAATCCGGATTGCGACGATGAGTTCTTATCGAATGTCGCTAACTCCGGGGCGAATCGGCAGCGGTGTTGTTATGTCTCGTGAAGACGATTCCACGAGCGCCCTCGCACGCACTGTCTTCTTATGAATTTTGTTTGATCGTATTTAACGAATTTGCGGCCATATGCGTCCGTGCGATGGCGCACGGAGGGCCTCGAAGACAAATCGGCGCTCTGTGCGATAACGAGCATGTCTCTGTCCGGTGCGATGATTCAAACTCGACGCCAGCCGCGCATGTACGGTGAGCAGGTAACTACTGCGCATAGTCGATTGAGAACGCTGCAAAAACTATGCGCGCCCGAAAGCTTTTTGAAAAACAAGGAACGGGGTGAGGTAATTGGTACTGATCTCTTTGCTGGCGATATTCGTTGCGCTTTTCGTCGTCTGGAAAAGACGGCGCAGTGCGATCCTGCTCGTTGCGGTTATCGTGTTCTGGTTGCTCGGCAGTGTGCTTCCCGGGCCGCTCGTGCGGCTCGCGAACGACACGTATGCGTCGATGAAAGACCCGAGCTTCGGCCCACGCATGGCGATCGTCGTGCTCGGCGGTGGGACGTCGTACGATCGCGAGCGGCGTCTGGTGCCCAAGGGCGACGCGACAACGCGCATCGATCTCGCGGCATCGCTCTACAAGCGCTGCGAGGAGATGGAGAAGGCGTGCTTCGTCATCGTGAGCGGGGGCAATCCACAGCATCACGAGCAAAGCGAAGCGGATGTGTATGGCGTTCTGCTGCTAGACGCCGGCGTCGCGCGAAAGGATCTGATCCTCGAAAACCAGAGCCTGGATACCTACGAGAACGCGCGCAATACCGAGAAAATACTACGTGCGCGGCAATACGATACATCGGTGCTGATTACGTCGTCGCTTCATATGCGCCGTGCGATGCTCGCGTTCGATGCGTTCGATCTGCATCCGCAGCCCGCGGTTGCATACATACGTCCGGCATTGACATGGTGGCTGCCGCGCCGCAAAGGATGGTTCGATTCGAACAGCGCATTGCATGAACTGGTCGGCATCGCGCGTTTTTACGTGTGGCGATGGATCGGGCTGTATTGACATGGAGGGCGTTCGCGCGGCGCATATACTTTTCTTATTCGCCGCACAGGAGACCATCCAATGAATCAACTGATCCGGGCCATCGCATTTGCTGCGGACAAACATCGCAATCAGCGCCGCAAGGACGCGGAGGCGTCGCCGTATATCAATCATCCGATCGCGCTTGCCAACGTGCTCGCCAATGAAGGCGGCATCGATGACGAGCGCGTGCTGCTCGCGGCCGTTCTGCACGACACGATCGAGGATACGGACACATCGCACGACGAACTCGTTCAATGGTTCGGCGAGGAAGTCGCGCGCATCGTCGCCGAAGTGACGGACGACAAGTCCTTGCCGAAGGCCGAGAGAAAGCGCCTGCAGATCGAACATGCGGCGCATATCAGTCATGCCGCGCAGCTCGTGAAGCTCGCGGACAAGATCTGCAATCTGCGCGATATTCTCGCCATGCCGCCTGCGAACTGGAGCGAGGAAAGAAAGCGCGAGTACTTCGAGTGGGCCAGGCGTGTCGTCGATGGTTTGCGCGGCGCGCACACCGGACTCGAAGCCGCGTTCGACGAGACGTATCGCAAACGCGTGGCTTCAGGGCACGCGGTCGCCTGAACCGAGCGCCTCCGTCAGATAACGCGCCGTGCGGCTCGCGGCATGGTCGGCGATGCGTTGCGGCGTGCCCGTCACGACGATCCGGCCGCCATCCTCGCCGGCGCCCGGACCGATATCGATGACCCAGTCGGAGAGCGAGGCGACGCGCATGTCGTGCTCCACGACGACGACCGTGTTGCCCGCATCGACGAGGCCCTGCAGTTGCGCCATCAGCCGGTCGACGTCGGCGGGGTGCAGGCCGGTCGTCGGTTCGTCGAGGATATAGAGCGTGTCGCCACGATGCGCGCGCTGCAATTCCGTCGCGAGCTTGATGCGCTGCGCCTCGCCGCCCGACAGTTCCGTCGCGGGTTGCCCGAGCCGCAGATAACCGAGGCCGATGTCGCGCAGCACGGCGAGCGCGCGCATCACGTTCGGTTCATCGGCGAAGAACTCGCATGCGCTATCGACGGTCATGTCGAGCACATCCGCGATGTTCTTGTCGCGCCATGTGATCTCCAGCGTTTGCGGGTTGTAACGCGAGCCGTGACAGGTCGCGCACGACGTATAGACGCTCGGCAGGAACAGCAGCTCGACGCTCACGAAGCCTTCGCCCTCGCATGTCGGGCAGCGCCCTTGCGCGACGTTGAACGAGAAACGTCCCGCGCCATAGCGGCGCTTGCGCGCGGCGGGCGTGTCGGCGAACAGCTTGCGTACGTGATCGAAGAGGCCGGTGTAAGTGGCGAGGTTCGAGCGCGGCGTGCGGCCGATCGGCTTCTGATCGACGCGCACGAGACGGCGGATCGTCTCCATGCCTTCGACGATGCGTCCGCCAGCCGATGTGTCCGCTTGAGCGAAGAGCGGGTCCTGCTCGTCTTCGCTGGCTTCGTCGAGTGCGCGCCCGAGCCGCTCTGCGATGAGTTCCGGCAACGCCTGACTCACGAGGCTCGACTTGCCCGAGCCTGAAATGCCGGTGACGGTCGTAAAGGCGCCGAGCGGAAACGCGGCATCGATGCCATGCAGGTTGTTGCGCGTGATGCCTTCGAGCCGCAGCCAGCCGCGCGGCTCGCGCGCCGTGCGCTCGATCGTTTGTGCCGGCGCGAAGAGATGCTTGCGCGTCTGCGATGCCTCGATCGATGCGAGGCCTTCGGGCGGTCCGCTATAGAGCACGTGTCCGCCTTGTTCGCCCGCGGCCGGACCGACATCGACGAGCCAGTCCGCGCGTCGCATCGTGTTCAGATCGTGTTCGATGACGAAGAGTGAATTGCCCGCGGCCTTCAGGCGCTGCAATGCGGCAAAAAGTGCTTCGTTGTCGGCGGGATGCAGGCCCGCGGACGGTTCATCGAGCACGTACACGACGCCGAACAGTTGCGATGCGAGTTGCGTCGCGAGCCGCAAGCGCTGCAGTTCGCCGGAGGAGAGCGTGGGCGTCGCGCGATCGAGCGACAGATAGCCCAGGCCGAGATCGATGAGCGTGCCGAGCCGCTCCAGCAAGTCGGCGGCGATGCGTTCGGCGGCGGCGCGTTTCTCGTCGGAGAGATTGGCCGTGCGGCGCACATCGGGCGCGGCCTTGTGCGCGGAGCCGCCTGCCGCTACCCGCTTCGCCGTCGCCGCGATCCGGTCTTTCTTCGCGAGCGCGGGACTCGGCGCGTCGTCGTGCGAAGGCCACTCTCCGCGTGCGATGGGTGCGAGCAGATCGGCGAGACGGCTCAGCGGAAGCCGCGCGAATTCGGCGATGTCGAGCCCCGCGAACGTCACCGACAGCGCTTCCTTCTTGAGCCGCTTGCCGTGGCATGTGTGGCAATCGCTGCCGACCATGAAGCGCGACACACGCTTTTTCATGAGCGCGCTTTGCGTGTGCGCGAAGGTATGCAGCACGTAGCGGCGCGCGCCGGTGAAGGTACCCTGATAGCTGGGCTCGGCGCCGCGCTTCAGGGCGGCCTGCGTCTCTTTCGGCGTGAGGCCGGCATACACCGGCACGGTCGGCTGCTCTTCGGTGAAGAGAATCCAGTCGCGATCCTTCTTCGGCAGGTCGCGCCACGGTGTATCGACGTCATAGCCGAGGGTGACGAGAATGTCCCGCAGATTCTGCCCGTGCCACGCGGGCGGCCACGCTGCGACGGCGCGCTCGCGGATCGTGAGCGAGTCGTCGGGCACCATCGACTTTTCCGTGACTTCGTAGACGCGCCCGAGGCCGTGACACACGGGGCACGCGCCCTGGACCGTGTTGGGCGAAAAATCTTCCGCGTAGAGCATCGGCTGCTTCGGCGGATAGCTGCCGGTGCGCGAATACAACATGCGCACGAGGCTCGACAGGGTCGTCACGCTGCCGACCGACGAGCGCGCATTCGGTGCGCCGCGCTGCTGCTGCAGGGCGACGGCCGGCGGCAAGCCTTCGATCGAGTCCACTTGCGGCACGCCGACCTGTTCGATGAGCCGCCGCGCATACGGCGCGACCGATTCGAAATAGCGCCGCTGCGCTTCGGCGTAAAGCGTACCGAATGCAAGCGACGATTTACCGGAACCCGACACGCCGGTGAAGACGACGAGCGCATCGCGCGGCACGTCGACATCGACATTTTTCAGGTTGTGCTCACGCGCGCCGCGAACGCGCACGAAACCTGCTCTCGATGCAGATGCGGCGTCGTCGCGTTCGGCTGACTTGCGGGTGGTTTTGCGGACATCCATGAGTAAGGAGGGCGAATTTGATGGCCGTACGCGGCAATGGAACACAAAGGGCGAGCATGCAGCATGCCATATACCAGATGGCATTTTGCGTTACGCATCTTGAATGCGAAATGCGCGCCGACCGGTGATGAACCTGATCGACGAGGGAAAAAATGAGGACGACTGGATTGAGGCTTTTGATCGCGCTGACGGCGGGCGCAACGATAGGCGTGACGGGCGCGGCAATGGCGCAGTCAGGCGGCGGCAATGGCAATGGCGGTTCGGGCGGCGGCAACGCCCACGGAGCGGCGACGGCCGGACCGACCGTCGGCGGGGACAACACGTCCGCGGCCGGCAGCACGCACCAGGGCGGCTATCACTTCAAGCACAAGAAGAAAGCGAAGCCCGCGACGACGACGACGCAGTGACGCGACGATACGAGCCTCGCGCGTCGCGGATCAGGCCGCGGCGCCTTCCACGTCGATATCGTCGGTGCCGAGGCGAGAGAAGATGTCGCATACGGCGCGCATCTCCGCTTCGTCGCGAATGCTTACGATCACGCGCGTGACGCTGCAAGCGAGGTCCGCGTCGCCGCCATCCGCGCCGAACGAGGGAAGGATGTCGTCGCTCGAAGCGTCCAGCCCGTACGGGTAGTCATGCGTGTCGACCACGCCCAGATGCTCCCCGTGCCCCGCGTATTCCGCCGCGATCCACTGCGTCTGCGCGTTGTTGCTCTGTATCTGCGAAGCGTGGAAATCGGCGAAACCGCTCATGCTCGCCACGCGCACGCGATCGGCCGCGATGCCTTCCGCGCGCAAGTCTTCAAGTGCTTCATCCAGCTTACGGGAGCCGTGGAACGCTCCGATTACTTCACGCATCATTTGCTCGTCTCCTTGCCTGCCAACCTCGATGCCGCGCATCAGTATCGCCGCGAAATCTGCGATTGTGAATACGGATGTGCACCGGCTTTCGCCTGATCGATGAGCGAGACGCGCGAGAGGCGCAAGGCGCGTGGTGTAACGCATAGACACGCGCGGCGACGAGCCGGTGAACCGCTGTAATCAGGCTCGCGACTGCGCGAGATGATGGCGAATCCAACGGATGCGGCATGGATTCGCGAGCCTTGTTTCAAAACGATCGCGCCGCCGACGCGCGGCTGACGCCGCCTGGCTGGCGCGATTTCACTTCATGCGGTACTTGAACTTTACGCCGCAACAGACGGTTTATCAACGCTTTGTTTTGGCCCTAATCGCATGATTTTGATGGGGTTTTCCATCATGGCCGGCGCGGCGTCGAATGCGCCTTGCGCGAATCGGCATTTGGTTCTCATTAAAGCGAGTCCTGCGTCTAGTGCTGCGCGCAGCGATGCAGCGCGAGTCAATAGTCATCGTACAAGCTGTTCCGCGCGCCCTATAATGACCCATCGAGCACACAAAGACCGGCCTTTCAATGTCCCAAGCCCTCGCGTCCGGCGCGCTTCGCCGCTCCCGCAACCTCACCGAGGAAGTCGTCGCCGAGTTGTCGGAACGGATTCGCAGCGGCGCGCTTCAACCCGGCGACAAGCTGCCGACTGAATCGGAAATCATGGCGCAGCTTGGCGTGAGCCGCACGGTCGTGCGCGAGTCGATCTCGCGGTTGCAGGCGGGACGGCTCGTGCAGACGCGGCACGGCATCGGCACGTTCGTGCTCGAAGCGAGCGACCAGGACCGTTTCCAGATCGAGGCCGCGGGCGATCTCACCGTGCGCGATGTGATGGCGATTCTCGAACTGCGCATCAGTCTCGAAGCGGAGGCGGCGGGTCTCGCCGCCATGCGCCGCACGGATGAAAATCTCGCGCAGATGCGTCGCGCGCTCGACGACTTCGAGCGGCTTATCGAAGCGGGCGAGGGCAACGCCGTCGCCGCGGACGTCGCGTTTCATCTCGAACTCGCGAAGGCCACGGGCAACCGCTACTTCCACAGCATCCTGAGCCAGCTTGGCAACACCATCATCCCGCGCACGCGCGTGAATTCGGCGGCGCTCGCGCACAACGATCCCGCCGGGTATCTCGATCGCGTGAATCGCGAGCACGAAGATATTTACGATGCGATCGAACGTCGCGATCCGGAAGCGGCGCGCGCGGCGATGCGCATGCATTTGTCGAATAGCCGCGAGCGGTTGAGGCGAGCGCAGGAGGCGTCGGCGAAGGCGCAGGACGCGGGTTGACTCGCGCGGCCGATGCTGCTTCAACCTCGATGCGCGCGCACGAAAGCGGCGATCGCATCGTTCACTTCATCGGTCGCATCGCGATGCGGTGAGTGCCGGCACTGCGTCAGCTTGACGAGCTGCGCGTGATCGACAGCCGCCTTGATCTTATCGATTTGCAGCATCGACGCATATTCGTCGTCATAGCCTTGAATGGCGAGCAACGGCCGCCTGATCGACGATAACTCTTCCGTGATATCCCAATGCAGAAACGCGGGATTAAGCCACGCATCGTTCCATCCGTAGAAGGCTGAATCGACATCGTCGTGATAAGCCTGAAGTTTGTCTCTGAACGATGTCGTTTCGTACGTGCTGCGCGCTTTTTCGATGCCTTCGACCGTCATCGGTTCCACGAACAAATGCGGCGCCATGACGGCGAGGCCGGCGAGCGCTTCGGGAAACGCGCTTGCGTAAAGAAGGGCGATCGTGCCGCCATCGCTATGCCCGATGAGCCACATGCGCGAGCGTTCTTCAGCGTCGACGCCGAGTGCATCGAGGAATGCGGGCAACACCTCTTGCGCCTGCCGATGCAGAAACTCGACCGGCCATCGTTCGCCGGATCGACGTGGCGTGGAGCGTCCATATCCGGGCCTTGAATACACGAGACCACGGCAATTCAGGCGATCGCAAAGCTGCTGCGGCCAGCCTTTCCATAACGCGATCGAGCCCAGCCCTTCATGCAGGAACAACGCGACGGGCGCATCGACACGTTCCGGATTCACCCATTGATACTCGATCCGTACGGGATAAGCGCCGCCGTTGCATTCGATGAAACGTGTCGTGTCGATGCTTGCTGCTGAATCGGTCATGTGTTCGCGAAAGCTGAATCTGAAGCGCTCAAGGTTATCAGACGTCGCGCACCGAAGCGTTGAACAAAACGTGAGATTCATATCGTCATATTTTTTTCTCTGGACGCCGCTGAACTTTTTCTGCGAAAGTTATTCGTAAGGAACTCGCTGCACTGCAACGTAGATGCGGCCCTTTTCGATTCTTTGCGTCATGCACCAAAGACGCGCCTGTTCTGGAGAGAAATGCATGAATCGACCGAAACGAATGTTGTTGGAAAACATTGCCTGGGCACACGAGACCGCGCACGCCGATGCGCAATTCTTCCCCCGTCTCGCGCAGGGCCAAAGCCCGAAGGTGTTGTGGATCGGTTGCGCGGATAGCCGCGTGCCGGCCGAGACGGTGACGAACGCCAATCCTGGCGATCTGTTCGTTCATCGCAACATCGCGAACCTGTTCTCTGCTTCCGATGACAACACGATGAGCGTGCTGGAATACGCGGTGCGCGTGCTGAAAGTCGATCACGTGATCGTATGCGGGCATTACGGATGCGGCGGCGTGCGCGCCTCGCTCCTGCCGCAGTCGAGCGACTTGCCGCACGTGAATCGCCGGATCGCGCCGCTGTGCGCACTGGGGGAGCGGCATCGGCACGAACTCGATGCATTCGATGAACTCGATGCGCGCGCGAACCGCCTCGCCGAGCTGAACGTGCTCGAACAAGTGCGTCTCTTGCGGCAGCACGCAATCGTTTTCGAGCGAGACGAGCCACCGCTCGTTCACGGCTGGATCTTCGGCCTTCACGACGGCCTTATTAACGTCCTCGCGTCCGGCTATGCGGACGAAGGCGAAACGCGGGCCACTGCGCGCGCGCAGGTCACATCGCTGCGGGCCGCTTAAGCCCGCTCTTTTCCAATCGATCGCCTGACGATGCGATGTCGCTTTTGCGACGTTCGCAGGCCCCAACTCGTTCCAAGAAAAATCATGAACTCTGGTAATCGTATCGCCACTTTCCCGCGCGACATGTTCGCGGGCACTGTCGTGTTTCTGGTCGCGATGCCGCTATGCCTCGGCATTGCCAATGCATCCGGCGTCGAACCATTCGCGGGGCTGCTGTCGGGCATCATCGGCGGACTCGTCGTGGCATTGCTGAGCGGCTCGCAATTGAGCGTGAGCGGTCCGGCTGCGGGCCTGATCGTGATCGTCGTCGATGGCATCGCCGGGCTCGGCAGCTTCTCCGCGTTCCTGCTCGCCGTGCTGCTCTCGGGCGCGATCCAGTTCGGCTTCGGCATGTTGAAGGCGGGGCGCTTCGCGGCCTATGTGCCTTCATCGGTCATCAAGGGCATGCTCGCCGCGATCGGCCTGCTGCTCGTCATCAAGCAGCTTCCGCTCGCCGCGGGCTTCGCCAATGAAGGCGCGCCGGCCGCGAGCGGGCCCGGCATGCTCGGTACGCCTTTCGGTCCTGTCTCCGCGGCGGCGTGCATCGTTGCCGTCGTATCGCTCGCGATGCTCGCAGGCTGGGAAACGCGCGCGATGCGCCGCTTCACGCTCGTGCGCGCCGTGCCCGCGCCGCTCGCGGTGGTCGCGTTCGGCATCGGCGCGACGGTGTTGCTCGACCTGTTCGCGCCGGGTTTCGCACCGCCCGCGCAACATCGGGTCGCGTTGCCGTCGCTCGAATCGTTCGCCGCGTTCACCCATGCGCTCGCGTTGCCGAACTTCTCGCAGTTCGTGAATCCCGATGTATGGCGGCTCGCCTTCACGCTCGCCATCGTTGCGAGTCTCGAAACGTTGCTGAGTCTCGAAGCCGTCGAGCAGCTCGATCCGAAGAAACGCACGGCGCATCCCGATCGTGAGCTGAAAGCGCAAGGCATCGGCAACATGATGGCCGGTGCGATCGGCGCGTTGCCCATCACGTCGGTCATCGTGCGCAGTTCGGCGAACGTACATGCGGGCGCGCAGACGCGCTGGTCGTCGTTCGTGCATGGCGCGCTGTTGCTCGTGAGCGTGTTCGCGTTGACGAGCGTGATCAACCTGATTCCGCTCGCCTGTCTCGCGGCGATCCTGATCTTCACGGGCTTGAAGCTCGCCAAGCCTTCGTTGTTCGCGGCCGTCGCGAAGCAGGGCATCGAACGCTTTGCGCCGTTCATCGTGACGATTGCCGGCGTGTTGCTGACGGACCTGCTGATGGGCATTCTGCTCGGTATCGGGTGCAGTCTCCTGCTCGCGATCCGCGCGAACCTCAAGCGCCCGATCACGATGACGCAGCACGACGATCATTACCTGGTGTCGTTCCGCAAGGACGTTTCGTTTCTCGGCAAGGTCACACTGAAGCATCATCTGCGCACCATCCCCGATGGCGCGACCGTGATCTTCGATGCATCGCGCGCGGACTATGTCGATCCCGACGTGCGCGAGGAAATCGACAAGTTCGTGGCGGCCGCGTCTTCGCGCGGCATGCATGTCGAATGCAGAAAACTGCCGCCTGTGTCATCGCAAACGGGCATGGCTGCGATGCGCGGCAGATGGCCCGGTCTGAGCAGGCAAGAGATCCCTTCCGAGTAAGCGATCAGCCCGGCGTCGATGGCGTCAGTTGCGCGTACACATCGTGGGCGAGTTCGAGCATCACCTTGCGGTCGATGCCGCCCGATACCGCGTAACCGAAATCGCCATCGATCCAGTAGAACACGTTCACGGGCCCGTCCCGATACAGCTTGAACGCGGTGGTATTGGTGCTTGTCTTGCGACGCGCGATGCAGAGCGTCACGCGTTCGCCTTTGGCGTCGCGATACATGAATTGCGCGGTCGGGCCGTTGTCGCCGGGCAGAATGCGTCCACCCATCAGTTCGAAGCCGCTTTTCGTGAGCAGCGGCGGATGCACGTCGGTGCCAAGCTTATTCGACAGATACTGAACGAAGTCCTGCTCGCGGTCCTTGCCGATATCGTCGGGACGATCGACGGCGGGCATGTACACGACATGCGCGAGCGCGGCCTGACGCGCCATCGCTTCCATGCCTTCGGCGCTCACGTCGCGCGTATTCGCTGCACTCGATGCGCTCGTGCCCGGCAGCGACAGCGCATCGCGGCCCATGTTCGTGCCGATGCCAATGCCGATGCCTGCGACGAGCGCCGCCGCCATACCCGCGAATCGCGGCCAGTTCGCCGCGCCGAGCCAGCGCGCTTTCTTCAGCGTGCGCAAACGCGCGGGGATGGGTTCGTTGAGCACGCGATCGTAGCGCTCATGGAACATGTTATTGAGCGAGAAGTAGTCGCTCACGCGCGCGGCCAGAGCGGGATTCAGTTCGATGGCGCGCTCGACCTGTTCGCGGCGTCCGGCCGAAAGCGCGCCATCGACGTAAGCGTGCAGATCTTCTTCGCTGATCGGAGTCTGTGGGTCGTTCATCGCACCACCTTCAACTTCGCACTGGGTTGCGTGCCGGCCATCAACGCGCGCAGGCGTTCGCGTCCGCGCGACAGGCGCGACATCACGGTGCCGATGGGAATATCGAGCGCGGTCGCCACCTCCGCATAACTCATTTCTTCGAGCCCGACGAGCAGCACGACTTCACGTTGTTCGGCGGGCAGACGCTGCAAGGCGTAGTCGAGATCGCGCACTTCGAGCGAGCGGATCTGGCCGCCCGGTATCGCGAACTCGCGCTCGCTCAAGTCTTCATCGTCGACGGACACGTGGATCGCACGCGCCGACGCCTTGCTTACCTGATTCACGAATACGTTGTGCATGATCGTGAAAAGCCATGCGCGCAGATCGGTGCCCGCTTCGAATCCTTGCGCGCGCGACAAGGCGCGCTCGATCGTATCCTGCACGAGATCGTCCGCGAGCTCCCGATTGTTCAGCAACGCGCGCGCATAGCGGCGCAGTCTCGGGAGGTGTTCCGTCAAGTCGTCGCGGATGTCCATTTATTCCGCCTCTCGCGCCGTCAGCGTCAAGGCGTCGGCGGCGCGCATGACGCCGCGCGTGCCCGCCTGTCCCGCGAGCACATAGCGCGTGCCGCCGATAACCCATGTCAGCAGGCGGATTTCGCCGACGCGCCGCGCGCTCCAGTGCGGCGCATCGCTCGTGAATGGCGCGGACGCGATCAGAAGAACGACGCTCTCGCCTTCCGCGTTGCGATAGTCGTATTCGTCGATATGCGCGAACTTGCCGCCGCGTCGCGTCCGGGTCGCGATGAGTTCGAGGCCGACCGGCGTCAGTTCGATGAAGTGCGGATCGTGCGACACGAGCGGACGCACGTTCGTGCCGCGCTGGTTCGAAGTCTCCATTAAGGCCATCACGGCGGTGGCATCGAGCATATCCGCAGAGACGTGCGTTGCAGCGCACCAGCCGGCGACGGCCATAGCGATGCACAAGGCGACGAATGCGTGGCGCAAGACGCTTCTCGTACGCGTGGGTTCGTGCGATGCGGCGCGATCGATGGCACGTTGCAAGCGCCGATTCACCGGCCGCGCGCCGAGATATCGGCCGACGCGCGCCGCCCTCGCGGACGACAGCACGCCATCCGCGAAGGCTTGAATGTCTGGTTCGGTGATCGGCTCGTCCATGTCGGCGCATCGATTTTTTTGGGCTCTCGATGCGCTAACCTTCTAAACGAGCGTTTTATTCCAACAGTTGCCTGGAATATTTGCCAGCGGATTGCCGAAGCCGCCGATCACGACACGATCGAAAGCGAGAATCCGTCCCATCCCTTGCTGCCGACCGTCTGAATTGCGGTAGAGGAGACGTGCGCGTCCGCGGCGAGCATATCCAGGAACGCGCGCACGCCGATCACGTCGGGGTCGCTGCTGCCCGCATCCGCGACGCGACCCTGACGAATCACGTTGTCCGCGACGATCACGGTGCCCGGGCGGCTCAGACGCAACACGAGTTGCAGATACGTGGGATAGCTCTGTTTGTCCGCATCGAGAAAGATGAAATCGAAAGGCGGGATGCCATCGCGCACGAAGCCTTCGAGCGTATCGGCGGCATCGCCCACGAAGATCGACACCACGCCCGACAAGCCCGCGCGTTCGATATTCTTTCGCGCGACGTCCGCATGATGCTCGACGGCTTCGAGCGTGAGCAATGTGCCATCGGCAGGCAAGGCACGCGCAAGCCAGATCGTGCTGTATCCGCCGAGCGTGCCGAGTTCGAGAATGCGGCGCGCGCCGCGCAGACGCGCGAGCATTTGCAGCAGCTTGCCCTGATTCGGCGCGACGTTGATCGCGGGTAGTCCCGCTTCCACGCTGGACTTGAGGGCCGCGTCGAGCGCTTCGTCCGGCGTTTGCGTCCGGTCGCACAGGTACTCGTCCATCGCAATCCATTGCTGCTCGTCCATTGCTTCTCCCTGTTCGTTGCAGTGATCGCGCTAACGGCACCATGAAATGTTATCGCGATAAACGATTTAGATGACCAGGCTATCAGCCGACGGTTCTGACGATGCGGGGCGATTCGCGGCGCAGTTCATGCCCGAGCTGATCGACGGTCAGGCGGATCGCATCGATCAACGCGCGTGCCGCCGGCGATGGCGTGCCGCCCGCGCGCATCGTGAGTCCGATTTCGCGCCGCGTGTTGTGCAGAGGAATGTCCATCACCACGAGTTGCCCCGATTCGCACTCGTAGTGCAACTGCTGAGCGGATACGGCGGCGAGCATATCCGTATGCATCAAAAGACCGCGAATGACCGCGAGATCGGCGGTCTCGACGGTCGGCATCGGCGGCTTGAGCTTCCCTCGCTTGAACTGCGCTTCGAACATCCCGCGCGCGGGCGCCTGACTGCGCGGCAGGATCCATTGCGCGGAAATCAGATCCTTGAGCGTCAATCCGCTTTCACTCGCGAGCGGATGCCCGCGACGCGCGAGCACGACAATGTCTTCCGACATCATGCGCTCATTGACAAGACCGCTCGACGCATCGTTCTGACGCAGTGCGCCGAGCACGAAATCGATATCGCCCGCCCGCAGTCCCGCGACGAGTGTTTCGTAAGCGCTTTCGTCGGTCACGATGCGCACGCCGGGATATTGCGCGGCGACGCGCGCGATCGCGCCCGGCAAGATCAGCGTTCTGCCGAGCGGCAGCGCGCCGACCGTGACATAACCCTGAATCGTGCCGCGCAATGCCGCGAGATCATCGGGAATATGGCGCAGCTCGTTCAGCGCGCGGCGCACGTGCAGGACGAAGGTTTCGCCTTCGCTCGTGAGCAGCAGCCCGCGCGGGCTGCGATAGAACAGTTGCATGCCCGCGCCCGTCTCCATGATGCGGATCGCGCTGCTGACGGCCGGCTGACTGAGGCCCAGGGTCTGCGCCGCGCTCGGCATATGACGATGACGTGCGAGCGCGGAGAACAATTGCAGCCGCCGCGTGTTGAGCAGAAAGGCGGGAAGCGTGCCGTCCGACGCGGTACGACGGCGCGACTGTCGCGTCGCGCACCATTGGGCCAGCTCCTCCAGTTCCGCGAAGATGCGCTGGCAGCGCAACAGCACGGCGCGCCCGGCGGGGGTAGGCAGCATGCCCGACGGACGGCGCTCCAGCAAGGTCTCGCCGACGGCCGCTTCGAGTTCCTGCAACGAACGCGTGACCGCCGATTGCGCGCGGAACAGCGCGGCGGCGGCGCGCGTGGCGCTGCCCGTCTGCGCGACGAGACGGAACGCGCGCAGGTACGCGAGGTTGAGCAGTTCGCGATTGTCCATGATGAAAGGTAAATGGATGCCATCAGTTTGATTTATCGCATCGTAACGTCTTCCGAAGCGCGCGCTCAGTTTGCGCTAATTGTCGGCGCCGATCATGACGTCATGAATGAACGACGGCCGCCCGCAAACGGCGCTGTCCAATGATCGGAGGGTTGCGCCATGAACCAGCATATTCTCGTCGCCGTGGGACCGAACTTCAGCGAAGCCGCCTTGTCGGCCGCCATTGCACGCTCGCGTGAAAGCGACGCGCGTCTGACCGTGCTGCATGTGATCGAGTCGGTTCCGTCGTGGGCGGGCTGGCAGATGGAATGTCTTTGCGACATGCCCGCGCTCGTCAATCAGCTCGCGCTCGTGATTCGCCGCAATAGCGAAAAGATGCTTGCGCGCGCGGGCATCGAAGCGGACTGGCAAACGCGCACGCTGCCCGAAGACGGCCGCCGCATCGGGCGCGTGATCGCCGATGAAGCCGAGCGCCTCGATGCGGACCTCATCGTGCTCGGCGCAAGAAAGCCCGGCCTCTTGAACTGGGGCGTGAACCACGTGCGCAACGTGGTGTGCCGCCATACGAATCGAGAGGTGTTGATCGCAACTACGAGCGTCGCGCGGAAGGCGCCGGTGATCGTCTTGCGCGAAACGGCCTTGCACGCTTCGTGATCAGACGTCCAGAATCCGGAAGCGTTGCAGCGCTTCGATTTGCATCTGAAGATTGCGCGCGCGATTCTCGCGGCATAGCGCCTGCGCCGCCGACACATCGCCTTGCCGCAGCGCTTCGATGATCGCGCGCAGATCGCGCGCTTGCGATTCGTCGGGATCGATCAGCCGCAGCGTCAATTCGCGCACGCGGCGCACCTGATCCGAGCATTCGCCGACGATCTGCGTGAGTCGCGGGTTATCGCTCATGTCGACGAGCCGCGCGTAGAACGCTTCACGCGCCGCCGACCATGCTTCGCGATCGTTCTTCGCGAAGGCGCGCTCCATTTCCGTGCACGCTTTCTCCAGCGCTTTCAGTTCTCGCGCGCCCGGTTTGCGCGCGGCGACGGTCGAAGCCGCTGTCGCTTCGAGACTCGTCTGCACCTGAAAGACTTCTTCGATATCCGTCATCGACACATTGCGCACGCGCACGCCGTGGCGCGGAATAATCTGCACGAGATGTTCGTTCTGTAGACGGATGAGCGCTTCACGCACCGGCGTACGGCTCACTCCGAACAGTTGTACGAGTTCCTGTTCGAGCATCTGCGTGCCGGGGCGCAGTTCATTGCTGAGGATCTTTTCGCGCAGCGCCTGATAAACCGTGTCGGTCGATTTCTCGCGCGTTCTGGTAATCGCTTCGGCGGTCGGGGCTGGAGCCATGATGGGCATTCCGAAAACGTTGCCGTCGATGCACGGACGATATATCCGCCGGGCCAGACGCAGGCGGATGGAATGCCTTCATTATATGAAAAGAAATTCGGCGTATTGCTCAACGTATACGTTAGCGCACGATAAAAAGAAGCCGCCCCGATGAAGGGCGGCTCGAACGGACTTGCGCGCCTGCCGTGCGACCGACAGAGGATCGATCACTTGTCCCAGACTTCTTCCGGCAGCGGCAAGCCCCCGAGGTCGTCCGCCGTCAAGGGACGATCGATCGTCACGCCGTCGCTCTCCAGCATCAACATGACTTGCCGCGTGTGTTGCGCGCTATGCCATGCGGTGCGTTCGAGCACTTCGTGCATCGAGCGGCGGCCATAGTAGGTCGGCACGTCATACGAGAGCGTGCGGTCGGATTCATTCGCCCAGCAGTCGAGAAGCTTCTCCCGCACGCTTTCGCCCCAGCGCGCGATATCTTCCGCCTGCCATTCCTCCGGCGGCTGATCGTCGAAGCCTTCGAAGCGCAATTCGATCTGATGCGCGGCCTGAACGCCCATTTCAGCCACGCGAAACACATGAAACGTCAGACCGGCGGGCGTGCGATTGCGATTGCGAAAAGGCTTGCGAAAGTAATCGGCGCCGAATTGACGCGTGTAGCGCGCATTGGATTCGAGCACATGCGCGAGCTTGCCGACGAGCTCGGCGGGCGGCAAGGGCGGCGTCGGCGTGGTCTTGAGATCGAGGAAGCGGATCACATCGTTGATCGACTGGCATAGCGTGTATTTCGATCCCAACGCGACCACGGGCACGCTGCGCGCGCCGAGCGCCGCGAGCGCGGCGCGGCCCTCGGGATCGTTGTGCACGTCGATCGATTCGAACTCTATGCCCTGGCGTGCAAGAAATTCCTTCGTGCGCAGGCACGACGAACATCCCGGTTGCCAGAACACGCGGATTCGGGTTGCGGCGGCGGCTTCCTGCATGGCGGTTCCCCTCGCGAGTGCCTGATTCAAGGCATTTTCCGCGCGCCGGGTGATGTGGCAAAGCTATGCTTCGTCATGCCGCCATCGCCGTCTGCGATGGCAAGCGTTCTTTAAGTACACTGCGGACGTGTCTTACGAGAGAAGCCGCCTTCCATGCCGCCGATCGATCCGCTTTCGCTGAGACTGTTCCTCGCCGTCGTCGATGCAGGCACGATCGCCGCAGCCGCTCATCGCGAACATATCGCGGCCGCGGCGGTGAGCAGGCGTATCAGCGAGATCGAAGCCATGTTCGGCGTGCCGTTATTGCGTCGCACGAATAAAGGCGTCGAGCCGACCGAAGCGGGCGAACGGCTAGCGGCGCTCGCGCATCGTGCATTGCATCAATTCGACGACATCGCCATTCAGATGCGCGACTTCGCGAGCGGCACGAGCGGCATCGTGCGCATTGCCGCGAACATATCGTCGATCGTTCAGTTTCTGCCACGCGACATTCAATCGTTCGCGGCGCGCCATCCGAACGTGCGCATCGTGCTCGATGAAAAGCCGAGCGCGCAAGTGGTGCGCGCCGTGGCGGACAACGCGGCGGATATCGGCGTGTTCACGTCCGTCCCTCACGGTCATGCGATTCACGCGATTCCGTATCGCACCGACAACCTCGTGCTCGCGACACCGCCGGGACACGCGTTGGCGCAGGCGCGATCGATTGCGTTCACCGATTCGCTCGATGAAGAGTTCGTCGCATTGCCGGCCGATACCGCGATCAGCCAGTGCCTCACGCGCGCGGCGAACGAACTCGGACGCCCGGTGCGCGTGCGCATTCAGGTGTCGAGCTATGACGCGCAATGTCTGATGATCGAAGCGGGATTGGGTCTCGGCGTGATGCCCGAGGCAGTGGCGAAGCAACACGCGCTCGCCGTCGTCGCTTTGACCGATGCATGGGCCGCGCGCGAGTTGCTGATCGGCGTGCGTTCGCTCGATGCGTTGCCCGAGGCATGCCGCAAGCTCGTCGCGCATCTCACCAGCGTTTGACGCGGTGTTACCATCGGCGCAAGACGGAGATTCATCGGGGAGTTCAGGCATGGCCGCTTCATTGAACGACAAATCCATCGAGAGCGCGAGACCCGCGAGACGCAACACGACCGAGCTTGCTTATCGCGAACTGCGCCGGCGAATCATCGAAAGCGAACTGACGCCGGGTTCGTATCTGCTCGAACAGGAACTGGGGCTGATGCTCGGCTTCAGCCGCACGCCGATTCGCGAGGCGGCGCTGCGTCTGCAAGGCGAAGGCCTCGTGCAGATCGTGCCGCGTCACGGCATCCGCATCGTGCCGACGTCCATCTCCGATATCAAACACATCTATCAGGTGCTGATCAGCCTGGAGTCGACGGCGGCGGCGCTCGTCGCGTCGAGAAAGGACATAGAACTCGCGCCGCTTGTTCACTCATGCGAGGCCATGACCGCCGCACTCGAACGCGGCGACATGCTTGCGTGGGCGGCGGCGGACGAGGTCTTTCACGAGACGCTCATCGCGTTGAGCGGCAATGCGCGGCTTCACGGCATCGTCATGAATTGCCGCGATCAGGTGCATCGCGTGCGCCGCTTCACGCAGATGGTGAAGGCGCATCCCCAGCCGTCGAAGTCGATACAGGAGCATTACGACATCATCGACGCGATGCGTTGCGGCGATGCAGCGAAAGCGAGCGAGCTGTATCGCGCTCATCGCGAGCGCGGCTGGCGCGACCAGACCAACGTGCTGCAGCAATACGGCATCCAGCAAGCCTGAAACAAGAGTTGCGCCCGATGCGACGAGGGTATGTACGCCCTCGGCGAGTCTGGACTTTCGCGCGTTTAATGCATACATTAACTTGCACGGTTATTCAGCAATCAGCACGTCCAGAGCAGGTCCGTAAAACCACAGTGCGGCCGCATGCGCCGAGCACGCTGCGAGACCGCCGATCATGGATGGAGACCCTACATGTTTGCGCTTGGAAAAATCGGGAGCTTCGCGCGCGGTGCCTGTCTCATGTCTTTCACCGCCGCCTGCGTTTGCGGCGCCAATGTGCGCGCCGCGCCACTCACCGTCACGCACTGGGGCGACGGCATGTACGGCGTGCCCTTCGCGGTCGCGATGGAGAAGGGCTTCTTCAAGGAAGAAGGCGTGGACGTGTCGGGCTTCATCACGTCGGAAGGCGGCGGCACCACGGTGCGCAACGCGATGGCCTCCGAGATTCCTTATGGCGAAGTCGCATTGCCCGCGGCGATCTCCGCGGTGAAGCAGGGTGTCGATCTGACCATCGTGCATGGCGGCGTGCAAAGCCTCGCCGATCTCGTCTGGGTCGAAAAGAAGGACGGCACCATCACCGGTATCCAGCAGATGAAAGGCAAGACGATCGGCTATAGCAGCCCGAAATCGACGACCGATACCATCGTCACGATCGCGCTCGATCGCGCAGGATTGACGGGGCAAGTGCAGCGCAAGCCCGTCGGCAGTTCGAGCGGCATGCTCACGTCATTGCAGCAGGGCGCGGTCGATGTCGCTTACATGACGGAGCCTTCGTACAGCGCGAAGAAGGATCAGTTGCGCATCGCGTTTCGTTCGACCGATATCGTGCCCAATGAAACGCAGACGGTCGGCATCGTGCGAACCGATTATCTGAAGACGCATCCCGAAGTGATCAAGGGGATCATCAAGGCGCGCCGCAAGGCTGTGCAATACATGGCCGCGCATCGCGACGAGTCCGCGCAGATTCTGGCGAAGCAGTACAAGATGGATCCGGCGGTGGCGGCTTCCGCGCTGAACAACGTGCTGGAGTCCGATCCGAAGTACTGGAGCGAAGGCAGCTTCGATCGCAAGGGCATGGACGAAGTGCTGAAGGGGTTGATACTCGTGAAGGCGATTCCGGAAGGCCCGTTCGACTGGTCGAAGATCGTCGACGAATCGCTTCTTCCCGCCGATCTGCAAACGAAGAAGTGAGGCCGCGATGAGCGTGTTGTCACGTCGCACGAAGATATCGGTCGTATCGCGCGATCCCGCCGCGCAGGACACGGAGCGCGTGCAGGCGCGTCTCACCGATGTCACGCGCATCTATCCCGGCATCGCGGGCAAGCCGCCGTTTCATGCGCTCGGCCCCGTGAGTCTCGAATTGCGCGCGGGCGAATTCTTTTCGGTCGTGGGCCCTTCGGGATGCGGCAAGTCCACCTTGCTCGACGTGCTCGCGGGTCTGAATCCGGCGAGCGGCGGCACGGTCGAGTTCGAAGGGCAACCGGTGGGACGCGAAGTGCCCGACGGAGTCGCGGTCGTGTTTCAGGAAGACGCGAGCTTTCCGTGGCTCAACGTGTTCGACAATGCCGCGTTCGCCGCGCGCCGCGCAGGCGTGGCGGAAACAGAAGTGCGCGAGCGAGTGGATCACGCGTTGTCGTTCATGGGCCTGAAGTCGTTTGCACGCGCGTATCCGGCGCAGCTTTCGGGCGGCATGCGTCAGCGTGTCTGCATCGCGCGCGCGATGGTCGTGCGTCCGCGTCTCATGCTGCTCGACGAACCCTTCGGCGCGCTCGATCAGCAAACGCGTCTCCTGATGGGCGATGAAACGCTGAAGCTCTGGCGCGATACCGGCGCGACCGTGATGCTCATCACGCATTCGATCGATGAAGCCGTGCTGCTGTCGGATCGTATCGGCGTGATGTCGGCGTGTCCGGGCCGTTTCATCGCGACGATCGAAACAGGCTGGCCGCGTCTGCGCGACAGCAAAATCGCACTCGATGCGCGCTTCGGCGAACTCACGGCGCAAGTGTGGGGTCTGCTGCGCGACGAAGCCTTGAAAGCGCTCGGGAGCCAGCCGTGAACGAGGCGGCGCGCTGGCGCATCGGACTGGTCGTCGGGCTGATCGCGCTATTGGAAATCGCCACGCGGCTTGCGTGGATCAATCCCGTATCGTTCATTCCGCCTTCACGCATGGCGGTGAGCGCGTGGGACATTCTCACGTCGGGGCAATTCACCCTCGATATCGTGCAGACACTCGGCAGCGCGCTGGCCGCAGTGGCGCTCGCCGTGATAGTCGGATTCGTCGGCGGCGTGCTGCTCTACCGTTTGCCGCGACTGCGCCGTGTGCTCGATCCCTTGCTGCTCTCGTACTATGCGGTGCCCGTGTTCGTGTTGTATCCGATTCTCATCGTGATCTTCGGGCTGAATCGATGGCCGCTCATCGGCATCGGCTTTCTGTTCGCGGTCGTCGCGATGGCCGTGAACACGCTCAACGGCCTCGAACGTGTGCCGCGCGTACTGCTGCGCACCGCGCGCGTATGCCGTCTCAGCACGCTCGACGAGATTCGCCTGATCACGTTGCCAGCAAGTCTGCCGTTCGTCTTCACGGGCATCAAGCTGACCGTGGTGTATGCGTTCATCGCGGTCGTCGCGGGCGAGTTCGTGTTGTCGGGATCGGGCTTCGGCTATCAGATCGCGTTCGCATACAACGCATTCGACAACCCGACGATGTACGGTCTCATGGTCCTGATGCTGGTCTTCGTCACGACGATCAACGGCTTGCTGCGACAAGCCGAAAGGCGTCTTTACCGGCGCATCAGAAGGGAGGCGGCATGAGCACCGTCGTCATCACGCACGGAACGAGGACGCGGCACGCGCAGCGCTGGACCGATGCGCTCGTGCTGATCGTCGTGCTCGTCGCGCTATGGCAGATCCTGAGCGAAGTGCTCGGGCCCGATGTGCTGACCACGCCCATGCATACCGTGCAGCGCGCGGTGCATATCGTGAGCGATGCGGATTTTCCGGCGAGTCTTTATGTGACCTCGCTCGCGTTCGCATCGGCGTTCGCGATATCGGCTATCGCAGGCGTATGCCTCGGCTTGCTGCTCGGCGCGCGGCGCATGGCCGGCGACGTGATGGAACCGCTGATGATGGGCTTCTACTCGATCCCCAAGGTCACGCTCTATCCCGTCGTGCTGCTCGCGTGCGGACTCGGCCTGTGGGCGAAGATCGTCTTCGGCGTGATGCATGGCATCGTGCCGATCACGCTCTTCACGATGAATGCGGTGCGCAACATGCCTCCGATCTACGCGCGCGCAGCCAGAACGTATCGCATGAGCCCGGGCGATTTCGCGCGTCACGTGCTGCTCCCCGCGTGCGTGCCGGAAGTGGTTTCAGGCTTGCGAATAGGCTTTTCGTTGACGTTGCTCGGCACGCTGATCGGCGAGATGTTCGCTTCTCAAAGCGGCATCGGACGCTTGCTGATGATCGCGATGAACCGCAACGAAACCAGCACGATCATGGCGCTCGCGCTGATGCTCTTCGTGTTCGCGACGCTCGTCAACATGCTGTTCCTCGCCTGGCAGCGCCATCTCACGCATAGCGACTGAAACATGAAAACGCTCTTCGACAAGCTGTGGGACAGTCACGCGATCGCGCATCTCGCTGGCGGCATCGATCTTCTGCAAGTGGATCGACATCTGATGCACGAGCTTACGGGCGTCGAAGCGGTTCGCGTGCTCGAACGGCGCGGTCTGCAAGTAGACAGTCCCGCGCTGACGTTCGCAACGCTGGATCACGTGATCTCGACTATGCCGGGCCGAAGTGCAGGCGACGCCGACTGGAGCACCGAAATGGTCGACGCGATGCGCACGCAAATGACGCATCATGCGATCCCCATCTTCGATATCGGCAAGGATGGCCAGCAAGGCATCGTGCATGTGATCGGGCCGGAACTCGGGCTGTCGCTGCCGGGCACATCGATCGTGTGCGCGGACAGCCACACCTGTACGCACGGCGCAATGGGCGCGCTCGCATTCGGCATCGGTTCGACGGAAGTGGTGCATGTGCTTGCGACGCAAACCATTCGCCAGAAGCGGCCGAAGACGATGCGCGTGCGCTTCGACGGCCGCGTGCGCGAAGGCGTGAGTGCAAAAGACATGATCCTGTATGTGATCGGCAGGATCGGCGCGGCGGGCGGCACCGGGTATGCAGTCGAATATGCGGGCGATGCGATCGAAGAACTGTCGATGGAAGGGCGCCTCACGCTGTGCAACCTGAGCATCGAACTGGGCGCCAAGTTCGGGCTGATCGCGCCCGACGAGACGACCTTTGCGTATCTGCGAGACAAACCATATGCACCGCGCGGCGCGCAATTCGATGCCGCGCTCGCGGACTGGAAAGCGCTCGCGACGGATGAAGGCGCGCACTTCGATCGCGAAGTGATCGTCGATGCATCCGCGATACGCGTGCAGGTCACATGGGGCACGAGCCCCGAGCATGTGATCGCACTCGACGACACGATTCCCGATCCTGCGTCGCTCGCGGACGAATCGCGTCGACAGGCCGCGCAGGACGCGATCGACTATATGGGCGTCCGTGCGGGACAGCATCTCGATGAACTCGCCGTGGATCGCGTGTTCATCGGCTCGTGCACGAACAGCCGCATCGAGGATTTGCGCACGGCCGCGCGCATCGTCGATGGCCGTCATGTGGCGGGCAACGTGAAGGCGTGGGTCGTGCCGGGTTCGCTCACGGTCGCACGTCAGGCGCATGAAGAAGGCCTCGACGATATCTTTCGCGCGGCGGGCTTCGAATGGCGCGAGCCGGGATGCTCGATGTGCGTCGGTGCGAATGGCGATGTCGTCGGGCGTGGCGAGCGTTGCGTATCGACGTCGAATCGCAATTTCATCGGCAGGCAGGGACCGGGTGCGCGCACGCATCTCGCGAGTCCCGCAGTCGCGGCGGCAAGCGCGATCGCAGGGCATATCGCCGCGCCGCAAACGGGAGCATCGCGATGAAAGCCGTCACGACGATCATCGGTCCGGCCGCGCCGCTCCTGCGCGATAACGTCGATACAGATCTCATCATTCGCATCGAACGCATTTCGCAACTGAAGCGCGGTCAGCTCGGACCTTATTTGCTGGAGACCTTGCGCTATCGCGGCAATGGACCGGAAAGCGGCGAGCGCGAAGACTTCGTGCTGAATCAGCCGGCGTTTCGTCATGCGTGCACGATGCTCGGCGGAAAGAACTTCGGTTGCGGCAGCTCGCGCGAAATGGCCGTGTGGGCGCTGGAGGAAGCGGGCATTCGCTGCGTGATCGCGCCATCGTTCGGCGATATCTTCTATAACAACTGCCTGCAGAACGGCTTGCTGGCGGTGCGGCTCGATGCAGAAGTTATCGAGCGTATCGCGACGGCTTCGCGCGATGGAGCGAATGTCGAAGTCGATTTGCGTGCGCTCGAAATACGCGCGCCAGGAATCGATGCGATTCGCTTCGAGTTCGACGAAGCGCCACGCGCGGCGCTGCTCGAAGGACTGGATGAAATCGACCAGACGCGACGCATGAGCGAACAGATCGCGCAATTTCGCGCCGACGATCGCAAGGCGCGCGGCTGGGCTTATCTTGCCTGACTTCCGGAGACTCATCTTGACCCGTTCCGCACGCTTTCGCGAGTTGTTCAAGGAAGGTCCATTCGTTTGCATGGGCGCGCATGACGCCATCACCGCGATGCTCGCCGAGCAGGCCGGCGCGAAGTCCATCTATGTATCGGGCTTCGTCGCGTCGGGTGTCGTCGCGGGACAGCCCGATGTCGGCGTGCTGTCGCAGACGGAAATGTTCGAGCACATTCGCCGCATATGCCGCGTGACCTCGGTGCCGATCTTCGCGGATGCTGACACGGGCTACGGCGGCATTCTCGACGTGCAGCGCACGATGCGTCTCTGGGAAGAAGCGGGCGCATCGGTGCTGCATCTGGAAGATCAGGCGCTGCCGAAGAAGTGCGGGCACTATGCGGGCAAGCAACTCGTGTCGAAGGAAGAGATGGTGCTCAAGCTGCGCGCGATGATCGAAGCGCGGCGAGATCCGGATTTCTTTATCGTGGCGCGCACGGATGCGATCGCGGTCACGGGCATCGAGGACGCTATCGCGCGGCTCGAAGCCTATGCGCAAGCGGGCGCGGACGGGCTCTATGCCGACGCGCCCGAAAGCATCGAGCATATGCGCGAACTCACGCGCCGTTTGAAGCCGCTCGGCAAGCCGATTCTCTTCAATCAGGCACGCACCGGAAAGAGTCCTTATGTGTCGATGAAAGAGGCCTACGAGATGGGCTTCGATTACACGTTGAGCCCGATCGAGCCGATGCTCGCGATGCACAAGGCTGTGAAGGACATGCTTGAGGTGTTCATGCGGGAAGGTTCGACGGATGCCATCGCCGATCGTCTGACGCCGTTCGACGAGTACAACCGCTTCGTCGGGCTCGATAAAGCGGTGGATGTCGAAAAGCGCTTCGGCGGCCGTTAAGGACGCGATGTGTCGTCGCGTGAGAGGGTGTCGATAGTCAAGTAAAGACTTCGTAAGCGCAGCAAGCGTCGGCGCTATACTGACCATCCCTCCACCGCATCCCGATCCGCCGGGCCATCCGGCGGCGCACGTCAATAAATTGGCTGAACACGACCTAGAAAAACTCAAAATCGACCGGGGACCGTCCGCCGCGATGCCGCGACGCCGGCGCAACTGGCTTCGCTATGTGGTCATCGCGGCGATCCTCGTTGCGCTCATCGCCGTGGCGTTTCGTCTCGCTGGCCCGCAGGCTGTCGAGACCGCCACTGTCACGTCCGTCTACCCGTCGCAGAGCTATACGCTTCTGAACGCTACCGGCTATGTCGTGCCGCAGCGCAAGGCGGCGGTGGCGTCGAAGGGGCAGGGGCGCGTCGAATGGCTCGGCGTGCTGGAGGGCACGCCGGTGAAGGAAGGCCAGATCATCGCGCGGCTGGAAAGCAATGACGTGGCCGCGTCGCTCTTGCAGGCGCAGGCGCAGGTCAAGGTCGCGCGGGCCAATCTGGAGCTCCAGCGCGCCGAGCTGAAGAACGCGGAAGTGGATCTCAGGCGCTACAGGATTCTCGCCCCGCAAGGCGCGATTCCGGCGACGCAGTACGACGCGGCGCTCGCCCGCTTCGACAAGGCCAACGCGTCCATCAACAGCGACGAAGCCGCGATCGCGTCGGCGCAAGCCAACGCGCAGGCCGCGCAAGTGGCCGTCGATCAGACCGTGATCCGCGCGCCCTTCGACGGCGTCGTGCTGGAGAAACACGCGAACGTCGGCGACAACATCACGCCGTTCTCGTCGGCGTCGGATAGCAAGGGCGCGGTCGTCACCATCGCCGACATGAAAACGCTCGAAGTCGAAGCCGATGTCGCCGAGTCGAACATCTCGCGCATCGCCGTCGAACAGCCGTGCGAGATCCAGCTCGACGCGCTGCCCGACGTGCGCTTCGCGGGCCGCGTGTCGCGCATCGTGCCGACGGTCGATCGCTCCAAGGCCACCGTGCTCGTGAAAGTGCGTTTCGTCGATCGCGACGCGCGCGTGCTGCCCGAGATGTCCGCGAAGGTCGCGTTCCTGTCGAAGCCCGTGCCGCCCGAAGAGAAGAAGGCGGTCGTCGCGGTACAGCCAACGGCGGTCGTCACGCGCGACGGCAAGAAGGTGGTCTACGCCGTCGAGCACGACACCGCGCGCGAAGTGCCCGTGACGACGGGCGAGCGCATCGGCGATCTGTTGGCCGTGCAGGGCGTGAAGCCAGGCGACGTGCTCGTGCTCGCGCCCGGCGACAAGATCAAGGACGGCGCGAAAGTCACGCTGGCGAAGAAATAGCGTGAGCACGACGCCTCTCGTTCAGATCAGCCACGTCGCAAAGTCGTATCGGCGCGGCGTGCAGACGGTGCCGGTGCTGACCGACATCACGTTATCCATCGCGGAAGGGAATTTCGTCGCGTTGATGGGGCCGTCGGGTTCGGGCAAGAGCACGCTGCTCAACCTGATCGCGGGCATCGACCGGCCCGACAGCGGCGAGCTGCTCGTCGGCGGGCTCGATATCACGCGCCTGCCCGAAGCCGCGCTCGCCAACTGGCGCGCGGCGAACGTCGGCTTCATCTTCCAGTTCTATAACCTGATGCCGGTGCTGTCCGCATTCGAGAACGTCGAATTGCCGCTGATGCTGACGCGCCTCACGCGCCACGAACGGCGCGAGCGCGTCGCGATGGTGCTCGACATGGTCAACATGGCCGACCGCATGAGCCACTATCCGTCGGAGCTGTCGGGGGGGCAGCAGCAGCGCGTCGCGATTGCGCGGGCGCTGATCACGGACCCGAAGCTGATCGTCGCCGACGAGCCGACCGGCGACCTCGACCGCAACTCCGCCGCCGATGTCCTCACGATGCTGCAACGCCTGAACGACAAGCTCGGCAAGACGATTATCATGGTGACGCACGATGCTCACGCGGCGGGCGCGGCGAAGGCGCTCGTGCATCTGGAGAAAGGCGAGCTGATCGATGGAACCAGGCCCTGAACCATCATGTTCGTGCTCAAGCTGATCCTGCGCAACGCGCTGCGGCACAAACTGCGCACCACGCTGACGGTGCTCGGCCTCACCATCGCGGTGCTTGCCTACGGCCTGCTGCATACGGTCGTCGATGCCTGGTACGCGGGCGCGGCGGCGGCGTCGAACGCGCGGCTCGTCACGCGCAATGCGATCTCGCTCGTGTTTCCCTTGCCGCTCGCATACGAGAACCGTATTCGCGGCGTCGATGGCGTGACGCTCGTCGCGCGCTCGAACTGGTTCGGCGGCGTCTATCGCGATCCGAAGAACTTCTTCGCGCAGTTCGCGGTGTCGGACAACTATCTCGATCTCTATCCGGAGTTCATCGTGCCGGACCAGCAACGCGCCGATTATCAGCGCGATCGCAAGGGCGCGCTCATCGGCCGGCAACTCGCGGATCAATACGGCTTCAAGGTCGGCGACGTCATTCCGCTCAAGGGCACGATCTATCCGGGCACGTGGGACTTCGTCGTGCGCGGGATCATGGAAGGACGCGATGAATCGACCATCACGCGGCAACTGATCTTTCACTACGACTATCTGAACGAGACGATCCGCAAGACGACCAAACGCACCGTCGATCAGGTCGGCGTGTATGTGGTCGGCATCAAGGACCCCGACGACGCCGCCGTCGTCTCGCGCAACATCGACAACGTCTTCAAGAACTCGCTCGCCGAAACGCTCACCGAAACGGAACAGGCGTTTCAGCTCGGCTTCGTCGCGATGTCCAATCAGATCATCGCGGCGATACGCGTCGTGTCCTACGTGGTCATCCTCATCATCATGGCCGTGATGGCGAACGCCATGGCCATGAGCGCGCGCGAACGCACCACCGAATATGCGACGCTGAAGGCGCTCGGCTTCGGCGCGGGCTTTCTCTCGATGCTCGTGTTCGGCGAATCGATGGCGATCTGCGCGATCGGCGGCGGCATCGGCATTCTGGCGACGCCGCCGATGGCCGAAGTCTTCAAGCACGCGACGGGCGGCGTGTTCCCGGTCTTCATGGTGTCGCACGAGACCATGCTCTTGCAGGCCGCGTGCGCGTTCGTGGTGGCGATGGCGGCGGCGATCGTGCCGGCGGTGCAGGCGAGCCGCGTGCGCATCGTCGAAGGCCTGCGGGCGATCGGCTGAGGACGCGCGATGGCCATTCCCGTTTCCTACGTCGCACGCAATCTCTGGGCGCGCCGTCTCACGACGATGCTGACCGCGGGCGGCCTCGCGCTCGTCGTGTTCGTGTTCGCGACCGTGCTGATGCTCGATGCGGGCCTCAAGAAGACGCTCGTCTCGACCGGCGAAGCGGACAACGTCGTCGTGATCCGCAAGGGCGCGGAGACGGAGATACAGAGCGCGATCGACCGCAATCAGGCCAACGTGATGGCGATGCATCCTTCGGTCGCGATGAACGGCGATGGCGCGCCGCTCGCATCGAAGGAAACCGTGGTGCTGATCTCCCTCACCAAGCTCGGCACGAACACGCCCGCGAACGTCGTGATTCGCGGCGTCTCGCCGATGGGCGTGCAACTGCGTCCGCAAGTGCAGCTCACGGCGGGGCGCATGTTCAGGCGCGGGTCGTCGGAGATTATCGTCGGGAGCAGCATCGCGAAGGGATTCGGCGGCACGCGTATCGGCGATCATCTGCGTTTCGCGCAGCGCGACTGGACCGTCGTCGGTCATTTCGATGCGGGCGGCAGCGGCTTCGATTCGGAAATCTGGGGCGATGTCGATCAGTTGATGCAATCGTTCCGGCGCACGAGCTTTTCGTCGATGGTCGTGCGGCTCGCGCGCAGCGACGCGTTCGAGCGCTTCAGAGCCGATATCGACGTGGACCCGCGTCTCGCCGACGAAGCGAAGCGCGAACGGATTTTCTACGGCGATCAGTCGAAGGCGCTATCGACGTTCATCAATATTCTCGGCTTCACGCTGTCGATCATCTTTTCCATCGCCGCGATGATCGGCGCGATGATCACGATGTACGCGTCGGTGGCAAATCGCGTCGCGGAGATCGGCACCTTGCGCGCGCTCGGGTTCAAGCGCTTCGATGTGCTCGGCGCGTTCCTGCTCGAAGCGTTGCTGCTCGGATTCGTCGGCGGTGTCGCGGGACTGTGCTGCGCGGCGCTGATGCAGTTCGCTTCGTTCTCGACGACCAATTTCCAGACCTTCGCGGATTTGTCGTTTCGATTCATTCTCACGCCTTCGGTCATCGCGAAGACGCTCGGGTTCTCGCTCGTGATGGGACTGGTCGGCGGCTTCCTGCCGGCAATGCGGGCCTCGCGGATGAACATCGTCGACGCCTTGCGGGCGCGATGATCCGGTTTCCCCGAACGGTCGATGCAGAACTATTGAATTTTCAGCATTCATAGTGCGGCGTAGAGTGAATGCATTATTCATCGCTTTCGATCCGAAAGGAGAACCCTCATGCCGCTCGTCAGAATCTCGCTCGTGAAAGGCAAGCCGCGCGACCATATCCGCGCGATCTCGAACAGCGTCCACGAAGCGCTCGTCGAAGCGTTCAAGGTCCCCGCCGACGACCGCTTCCAGTTGATTCAGGAACACGACCGCGACGACTTCATCTACGATCCCGGATATCTCGGCGTCGAACGCAGCGACGACCTCGTGTTCATCCACATCACCGCGAGCGACTGGCGCGACACGCCGACCAAGAAGGCGTTCTACAAGACGCTGGCCACGAAGCTCGCGACATCGCCCGGCTTGCGCCCCGAGGACGTGCTGATCGTGCTCGCGCCGAATCGACGCGAGGACTGGTCGTTCGGACGCGGACTCGCGCAGTACGTGGAGGACGCGGCCTGAACGGAAACCGTAAGGGAGACACAGCAACGATGACTCCGACGACCCTCAAAGGCGCGTGCCATTGCGGCGCGGTGACCTTCGAAGTTGAGACGCCACCCGAGCCGGCCGTGCGCTGCAACTGCAGCTTTTGCCGGCGGCGCGGCGCGGTGATGTCGCCGCCGTTCACGAGGGACAAGCTGCGCATCCTTTCAGGCGAAAGCGAACTCGCGCTCTATCAGTTCAATACGCAAGTCGCCAGGCACTTCTTCTGCAAGCACTGTGGAATTTATACATTCCATCAGACGCGCTCGAATCCCGACCACTGGCGCGTGAACCTCGGCTGCATCGATGGCGTCGATGCCTATTCGCTCGACGCGCCCGTCGCGAACGGCGCGAGCCACTCGGTAGTCGGAAAACCATAACGGCGCGGCCATGTGAGTGAGGGCGCCGGGAACGCCATGTGCTAAACCCCGGCACCCACAAGCCGTTCGCGTTCGATGTCCCGATGCGCAACCGGGTTTGCAAACGAACGGCGTTCGATAAAAACACTCACATGGTGCGCCGTCATGGCTCAGAAACCCTCGAACCAACCCGACGCGGTACGCCGCCGCCTGCTCGCCGCGCTCGCCGGCACAGCCATGCTGTCCGCATGCGGCGGCGGTGGCAGCGACGACAACTCCGGCACCATCACGCCGACGAGTCCCATCGGCAACATTCCGCCGGATCGCGCTAACCTGCCGCGTCCCGCGTTGCCCGCGCCGGCGACATCGGGCATCGATCACATCGTGCTCGTGACGATGGAGAACCGCTCCTTCGATCACATGCTCGGCTGGGTGCCGGGCGTCGAAGGCGTGCAGGCCGGCACGCAGTTCACCGATGCATTCGGCGAGGCGCACCCGACGTTTTCGTTGTCCGCCAACCCGGCCTTCGGCTTTCAGAGCTGCCAGTTCGCGGACCCCGATCACGAATACGACGCGGGCCGCACGCATCTCGCGAACGGCGCGATGAACGGCTTCCTGCTCACGCCCGACACGAACAAGACGCGCGGCGATCTGCTGCCGATCGGTTACTTCACGGGCAGCGATCTCGACTTCTATCGACAGGCGGTGTCGCAGTACACCGTCTGCGACTATTACATGAGCGGCATTCTCGCCGATACGTTTCCGAACCGCGTCTATCTGCATAGCGGCGAGACGGACCGTCTGAGCGACACGCTCGACACGTCGTCGCTATCGACGATCTGGGACCGGCTCGACGCGAAGAACGTGTCGTCGAAGTACTACTTCCACGACGTGCCGTTCACGGCGCTCTACGGAACGCGTTATGTCGGCCGCTCGAAGCTCTTTGCGGACTTCCTTTCCGATGCGACCGGGGGCAATCTGCCGTCGTTCTGCATGGTCGATCCGAGCTTCGGCGGCGAGGCGAACGGCACTTCGAACGACGATCATCCGCATGCCGATGTGCGCAACGGCCAGGCGCTGCTCGGGCAAATCTACGAAGCGCTGCGCACGAGTCCGAACTGGAGCACGACGCTCATGATCGTCGTCTATGACGAGTGGGGCGGGTTCTTCGAGCATGTCGCGCCGCCGGTCAGGTCGCTGTCGTCGACGGAACAGAAACTCGGCAACGATGGCCGCCTCGGCTTTCGCGTGCCCTGCATGCTGCTCGGGCCGCGCGTGCGCGCGAACAATGTGGCGCGTTATCCGTTCGATCCGAGCTCGATTCATCAACTGCTCGCGTGGCGCTTCGGGCTCGATCCGCTGGGCGCGCGCGGCAGCGATCCGACCACGTTCAACATGGCCTACGCGCTCGATCTGAGCGACGCGCCGCGCACCGACGCGCCGGCGCTCACGGTGGCGCAAGGGCCGTTCGGCCTCGCTTGTTCGAACACGCCGGCCACCGGAACGGGCATCGGCACCGTCGATAAATCGCAGACGGCGAAAGCCGCGGAGGGCGCATCGCAGACGCCGACGCCGGGCGGCCGCTTCGCCGACTTGCGCACCAAAGCGACGACGCTGGGATTTCCTTCGGAATGAAGCGAAGCGCTGGCAGCGGCATCGACACTGATAGCCGCCGAATACGGCGTTATCCGCAACGATCGGAAAACCAATTCTTGAACGAGAAATGGACTGAATTTCTTTAGGTGAATTCAAGCTCGTAGTCAAGCAGGCTCGCGATGAGCCTGTCGCGTCGCGTGCGCCTTTACAAAGCCGCTGGATTCCGATATTCCTGTCACCGCCCAAGAAAGGACGAGACCCGCTCTTCGACCTACGACAGAGGGAACACGGCCATGACCCGTCTGACTCGAAAGATCGCGTGCCTCGCCGCGCTGGCATTGCTCTCGACATCGCTCGCGCTTGCGTGCACGCGTGCACTTTATGTCGGCGACAAAGGTCTCGTGATCACAGGCCGCACGATGGACTGGTCCGAGGACATGCGCTCGAATCTCTGGGTGATGCCCGCGGGCATCGAGCGCGATGGCAACGCCGGGCCGCGATCGATCAAATGGAAATCGAAGTACGGCAGCGTGGTGGTGTCGGGTTACGAGATCGGCACGGTGGATGGCATGAACGAACGCGGGCTCGTCGCCAATGCGCTCTATCTCGCGGAAACCGATTACGGCAAGCCGGACCCGAAGCGCGATCCGATGTCGATCAGTCTGTGGGCGCAATATGCGCTCGATAACTTCGCGACCGTCGGGCAGGCGGTGTATGTGCTTTCGCGTGAGCCGTTCCAGATCATCGCGCCGCCGCTGCCCAACGGCAAGCCGCTGACGATACATCTCTCGCTATCGGATGCGCGCGGCGATTCGGCCATCTTCGAATACATCAATGGCAAGCTTCTCATCCATCAGGGCAAGAAGTACAAGGTGATGACCAACTCGCCGATCTACGACGAACAGCTTGCCATCGATACCTACTGGAAGAGCGTCGGCGGTCTGGGCTTCCTGCCGGGCACGAACCGCGCGGCCGACCGTTTCGTGCGCGCATCCTTCCTGCTCGATGCGATTCCGAAGCAGGCCGATCCGAACTACATGGCGGGCGTGCCGCAGAAGTCGTACGCGTTTCAGGCGGTGGCGAGCGTGATGAGCGTGATGCGTTCCGTGAGCGTGCCGCTCGGCATCAGCACGCCGGAGCAGCCCAATCTTTCATCGACGATATGGCGCACCGTATCGGACCAGCAGAACCTGATCTATTACTTCGATTCCGCGACGCGGCCCGATACGTTCTGGGTTTCGCTGAAAAAACTCAACCTGAATCCCGGCGCGCCGGTGATGAAGCTGACCATCGACGCGGGCCAGGTTTTCTCGGGCGAGACGGCGGCCAGCTTCGTCGCCGCGCAGCCGTTCGCGTTCATGCCCGCGAAGGCGCCCTGACGCGGCGTTTGCAGCCGCGTTGCATCGAATCGACAAGAAACGGGGCAGCGACTTCGCCCGCACAGGTAAAATAGTGTCCTTTTTGCCCCCGGTGATACTGTGCAAGGCTTGAAACGCACGGCATTCAGCGGCCCGGCGCTCGTTCGGCTGCTGGCACATTTTGCCGATCTCGAAGTTCACGAACCCGCTCAATCGCTCGCGGACCGCCTGAGTCAATGGCTCGGCTGGACCGATGCGATCGCGCTGTCCACCGCGCTCGCGACCGATCCGCCCGCCATGTCCGGCGCGCGATCCGCGCCCCGCGACGTGGAGGAAGAGTGCGCGCGCGTGCGGTCCTCGCTCGCCGGCGCGTTCGCACGCGAGGAAGCGGCCGCGCGCCGCAGGCATCGCGCGCACGTAAAGCCGTCGCCGGACGATCCGCCGGCCGATTACGCGGATTTTCGCCAGCGCTATGTGTCGCTGCAACAGTCGATGGAATCCGACATCGGCGCGCTGCGCACGCGTTTGAGATCGATGCTCGCGGCGCGATCGCCGGACATGGCGCGGCTCGCCGTCGTCGATGCCGTCATGGAACAGGCTCTGAGCGCGCGCGAACGCAGTCTGCTCGCAAGCGTCCCCACCTTGCTCGGCAAGCATTTCGAGCGCCTGAAAAGCGCCCACGCTGCGGTGGAAACATCGGCGGCCAACGCGTGGCTCGACGTGTTTCGCAAGGATCTGCAAAGCGTGCTGCTCGCCGAACTGGATGTTCGTTTTCAACCGATCGAAGGCTTGCTCGCGGCTCTTCGCCCCCGCTAACTGGCTCGCTATGCCCCGAAATCTTTTGAACATCGTTGTCTTCTCGATTGGCCTCGCCGCGGTGCTGGGCATCGGCATCGCGTATGTCGCATCGAATGCGATCGCGTTCGCCGTCACGCTCGTGATCGCCGGATGCTATCTCGCGGGCGCGGCGGAATTGCGCCGCTATCAACAGATCACCGACTCGCTCGCACAGGCCGTCGCGCAACTGGCAACCGCGCCGCGCAGCTTCGCCGTGTGGCTCGACAGCCTGCATCCGAGTCTGCGCAATGCGGTGCGTCTGCGCGTCGAGGGTGAGCGCGCGGCGTTGCCCGGTCCCGTGCTCGCGCCGTATCTCGTCGGCCTGCTCGTGTTGCTCGGCATGCTCGGCACGCTGCTCGGCATGGTCGCGACATTGCGCGGCACCGGCACCGCGTTGCAAAGCGCATCGGATCTCACGGCGATCCGCGCGTCGCTTTCCGCGCCGGTGACGGGCCTCGGCTTTGCGTTCGGCACGTCGATCGCGGGTGTCGCGACCTCCGCGATGCTCGGCCTGTTGTCCGCGCTATGCCGCAGCGAGCGCCTGCATGTCACGCAGCAACTCGACGTGAAGATCGCGACGACGCTGCGCGCTTTCACGCAGGCGCATCAGCGCGAGGAGACGTTCAAACTGCTGCAGCTTCAGACCGAACTGATGCCGAAGCTCGTCGATCGTCTTCAGTCGATGACCATCGCAATCGAGCAGCAAAGCCTCGCGGCGAGCGAACGCCAGATCGCCGGTCAGGATGCGTTTCATGCGAAAGCGGAGACGTCGTATAGGCGGCTCGCGACATCGGTGGAACTGTCGCTGAAGCAGAGCGTCGCCGACAGCGCGCGTGCCGCGAGCGCCGCATTGCAGCCCGTCATGCAGGCGACGATGGACGGCATCGCGCGCGAAGTCACCGCCTTGCACGGCAGCGTCGAGCACGCGGTCGCGCGTCAACTGGAAGGCTTGTCGAGCGGCTTCCAGGCATCGTCGGCGAAGGTCGCGGAGATCTGGAGCGAGTCGCTCTCGAAGCACGCGCAATCGAGCGCGGCGCTCGTGGGCGAGATGGGCGTATCGCTCGATCGCTTCACACAAGCGTTCGATGAGCGCGCGACGCATCTCGTCGAAGGCGTGTCCGCGCACATGGACCGCGTGTCGGGCGGACTGGAAGCGTCGGTCGCGAAGCACGAGCAATCGAGCGATGCGCTCGTCGCACGCATGGACGCATCGATGGCGCAATTTGCGCAGACCTTCGAAGCGCGTTCTACCGGTCTGATCGACGATGTTTCCGCGCGCCTCGAAACCGCTACGGGCAACATGTCGCAAACATGGAGCGATGCGCTCGCACAGCACGCGCGCGCCAGCGAGCAAAGCGCCGCGCAGAACCAGAACGCATTGACGACCGCGGCCGCCAGCTTCGAACGACATGCGGCATCGCTCGTGCAATCGGTCGATCGATCGCATGCCGATCTGCGCGTAGAACTCGCACAACACGCGCAAGAGCGTCTTGCGACATGGAGCGGTACGCTCGACACGATCGCCGTCTCGTTGCGCGAGCAATGGCAGCAGACGAGCGCGGTGGCGGCGGATCGTCAGAAGGACATTTGCGACGCGCTCGCGCAGACCGCGCACGACATGTCCGCGCAATCGCAGGCGCACGCGAGCGCGACCATCGCGGAGATCGAGCGTCTTGTTCAGGCGGCGTCGGAAGCACCGAAGGCGGCCGCTGAAGTCGTCGCCGAAATGCGTCAGAAGCTCTCCGATTCGATGGTCCGCGACACAGCGATGCTCGACGAACGCAGCCGTCTGCTCGCCACGGTCGAAACACTGCTCGATGCCGTGAATCACGCATCGAACGAGCAACGCGCCGCGATCGACGCACTGGTGGATACATCGGCGACGCTGCTGCAACGCGTCGGCGCACAGTTCACGGGCACCGTCGAAACCGAAGCCGGCAAGCTCGGCGCGATGGCCGCGCAAGTGACGACGAGCGCCGTCGAAATGGCGAGCCTGTCCGACGCGTTCGGTGCAGCCGTGCAGTCCTTCGGCGCATCGAACGACAAGCTCGTCGCGCATCTCGAACGGATCGAAACCGCGCTCGACAAGTCGCTCGCACGCAGCGACGAGCAACTCGCGTATTACGTCGCTCAGGCGAAGGAAGTGATTGATCTCAGCATGATGTCGCAGAAGCAGATCGTCGAGGACTTGCAGCATATCGCGGGTCAGCGCGTGGCCGGAGCGCGGGCGGCATGAACGAGGAAATCGACGGCGGCGCGGAACACGCCGCGCCGATCTGGGCTGCGTTCGCCGACTTGATGTCGGTGCTGCTGGGCGCGTTCGTGCTGATACTCGTCGGTGTGATCGGCGTGCAGTTGCAACTCGAGAACAAGCTCGACGAAGAAGTGAAGCATCGTCAGGAAGAAACGCAGCGCCGCAAGACGCTGGAACAGGCGCTCGCGGGGCCGCTCGCGTCGGGACGCGTGACGCTCGTGAACGGGCGCATCGGCATCAGCGGCAGCGTACTCTTCGCGCTCAATTCCGATCAGTTGCAGCCGCAGGGCCGCGATGTGCTGAAGAGCCTCGCCGGGCCGCTTGCGTCGTATTTGCACGCGCATGAGGAGATTCTCATGGTGAGCGGTTTCGCCGACGATCAGCAGGTGCACGAAGGCAACCGGCGCTTCGCGGACAACTGGGAGCTCTCCGCGAAACGCGCGTTGACTGTCACGCGCGCGTTGATCGATGCGGGCGTGCCGTCGTCGTCGGTGTTCGCAGCCGCGTTCGGTTCCGAGCAGCCCGTGAGTTCCAACGCCGATGAAATCGGGCGCGCGAAGAATCGTCGCGTGGAGATTTCCGCTGTGCCGCGGTCATCGGATGGCGCGGTGAAGGCGCATGAATAACGCGGCGCCTGCACGCGCGACGCTCGACGCATGGCGCGCGAATGGCGACGATCGTGCGAATCCCGTGCGCTTTCATCTCATCGATGCGCTCGACAAACGCGCGGCTGCTTACGACGGTGAAGCGCGTCGCATGCTCGATGCGCGCGTCGCGCAGTTGCTCGATCTTTATCGAAGCGATATCGAAGGTGCCGCGTCGCAGCGCGCCGCATTTCAGAACGACGAAGAACGCGGACCGCTTGCCACGCTCGTCGAAGACATCGCGAATTCGTCATCGGCACACACGACATCGCATGCGGAGTTGCTCGAATACTTCCGCGCGGTGTGGTCGAAAGTCAGCGCGGAAAAGCAGTTGCGCGATTCGCTCGCGCAAGTGCCGAGGAATGCGGGACCGCTCAATTCGAGCAGTCTCGTGCATCGTGCGTTGTCGCTCATGCGCGAAGTATCGCCGGGCTATTTCCAGCAATTCCTCGCTTACGCCGATGCACTCTCGTGGATCGAAGCGATGAATGGTCCGGGCGTGGTCGTCGCGAAAGATGCGGCGGGCGCGAAGAAAAGCGGGCGCAAGAAGAAGTGACAGAGGGCCGCGCGATTCATCGAACCGCGCGGCGCAGACGTATTACGCGAGCCAACCTTTGATGGTGCTCGACATCACATTGGTCGAAATGCCATAGCGATCGTGCAGAGTCGGCAGCGCGCCCGCATCGAGGAACGCATCGGGCAGCGCGATCTGACGATATGTCGGCGTGACGCCGGCGGTCAGCAGGGCAGTCGCCACCGCTTCGCCCAGTCCGCCGATCGTCGTGTGGTTTTCGGCCACCACCACGAGACGGCCCGAACGCTTCGCCTCGCGGATGATCGTCTCGGTATCGAGCGGCTTGATCGTCGGCACGTGAAGCACCGCCACATCGACGCTATCGGCCTGCAATGCCTTGGCGGTTTCGAGCGCGCGCATCGTCATGATGCCGGACGAGATGACGAGCACATCGCGGCCATCGCGAAGAAGCTTCGCCTTGCCCAATTCGAACTGGTAATCGTATTCGTCGAGCACGGCGGGCACGTTGCCGCGCAACAGACGCGCATACACCGGGCCTTTATGTGCAGCGATGGCGGGCACCATCTGCTCGATATCGAGCGCATCGCACGGATCGATCACGGTCATGTTCGGCATCGCGCGCATCAGCGCGAGGTCTTCGGCGGCTTGGTGGCTCGGGCCGTAACCAGTCGTCAAACCCGGCAGCGCGGCGACGATCTTCACGTCGAGATTGTCTTCCGCGATCGTCTGATGGATGAAGTCGTAAGCACGGCGCGTCGCGAACACCGCATAGGTCGTGACGAACGGCTGCGCGCCTTCATGCGCGAAGCCCGACGCCGCGCCCATCAGCAATTGCTCGGCCATGCCCATCTGGTAATAGCGTTCGGGAAACTCCTTTCCGAAGATATGCAGGTCGGTGTATTTGCCGAGATCGGCCGTCATGCCGATGACGTTCGGTTTCGAACGCGCCAGTTCGACGAGCGCATGACCGAAGGGCGCGGAACGCGTGAGCTGTCCTTCGCTTGCAATCGACGCGATCATCGCGGAAGTTTTCAGACGGGTGCTCATGCTTGTCTCCCTGCTTCGAGTGCTTGAAGCGCCAGTTGCCATTCATGGGCATCGACGCGGATGAAATGGTTTTTCTCGCGTTGTTCGAGGAACGGCACGCCACAGCCCATCTTCGTATCGCACACGATGATGCGCGGCTTCGCGTCCTTCAAGTTGCGCGCGTTGTCGAAGGCCTGCTTCACGGCGTCGATATCGTTGCCGTCGATGCGTTGCACGTACCAGCCGAACGCTTCGAGCTTTTCGACGAGCGGCTCGAACGCCATGATCTGCGTCGAAGGGCCATCGGCTTGCTGGTTATTCACATCGACCATCGCGATGAGGTTGTCGAGCTTCCAGTGCGCTGCGGACATGAGGCCTTCCCAGACGGAACCTTCGTCGAGTTCGCCATCGGAAAAGAGCGTGTAGACGAAGGACTTCGAGCCCTTGCGCTTCAGGCCGAGACAACGGCCTACTGCAATCGTGAGTCCTTGCCCGAGCGATCCGCCCGACATCTCCATGCCCGGCGTGTAGCTCGCCATGCCGGACATCGGCAGACGGCTGTCGTCGCTGCCGTAGGTTTCGAGTTCTTCCTGCGGCAGGATGCCCGCTTCGAAAAGCGCGGCGTACAGCGCGATCGCATAGTGGCCGTTCGAGAGCAGGAAGCGGTCGCGTTCTTCCCAGTCGGGGTCTTCCGGACGGTAGTTCATCGCGCCGAAGTAAGCGACGGCCAGCACATCGGCGATATCGAGCGCCTGGCCGATATAGCCCTGGCCCTGCACTTCGCCCATCAGCAGGGCATTGCGGCGGATACGGTAGGCACGCTCGGCGAGCGTGACTTCCTCGATGACGGGAGTACTCATGTGTTGTCTCCTTGATTGAACTGGTTTCAGCGATTGACGGTCTTGGCGGGTACGAAGAACACGAGCACTGCGCCCAGCACGATTGCGATCGAAATAAAGATCAGGCCCGCTGTCGATTTGCCGGTGAAGTCGTTGAGCCAGCCGACGATCGCAGGCGAGAAGAAGCCCGCGAGATTGGCGAAGCAGTTGACCGCGGCGATGCCCGCCGCCGCCGACATGCCGCCGAGCACCGCGGTGGGCAGCGACCAGAATTGCGACGACGATGCGAGAATGCCGGCCGCCGCGATGCTCACGCAGACGATCGACGCACCCACGCTGCCGAGCATCGGCAAGGTGGCGAAACCGGCTGCGGATACGAGCATCGGAATGGCGAGATGCAGGCGGCGTTCGCGGCGCTTGTCGGCGCTCGCACCGATCAGCGGCAGCGCGATGATCGCGCAGAGATACGGAATCGCGGTGAGAATGCCGACCCACAGCGGGTCCGCTACACCTGTGCGGCGGATGATCGTCGGCAGCCAGAACGTCAGGCCGTATTGACCCATCACGACGCAGAAGTAGATCGCGGCCATCAGCCACAGACGACGATCGCCGATGAACGCGCGGATCGATACATGCTTCACGGTTTGCGCGTTGTCCTTTTCGACATTGCGCTTGAGCAGGGCCTTCTCTTCGTCGGTGAGCCACTTCGCGCCGGCGATGCCGTTGTCGAGATAGAACAGGATCGCGATGCCGAGGAAGAGCGAGGGCAGCGCTTCGAGCATGAAGAGCCACTTCCATCCGGCGAGCCCGTGCATACCCTGGAACGCATGCATGATGTAGCCCGAGAGCGGACCGCCGACGATGCCGGCGAGCGGAATCGCCATGAAGAAAAGCGAGAGCGCCTTGGCGCGTCGTGCGGCGGGGAACCAGTACGTGAGATAGAGAATCACGCCGGGCGCGAAACCCGCTTCGGCGACGCCGAGCAGAAAGCGCAGGACATAGAAGGTCGTCGGCGATTTGACGAAGACGAAGCTCGCGGAGATCACGGCCCACGTCAGCATGATGCGCGCGAGCCAGTTGCGCGCGCCTACTTTATGCAGGATGACGTTGCTGGGCACTTCGAACAGAAAGTACCCGAGAAAGAAAATACCCGCGCCGATGCCGTAGATGGTTTCGGAAAAGCGCAGATCGTTGAGCATCTGCAGCTTGGCGAAGCCCACATTCACGCGGTCAAGATACGCGCCGAGATAACACAGCATCAGAAAGGGGATCAGGCGACGTCCGACCTTGGCATAGGTCTTCGCCTCGAAGCTGCTCGTGCTCGCATCATCGGATGACGCGAATGCAGCCGTTGCCGACGATGCGGCCAGTTTGGATTTCATAGATGTCTCCAGCCATGTTTGACGCCCCGGTTATCCGGGTGCGCCGTTATGTGCGATCAGTGAATCAACATGCCGCCGTTCACATCGAGCGTCACGCCGGTGAGATACGACGACATATCGCTTGCAAGAAAGAGGCATGCATTGGCGATATCCGCCGCATCGCCGAGACGCGCGAGCGGAATGCCCTTGATGATGTCCGCGCGCATCTCGGGCGTGAGCTTGCCGCCGGTGATATCGGTTTGAATCAGGCCTGGCGTGATCGAATTCACGCGGATGCCGTCGCCGCCGAATTCGCGCGCCATCGCCTTTGCAAGACCCAGCACGCCGGCCTTCGCCGCGCTGTAATGCGGTCCGCCGAAGATGCCGCCGCCACGTTGCGCCGACACCGACGACATGCACACGATGCTGCCGCTCTTCTGCTTCTTCATTTGCGGAATCACGGCCTGCGACATATAAAGCGTACCGAGCAGATTCACGCCGATGACGGCATCGAAGTTATCCGCGCCGATCTCCAGCGTCTTGATCGGCTGCGTGATGCCCGCGTTGTTGATGAGCACGTCGATGCGCCCGTACTTGTCGATCGTCGCACTGGCGGCGGCGACGCACGCGGCCTTGTCGGTGACATCGCAGGCGAGGCCGAGATGGCCATCGCCCAGATCGTTCGCGGCGCTTTGCGCGTCCGCTTCCTTCAGGTCCAGCACGACGATGCGCGCGCCCTGTGCCGCGAGCGCCTTCGCCGTCGCCTTGCCGATTCCGCGCGCCGAAGCCGCGCCCGTGACGATCACTACCTGCTTGTCGAGCAACATCGCTGTCTCCGTTGGTTGTCTGGTGTAGGCGCAGTTTCCGCGCCTTTGACCTGACGATCAACGCAGTTTGATTCAACTATTGCTGAGAAATTTTCAGGTATTGGCGCGACGCTCGATTTGCTGATCCATCCACAGCAGGAACTTGGCCACGCGCGGCAATCCGGCGTTCTGGCTCGGGTAAACCAGATGATGCGCGCCGACTTCGACGGCGTATTCCTTGCCGAACACGGGGACGAGCGAGCCGCGTTCGAGATGATTCGACGCGAGCATCGTGCTCTCCAGCGCGATGCCGTGACCGAGCGCCGCCGCTTCGAGCGACATGTACGAGCGATCGAAAGCGAAATCGAACGCCTTGCGCTTCGTCGCGACGCCGAATTTGCCGAACCACTGCTGCCACTGCACGAGCGGCGATTCGGAAAAGATCAGGCGACGGTCGAGCAGATCGTCGGGCGAAGAAACCGGAAAGCGTTCGAGATACGTGCGCGACGCGAGCGGCGCGATGGTCTCATGACGCAGCGTCTTCACTTCGACATCGGTCCAGTGCGCATAGCCGTGACGCACGTCGATATCGTAATAACCCGAGGTGAACGACACGTCCTCATACGAGCACGCGAGATTCATCTGGATGTCGCCGTTGGCTTCCTGAAACGCGGCGAGACGCGGCAGCAGCCACATCAGACCGAAGCTCGGGCTCGAATGAATCCGCAATATCTCGACCGATGTCTCGCTCGACGCACGCTCGGTTGCGCGGTTCAGCTCGGCGAGCGCGCCGGTGACATCCGAGAGATATTGCGAGCCGGTCGGCGTGAGCACGAGGCCACGGCCCAGACGCGTGAACAGCGGACGCCCGACGATGTTCTCCAGATTCGCGAGCTGGTGGCTGACGGCGGAGGGCGTGAGGCCGAGTTCGTCGGCGGCGCGGTTCACGCTCTTCGTTCGCGCGACGCTCTCGAACGCGATGATGGACTTAAGCGGAGGGAGGCGCATGGCTTCTTATTTCGGCTCTTTCGGCACACGCCCCATCAGAAAGAATTCATCGTTGGGGCGCATCGAAATCACGTTCGCCATGCGATTCGACAAGCCGAAGAACGCCGTGATCGCCGCGATATCCCATGCGTCTTCATCGCTGAAACCATGCGCATGCAAGGCGGCGAAATCGGCGTCGTCCACGGTGCCCGACGCGCGGCATACCTTCAGCGCGAAATCGAGCATGGCCTTCTGACGCGGCGTGATATCCGCCTTGCGATGATTCACCGCGACCTGATCCGCGACGAGCGGGCTCTTTTCATAGATGCGCAGAATCGCACCGTGCGCGACGACGCAATAGAGGCAATCGTTCACCGCGCTCGTCGCGACGACGATCATCTCGCGCTCGCCCTTGCTGAGACCGCCGTCCTTCAGCATCAGCGCATCGTGATAGGCGAAGAACGCGCGGAACTCGTCGGGCCGATGAGCGAGCGTGAGGAACACGTTCGGCACGAAGCCCGCTTTCTCCTGGACCTCGAGAATGCGCGCGCGGATATCGTCGGGCCAGTCTTGCGGATCGGGAACGGGATAGCGGCTGATGGGCTTTGACGTCATGACGTCCTCGAAGGCGTTGATCGAACGCCCATTGTAGAGCGGCGCCCTTCAACGCGTGACGGTCAGCGACAACAGCAGCTTCAGCAGGCTCTCGACATTCACCGGCTTCACGAAGTGATAATCGAAGCCCGCCGATTGCGCGCGCAAGCGGTCTTCCGCCTGTCCATAACCCGTGATCGCGATCAGCAAAGGCGTCGTGTCGCCCTTGCGGCGCAGGCGTCGCGCGAGCTCGTAGCCGTCGATGTCGGGCAGGCCGATATCGAGCAGCGCCACATCGGGTTGCAACTTCGGCGCGGCTTCCAATGCTTCCGCCGACGAATACGCGACACGCGCGACATGTCCCTCCGATTCGCACAGCATCGCGAGAGAGTCGGCGGCATCGCGGTTATCGTCGACGACGAGAATGCGCAGCGCAGCACGCGTCTCGCGCATGCTCGTCTCCGAGAGCGCGAGCGCCGAATGTCTTTCGTGATGATGCAAACGCGGCAGCCGCACCGTGACGGTCGTGCCCAGACCCGGTCCGGGGCTTTGCACGGTGATCGTGCCTTTATGCATCTCGACGAGCTTCTTGACGAGCGACAGTCCGATGCCGAGGCCGCCGTTCGAACGGTCGAGCGTGCGCTCGCCTTGCGAGAACAGCTCGAACACTTTCGGCAGGAGGTCGGCCGAAATGCCGGTGCCCGTATCGGCGATGATGATCGATACCCATCCGTCATCGGCCTGCACGCTCACGGTGATGCGCCCTTGCTCGGGCGTGTACTTGCTCGCGTTGTTGAGCACGTTGACGAGGATCTGCGAGAGCCGCGTGGGATCGCCGCAGACCCAGGTGGTGGCATCGGACACATCGACGTGAATGGTCTGCGAGCGCGACTCGACCATGCCCGCGATCGCCTCGACCGCGTGATACACGGCCGTGCCGACAAGAATCGGTTCGAGTTGCAGCGCGATGCGTCCCTGCGTGATGCGCGAGACTTCGAGCAGGTCGTCGACGATGCGCGTCATATGCTCGACCTGCCTGCGCATCAGGTCGATCAGATCGCGCAGATGCGCGTCGCCATCCTGATCCTTCTGCAATAGCGCGATCGCCGTGCGCAACGGCGCAAGCGGATTGCGCAGCTCATGCGCGAGCATCGCGAGAAACTCGTCCTTGCGGCGTCCCGCCTCGCGCAGCATCAGCTCCATGTGCTTGCGCTCGGTGATATCGATTACGCTACCGATAATGCGAAGCGGCTCGCCGTCCTTGCTGCGCTGAAGCAGCGCGCTGCCTTGCATCCATTGTTCGCCGTGCAGATTGCGCACGCGAAACTCGAAGTGGCCTTCGGGGTTTTCGCCGGCCGCGATGCTGCGCATATAGCGATCGAGCGTCGCGCTGTCGTCGGGATGCACGCGTGCGAGTGCCGCGTCGTAGCTGAGCGTTTCGGTGATCTGGCGCTCGCCGCCGGTTTCGAGAAAGAGCGTCCACGTCGCGAGTTCGAGCGATGCGATATGGATCTTCGCGGCCTGCATCGCCACCGTGAGACGCAGGCTGCGGGCTTCGATCGCGGCCTGCGCTTCATAGCGCGGCGTGACGTCGGTCGTGGTGCCGAACCATTCCTGCAGGTTGCCCTTCTCGTCGTAGAGCGGCGCGGCATGCGCCTGCACCATGCGATAGACGCCATCGCGCCGGTACATGCGAAAGGTGAGCGTGCGCGCGGCGCCTTCGCGCAATGCTTCGAGCCATGCCTGATGCGTGCGTTCGCGATCGTCCGGATGGATATAGTCGAGCCAGCCCCAGCCCGACAGCACGTCCGGCGAGGTGCCCGTGAACTGTTCCCATTCGCCGCCCGAAGGCCGGATCTCGCCGTTTGCATCGGCGGACCAGACGAGCGCGCCCGTCGTTTCGACGAGTGCGCGATAGCGCCGCTCCGAGAGGCTCAGGCGTTCCTCGTCGGCACGTTGCGCGCTGATGTCGAAGCTCACGCCGTAGACGCGCGCGAGCACGCCGTGACGGTCGAACTCGGGATGTCCGCGCATGCGCAGCCAGCGTCGCTGGCCCTGATCGCCATCGAGCACGAAGTCGAACTCGAATGGTCCGCCTTCACGCAACGCTTCGGTCAGTTCGCGCTGAAACAGCTCGCGATATTCAGGGGCGACGCGGTCCCACACTTCCGCAAGCAGAACCGATTCGGTGCCGGGCGGAAAAGAGTAGAGCGCGGCGAGTTGCGCGGTCATGCGCACGACGCGCGTCTTCATGTCCCATTCCCATGCGCCCATGCGCGCGCCCGCGAATGCGGCCTGAAGCCGCCGCTCGCTTGCTTCGTACAGCGCCCAGGCGTGACGGCATTCATGGATGTCGATCGCGACGCCGACCGTATCGCTGATCTGTCCTTCCTCGTCGCGGCGCGCCTGAAGATGCAGCGTGTGCCAGCGAAATGCGCCATCGTTACGCAGAAGACGCACATCGGCGTTGCGCAGCAGCGTGCCGTCGCGCATTTGCCGCAGTGCGTCGAGGACCGGAGGAATGTCGTCGGCGTGGACAAAAGCATTCCAGTGCCGTCCGACCAGTTCCGGAAATGGAATGCCGAGATAACGGCACGCCCACGGATTGGCGTACTGGATCACCCCGTCTCGCGTCGCGCGCCACACGAACGACGGCAGAAAATGAGCAGGATCGTGCATGGGCGTCTTGCTTCCTTATTCCGGCGAGACGCGTCGCCGGGCGCGGCATCGAACGCTGCGATAGCTTAGGGATACCATACAACAAAAGCAATCCGGAACGCCGCGCGCCGGCGTCACGGTTAGCATCGCGCGAGTGCCTCGTATGTAATTTGTACGTGCTAAAGATCTATTCATCTAAGGAATCGCACGCCAACCCCGCCATGCGCGAGGACGGCGTGCGCAACTGCGGCGGCTAACCCGCTTCGCCGACATCCTTCGGATTCGGCAGCTTGCTTTCCTTGTCTTTATCGACGGGCTTGGGCGCTTCGGGCTCGTTGGTCATCGCACGCTTTTGTTCGTCGGACAGACGGCGATCCGCCACGTTCGGGTCTTCGGGAGTCTGTTTCGGCGGCGTCGGACGGTCGGCTGGTTCGTTCATGAGAGGCTCCTTGTCGTCATCATCGATCGAATGGAATGAGCGATGAAGGTTCGCAGGGTGCGTGCCCGGCCTGCGTCAGGCATAAGCGATGCTGCCCGACGCTGCGATGTTCTCCATGCCGGGCCGCATCGAACGAACTTTCTTTCACGTCGCTTATGCCGGACACCAAACGAACGCTCATCCGTTTTGCCGCTCTTGCATGCGCGATGTTCTCGCCCTGTGGCTTCGCCGCGACGCTCGCTTCCACGTCCTATGGCGCGACGCAACAAGGGCAAGCGGTCGCGCAATACACGCTCTCCAATGCGCGTGGCGTAACAATGAGCTGCATTACATACGGCGGTATCGTTACGCGCCTCGATGTGCCCGACAGGCGCGGGCGTCGCGCGGACATCGTGCTCGGCTTCGGGTCGCTCGGCGACTACGAGAAGTACAACGGCAAGATTCACTTCGGCGGTCTTATCGGGCGCTATGCGAACCGCATCGCCGATGGACGTTTCGAACTGGACGGGCGCAGCTACAAGCTGCCCGTCAACGAGCCGCCGAACACGTTGCACGGCGGCCCGCACAGCTTCGACGAAAAAGTGTGGACCGTGGTGAGGACGTTTCAGGGCGCGCAGGGCGCGGGCGTGCAACTGCGCTATGTGAGTCCCGATGGCGAGAACGGCTTTCCCGGCACGCTGACCGTCGATGTGACGTACACGCTCACGGACGACAACGAAGTGCGCATCGACTATCGCGCGAAGACGGACAAGCCCACTGTCGTGAACCTCACGAACCATAGCTATTTCAATCTCGCGGGCGAGGGCAGCGGCGGTGTCGAAGGGCAACTCGTCATGATCGCGGCATCGAGCTATACGCCGGTGCGCGCCGATTCGATTCCAACCGGCGAAACAGCGAGCGTCGAGAACACGCCACTCGATTTACGCGCGCTGACGCCGATCGGCGCGCGACTGCGTTCGTCGAATCAGCAGATGCGTTATGCGCACGGCTACGATCACAACTGGAAGCTCAACAGAAACGGCCAGCGCAATGGCGAGCCGGGCTTCGCGGCGCGCGCCTACGATCCGTCGAGCGGTCGCGTGCTCGATGTCTACACGACGCAGCAAGGCTTGCAGTTCTACACGGGCAATGGTCTCGATGGCAGCGCCATCGGCACGTCGGGCACGGCGTATCGGCAGACCGATGGCTTCGCGCTCGAGGCGGAGCATTTCCCGGATTCGCCGAATCGTCCGGCGTTTCCGTCGACCGAGCTTCGGCCCGGCGACGAGTATCACGAAGTCACGGTCTGGAAATTCGGCGTGCGTTAGCGTCAGAGCCGGGGCAGATCGGTCGGGTCCACTTGCGCGCCCGGCACGCCCTTCGTGTGCGCGCTGATTGCGAGTTCATGCTGCAAGGCCGCGCGGCGCTCCGTCGATGGCTGCGCGTGATGCGGATTGTCGAGTGCGGGAATCACATAGTCGTTCACCATGTGCCGGAACGTCTGGAGATTCTTCGCATCGCGCAGGCCGCCATCGACGGACATGACGCTCGTCATCACGATCACCGTATTGCGCTCGGGCAGCACCGTGATGAATTGCCCCTTGAAGCCCATCGCGTCGAATTCCGGCTCTTTCTCTTTCTGCACGATGTTGTTGATCCACCAGTAGTAGCCGAAGTAGGGCGCGACGCCGGGCGACGTCATCTGCGCGATCCATGCCTGCGGCACGATCTGGCGTCCTTGCCAGCGGCCATGATCGAGCACGAGCATGCCGATCTTCGCCATGTCGACAGCGCGCAGACGCAAGCCCCATCCCGCCGACACGAGCCCCGAACGGTCCGCGCGCGCCCATACCGCGTGCTTCATGCCGAGCGGTCCGAAAAGATTGGCCTGCGCGTAGCGTTCGACGGGCTCGTGCGCCGCGGCGCTCAGCATCGCGGCGGCGAGGATCGGGTTGATGTCGGTGTATTCGAACTCGGAGCCGGGCGCGGTCTTGGGGTTCGTTTCTGCCGCGAGCTTCAGCCGATCGGGCGCGGCGTAGTAGATCGGATCGTCCTTCGGCTTGAAGTCGTAATGCAGGCCGCTCGACATCGAGAGCACGTGCTTCAGTTCGACGTTGCGCTTGTCGGCGAAATCGGCGCGCAGGTCGGGACGCCACGCGGCGAGCTTCGTCGCGACGGAATCGTCGAGACTGATCTTGCCTTGGCCGATGAGCATACCCGCGACCATCGACGTCACCGACTTCGTGACCGAGTACAGCTCGTAGTTCGAATCGCGCGATGCACCCGCTCCATAGCGCTCGAAAATCAGCTTGCCGTCCTTCACGACGAGCAGGCTGTACACATCGAGCTTCTGCTCGCGAATCCATTGCGACAGACGCACGAGCTCGCGAGAATCGACGCCCGCATCTTCCGGCGATGCCTGCGTGAGTCCCGCCTCACGCAGCGGCGCGGCTGCATGAGCGTTCGAGATCGACATCGCGACGATGGCCGGCGCGATGCACTTGAGCAGCAAACGTAGTGTCATGGATCAGGTCTCGGGTGCGTCGTTGAATGCGGCCGCCGTGCCGGGCACGCCCTGCGTCTTGTTGCTGCGTTCGAGTTCTTCCTTCAGCGCTTCGGTCTTCGCGGCCGTCGCGACGGGGCGCACCGCCGGCGTCAACGCGGGCAGGATGAAGTCGTTCACCATGCGGCGGTATTGGTTCAGATACGTGGCGTCGCGCAAGCCGCCATCGGTCGGCAGGAGGCTCGTCATCACTACGACCGCATGTTGCTTCGGCAGCACCGTGATGAATTGCCCCTTGAAGCCCATCGCGCCGAATTCGGGCTGACCTTTCTCCACGATATGCTGAATCCAGCAGTAGTAGCCGTAATCTGCGGCGGCGGGCGAGGGCGTCGTCATCTGCTTGATCCACGTGCGCGGCACGACTTGCCTGCCTTGCCAGCGGCCGTCGTCGAGCATCAGCATGCCGATTTTCGCCATGTCGACGGCGCGCAGCCGCAAGCCCCAGCCTCCCGCGACCGCGCCGGTTTCATCGACGCCGGTCCAGCGGTAATGCGACATGCCGAGCGGTTCGAACAGTTTCTTCTGCGCGAAGCGATCCTCGCGTTCGTGTGCGGCGACGCTCACGGCCGTGCCGACGAGCACCGGATTCACGTCGATGTAATCGAAGTCCGTGCCCGGCGTCTTCGCGGCTTTCGCCGTCACCGCGACACGCAGACGATCCGGCGCGCCGTAGTAGAGCGGATCGGTGCCTTCGCGCGTCTGATAACTGAGGCCGCTCGACATCGACATCAGATGACGCAGCTCGATGTTCTCCTTGTCGGCGAGTTGCGCGGCGAGATCGGGCCGCGCTTTCGCAATGAGCGGCGCGACCTTCGTCGATGGATTCAGCTTGCCTTCGCCTTCGAGCACGCCGACGAGCAAGGACGTGATCGTCTTCGTGACCGAATACAGCTCGTAGTTGTTATCGCGCGTGAGGCCGTCGCCATAGCGCTCGAACACGATCTTGCCGTCCTTCACGATGACGAGACTGCGCACATCCATCTTGTCCGCGCGTATCCACTCCGACATGCGCACGAGCGGCGCCGAATCGACGCCGACCGATTCCGGCACGACGTTCGGCATATCTTTTTCCGCGGCGTGCGCCGTCATGCAGAACATCGCGGCGGTCAGTGACAACAAAGGCAGCTTCATCGCTTGCACCTTCATTCCAGATTGGGTTTGCCGGCGGGCAGAAAGCGTCCGCGTCCGCTCTTCACGTTCAGAAGTCTGCCGTCTTCGACGAGCAGTTCGCCGCGCGAGAAGCAATGACGCGGCCATCCCGTCACTTCGATGCCTTCATAAGGCGTGTAATCGACCGCGTGATGCAGCGACGCGTTCGCGATGGTCACGCGCTTTTCCGGGTCCCACACGACGATGTCCGCATCCGCGCCCACCGCGATCGTGCCTTTCCTCGGATACAGCCCGTAGAGCTTCGCGGGCGCGAGCGACGTGAGTTCGACGAACCGGTGCAGCGAGATGCGTCCTTCCTTCACGCCCTTGAACAGCAGCGGCAAGCGCGTTTCGAGGCCGGGAATGCCGTTCGGAATGTGATCGAACGACACTTCCTTGCCGCCCGGTTTCTTGCCTTGCGGATCGTCATAAGAGAAGGGCGCGTGATCGGAAGAGACGAGCGAAAACACACCCTGGCGCAATGCTTTCCACACCGCCTGCTGATTCGCGGGATCGCGCGGCGGCGGGCTGCATACGCATTTCGCGCCTTCGTATTCGCCGTGGCCGAGATCGTCGGCGGTCAAGTACATGTATTGCGGACACGTCTCCGCGAGAATCGGCAAACCGCGCGACTGGCCCCAGCGAATCTGCTCGATGGCATCCGCGCCCGATACATGCACGATCAGGATCGGCACATCGACGAGCTCCGCGAACGCGATCGCGCGATGCGTCGCCTCGCGTTCGACCACGGCGGGCCGCGCGAGCGCATGCGCGTGCGGCGCATGCAGGCCTTTCCCTAGCAAACGTTCGGTCAGCCAGCCGATGCAGTCCGAGTTCTCCGCATGCACCATCACGAGCGCGCCGTGCTCGCGTGCGACGGTGAGCACGTCCAGCATCTGACGGTCATCGAGCTTGAGATCGTCGTAGGTCATGTAGACCTTGAACGACGTATAGCCGTTTCTGATCAGACGCGGCAACTCTTCCGCGAGCACATGCGGCGTCGGATCGGCGACGATCAGATGAAAGCCGTAGTCGATCAGCGCACGGCCTTCCGCGCGGCTGTGATAGTCGTCGACGGCCGCTTGCAGCGATTGTCCCTTGGCCTGCGCGGCGAACGGAATCACCGTGGTCGTGCCGCCGCATAGCGCGGAGCGCGTGCCGCTGAGAAAGTCGTCGGCCATGCGCAGGCCGTCGGGCATCGGCTGATCGAGATGACAGTGGCCGTCGACGCCTCCCGGCAACACCAGCATCCCGCTCGCATCGAGTTCGCGCGGCGCGTCGGGCAGTCCTTGTCCGAGCATCGCCACGCGGCCGTCGCGAATGCCGATGTCGCACGAAAACCGGTCCGACGCGGTGACGACGTCGGCGTGACGGATCACGAAATCGAGTTCGTTCGACATGGCCCTTCCCCTTAGATGACTTCGCTGAAGAGACGTCCCCAGCCCTTGACGCTGCGCGTGTCGTAATCGGCGAGCTGCAGCGATTTCCATACGACGGTCGTGATCGTGTCGTAGATCGGAATGCCGGTTTCTTCTTCGAGCTCGGGCACGAGATGCGCGGCGTTCAGGTTGGTGCAGAAGATCGAGATCGCGCGCGGCTTGTCCTTCGCCACTTCACGCACCATGCGGCGGATTTCATCGGGCTGAACTTCCGAGAACGAGAAGTTGACCTTCAGGTTCAGATGCCGCTCGGCGATGCAGTTCAATCCAACGCTGCGATAGTTCGCGATGATCTTCTCCTGCACGTCGTCGAGATAAGGCGTGACGAGACCGAATTCGCGCGCATCGGTCTTCTTCAGGATTTCGTTCAGCGCGAGCACGGAGGTCGTCGCGGGAATGCCCGTCGCTTCCGTGATGCGCCGGCACAGACGCTCGTCGGCCTCGAAGCCGAGCCAGCCCGACGACGTGCCGTTCCATGCGATCACGTCCACTTTCGCATCGGCGAGCAATTGCGCCGCCTGCAGGATCTTCGAATCGTCGAACTGGCCGAGCGCCTGATCGGAGAGCGAGATCTCCGTCACCGGAAAGCGCGCGAAATGCGCGGAGACGCCGGGCAGGTTCGAAACCATCGCGCTCGTCAGCGGTTCGAGCGACGTGTTGGACGAAGGCGTGAGCATGCCGAGCAAGGTGCGTTTTTTCATCGTGATGTCTCTTGTGTGAATTGAGCGAAGCGTTGCTGCGTGAACTTGCTATCCCGTTCAGACGGGAATCTTCTTTTCGTAATCGATGGCGCTGGAGCACACGAGCAAGCCGATGCCGGCCGCCGCGAAGAACATCAGCGCGAGGAAGTAGGAGTGCGTGAACTGCACGATCGCGCCGACGATGATCGGCACCGCCACGCCGCCGATATTGCCGCCGAGATTCATGAAGCCGCCGAGAAAGCCGATCTTGTTGCGCGTGCCGAGCGACGACGGAATGCACCAGTAAAGACCGCACCAGCGCAGGAAGAAGAGCGTTGTCGAAAGCAGGGCGACGACCGCGACCGCATTCGTCACATAGGCCACCGAGAAGATCGACACGGTCGCGATGACCGCCGCGATGCCGAAGAGCGTGCGCATCACGACATTCGGACGCCCGCCCGCGGCCTTCCACTTGTCCGCGATCCATCCGCCGATCAGTTCGCCGATGAAGCCGCTGAAAAAGATGATGAAGCTGGAGCCGCCCATCTGCTTGATGTCGAAGCCGTGGACCATGTGCAGGTAATTGGGCATCCACGTGAGCAGGCCGTAGAACACGCTGTTGAAGCACATCCAGCCGAAGAACATGCACCACACCGAGCGGTACTTGAAGAAATCGCGCGTGCGGCCCGAGAGCGTGGACGGCTCGGCGGCGGCGTCGCGGGCATGCGATTCCTCGATGTAGGCCGCTTCGAGCTCGTTCACGCCCGGATGCTCGCGTGGTGTATTGCGTACATAAAACCAGGCGAGGACGCCCGCGAGCACCGTGCCGACGCCGGCCACCGCGAATGCGAGCCGCCACGATCCGAGCGTCGCGATGAGTCCGGTGATCAGAATCGCGCCGAGCGCCGCGCCGAGCGGTGCGCCGCCGTCGAGCAGCGTTGCGCCGCGGCCGCGCTCGGTCTGCGTCATCCAGATCGCGTTGAGCTTGCCGCCCGCCGGATAGATCGGCGCTTCCGATGCGCCGAGTCCGAGACGCGTGAGCAGCAGGCCCGGCGCGTTCGTGCAGACCGCCGCGATCGCCTGGAAGAAACCCCAGAACACGGTCGCGGCTGCGATCACGATGCGCGGCTTGAAACGGTCGGCGAGCATGCCGCCGGGAATCTGCATCACCGCGTAGGTCCAGAAGAAGGAGGAGAGGATGAGCCCCTCCATCGCCGGGCCGATATCGAACTCCTTGGAAATGAGCGGCATCGCGACGGACAGCGACGCGCGGTCGATGTAGTTGATCGCGATGAGGCTCAGCATGACGACGAAAATCTTCCAGCGAACGGTGGATTTGCCCACCGTCAATGCGGCAACACCGGATGTTGAAGACATGTACGGGCTCCTGGATAGGCGGATGTTTTCGTGACGTCGCGCAACGTTGAACAGAGTATAAGATTAGAAATTTATAATTACAAACAGTGTAAACGCTTGGTTTTATTGAAATTTAAAGTGCACGATGACGGTGCAGGGTTTTCACCAAGTTCGTGATAAGCTTGCACTGCGATGAACCAGACCACCAAAAGCCCCCTCCTTTTGCGCACGCGCGGCATGGCCGCGGAGATCGCCGCGCGCCTGCGCGACATGATCGACGAGGGCGAGTTGCCGCCCGGCGCGCGCATCGACGAAAAAGAATTGAGCAGCGCGTTCGACGTCTCGAAGACGCCCTTGCGCGAGGCGCTGAAGGTGCTGGTGTCGGAGGGGCGCGTGACGCACCGGCAGTACATCGGATATCGCGTCGCGGAGATCGATCTCGACGATCTCGCCGCCACGTTCGAGTTGCTTCACGGACTCGAAGCGATGGCGGGTGGCCTGGTGCAGCAGCGCATCACCAATACGCAAATCGCGGCGATCGCGGCGAAGCACCGGCGCATGGTGGAATGTCACGACGCCGGCAAGCGCGTCGAGTATTTCAAGCTGAATCAGCAGATCCACCAGATGATCGTCGATGCCGCCGACAATCCCGTGCTCGCGAGCGTCTATTCGACGTTGATGTCGAAGGTGCATCGGGCGCGCGGCGCGGCGAATGCCGACACGCTGCGCTGGGCCGAATCGGCGAGCGAGCATGAAGCCATTCTGGCCGCGCTCGAAAATCCCGCGCGCGAAGGTTTGCCCGCGATCCTGCGCGAGCATTCGGAGAACACCGCGCGCGAAGTGCTCGCCGTGCTAGAGCGCGCAAAGGGCGATGCGCCCGCTGCGCGCATCGGCGATCTCGCACGCGAGGAAGCGTCGGGCTGAACACCTGAACGTCGTTACGTCAGCACGCTCCACAACGCGAGCGTCAGCACGAGTCCCACCACCGAGACGATCGTCTGCAACACGGACCACACCGCGACCGTGCGCTTGAGCGTGAGCCCGAAGTACTCGCGCACCATCCAGAAACCCGCGTCGCGTGCCCACGAGAATGGACAGGAACGGCGCGAGCTTGAGCACGATGATGATCGCGAGGCCGAGCGCGCAGGCGATCAGCAATTGAGTGTCGTGGGCCGACCAGGGAGTCAGGCTTGTGGGATTCACGGTGACCTTGAGCTGACGCGCATCGCTTTGAATGCCGATGCGATTACGAGGAGCTTTCGTGTCCCGCGCATGACCTCGCGTGTTCGTGGCGAACCATGCGCGGGACGCGAAGCCCCGTCGTAATAGCACTTTTCGACGCGACGGTCAAAATCGACCGCGCGTCGATCGTGCTCTCTCAGGCCGGCCTTGCAATCGGCTTGCCAGTGATTACTGGCATTTTTCGTTTTGCATTCGGAATGCCTCTTTGCGTTTTGCATTCCGCATGCGTGTTCAGTGGATGACTACGCGGCGGCCTTGTCGGGGCCGGCGGCGTGATCCTGTGCGAGAAGATCGAACAGCCGCAGTACGCGAGCGCGTTGCGTGGACACGAGATCGCTTTCGTCGCCGAGTGCGGCGAGCCGTCTTTTCCAGTAGGCGCGATCGAGACAGGCGAACGCCTTCTGATTGCCCGCGACTGCAAGCGAACGGATCATGTGCTCGAGATGATCGAGCTGCGCGTCCGCGATGCGCGCAGGCTTGAGCGCCGCTCGCGTGCTTTGCGCGGCGCGGCTGGCTTGCGATACTTTCGACTTTTCCATGTTGACGCCCCAAACGCCCTTTTTGCTGCATGCGGCTGTGTATTTGTTCTTAGTCAGCCGTAAACCAATGAGTGGGAGACAGCGATGTGACAGCGGGGTGACGGCAAGGAATCGCCGACCTGAACCGCCCGCGACGCCGCACACGCTGCTCCTCGTTCAGCACGATATACCTGCATTTCGAATTCGCTTTACCATGCGTCTCATTTGCCGGCGCGCATCGTGTGCGCCACTGCTCTAAAGGACTATTTGAACCGACATTGATTCCATGCCCGCCGATTCCGATCCACGCACGCTATTCACCCGCTTCTCGACGCAGGCACTGCCGCGCGAGCGCCAGTTGCTCGCATGGCGCGATCGCGTCGGGCATGTGGTGGATGTTCTTCCCGATAACGATCGCATCGCGCGCGGCTTTGCGGGCAGCATCGATCTGCATGCGGCCGGCGGCCTCGTGTTCACGGAGGCGCGCACCGAAGCGCTGGTGCTCGAGCGATCGATCGCACGCGTCTCGACCGACACGCGTCGCGATTTCGCGTTTCACGTGTATGTGGAAGGTGAGTCCGGCCATGTCAGCGGCCCGAGCGTGAAGCGCACTGCGCCGGGTTCAATGCGCGGCATCGTCGCGTTCGATCTGAATCAGCGCTTTCGCGTCGAACGTCCGGCGTGCCGCGTGCTGACGATGTTCGTCCCGCGCTCGGTCGTCGCCGCGCATATCGATGACTGCGATGCGCTGCACGGCCGCGTCGTGCCTGATGACGCGCCGCTCGCGCGCTTCGTCTTCCAGCATTTCGATGCCACCGCTCGCGCACTGCCGACGCTGGAACGTCCCGATGCCATCGACGCCCTCGATGCCGGCGCGCAACTCCTGCTCGCGGCATTCGCCGAAAAACCGCATGCATTGCACGACTCGCGCGCCGCGCTGCAAACGGCGGTGAAGGGCCAGGTGAAGCGTTATGTCGAGACGCATCTCCATGAAGCCGATCTCACGCCGATGAAGATCGTCGATGCACTCGGTCTGAAGCGCGCCACCATCTACCGATGGTTCGAGCAGGAAGGCGGCCTCGGCGCGTACATTCGACATCGCCGCCTGCGCGAAGCAGCCGATGAACTCGCGCGGTTTCCGAACCTGCAGATCGCCGATATCGCATTCGGTCTCGGCTTCAAGAGCGCATCGGATTTCACGCGCGCGTTCCGTCGCGCGTTCGATGTGAGCCCGCTGGAAATGCGACTGCGTGCGCTCGACCTCTTGCGCGCGGCGGACAGCGATCCCGTCATGCGCATGCACGCCGCGCACTCGAGGGGCGTTCGGGGAAGCGGCTGAGTGCGAAGAGCGTCACGCAGTTCGCGGCGAGCAGATACCACGCGGGCGTCATCACATTGCCGGTCGCGCCGATGAGCCATGCGACCGCGAGCGGAGAGAAGCCGCCGAAGATGACGACGCCGAACGTGTAGATCACCGAGAGACTTGCTGCGCGCCGATGCTTCGGGAAGGCTTCGAGCATGAGCACCGAGCCCGCGCCCGCGTTGTTCAGCGCGATGGCGACATAGAGCAGGATGATCACGAGCGCGAGCATGTCCGGTGCGCCCCGCGTGAGCGCATAGAACGCGGGATATGCCGTCGCGAGCGCGCCGACGAGCGATGCGTATTGCAGCGTCTTGCGGCTCATCAGGCGATCGGCGGCGAGCGCGACGAGCGGCGTGACGACGAGAATCACTAGACCGGAAAGCGACGCGATCATGAAGCTGATCGCCGGTTGCCGCTGCAACGTATGCGTCAGATAGCTCGGCATGTACAGCACGGCGATGTAGATGCTCGACGAAGGCGCGGCCATCATCAGGATGCCGCATGCGAGCGGGCGCGCATGTTCGCGAAGCACGATCGAAAGCGGCGTGTGCGCGGGACGCGCCTTCGACGCCCATGCGTCGCCCGGCACGCGGCGCAGAAACCAGCCGAGCGGCGCGATCAATCCGCCGATGACGAAAGGCACACGCCATCCCCATTGCACGAGTTGCTCGTGCGACAGCAACGCGGACGTGCACGCGCCGACGAGCGCCGCCGCGCATGCGGCCGCGCCCTGGCTCGCACCGCGCCAGCTGACCATGAAGCAGCGTCGTTCATAAGGCACGGACTCCATCAGCAGCGCGGATGCCGGGCCGATCTCGCCGCCCGCCGCGAGCCCTTGCAGAAGCCGCGCGAACACGATCAGCACGGTCGCGCTCGCGCCGATCGCCGCATGCGTCGGCAGGCATGCGATCAGCCAGGTGCCCGCCGCCATCGACGCGATCGATAGCCGCATGCCGGCCTCGCGGCCGTGCCGGTCCGCGTATCGTCCGATCAGCATCGCGCCGAGCGGACGCATCACGAAGCCCGCGCCGAATGTCGCGAGCGAGAGCAACAGCGACGCAGCGGCATCGTGCGCGGGAAAAAAGAGCTGTCCGATGATCGCCGCGGAGAAGCCGTACACGGTGAAGTCATAGGCGACGAAGCCGTTGCTGATCACCGTCGCGACGATGATGCGCGTCAGACTCCCAGACGTTTTTTGTTGTTCGGTTTGAGTCATGAATGAACGGAGATGGATGCATTCGAATCCGGCTTCCGATATTAACGGCCGCATTGCTCATATTATTAATGCTTCGTCGTAATCGTCACGAAGACAAGGCGAGTAATATACGATCACCTTTCAGATTCGCTGGCTTCGTAGTTCGCTTACGAACGAGGAATCGTCTTCATGGATGACGCCACGCGCGAGTTCGACCGGCTGCGCCCTCGCTTGCAGGGCATCGCCTATCGCATGCTCGGTTCGGTCGCCGAGGCGGAAGACATCGTGCAGGACGTATGGCTTCGCTGGCACGCGGCTGCGCGCGAAGCTATCGAGAATGCCGAAGCCTGGCTCGTCGCCGTCACGACGCGACATTCGATCGACCGGCTGCGCGCCGCGAAATTGCAGCGCGAGCATTACACGGGCATCTGGCTGCCCGAGCCGCAAATCACCGAGCCGCCCGCGACGCCCGAAGAAGTCACGGAGCGCGCGGACGATGTGTCGGTCGCGTTTCTGATGCTGCTCGAACGCCTGACGCCCGAAGCACGCGCGGCGTTCTTGCTGCGCGAAGTTTTCGATGCCGATTATCCGGAGGTCGCGAGCATCATCGGGAAGACGGAGGCCGCGTGCCGGCAGCTCGTGAGTCGCGCGAAGGCACAACTGCGCGAAGAACGTCCGCGCCGTTCGGTGCCGCGCGAAATCCACAGGCGTTTGCTGCACGCATTCGCACATGCGATCGAACACGGCGATTTCGCGGCCATTCACGCGATGCTCGCGGACGACGCGACGCTCGTCGGCGATGGCGGCGGCCACGTGCAGAGCTTCCCGGAGCCGCTACTCGGCGGCAAGCGCATCGCGCAGCTTTTCTATGCGGCATTCCTGCGTTACGGAAAGGGCGTGCGCATCGAACTCGTGATGCTCAATGACCAATGGGCGCTCTTGCGCTTCATCGACGGCAAGCTCGAATCGGCCCAGACCTACGATATCGAAGACGAGCACATCGTGCGTATTCAGGTGCAGCGCAACCCGGAGAAGCTCGAACGCATCGCAGCGCGTTACGGGAACGCGTGATGGATTGCCTTTGCGATTGATGCGCGCGGAGCAATAGCGTGCGCACGTTCGCGCGTCTACCGCGAGAAGGCGCGCAAACTTACGATGACATCCATGCCGGCCATGGAGCGCCGGCGGTATCTTCAACCAGGCATGGAGTCATCATGACGCAGCGAATCAACTACGTTCAACAATCGCCCGAACTGTTCAAGAAGTTCTATGAATTCAGCCAGGTCCTGCAGGAGTGCTCGATCGAGCGGACAACCCGCGACCTGGTGACGCTTCGCGCATCGCAGATGAATGGCTGCGCCTTTTGCGTCGATATGCATGTGAAGGAAGCGAAGATTCACGGCGAGCGCGAACTGCGCACGCATCACGTGGCGATCTGGCGCGAGTCGACGCTGTTCTCGCCGCGCGAACGCGCCGCGCTCGCGTGGACCGAAGTGCTGACGCGCATTCCCGAACATGGCGTGTCCGACGAGCTCTATGGACGCGTGCGCGAGCAGTTTTCGGAGAAGGAGCTATCCGACCTGACCTACGCCGTCATGGCGATCAACGGATGGAATCGTGCGAATGTCGCATTCCAGACGGTGCCGGGTTCGTCCGACAAGGCTTTCGGCCTCGACAAGGCAAACCTGTCGTGATGTGTTCGCGCCGTCATTCGATCATGGGAGAACGGATCATGCACAGCATCAAACGCGTGGGACTCACGCTCGTCTTCGGATGCGCGGCGCTTGCGGCGAACACGGCGCAGGCCGCGCCGGAGGCCATCGTCAAGGAGCTGATGACGAAGCCGCTGCCCGAATATCCCGGCAAGGAAGCACTGATGATCAGCGTCGAATATCCACCGGGCTCGGTCGATCCGGTGCATCGGCATGACGCGCATGCATTCGTGTATGTGCTCGAAGGCACGATCATCATGCAGCTTCAGGGCGGCAAGGCCGTGACGCTCAAAGCCGGCGATACTTTCTATGAAGGCCCTGAAGATATTCACACGGTGGGCCGCAACGCCAGCAAGACGAAGCGCGCGAAGTTCATCGTGCTGCTTCTCAAAGACAAGGGCAAACCGGTTCTGACGCCGGTGAAATAAAAGAAATCGAGCATGGCGTGTCACAAAGTGCAGGGCGTGAACGTCTAGTGAGACAGAGCCACTACGTTTCGTGCCGCCATGCCATCAGATCTTGCGTGTCATTCCGACGATTCGCTCGCCTATAGCTTCGTGACCAGTTATGCGGGCGTCGTTTCGTTTCTTGCGGTCGCCAATGAAGGCAGCTTCGCGAAAGCGAGCGATCGCCTGGGTATCGGCCGTTCCGCCGTCAGCCGCAACGTGCAGAAGCTGGAAGCACAGCTCGATGCGCGTCTCTTTCTTCGCACCACGCGCAGCACGTCGCTCACCCGCGAGGGCGAGCTCTTCTACAAGAACTGTCAGCCGGGCGTGGAGCGCATCGTGCAGGCGCTCGAAGACATGCGCGAACTGCGCAATGGGCCGCCGCGCGGACACTTGCGCATCGCGTCCGCGCCGGGTTTCGGCCGCAGGGTCGTCGCGCCGCTTCTGTCCGGCTTCCATGCGCGTTATCCGGATATCGCACTGGAACTCGTGCTCAACGATCGTCCGTGCGATTTCACGGCCGACCGTGTCGATGTCGCATTTCGCGACGGTCATATGGAAGACAGCGAGGTCGTCGCGAAGCAGTTGATTCCGATGCAGATGGTCGTGTGCGCATCGCCGGAGTATGCGTGCCAGCACGGCTTGCCGCGTCGTGTCGATGAGCTCGACAAACATCGCTGCATCAATTTCCGTACGTCGGCGGGGCGTATCGCCGACTGGGAGTTCAAGGTCGATGGCCTGCCGCACAAGCGCTCGCTCGCCGCGAAGCAGACGTTCAACGACATCGACCTGATGCTGCGAGCGGTGCTCGACGGGCAGGGCATCGCGCAACTGCCTGCCTATCTCGTGTGCGATGCGCTCAAGGCCGGGCGCCTCGTCATATGTCTCGCTCAACATGCGCCCGACGACGGCGGTCACTATCTCTGCTATCTCAGCCGCAAGCAACTGCCCGCACGGGTGCGTGTATTCGTCGATTACATGACCGAGCATACGCGCGCGCTCGATCTGCATTGCCTGACGACCCATATGACGAACAGGAGCGATGTGACGGTCGTGATCGCCGATTGATGCATCGAAGGCAACACCGCGCGTCCGCTGAAGGCGCTACCGGATGCGTGCGCGTCCACCTACGATGCATCACGCACGACAGATTCAGCGAGCGCGACACCATGCGCGCATCGCTTCAAAGGAGAACATCATGAAGATCGTAGTGATAGGCGGAAGCGGACTCATCGGCAGCAAGGTCGTGAAGAACCTGCGTGCGCGCGGACATGAAGTGATCGCAGCGTCGCCTGCATCGGGCGTCGATACGATGACGGGCAAGGGCCTGAAAGAAGCGCTGAAGGATGCGCGCGTGGTCGTCGATGTGGCCAACTCGCCTTCGTTCGAAGACAAGGCCGTGCTCGAATTCTTCGAAACGTCGGGACGCAATCTCTTCGCTGCGGAGAAGGCCGCCGGCGTCGCGCATCATGTGGCGCTTTCGGTCGTCGGCACGGATCGCCTCGCACAAAGCGGCTATTTTCGCGGCAAGATCGCGCAGGAGAAGCTGATCCGCGAATCGGGCGTGCCGTACACGATCGTTCAGTCGACGCAGTTCTTCGAGTTTCTCGGCGGCATTGCGAAAGCGAGCGCCAATGAAAACGCGGTGCATCTTTCGGATGCGTACATTCAGCCGATCGCCTCGGGCGACGTAGCGAGCGCCGTTGCGGATCGCGCCGTCAATGCACCGGTCAATGGTGTGGTCGAGATTGCGGGCACGGAGAAGTCGCGTCTCTCCGATCTGATGCAGCGCTATTTCAAAGCGACGGGCGACGCAAGGACGGTCGTCGTCGACGAGAACGCGCTCTACTTCGGCGCACAGCTCGCAGCGGACACGCTCTTGCCAGGCGCACAAGCGCATCTCGGCGCGGTGAATTTCGATGCGTGGTTCGAAGAGACCCGGAGCGAGGTTCAAGCGGCGCGTTGAACGATTTGTAGAAGGGGCCGTCATGGAGCCGCTCCATCCGCCGCCCGTCAGCCTGCTCGACAAGTATGAAGGTCGCGACGTGCAGCCGTTGTATTCGACGACCGTCACCGTCACGGGCGGCGATGCGGGCCACGGCCGCGCCTCAGGTGTGGCCCGCTCCGACGACGGCAATCTCGAACTCGACCTGCGTATGCCGCAAGCGCTCGGCGGGCCCGGCGGCGGCACGAACCCCGAACAGTTGTTCGCCGCGGGCTATGCCGCGTGCTTTCATGGCGCGCTGGTCTTGCTCGCCGCGCGCGCGGGTATCGTGGCCGAGGGCGCAAGCGTGTCCGTTACGGTCGAATTCGGCCGCGATCCGATAGACGGCCTCTTCGTGCTCACCGCGCACACGCGCGTTCAGATGCCTGGCATCGAACGCGCGGCAGCGGAAGAACTCGTGCGCAACACCGAACGCTTTTGCCCTTATACGAAGATGGCGCGCAAGGGCATCGTCAATATCGTTTCGCTTGCAGCCAATAGCGATGCTACGGATCATTCGGCAGGCACACGCGCAGTCTGATCGAGTTGCTTTGCTTGATGCAATGCATCGCGCCTGCTCAACGCGCCCAGTGCGAACGCCGCAATGAACGCGGGAATCGCGAGCAGCGTGAAGACCGCGCTGAATTGCAGCCCCATGCTCATGAGAAGTCCGCCGGTCATCGCGCCCGCCACCGCGCCCATGCGCCCGATGCCGAGCATCCATGCAACGCCCGTTGCGCGGCTTCGCGTCGGATAGAACGATGCCGCGAGCGCCGACATCGACGTGACCGCGCTCGTCACGGCCGTTCCCGTCAGGAAGATGAGCACCGCGAGCCAGAACTGATCCGCGACGCCGCGTCCGATCGTCAGCACCAGCGCCGCTGCGAGCACGTACGCGCACGCGTTCACGCGTCGCGGATTGGTCTTGTCCATCACCCAGCCGAGACACAGGTTGCCGAGAATGCCGCCGAGCGGAAAGAGCGACGTCGTGAGGGCGGCGCGTTCGGCGGAGAAGCCGGCGTCCTTGAAAAGCGTGGGAAGCCAGTTGGTCAGCAGATAGAAGATCAACAGGCCCATGAAGTACGCGAGCCATAACATCGATGTGCCGAAACGATAGGGACGCGAGACGATGAGTCCGAGCGCGGACTTGTCCGCGCCGCCCGTGCGCGTATCGGCGGCAGTGAACGCGATGCGTGCACCTTCGGCGAGACGCGCATCGTTGGAGACGCGTCGCAGCACGCGGGCGATCTTTTGCGCGGAATGTTTTCTCAGGACCATGAACTGCGCCGACTCGGGCAGCAGAAAGAGCAGCAGCACCGTGAGCACGATCGGGCCGATGCCGCCGGCGACGAGCACGCTCGGCCAGCCGAAATGCGGGATGAGCCACGCGGCGCACAATCCGCCTATCGAAAGGCCCACTGAGAAGCCGCAGAACATCGTGTTGACGACGACGGCACGAATGCGCGCGGGTGCATACTCCGACATCAGCGTGACGGCGTTGGGCATCGCCGCGCCGAGGCCCAGGCCGGTGAGAAAGCGCCACGCGGTCAGCGTTTCGACCGAGCTTGCCTGTGCCGACGCGAGACTCCACACGCCGAAGAAGAACACGGAAAGCGCGAGCACCGCCTTGCGTCCGATGCGGTCGGCAGCCGGTCCCGCCGCTAACGCGCCGATGCCGAGCCCGACGAGCGCCGCGCTCATCACGGGACCCAATGCTGCTCGCGTGATGCCCCAGTCGCCGATCAGCGACGGCGCGATGAATCCGACTGCCGCCGTATCGAAGCCATCGGCCGCGACGACGAGAAAGCACAGGATCAGGATGACCCATTGATACGGCGAGAAGCGCTCGCCGTCGATGAAGCTCTGGACCTCGATGGTCCCGAAGTTCTTTTCCATGCCGGTATGTCTCCATTCGTTTATCTAAAAGCTATCGCAAGGATGCGGCCTTCTTCGTGCCGCTATGCCGGGCTCTAACGCACCGCGGGCGAAAGGCTCCTGAACTCGACGCGCCTGATGATGCGGCTCTCCTGCGCGACGATCAGATGCGCCGATGCCTGTAGATATGCGGGCCATTCCGGATCGTTGTCGCGCGCGGTGCGTCGCTGGTCGTAATCCCCGATGCTCTCGTAGCCCCACAGATGCACGACCTGATTCAATGCGCCGATATCGCTCATATAAAAGCCGACGGGCGCGCCGAGATACTTGAGTTGTATCGGCATCGCGAGACGATCGAATACGTCGATGAATTCCGCCATGCCGCGCGGCTTGATCGTGTAGATACGATGATCGATGAATGGCTTGCTCATGCTGCGCTCCTCAATTCGCTGGAATTCGCGCGCGCGTCGATACGGCCCGCGAGATGTAGCCCGGTGAGATACCCGAATGTCATGATCGGGCCGAGCGTGATGCCTGCGCCGGGATAGTTGCCGCCCATGACGCTCGCGCGATCGTTGCCGACTGCATAGAGCCCGGGAATCGGCTCGCTGCCTTTGAGTACTTGTCCGTGCGGATTCGTTGCAATGCCGTCGAAGGTGCCGAGGTCGCCCATCACGACCTTGAGCGCGTAGTACGGGCCATCGCCGATTGGCGCGACGCAAGGATTCGGCTTGTGCGCGGGATCGCCGAGATAGCGGTTGAATGAAGTCGTGCCGCGGCCGAATGCATTGTCCTTGCCTTCCACGGCGTCGCGGTTGTATTCGCGCACGGTCGCGTCCAGCGCGCTCGCGTCGATGCCTGCGTGCCGCGCGAGTTCTGCAAGCGTGCGGCCTTTGACGAGATAGCCGCTTTTCAGATGGGACTTGAGCGGAATCGGCGCGGGCTTTGCGAAGCCGAGGCCGTATTTGCGGATCGTCTCGTGATCGCAAACGAGCCACATCGCTGTTTCCTTTTCATCACGGCACGCTTCGATCATCGCGGCACCGACATCGTGATAAGAATTCGATTCGTTGGTGAAGCGCACGCCGCCGCGTGTCACGCCGATCACGCCCGGCTTGTAGCGATCGAGCAGATGCGGAAACACGCCGTATTTCCCGTCTTTCAGCGGCACGCGCGAGACCGGCATCCATGCGGCAGGCTGCGGATAGCGGATATCGACGCGGCCGCCCACGCGTTCGGCCATGCGTGCGCCATCGCCGGTATTGCCTGCGGGCACCGGCGATACATGCTCGCCGCCGCGCCGCACATGAGGATATGCCTTCGCAATGCGTGCGACATCATGCGAGAAGCCGCCGCACGCGAGCACTACGCCACGCCGCGCGGTGATGCGGGTTTCGCGTCCTTCCGCGATCACGATCGCGCCCGTCACGCGGCCCTTCACCGTAGTGAGTTCCTTCGCGCCCGTGTTCGTATGAATCGGAATGCCGAGATCGAGTGCGGACTTGGCGAGGCGCGCGGCGAGGGCATTGCCGCTCGTGATCTGCACGCCGCGCTTATAGAGCGCGAGTTCTCCGATATGACTCGCAAGCCGCTTTGCGACATACCACGCCGACGCAAGCGATTTCGTCGCGTTGAAGAAGTGCTTGAGATCCGCGCTCGACGAATTGAACATCATGCCGATGAACGTGATCGTCTTGAGCGGCGGGCGCAGGCGCGCGATGTCTTTGCCCAGTGCGCGCGCATCGAAGGGCTTTGCGACGACAGAGCGTCCCACATCGACACCGCCCGGCGCATCGGGATGATAGTCGGGGTACAGCGTCGGCAGGAATTCGACTGAGGTCTCGCGCTCGAAGAAGTCGATCATGCGCGGGCCGTTGTCGAGAAACGCATCGACTGCTGCTTCGTCGTACATCGCGTCCGTTTCGCCACGCATGTATTGAATCGCGGCTTCACGCGTATCCTGAACCCCGGCTTCTTTCGCGTGGCGATTGCCGGGTATCCACAGCACGCCGCCCGAGAATGCGGTCGTGCCGCCGAAGTATTGTTCCTTCTCGACGACGATCACGTCGAGCCCTTGCTTCTTCGCTGTAATGGCCGTCGAAAGGCCGCCGGCGCCCGAGCCGATCACGAGCACATCGCAAGCGAGATCGGACGACCGCGTTACGGTAGTCATGATGATGTCCTTTGATTGGAAGCGGGCGCGTTGCGCACCCGTGAGAGGGAAGGCCGCTTTTCAGGCGGTGCGCGGCGCTTCGAAGCCGGGACGCGGAACGAGGTCCATCAACATGCATTCGAAGCCGCCATCGACGGCAAGCTCCGCGCCGTTCACATACGCCGCGCGCTGGCTCGCGAGAAACGCTACGACTTCCGCGATATCGCGCGGCTCGCCGATACGCCTGCTCGCGGTCATCGCGCTGCGGCGCGCTTCGACATCGCCTTGCTCATAGAACGCTTTCGAGAGCGGCGTGCGGATCATGCCGGGGCAGACCGTATTGCTGCGCACGCCACGCGCGCCCCATTCGGCGGCAATCTGGCGCGACAGCATCGCGATGCCGGCCTTGCTCGGGCTATATGCGCCGCTCCAGGTTTGCGGATGATGCGCCGCCACCGATGCGATATGCACGATGCTGCCCGCGCCACGCGTCAGCATGCCGCGTCCGAATGCTTGTGCGCATAACATATAACCCGTGAGATTGACGGCGAGCATCGCATTCCACGCATCGAGGCCGATATCTTCGATGCCGCCGGCTCTCAACAAACCGGCATTGTTCACGAGTACATCGACATGGCCGAACTTTCGCTCGACCTGATCGCGTGCGCGGTTCACGCTGGCCGCATCGGCGATATCGCAGGCAATGGCAATCGCATCGATGCCGCTTGCGCGCAGCGTTTCGGCCGCTTCGTTGCAACCCGCTTCATCGCGATCGAGCAATGCGAGGCGAGCCCCCGCATCCGCGAATGTCGATGCAATGGCGCGGCCGATGCCGCCCGCCGCACCCGTCACCACACACACGCTCGATTCGAGCCCGAGCCAATGCGGCGCGGTCTGATCCCGCGCGACCTGATTAGTCATCCTTGTCTCCTGAGTCCATTCGATGCGAAGGCGCGATAGCCTTGCCCGTGAAAAAAGTATATTCACGGCCTTGCACAAAAAATTGGACAAAGGCGGCAGACGACAGGACAATTTGTGCATCAGGAGACGCGCGACATGAGGAAAATCCCTAACTACAACCTGTACGGAGAATCGGCGCGTCCGCCGTGGTATGACGCGTTCAACTTCGAGTGGATCGCCGAGCGCAGCGCGCCGAACGACTGGCATATCGACGCGCATCGTCATGACGCGCTCTTGCAATTTCTGTACATTCGCGGCGGCGGCGGCCAAGTGCTGATCGAGAACCGCATGATCGATATCCTGCCGCCGTGCGTCATCGTGCTGCCTGCTCAGACGGTGCATGGATTCAACTTCGCGCCGGACGTCGATGGTCTGGTCGTGACCGTCGCGCAAAGATCGATCGAGGCGCTCGCATCGATCGCGGCGCCGGGGCTCATTCCCGTGCTGCAACGCGCGGGGCTTTCGCGTATCAGCGCCCAGTCCGTGAAGGAAAGCGCGTTCATGCCGATCCTCGAATTGCTGGAGCGCGAGTTTCGCGCGACGAATCGAGGACACATGGCGGCGGGGATGTCGCTGCTGATTGCACTTTTCGTGCATGTCGCGCGGCTATGCGAGAGTGCGTCCGCGCCGAGTGTCGCATCGACGGAAAGGCGCGTGCAACAGATCAAGCGCTTCAGGGAACTGGTGGCCGCGCACTTTCGCGAGCATCAGCCCGTGGATTTCTACGCGCAAAAGCTCGGCATGACGGTCACGCAACTCGGACGCATTTGCCGCGAGGAGATATCGAGCTCGCCGCTTGCGATGATCAACGAGCATCTCGTACGTGAGGCGCAGCGCGATCTCGTTTATTCGAGCATGTCGGTCAAGCAGATCGCGCATGGATTGGGCTTTGCCGACATCGCATATTTCAGCCGCTATTTCCGCAAGCAGACCGGCGTCACCCCGACGCAATTTCAGTCCGAAGCGCATAAGGCGCTAGCTATCCAATAGCCTGTTCGCACTGATGTCGGAGGGTTGCCACCGTCATGCAGGCGTGCGATGCTTCGCCGTGCTGCGAATCAATCAAAACAAAAACGGCCCGAGCGAGACCAGTCCGGTTCACTGATCCTTTTGAGGAGGGAGCATGATCGCACTGTTATCGCATCGCGCGGCGCACGAGGCGTCGCGGCGTTTCCAGTTCAAGGCACGCGGAGTGCTATGCGGCTGGCTCGTCATGAGCGCGGCTGCAAACCTCGCGTATGCGGACGCGCAAATCGGTTATACGCTGCCGCCTCCGCCGAGCGAGTTATACGGCGATCTTTTCGTCGCCGTGCAGACGCAAGGCATTTATCCCGATCAAAAGACCTTCGTCGACGCGACACCCAAGATCGATCCCGCGCAGATCGTGCAGGCCTATCATCAGCAGATGTCGGTGCCGGGCTTTTCGCTGAAGACGTTCGTCGCGCAGTACTTCACGCCGCCGACCGATCAGGTCATCACGCCGCCGCCGAACCAGTCGCTGCGCGAACATATCGACTGGCTTTGGCCGGAACTCACGCGTCTTACTACGACCGCCAACGTACCGCCCAACAGTTCGCTGATTCCGATGCCCAAGCAATACGTCGTGCCGGGCGGGCGCTTTCGCGAAGGTTACTACTGGGACACGTATTTCACGATGCTGGGTCTTCAGGAAGCGGGCCGTGAAGATCTCGTTGACGACATGCTCGATAACTTCGCGTATCTGATCGACACGATCGGACATATTCCAAACGGCAATCGCACGTACTACGTGAGCCGGTCGCAACCGCCGTTCTTCTCCTATATGGTCGAACTTGCCGCGCACAAGGAAGGCGGGCGGGTCTATCAGAAGTATTTGCCGCAATTGCGCAAGGAACATAGCTACTGGATGCAGGGCGCGAATACGTTGCAGCCCGGCGACGCAGTGCGCAATGTCGTGATGCTGCCGGACAAGACCGTGCTCAATCGCTATTGGGACGAGCGCGACACGCCGCGCGACGAGTCTTATTCGGAAGACGTCGCCACCGCCAAACAGGTCACGAATCGCCCGGCGAACGAGGTTTATCGCGATCTGCGCGCGGCGGCCGAAAGCGGCTGGGACTTCAGTTCGCGCTGGTTCGACGACAACATGACGCTCGCCACGATCCGCACGACATCGATCGTTCCCGTCGATCTGAATAGCCTGATGTTCCACCTCGAAACGACGATTGCTATCGGTTGCGGCGAGGCGCGCGATTTCGGTTGCGTCGGCGAGTTCATCGGACGCGCGGCGAAGCGTGCCGTCGGCATCAACAAGTATCTCTGGAACAAGAACGGCTATTACGGCGACTACGACTGGAAGCTCGGACAACCGCGCAATAACCCGTCGGCGGCCATGCTTTATCCGCTCTTCGCCAACGCGGCGTGGCCGGATCGCGCGCACAAGACAGCGGAGACGGTCGAAGCGATGCTGCTGAAGCCTGGCGGCCTCACGACGACGACCTATAACACGACGCAGCAGTGGGACGCGCCGAACGGCTGGGCGCCATTGCACTGGATCGCGGTGCAAGGTCTGAAGCGATACGGGCGCAGCGATCTCGCGCAGCAGATCGGCACGCGCTTTCTCGCCGACGTGAATAACGTCTACAAGACGCAGCAGAAGCTCGTGGAGAAGTACATCGTGGAAGGCGAGGGAACGGGCGGCGGAGGCGGCGGCGAATATCCGTTGCAGGATGGCTTCGGCTGGACCAATGGCGTCACGCTGAAGCTGCTCGACCTCTACGCACCGGGTCAATAAGACAGAGAAACGAAGGCATCGCCGTGATCCTTCATGCGGCGATGCCGTAGTATCGACTTTACTTCGCCTGCTTCTGCCGACGATACTCCTGCACCGGCAAACCGCCCACGCCCCAGTTCTCCATTTCCACTTCTTCGATCACGACGAACGTGGCGTCGAGCGGCTTGTTCAACACGTCGAGCAACAACTGGCTCACGCCTTTGATGAGCTGCGCTTTCTCATCGGCGGTGACAGCACTCGTGCCGGGCTTGCTGCCTTCGCGTGTCACCTGAATCGTAACCATCGGCATGGCGATCTCCTCGAATGGGAACTACGAAGCGCCCGCGAAGGGCGCATCCGCAACCGGTGAAGAATCGGTCAATCAATGTCCCGCGCTTTGACCGCCGTCGACGTGGAGGATCTCGCCCGTCACGAACGGCGCGGAATCAAGATACAGCACGGCGTTCACGATGTCGCTCATTTCACCCATGTGTCCCATCGGATGCAGCGCGCCGAGTGCTTCGTGCGTTTCGGGCGCGTGCATCGGCGACTTGATGATGCCGGGCGACACCGCATTCGCGCGAATGCCGGACTTCGCATATTCGATTGCCAGTGACTTCGTCGCGGCATTCAGGCCGCCTTTGGTCAGCGACGCCAGCACCGAAGGCACGCCGCTCACCGCATGATCGACGAGCGTCGTCGTGATGCTGACGACATGCCCGCTCTTGTTCTTCTCCATCTGCTCGACAGCGAGTTGCGTGATGTTGAAGAAGCCGTTCAGGTTCACGTTCAGGAACGCCGCATAGTCTTCCTGCGTATATTGCGTGAAGGGCTTGGCGATGAAGATGCCGGCGTTGTTGACGAGCGTATCGATGCGGCCGAACTTTGCGATCGCCGCATCGACTACGCGTTGCGCGGTGGCGCGATCGCCGATATCGCCCGCGACGGCTATCACGTTCGGATCGTCCGGCTGCGTAACGGAACGGGCGGTCGCAACGACGCGATAACCTTTCGCGCGAAAAGCGTTGACGATCTCAGCGCCGATGCCTTGCGACGCGCCGGTGACGATAGCGACTTTGTTTGCGTTGCTCATGATGAACCTCGATAGATGTTGATTTGGGCCTGTTGCGGATCGGACCGACGGCTCCGATGGCTCGTAATTTATGCCCTTCGAGATTCGTTGCGTACACACGCGATGGACAATCAGTCTTGCACGCGAGGAACAAATGCGTCGCGGGCGAATCGATCAGACGAATCATTCAATGGGAGATACACGTGACCTTGCGCAACGTGAAAGCATTCGTATTCGATGTATTCGGCACGGTCGTGGACTGGCGCGGCGGCGTCGCGCGCGAGGCCGCGCCGTTCCTGCAACGCCACGGCGCAACGGGCGCTGCGCCTGAAGCCTTCGCGGATGCATGGCGCAGCCGCTATGTGCCCGCGATGCGCAAGATCATCGGCGGCGAGCGATCGTTCGTGCGGCTCGATGTGCTGCATCGCGAGAATCTGGTGGATGTCTTGCCGGAGTTCGGCATCGATCCGAAAGCTGTTCCCTCCGAGACGCTCGACGAACTCAATCTCGCGTGGCATCGACTCGACCCGTGGCCGGATTCGATAGCGGGCCTGCAACGGCTCAAGGCGCGCCATATCATCGCGCCGCTTTCGAACGGCAATATCAGGCTGATGGTGGATATGGCGAAGCGTGCCGGACTGCCCTGGGATGCGATTCTCGGCGCGGAGATCGCGCAGATTTACAAGCCGGATCCGCAAGCCTATTTGCGCACGGCGGATGTGTTGATGCTGAAGCCGGAAGAGGTCTGTCTCGTCGCCGCGCATAACGACGATCTCGCTGCGGCAAGAAAGTGCGGCTTGCGCACTGCGTTCATCGCGCGTCCGTATGAGCGCGGACCGGGCCAGAAAGTGGATCTGAAAGCAGAGAGCGATTGGGATGTCGTCGCGAACGACATGAACGAACTGGCCGATGCCGTGGGCGCCTGAGCGCCGATAACATCGGCCGATGAAGCGACTTTAAGCGCCGTTAAGCGCCTTCGACGACGCGGAAGTCGCGCACCACGGAATCGCCCAGCACTTCCAGCGCGTGCTGATAAGTCGCGCTGTTATAAGCGGCGACGGCTGCATCGAGAGAATCGAATTCGATGACCACCGTGCGCTCGATCGCGCCTTCACCCTGCGCCATCGCCGCGACGCCGCGAACGAGGGGACGGCCGCCGCCTTCCGCGATGGCTTGCGTTGCGATCTTCGCGTATTCAGCGGCTTGCTCGGGCTTCATGATCTTCTTGTACACGCTGACCCAATATCCTTTTGCCATCTGTATCTCCAGTGTTTGACGGGCGCTTTGCGCCATGAGGCGAACGCAATGCGCGATTGCGTTCAGTCCGGCGGCCAGCATAGCAAATTCTCGAATGCGAATGCCCGCGCCGTCCGCGCGCTCGATTCTGCGTGTTTCCGTGAAAGGTGCTTTCTTGCGCTAGGGGTTAACCCGTGAAGACCAGCGTCATAGACTGCCATTACTGCTTTCGAACGACATCCCGTTCGAAGCCAGGCACCTCATAACACTGGAGTTTCATCATGAAGTCGATCATTCGCGCAGCCGTCGTCGCAACCGTTCTTGTCGTTCCTGTCGCTTCGTTTGCTCAAAGCCAGATCACGCGGGCTCAGGTCCGTGCGGAACTCGCCGAATTGCAGAGCGTGGGTTATCACGTTGGCGACGGCGATCAGGCTCACTATCCGGAAGCGATTCAGGCAGCCGAAGCGAAGCTCGCCGCACGCGATGGCGCGACGGCTTATGGCGGTGCGGCTAACGGCACGGCGCAATCGGGCGGTGCGCGCGTGTCGCAATCGGACTGGAACGCGATGTACTCGCGATAAGCCGTTACTTCAGGCGAAGGACTCAGTCCGCGGCATATTTGCGATCGAGTTCGTCGAAGAGCGGCTTGTTCACGAGACGTTGACGTTCGGCGAACGGCGTGACGACTGCCGGATCTTCATCGAGCCGTCCTTGCGATTTCAATGCGCCGAGCGCGGTCTGCATGCCGCGCACGGCACTTTGCAAGGCGGCATTCGCATACAGCACGAGACTGAAACCCAGGCGCGCCAGATCGGCCTGATCCGTTACGGGCGTCTTACCGCCAATCACGATATTGATAAGCTGCGGTGCATCGAGCAGCTTCGGCAGCGATGCGATCTGCTCCGGCGTTTCGATAGCTTCGACAAAGAGAATGTCGGCGCCCGCTTCGACGAATGCGCGCGCGCGCTCGATCGCCGCATCGAAGCCTTCCACCGCGCACGCATCGGTGCGCGCGATGATCTGGAAGTTATCGTCTTCGCGCGCATCGACCGCCGCGCGTATCTTCCCTGCCATTTCATTCGTCGAGATCACGGCCTTGCCCGCGAAATGGCCGCACTTCTTTGGCATCACCTGATCTTCGAGTTGAATCGCATCGGCGCCCGCGCGTTCCAGCGTGCGCACTGCATGACGCACGTTGAGCGCATTGCCGAAGCCCGTGTCCGCATCGACGATGAGCGGCACGTCCACTGCATCGCGAATGCGCGACGTATGCTCCGCAATTTCCGCGAGGCCGATGAAGCCGAGGTCCGGCATGCCGAGCGACATGTTCGTCACGCCCGCACCGGTGATGTAGATCGCTTCGAAACCCAGATCGGCCGCGACGCGCGCGCTCATCGCATTGAACGCGCCGGGCAGGAGCAGGGCGCTGCGTGCGTTGACCCGTTCGCGAAAGGCGGCACGGCGGCGTGAAGAGGAAGTGGTCATGGCTTCGGGTCCGGAAAGTGAGTTCATGTTCGGCGTCTGCAATGCTAACCCGCGATGCGCTTCGGCGCTCGCGTGGCTATCACGCGAAGCGAAACAGGGCGCGCGCCGAATCGCGCAACACGATGGTACGCAGCGATGCGTCCGGAATCCAGCGGTCGAGCGCATCGCGGGAGGCGTCGTAGTCGATCAGCCTTTGATGCTGCGTATGCGGCCAGTCGCTGCCCCATACGAGCCGCGCCGCGCCGAAGGAATCGAGCAAGGCTGACGTGAGCGCTTGGCCGATCGCGACGCCGCTTTCGCCGCGGACGCTGCGATAAGCCGCCGATAGCTTGACCCACACGCGCCCGCTCCTTGCCGTCGTCAGAAGATAGCGAAAGCCCGGATCGTCGACGCCGAATGCGGGATCGGGTCGGCCGAAATGATCGACCACGATCGTGCAACCTTGTTCGAGCAGCGGCGTAATGAGCATCGGCAAATCGACCGCATCGCGATGAATCTCGACGTGCCAGCCGAGCGCATTGATGCGTCTGAATAACTCGCGCCAATGAGATTCGCGCAGATCGGGCAGCGCAAGGCCGATCAGATTCAGCCGCATGCCGACGACACCATGCGCCGCGAGATGCCGCAATTCATCATCGCTGATGGAAGAATCGATGACGGCTACGCCACGAAAGCGTTGCGGAAAGCGCTGCAGCACATCGAGGAAAAATGAATTGTCCGTACCCAGAAAGCTCGGCTGCACGAGCACCGAATGCGATATGCCGTTCGCGCGCAAATGATCCGCGTAGGCATCGAGCGTCGCATCGTAGTCGGGTGCATGACGGCGATGCGGTGCGAGCGGAAGGCCGCGCACGAAGACATGCGCGTGACTGTCGATGGCTTCGATTGCCGCGGGCGTCGTTGCGAGCCATTGCTCGTCGGCGAGTGTGGAGTGGAGTGTATGCATCATGGATAGATCAGACATGCGTGGGCGATCGCTCGCTCGATGCAGCTTGAGCGGGCACGGTCGCAATGCGACGGCCTTTCGTTTCGGGCAACAGCAACGCAGCCACGACGACGAGTCCATATGCGATGCCGGCATCGATGCCGAGCGCTTGTCCAAGCGGCATCGAATTGCCCATGTGCCCGACGAGCACCGGAAACACAGCGGACACCACGCGCCCGAAGTTGTAGCAAAAGCCGACGCCCGTGCCGCGCACGCCTTGCGGATACAGCTCGTTGAAGAGCGCGCCGAGCGTCGCCGGAATGCCCGCGGAGAAGAGCCCGAGCGGGAAGCTCAGCATCAGCATTGCAACATCGCCGATAGGCAGAAACACATACACGTTGACCGTGACCGCGCAGCAGATCGCGAAGAGAATCACGTTTTTCCGGCGACCGATCTTGTCCTGCAACCACGCGCTGACAAAACATCCGATGATGAACGCGGTAATCACGACGGCCAGATAGCCGCCCGTGCCGAGTACGGACAAGTGACGTTCGGTTTTGAGGTAAGTCGGGAGCCATGTCGTAATGGCGTGATAACCGCCATGCGCGCCGAGTCCGATCAATCCGCCGACGATCGTCGTGCGCAATACCGACGGATGAAAGATGCCGGCGAGAATAGCGAACGTGCCTCGAGGTTGCTCATCACCTTGTTCGACAGGTTTCGATTCGCGCGGCGGCTCTACGATATTGCGGCGCATATAGACCACGAGCAACGCGGGTAATAGACCGACCGCGAACAGCACACGCCAGGCCCAATCGGGTGAAACGTATGAGAACACGATGGTATAGAGCAATACCGCGCCGGCCCAGCCGAAGCCCCATGCGCTTTGCACGATGCCCATAGCCTTGCCGCGATGTTTCGCGCGAATCGTTTCGCTGAGCAATACCGCGCCCGCCGTCCACTCGCCGCCGAAGCCCAGACCCTGAAGCGACTTGAGCACGAGCAATTGCTCGAAGTTCTGCGCGAAGGCGCTGAGAAACGTGAAGAGCGAAAACCAGAGAACCGTCACCTGCAATGCCTTGACGCGCCCGATGCGATCGGAGAGCACGCCCGCGAGCAGTCCGCCCAATGCGCCCGCGACGAGCGTCGCGCCGCCGATCAGACCCGCCTGTCCCTTGCCGATGCCCCAGGTCGCGATGAGCGTCGGGATAACGAGGCTGAATACCTGCGTATCGACGCCATCGAGCGCCCAGCCTGCGAAGCATCCCCATAGCGTGCGTTTTTCCGCCGTGGAAATCTCACGGTACCAATTCATCTTGCGTCTCCTGTGCTGGCGCCGGGCCGGCTCTTGTTCAATATGTCACTGCATTCTAGAAACGAATCGCGGCCTCGCATACTATGGATACGTTCGTTTTTCATAACATTTTGATATGCTCGCGACATGGAGACGCGCAACCTCAAATACTTCCTCGCCGTGGTCGATGCAGGCAGCGTGACACGCGCGGCCGAGGTGCTCGATATCGCGCAACCCGCGTTGAGCCAGGCCCTTTCGCGCATGGAACGCGATCTGGGCGTGAAACTCTTCGAGCGCACGCGCCGTGGCGCGCAATTGACGCCGGCAGGCGAAGCGATCGTCGAAGACATACGATTGAGCGTGGCGCGTATCGATGCCGCATCGCACCGCGCACGGGAAATCGGCGCGCAGCGTGGCGGGCGGCTCACGATCGGCTTTGCATCGGCGGCGCTTTTCAGTCTCTTGCCTCGCGCAATTGCGGCGCTGCGTGAGGAAGTGCCCAATGTCGAACTCATGCTCAGGGAAATGAGCAATGCGGAGCAGGCGAGCGCGCTGGAGAAAGGCACGATCGATATCGGTTTGCTGCATACGCCCGTCGCGGTGGGAGGGCGCATGCGCGAGAAGATGATCGCAAGAGAACGCTTGCTGGCCGTGCTGCCGCTCTCGTTTGCTATCGGCGACGATGGAAAAGTCGGCCTGAAGGATCTTTCCGATGCGGGCCTCGTGTGGTTTCCCAGCGATCAGTTACCGGTCGTACGCGCGGGCATCCTGAGTGCTTTTCGTAAGGCAGGTTGTGAAGCGAACGTCGTGCAGGACGCGAATCGCTCGCTGACCGTACTCGCTTGCGTCGCGGCGGGATGCGGCGCATCGCTTTTGCCGCAATCGGTGACGGCGCTGCAATTCGCTGGCGTGCGCTTTTGCGATGTGCGCGACGGCGATAACCTGCCACCCTTCGAACTCAGTGCAATATGGCCGATGCGCTCGCGGCCCACACTCGCGGATCGCTTCGCGGCCTTGCTCGAAGCATGAGGAGACATGCATGAATGAAATTTCGAACGATCTGCCTTTGCCGGAGGGCATTCGCGCGCGCATGATCGACAACGGCAACGGACTTTCGATGCATGTGCTCGAAGCCGGATTCGATGCACCTGAAAGGCCTTGCATCGTGCTCTTGCACGGCTTTCCCGAGCTCGCCTATAGCTGGCGCAAGATCATGATACCGCTGGCGGATGCGGGCTTTTATGTCGTCGCACCCGATCAGCGAGGTTATGGACGCACGGTCGGCGGCGCTGCTCTATTCGATACCGATCTCGACGCGTTCAACTTTCCGAACCTCGTGCGCGATGTGCTGGGCCTCGTCTCGGCGCTGGGTTATCGCAGAGTTGCATCGGTCATCGGTCATGACTTCGGCTCGCCTGTGGCCGCGTGGTGTGCGTTGATTCGCCCCGATGTGTTCGCGTCCGTCGTGATGATGAGCGCGACTTTCGCGGGGCCGCCCGCATTCGCGTTCAATACCGCGAAGGACGATGCGAGCCTCGCGCGTATCGAAACTGCTCCATCGGTCATGGCGGAGGCAGTGGCGGGGCTTCAATCGCTCGATCCGCCGCGCAAGCATTATCAATGGTATTACTCGGGCGCGCAGGCCAACGACGATATGTGGCACGCGCCGCAAGGGCTCGCCGCGTTCTTCCGCGCGTATTACCACGTCAAGAGCGCGGACTGGCCGGGCAATCATCCTCATCCGCTTGCATCCGTCACGCCCGATCAACTCGCGATGCTGCCCACGTACTACGTGATGAATGCGGATGCGACGATGCCGCAGACCGTTGCGGAGCATATGCCCGCCGCCGATAAGATCGCCGCATGCGCATGGCTTTCCGATCGGGATTTGAACGTGTATGAGAGCGAGTACACGCGCACCGGATTTCAGGGCGGATTGAACTGGTATCGCTGCGGCACAGACCCGCACTATGCGGCCGAATTACGGCTTTGGTCGGCATGCACGATCGACGTGCCGTCATGTTTCATCGCGGGCGCGAGCGACTGGGGCTATTACCAGCGCCCAGGCGATTTCGAAGCGATGCGCGTACTGGCCTGCACCAATTTCCGCGCGACGCATCTTATCGAAGGCGCGGGGCACTGGGTGCAGCAGGAGCAGCCGAGTACCGTCGTCAGCCGCATCCTGCGGTTTCTGAGGCAGGATGCGCCCGCGATCTAGCGAGTGCACGAAGAGTTGTATCAAGAAGTGTATGAAGTTTCCTCTTGTAAGAGTTGCCGGTGCATCGGCATTCGCAGGAACTTCACCGAAAGCGCCAGTGTCCACCAGCCTCGCGGCCTTCGAAGGTCGGCATCAACCGCGAGGAGAGTATCGATGGATAAAGGACGTGTTGCCGCGCTCGACGCAGGCCGGGCGCTCGCGATCGTCGGGGTAGTTGCAGTACACCTGTCGTTTCAATTCCCCAATCTGCCCGGCGCCGTGACGCTCATCGCGCGCATGGGTCAATACGGCGTGCAGCTTTTCTTCGTGATCAGCGCGATCACGATCTTCATGACGCTCGAAATGGATCACGCGCGCTGCGCGGATGCGCGTCATGTCACGTTGCGCTTCTACATCAAACGATTCTTTCGCATAGCGCCGTTGTATTACGCGGCGATCGCGGTCTATGGCCTCATCAGCTATGGCGCGATGCGTTCGGGTATCGAGCGGGCATGGATTCTCGGCGCGCATGGCCCGATGGACGTTCTGCTCAACATGCTCTTTCTGCATGCGTTTTCACCGACCGCGATCAATAACGTCGTGCCGGGAGGATGGTCGATCGGTGTCGAGATGCTGTTCTATCTGATCGCGCCGCTGCTGTTCTTCCTCGCGATGAATCGCGCGCGTCTGCTGCTCGCTACGGCTCTGCTGCTGGCTCTCTCTTATGCAACGATGTCGATGAGCGACTGCAACGGCAGCCTCGATTGCAATGTCGCCAATAACACGTTCAGTTACTTCTGGCCGCCTGTGCAAGGGCCGTGCTTCATCATCGGCATGTGGGCGTGGTATGCATTCCGCTCGCATTTGCTCGGCGCGTCCGATGTCACGAGGCGCATATCGTGGCTCTATTTTTCGCTCGCATTGGGCTTTGCACTCGCGACCGCCGCGCTCGGCGTATGGCTCGACAAGGCGCATGCACTTGCGCCCGTGTTTGCCGCATGCAGCGCCGTGGCGTTTCTGCTGTTCGTGTGTTCGCATCACGCTCGAAGACGCCGCGATAGCGCGCGAGCGGCGCCGCGCGCCACGTTCGTCCGACGTTGCGCCGCCGCGCTCGGCCGCGAAAGTTATGGCATTTATCTCTGGCACTTCATCTGCGTCTATGCGACGTTTCATTTCTTCGATCACACATTCGGAGAAAAGAACGGTGAGACTTCTCTCGCGCTATTCGGCGCGACACTGATCGTGGTGCTGGTCGTTTCTTATGCGCTTTCGCGCGTGTCGGACCGTCTGATTCAAGGGCGTGCGACGCGCTTGTCGAGACGCCTGCTCGCATCGGTGGACAGACGTTTTCACCTGACGCGTGACGCTTAGCCGCGAGGATTCGCTTGAGCCGTGAACGTCACCGCCATATCGATGCGCCGACCGCGCGTGCGATACAAAACGATGCTCACGGCCAGCGTCGCCAGTTCGGTGATGGCGACGGTCATCCAGATGCCGTTCGGCCCGAGCCATTCGGTGAGAAGCCACAGCATCGCCAGCAGCAACATCCAGCTACGCAGCAGCGCGACGATCATCGACGCGAGCGGCGCCTCGATGGCGGTCAGATAGCCGCTGATCGCGACATTGATTGCGGCCGGCAGGAACGCGAGCGCGCACCACGGCAACGCGTCGCGCAGGAGCGCTTGCGCCGCCGCACTGTCGGGCACGAAGAGCGCGCCCAGCGGTTGTGCGAGCGTGAGAATCGCGAAGGCGGCAGCTAGCGCGAAGCCGGCCGTGACCATGATGCCGATCGAAAACGCGCGCGACACGGCATGCGCATTGCCCGCGCCGCGCTGATAGCTCACGATCGGCTGCATGCTTTGCACGAGCGCGACCATCGTGACCGACGCGATCATCGTCATGTATTCGACGACCGCGAACGCAACGAGACCCGTGTCGCCGAGCCAGCGCAGCACCGCGTGATTGAACGCGAAGAGCGTGACGCTCGGCGCGATCTCACCGAGAAACTCGGATACGCCGTTGTAGGCCATGCGCCACGCGTGATCGAGCCGTGCGAAGGCATGCGCGACGGGACGAACGTGTCGGGCCCTGACGAAGTGATAGGCCAGCATCGGGACGCAGGCGAGTGCCTGACTGATGCCCGACGCGAGCGCCGCGCCGCGCATGCCCCATTGCATGTGACTGACCATCCACCATGTCAACGCGACGTCGGCGACGCCGCCCGCGATCAGGCATACGAGGCCGAACTTGGCCGCGCCTTCGATGCGCAGGAAGAGTTCGAGTGCATAACATGCGGTCGGAAACAGGACGAACGGCGCATAGGCATGCAGGAAATCTTTTGCGAGGCGCGCGAGTTCACCGCGAGCGCCTGTCCATTGCACGAAGGTATCGGCATAGAAATAAATGGCGAGTGAGAACGCCACGCCGCATAAGCCGAGCAGCCAAAGCGCTTGCGTGAATGCTTCGGCGGCTTCGCGTTCGCGCCGCTCGCCGAGCAGGCGTGAGACGAGCGTCGATCCGCCGACGCCGATCATCACGCTGAATGCATAGGGCAGATAAAGCAGGGGGACGAGCAGATTCAACGCGGCAAGCGCATCGGCGCCGACATGGCGTCCGATAAAGATGCCGCTGATGACGGAGTGCATGCAGTACACCCATGCCGCGAGCACGGTAGGCACGGCGTAGTTCGAGAATTGACGAACGAGGGATACGTTTTTGTTGAGCGAAACCATGACTGACAACCCGAGATTACTCGCTAGCACGCCAATACCAGCACGCGACGCATTCGACGTGCGAGTCAAGGTTATGGCATGCGAATGAGCGCTGTATGAGCGCGCCGAAAAAACTCGGGCGGGCTGCATATGAATGAAACGAGACTGCGTAGCGCGTGGCTGGCGGCGCGAGAATACGCCAGCGGGCTATAAGAGGAAAGGCGTGACGAGGCTAACGGCGCATGATGCGCGAATGCCGCTTCAGGCTTTCACGATGCATCGATTGCGATGCGGTGATTGGAGTGCCGAGCACGAACAAAGGTTCCTTCGCGCGCTTTTAAGCGAATCATGATTCACGCACGAGATCATTAAGCGCTAGCCGCCCGACGCCTCCAGAGGGCGGTCCGGTTTCACGCGCAAACCATACGCAGTCAGCATGCGATACAGCGTGACACGAGAGATACCCAGTTCATCAGCAGCTTCACCGAGACGGCCGCGATGACGCAGCAGCGCCACTTCGATAGCCTGCCGCTCGGCGGCCTCGCGTGCTTGCGCAAGTGTCATCGGCGCGGCTTCGGCATATTCGCCCAGTTCCAGATCGGCTGCGAGAATCTGCCGTCCTTCCGACATGACGATTGCGCGGCGCACGCGATTGATCAATTCGCGCACATTGCCGGGCCAGCCATAGTTATGAAGCGCCGCGATCGCGCACGGTGAAAAGCCGCGCAGCCGGCGGCTCGCATCCTTTCTGAAGCGATCGAGCATGTGATTCGCGAGCAGTTCGATATCCTTGCCGCGCACGCGCAGCGGCGGCTCGTCGATCTGCAATACGCACAGACGATGGTACAAGTCCGCACGGAAACGTCCTTCGATCATCGCCGACTGCATATCGACGTGCGTCGCTGAAATGATGCGCACATCGACATCCGTAGACCCTTGTCCGCCCAGACGCTCGATCTTGCGCTCCTGCAGGAAGCGCAACAGGCTTGCCTGGCTTTCGAGCGGCAAATCGCCGATTTCATCGAGAAAGAGCGTGCCGCCGTCGGCTGCTTCCACGCGTCCGATCTTGCGTTGATTCGCGCCCGTGAACGCGCCGCGCTCATAGCCGAAGAGTTCCGATTGCAGCAGATGCGCGGGTATCGCGCCGCAATTGATCGCGACGAACGGCTGATCGCGGCGCACCGAACGCTCGTGAATCGCGACCGCCGTGAGTTCCTTACCCGTACCCGATTCGCCGGAGATGAAAACGGGCGCATCGGTCATCGCGACTTTGCGAATCGAGCGATACAGCGCCTGCATCGCATCGCAGGAGCCGACCATGCTGCCTTCCTTGCAATCGTCTTTGCGGGGATCGTTGCTGGCGGTGTCATGCAGCGACACCATGCCGTACGCATGCCCGACTGCATCGACGATACGGTCCGCCGAAGAGGGCACCGTCACATAGTCGAAACAGAAATCGCGAATCAGCCGGCAAATCTCGGGGTTATCGACATGCTCGGCGTCCACGGTCGCGACCCAGCCGATCTGATAGCTTGCGAGCATCGCGGTAAGCGTGGCCGCTTCGGCGGCGAAGCCGCGGCTCGTCAGATCGACGATCCCTGCGGCGGCGCGCTTGCCGTGCTTGGCGGATTTGGGCGGCTTTGCCGGATCGATGCGCTCGATGGCCCAGCCGCGATCATGCAAACGCCCGGACAAATCGTCCGATACGGCCCGACCAACGAAATAGAGCGTTCTGGCTTCCCCGTACATGGCTTTTCCCGGCTTTTTTTAGGTGTAGCGGCAAGTATGCGCCCGGTTGCCGCAATGTAAAACGTCTCGCAAACGATAACCAGATTTTGATTGTTTACATTGATCGGCGGAATCGATTAAGTACGTGAGAGTAATCTTTGCATTACGTTCGTGCAGAAATTAAATGCACGCATGTGCTTTAGGGCGCTCAACCATATGCTGGGAGGCTTTCGTCCGAGGAGATATGGCGGAACAAATTACTTATTCACTTATGAATATGATTTGTCCAGCATGTATCTGCATAGCTGAAAGTGGCCGGCGCTGAAATGTCAGATAATTGGTAGCTCATGCATTTTTGTGGCGCTGCCATTGCGAGCGTAGAGTTCGTAAACGCGTCCGTCTGATGAATACCCGTTCGAACATGGAAAATCCAGAGAATCGCACTTCAACCTATCAGCCGCGTTTGCTTCTGGTCGACGACGATCCGGCGATGATCCGCGTCATCGGCGAAATGCTTGCGGAATTTCCCAACCAGCGCTTTGCTCTCACGGGCGAGGCCGCGCTGGCCCTGGCGCGCGAGTCGACGCCGGACCTCATTCTTCTCGATGCCAATCTGCCCAACATGACGGGCTTCGATGTCTGCGAGATTCTCAAGAGCGACGCGAAGCTCGCGCGTGTGCCGGTCATTTTCATCACGAGTCACGACGCGCCCGCGCTCGAAGTCGATGCGTTTCGCATGGGCGCCGCCGATTACGTGATCAAGCCGCTCGTCGCGCCACGCTTGCGCGCGCGCGTGCGGGCGCAGCTCCGTTTGCGGCATCGCGTGATGGAGGCACAGGCAGCGAAGCCCGCGGTGACGAAACCCACGGGCGTGCGCGTGCTCGGCATCCTTTCTGACGACATGGTCGAGGCGCATCGCCATGCGCTCGAAGCCATCGGCGCACTCGACGTGGTGAAGGATTGCGAAGCCGCTGTGCGTCTCGCTCAAAGCAAGGAGCCGGATGCAATCGTGCTGGATGCGCGTTGCTGCGATTACCCTTGCGAAGCCGTGCGTACGTTGCTGGCGGAACTGGCTCACGTGCCCATCGTCGTGCTGGCCGATGCGCGCGATATCGAAACGGAGCAATGCACGCTCGATGCCGGCGCAGCGGATGTCATCGCGAGTCCGGCGAGGTCAGCAGTGTTGCAGGCGCGTGTGCAAGGCGCGTTGACTTCGGCGCGGCAAGCACGGGAAGAATTGCGCGCGCAGCTCGAATCAGCGAGGGGCGCGAGCGTTCATCCGTTTCCGGTGTTCGCTCGCGATACACGCGCCGGCTAGGTTATAGCGTTTCCTTCATTTCAAACCTGCTCAAGCATATCGCGCGCGATCTCCGATGCGCGCGCGAAATCGAGCGCTCGCACGCGTGCGAGAAACTGCTCGAAGTCCTCGCGGTATGCGCCCGGCGCGTGAGGCGACAGGTTCTCGGACAGAGAGATCGCCTGCAGATTCGATGCATCGAGCAATTCGATGATCGCAGCGAGCCGAGCACGCCAGTCTTCATCATCGAGCGGTGACTTGCTGGTCTCCGAGTTCACGGACGACGACGGCCGGCCGAATTCATCGACGAGCCGTGTCACGCTCGACGCAAGCAATTCCCGCATGCGCGGCAGCTTCGCGCGCGTTGCTTCGAGCACTTGCGTATCGGTTTCGAGCGTGCTTGCGAGCTTCGCGAGCGCCGCCGCGCCGACCGTGCCCGCGCTTCCCTTGATTGCATGCAGCATCGATGCGGCGCTTTGCATATCGTGTGCAACAAGCGCCGAGTCGAGCCGCGCCAGTTGCCTGTCGGTCTGTGGGCTGAAGCGGTCGATTGCATTACGGATCAAATCGACATTTCCACCGAAGCGCGCGACGATCGAATCGCGCGGCTCGATGATCGCCTCGGCATCAATGTCCTGGGTATCGACGTGCGCGCGCAGCACCGCGACCAGCCGCTCGACATCGATCGGCTTGCCCACGTGATCGTTCATGCCGGCCTGCAAACAGGCATCGCGATCCGTGCCCGACGCGTTGGCCGTCATCGCGATGATCGGCAGCGCGGCGAAACGGCCATCCGCGCGAATCAGACGTGTCGCTTCGAGGCCGTCGAGATCGGGCATCTGCACGTCCATCAGCACGGCATCGAAATGGGCATTGGCTGTCACGATCCGATCGACGCCTTCGCGGCCGCCATCCGCAAGCGTCACGGACGCGCCTTCAGCCAGGAGCAGGCCTTCCGCGACCTGGCGGTTGAGTTCGTTGTCCTCGACCACGAGTAACGCAAGTCCCGCAAGGCGGGCTTTCTTCGGCAGCGGCTGCATCGTCGTTGGCATCGCCTTGCTAGCGCGAGGCAGCGCGGCGCGAATCGCGGCGGCGAGCTGCTTCGGTGTCACGGGCTTCGTCAGAAAAGCGGCGAAGGGCGCAGCGCCGCCGTCCTGCGACTCTCGCAAAACCTCGCGTCCGAAAGCAGTGACCAGCAGCACGAGAGGCGGGGTCGCGCGGCCCTTCATCGCGTTGATCTGCCTTGCAGCGTTCAGGCCGTCGAGTCCCGGCATGCGCCAGTCGAGCAGGGCGATAGCGTAGGGCGCTTCGCTCAATGCAGCGTCGCCGATGCGCTTGACCGCCTCGGCCCCGCTCGTCACGACATCCGCCTGCCAGCCGAGCGAGCGCACCGTGCGCACCATGATCTCGCCCGCGATCGCGTTGTCGTCGGCGATGAGAATCCGCGCGCCATGTTCAGGGATCGCGACGTCGTCAAGCATGAGCGCACCGGACGTGTCCACGCCGAGCGTGATGTCGAACCAGAAGCGGCTGCCTTCACCGACGTGGCTTTCGACTTCGAGCTGGCTACCCATCATCGCGAGGAGCCGTTTGCTGATGACGAGGCCGAGGCCGGAGCCTCCATAGCGCCGCGAGGTCGATGCTTCGGCCTGTGTGAAGCCCTCGAAGATGCGCCCGAGCTGTTCCTCGCTGATGCCGATGCCGCTGTCGCTCACCGCGACGCGCACGCGCACCGCGTCGCCCGCTGACTCGTTCGCGTCTTCGCATCGATGCACGCTCACGACGATTTGCCCCTTCGACGTGAACTTGAGCGCATTGCCCGCGAGATTGGTGAGCACCTGCTGAAGCCGGAAGCTGTCGCCGATCAGCACGGCCGGCAAGGACGCATCGAGATCGAACAGCACTTCGACATCTTTCGTGCCCTGATTGCCCGACAACACAATGCCGAGCTCCTGCATCAGCTTCTCCGGCTCGAACGGATGGCTGTCGATTTCCAGCTTGCCTGCCTCGATCTTCGAGTAATCGAGGATGTCGTTGAGCAGGTTCAGCAGCGATTTCGCCGCCGTTTCGGCCTTGCTCACATAGTCCTGCTGGCGCGCGTTGAGCGTCGTCAGTTGCACGAGATGCAGCATGCCGAGCACCGCGTTCATCGGGGTGCGGATTTCATGGCTCATGTTCGCGAGAAACGACGACTTCGCCGCGCTCGCGGCATCCGCCTGTTCCTTCGCGTTGCGCAGATGAAATTCCAGCTCGTATTGGTCGGTGATGTCGTAATTCACGCCGGTCATCACGACAGCCGCGCCGCTCGCGTTGCGTTGCGTGCGCAGGCCAGCCTGGATGCGCCGCGTCGTGCCGTCCGGCAGGACGATGCGAAACGGCGGCAAAGTCTCGGTCTCGCCTGCCGCGACCGCGCGCAGGTCGCTCATGATCGCGTCGTGATCTTCGGGATGAACGCGCAGGCGCCAGTGCTCGAAATGCAGACCGTTGTCGAGTAGTTCCGGCGGGTATTGATAGAGCTCGAACATGCGCGCATTCCAGTGCACCTTGCCGGTCGCGATATCCCAGGACCAGATGCCCAGCTCGGCGATGTCGGCGGCAAGCAGAAGCTGGTCGCGCGCCTGAGCCAGCTCGGTCCGCTCCTTTCTCTGCCGGGAAATATCCGTAATGACAGATACAAAATGCAAAACGCCATCGAGCCGCATCGCGCCCGTGGAAACGTGCGCGGGAAACGATGTGCCGTCCTTCCGCTGCCCGGCAAGTTCGCAATCGGCGGTTGCCACGCCGTTCTCGCCCTTGAATTGCATTATGTATTCGTTATACGCATCCAGATGCGGCGGCGGCACCAGCATCCGGATGTTCTGCCCGATGACCTCGTCGGCCTTGTACCCGAACACCTTTTCGCCCGCCGAGTTGAACGAGCGGACGGCGCCGCGCTCGTCCACGGTGATGATCGGGCTGATCGCGGTATCGAGCACGGTTTGCGTCGTCGCGAGGCTGCGGGCGAGTTCCTGCTCGATGCGCGTGCGCGCGGTGACCTGGCGCACGAGCCGCGCGCCGAACATCGCCAGCACAAGCGCGAGCACGGTCGTGACCGACGCGTGCCAGAGCGTGTCGCGCCACCACGGCCCGAGGATTTCGTCTTCCGAGAGCGCCGCCGCGACGAAGAGCGGGTAGTCCTGCAATTCGCGCAGGCTGTTCAGGCGCTTGATGTGGTCCTGCGAAGAGCGCGTCGTGAACACGCCGGAGCGGCCCTGTTCCAGGTGCGAGCGAAAGAGCGCCGTATCGATCACGTTCTTGCCGACGAAACGGTCCTCGAACGGACGGCGCACCACCATCACGCCAGAATTCAGGACGAGCGCCGCAGCGCCCGACTGGCCGAGATCGAGGCTGTCGTAGAAGCGCGAGAAGAAGTCGATGTCGATGGTCGCGAGCGCGACTCCCGCGAAGCTGCCGTCGGGCGCATCGATGCGACGCGATATCGGCACGACCCACTTGCCCGTCGAGCGGCTTCTGAACGGCGGCCCGATATGCGAATTCTGATCCGTACGTGTACGGTGATAGTCGAAGTATTCGCGGTCCGAGTTGTTGAAGCGCGAATCGAGTTTGGGCTGCGAGTTGACGAGCCACGCGCCCGTCTTGTCGTAGATGAAGAGGCCGTTCAGTTGCGGCAGTTGCTCGACGCGCGAGACGAGCGAGCGATGCAGCCGCGCGAGCGCCTGCGGCGAGGTGCCGTCTTCCTCGACGCGTTCCACCATGCCGATGAGCGTCGTGTCGGCTTCCTTGAAGGTGTCGTTCGCGTGCTGCGCCATCGCGCGCGCTAGGTTCGATGTCGCCGTCGTCATCTCGTCGATCTGCACGCGGCGCGCGGCGACGCTGCGCCCGATATCGGTGCCGATCAGGAGCATGCAGACGATGACGATGAACACCGTCATCCTGAACGTGAGCGAGTGGCGACTGAGCACGCCGTGTCTCCGAATGAGCGATTGCAGGGCGCCGGATCGGGCGCTGCCGTATCTTATCGCGCCGTCCGGGGCGTTCGTCAGACGGCCCAGCGAGGCAATGCCGCGGTTTGCGCGGCCATCAATCTGTCTACGGCGCGGCGGCGCAAAAACTTGACCCCGCACGACGGGAATATTTTCGCGGTTTTATCCGTATCGCAAGCATGGCTTCGGCTTCGGACATGTTCGAAGTCCGCCGTCTTTCAGAACGGAAAGCGTTGGCTCGCGCCCGACACTCGTGTCGCCCGGCGTGCGGTCGAGTTCGCGCCGAGCCTTGTGGCACAAGGGATTCGCATAACTGGCACGGTGGCTGCATTACATGTCGCCACCGCCGCCTCAGCGACTCTCCGGGTTAACCCGTTTTAACGATCGCTCAGCGGCATCTCATCAAGGAACGTGCTGGTGCACGTGGAGCGAATCATGTTCGGATACCTAATCAATGTAGGAAAGGACTTCATGCTGCCGCATCTGATCTGCTGGACCGGGATCCTGCTGAACCGTGCGGAGCATGGCCGCCGCGATGCCTATCTCGGATCGTGCGCGGATATCGGTGAACTCGAGCGCCGCATGCGCGCGTGCGACAGCGACAGCGAAACCTGATCAATCACGAGGCGAGAACGAACGATGATGGCTTTGAACGACGAACACACCGGCGCGCCGGTCATCGCGCTGCATTGCTCGGGCGCGGGCGCGAGTCAATGGCGTCTCTTGGGCGACACCCTCGACGCGCTCAATACCGACGACACGCGCTATTCGCTGATCGCGCCGGAGCATTACGGCTGCGACAGCGTCGGACCGTGGAGCGGCGAGCGGGCCTTCACGCTCGCGGACGAAGCCGCGCGCACCGTCGAGATCATCGATCGATCGCGCGGCAAGGTGCATCTCGTCGGACATTCATATGGCGGCGGCGTCGCGCTGCGTGCGGCGCTCGAGCGGCCGCGCGGCGTTGCGAGCATCACGCTGTACGAGCCATCGGCGTTTCATCTCTTGAAGGGCATGGGCGCGCACGGCGCGGCGGCATTCGCGGAGATTCTCGCGATCGCGGCGCGCACGGCCGAGGGCGTCGTCGCGGGCGATCTGCGTGGCGCGGCGCGCTCGTTCGTCGACTATTGGGGCGGGCATGGCGCGTGGACCGCGCTGCGGCCGTCCGTCCAGGCGATGCTCACGCGCTGGGTGCCGAAAGCGCCGCTCGATTTTCGCGCGCTGATACACGAGCCCACGCCGGCGAGCGCGTATGCGAAGCTGCGCATTCCGACGCTCGTGATGCGCGGCGAACATGCGCCCGCGCCGACGCGGCTGATCGCGGAGTCGTTACCCGATCTGATGCCGGCGGCGAAGCTGATCATCGTGCCCGAAGCGGGGCACATGGGGCCGATTACGCATGCGCAGGCGGTGAACGAGGCGATCGCACAGCATATCGCCACGTGCGATGCGCGGCCCGTCAGCTAGCCCGTCGGTTAGCCCAATAGCCCGTCGCGCGACGGCTCGCTTTTTCCCTGACGCTGAATGAGCCGCGCGCGAAACCAGAATGTCCACGCGAGCAATCCGCCGTAGATCGCATAACTCACGACGGGCGACACGACGAGATAGCGCTCGACGGGCCACGTCCACGCGAACCAGAAGCGCAGCACGGTTTCGACCGACAGGCCGACGCCCCACACCAGCGTCATGAGCCGCAACGATGCGCGCAGCGACGCGCTTTCGCTCCAGTACGCCTCGAAGCGCTCGGCGCCGTTTTCCTGCTCGCGCGTGACGGTTGCGCGGGCGAGATAGAAGATGAGCGGACGCTGGAAGAAAAGCGAGATCAGGAAAACGATGCCCGTCGCGCCCGCCGCGAGCGATTCGCGTACGAGCAGGATGCGCGGGCTGCCGCCCATCGCGAGCATCACGATCGACAGCGCAATGCCGAACAGCACGAGCGCGGAAAGCGCATCGACGCGCCGCGAACGCGCAAATTCGGCAATGCTCCACACGAGCGGCGGCGCCGCCGATGCGTAGAGTGCGCCGACATCGCCCCAATACGGCAGTGCAAGCCGATACGCCAGCCACGGAAGCAGCAGATTGGCGGCAAGTTCGAGCACGAGACCGGGCTTGATTTTTTTCATGGACTCACGAGTGTGCACTTAAACGCGGAACCGTGAGCCAAGTATAAAAGATCAAATGTGCGCGAATGTACGCATACGCGCGTGCCGAATCGGCAAGGGAAAACGAGAAAGCGAAGCCGTCTGCCCGATCCGGCAGGCGGCATCGCATCGGTTACTTCTTCTGGCCCGCACCCGCGGCGGTGGCACTGGGATTCACGCCATTTGCGGCGTTTGCAGCGTTAGGGTTATAGGTGGAATTCGCGTTGTAATTCGGGTTGGTCGTGGCGGCGTTCGGCGTGTTGGTGGTCGCCGCGGGCGGCTTGAGTGGCTTGGGCTGGAGCGTCTGGTTGATGACGCCCATCTGACCCATCTTCTTCGCGGCCTGACTGTCCGCGCTGGCTGCCGTGGCGAAGCACATACCGGCAGCGCCGGCGATCAACGCAATTTGCAGGGCGCGACGTTGCGCGCGATTGCGGCTCTTCTTCATGACGGCCTCCCTTGGGCATCACACTCGCCGCGCGGATGCACGGCGGCATTCTCATTGTGTGCAAGGACGGTGCCCGGAAGTAGGAGGGTTTTGCCTAGGTGCATTTCATGCGCTCTGCGACGTTACGGCACAGCCGCGCTTGATAAATGTCTAACAAATGGATTCGCCCGGTCGGTACTATGTACTTCGAAGTATTTACGACGAACGCACCGGAGGATCACCGCATGTTTCCCGAGTATCGCGATCTCATCTCGCGTCTGAAAACCGAGGACGCCCATTTCTCGCGGCTGTTTGAGCGCCACAACGAGCTCGATCATCAGATCGCCAACATGGAGACGGGCGTCGCGCCTGCCAGTTCGTTCGCCATCGAATCGCTGAAAAAGGAAAAGCTGTTGTTGAAGGACAAGCTGTATGCGGTGTTGAGAAAGGCGCACGAAGCCGCGTGAAGCAGGGAAGACAATGAAGAGGAAGGCATGAAGTTGATATCGCCAGAAAAGGCAGCTGAATCGAATGATGGCGACATCGCGGCAGGCGCGGTTCCGGTCTGCATCGAACAGGAAGAAGCAGGCCGCGCGGTCGAAGCGGCGCATGAGCTGCTGACGAGTAGCGTCGGCGACATTCTTCAAGGCTTCGACCCGCACGACCACAAACAAACGAAATCGCTGGTCGATACCGTGAGAACCCTGATCGGCGGAATGTCGCCGGATGAAGTCGCCATGCTGCGCGCCCATCTTTTGGATGGCGACGCCGTGCTTCGAACGGGCAGCGGATCGGCCGATCCGGACGACGAACTCTCGCCGTCGTGGCGCGAGGGCAGTTATCCGTATCGGAATCTGATGTCGCGGCGCGCGTACGAGAAGCAGAAGTACCGGCTTCAGGTCGAGTTGCTGAAGTTGCAGGCCTGGGTGCGTGACACCGGCCAGCGTCTCGTGATCGTCTTCGAAGGACGCGATGCGGCGGGCAAGGGCGGCACCATCAAACGTTTCATGGAGCATCTCAATCCGCGCGGCGCGCGCGTGGTCGCACTGGAAAAGCCGTCCGAGCGCGAGCGGGGTCAATGGTACTTTCAGCGCTACGTCGGCCACTTGCCGACGGCGGGCGAGATCGTCCTGTTCGACCGCTCGTGGTACAACCGCGCGGGCGTCGAGCGCGTGATGGGCTTTTGCACGCCGCGCGAATACGACGAATTCATGCAGCAGGTGCCCGCGTTCGAGCGGCATCTGTCGCAGGGCGGCACGCACGTCATCAAGCTATGGTTTTCGGTGAGCCGCGCCGAGCAGCGCCGCCGCTTCAGGGAGCGCGAGATTCATCCGCTCAAGCAGTGGAAGCTGAGCCCGGTCGATCTCGCGTCGCTCGACAAGTGGGACGCCTATACCGAAGCCAAGGAAGCGATGTTCGCGCACACCGATACCGCCGACACGCCCTGGACCGTCGTGCGCTCCGATTGCAAGAAGCGCGCGAGGCTCAACGCGATGCGCTACGTGCTGCACAGGCTGCCGTATGCGAATCGCGATCTCAAGGCGATCGGCGCGGTCGATCCGTTCATCGTCGGGCGGCCGTTCTAGCTCGCGTTCGCGCCGTCCATCAAGGTCTCGGCGAGCAGGCGCGCGTGTGGCGTGAGCGCGTCGAAGTCGCGGGCGCACAGATGCAGGCGGCGCGTCGCCCACGGCTCCGAGAGCGGCACGATGGCGAGTTCCGGCCGCTCCAGCATGCGCGCCGACGCCTCCGACAAAATCACCAACCCGATGCCCGCCTCGACCAGCATGCCGACGTTGTCGATGCTGCGCATGCGGATGCGATAGCTGATCTGCTTGCCGAGCCGTGAAGCGCGTTCGGCCAGATGCAATTCGAGCGCGGCATCCGATAAGCCCACGAAGGCCTCGCCGACGATCTCCGCGAACGCCACCGCGCGTTCCCCCGCGATGCGATGCGCGCGGTTCGCCACGACCACCAGTTGATCCTGCGCGAGCAGATGCGTCTGTAGTTGTCCGAGGTCCGCGGTGTCCGACACGACGCCCAGATCGGCGCGGCTTTCCGCAACCGCCAGCACGATATCGACGCTCGGGCGCTCGTCGAGATCGATCGAAAGATCCGGATGCACGGCGAGAAAATGCGAGAGCCTCGGCGGCAGGAAGGCGGCCAGCGCGGCCGTGTTCGACATCATCCGGATTCGGCCCTTGAGGCCCGTCGCGAACGAGCGCAGTTCGCCGCGCATCTGCTCGACCTGACCGAGTATCGCGCGCGCGTGACGCACGAAGGCATCGCCGGCGGCGGTCGCCTGCACGCCGCGCCGGTTGCGTTCGAGCAGCGGCGCGCCGAGCGCGGCCTCCATCCCGGCGATGCGCTCGCTCGCAGAAGCCAGCGCGAGATGCATCGCCTGCGCGCCCGCCGTGATGCTGCCGCGCTCGACCACGGTCAGGAAAAGCCGCATGTCGGTCAGATCGAAACGCATGCTCCATCCTTCGGTTTAGCCGAAGCCTCGCATTGGAAATGCCAGATTGTAAGGGCCGCGCGGCCTCGTTAGCATCTGTCGCATGGAACCCTTTATTCTCGTCATCGGCGCCGGTTTTCTCGCGGGCGCGATGAACGCACTCGCTGGCGGCGGCTCGTTCGTGAGCCTGCCCGCGATGATCGCCGCCGGCTTGCCACCGGTTCAGGCGAACGCTTCGAGCACCGTCGCGCTCTTTCCCGGCGGCGTGGTGAGCGCGTGGGCGTATCGCGACGGGCTCGGTCCCGTCGGCTCGGTGTCGATCCGCAAGATGCTCGTGACGACGCTCATCGGCGGCTTCGTCGGCGCGGCGCTCCTGCTGTCGACGTCGTCGAAAACGTTTTCCTTCGTGCTGCCGTGGCTCCTCCTGTGCGCGAGCTTCACGCTCGCGTTCGGCCGCAAGCTCGGCGAGGTGTTGCGGCGGCGCTGGCATATCGGCGTGGCGGCGGTGCTGTCGATCCAGTTCCTGCTCGGCGTGTATGGCGGGTACTTCGGCGGCGCGGTCGGCATCATGATGATGGCCGTCTGGGGCCTGCTCGATTCGCGCGACCTGAAAAGCCTGAACGCGCCGCGCACGCTGCTCGTGAGCGCGGCGAACTCGGTCGCGGTGCTGACCTTCGCGGCGGCGCAGGCCGTGCGCTGGCCGGAAACGATCGCGATGCTGCTCGCAGCGATCGCGGGCGGTTACAGCGGCGCGCAAATCGGCCGGCGCGCGCCGCCGCACTGGATTCGCGCGGGCACGCTGGTCGTCAGCGCCGGCATCACGATTGCATTTTTCGTCAAGACCTACGGGCCGATGCTGTCGCATCGATGATGCGCGTGAATCGCGCGAGGGGAGACCATCATGATTCCCGCGTTGCTCGAAACCATCGGTGCGCTTTCGCTGCTCGTGAGCGTCGCGGCGAAGATCGCGTTGCTGCGTGGAATGTGCGACGAAGCCGGGCCCGCCGCGCCGGAAGCCGTGTCGGCCGGGCATGTCCGGGCCGCATGCGCCAGTCGCCCAGAGCGGCACGAAGCGCGTCGCGAAAGCCGCGCGCGCGTGCCGCTCAATGCGCGTTGCGTGCGAGCGGGGGCAGGCCGAGCGGCACTCTCGCGGCCTCGTAGGCACGGATGAAGCGCGGATCGTCGTCGAGTTCGCGCGCCATCCACTTCGAGAGGTCCGCACCACAGCCGGGATCGGCGATGTCGCGAAAGCACGGCGAATTCGCGGGCATCATGCTCGCGGCCCAATAGAAGCCGAAGAGCGCCTGCTTTTCGGCGGGTTCCATGGCGATTGCCTGCGGATCGGTTCCAGAGAACCAGTGATCGAGCCGGGACGCGAGGGACGCTTCCGTTTCGTGGCTATCGTAGGAGAAGACATAACCGCCGCCCGCCTGCGCCGTGTGGAAGTCGTCCATCACGACTTCCGTGACGAAGCGCGCCGCCTTCTGGTTAGCCGCGAACGATTGCGCGTGCGCATCGCAAGTCAGGATCCACATGGAGACGAGCAATGCCTTTGTTTTATGCCGAACGAAGGCACGGCATTTTTTCCGATTGCTTGTCGAGTTCACGCAGGTGAGTGGAAATAAATTCGCGTCTTCGCGAATGGGTATGGCCTGAATAAGATGACGATTCTACTGATCTATTTATATCTCGCTTGTCCGATCGAACCCGTCGAAGACAAGCTTATTCGCGCACCAATGCAAAACGGCCCGGATGGGCCGTTTTGTGCCTTAAGGCGACAGCGCCGAACTTACAGCGGCTGGATCGTCGAAGCTTGCTTGCCCTTCGGGCCTTGCTTGACTTCGAAGCTCACCTTCTGGTTCTCCTGGAGCGACTTGAAACCCTTGGACTGGATTTCGGAGAAATGTGCAAACAGGTCCTCACCGCCGTCGTCCGGCGTGATGAAACCAAAACCCTTCGCATCGTTGAACCACTTGACAGTACCTGTTGCCATTTTTTCCGAACCCTATTGAGACGATTAAACGTTGAAGTTGCGCTTCGAATTTCGAGCGACACAGAGTTTTACCATGCCAGAATGCGGAGTTCAAATAAGCGTTTCTGCTAAGAGACACAACATAAGCGCGTCATACTTCACGCGGCCAGCGCCGGTTTTGCGGAAATCTTTTTGATCGGACATTATCCGTCCGCCCGGTCGATTATTCTCGACATTTCGGTCAGCCAGATGACCAAAGGCACACTCATATGGCTCATACGCTTTCGAATGCCACGCAACGCGCCACAACCGTTTCCGCCCGGCTCGACGCCCCCGAGATCGCCGAGGTGCGCCGCCAGCTTGCCGCCTGTTTTCGGCTCGCGGCGCTGCACGGCTTCGAAGAGGGTGTCTGCAATCACTTTTCCGCGATGGTGCCGGGCCACGACGATCTGTTCTTCGTGAACCCCTATGGTTATGCGTTCAGCGAGATCACGGCGTCGCGTCTGCTGATCTGCGACTTCGACGGCAATGTCATCGACGGCGAAGGCGAGCCCGAGGCGACTGCATTCTTTATTCACGCGCGGGTGCACAAGCTGATGCCGCGCGTGAAGGCCGCTTTTCATACGCATATGCCGAACGCGACCGCGCTATGCCTGCTCGACGGGCCGCCGCTTTTGTGGCTCGGGCAGACGTCGCTCAAGTTCTACGGCCGCACGGCGGTCGACGAGCACTACAACGGTCTTGCGCTCGACGATGCCGAGGGCGATCGCATCGCCGGTGCGATGGGCGACGCCGATATCCTCTTCCTCAAGAATCACGGCGTGATGGTTGCGGGTGCGACGATCGCCGAGGCGTGGGACGATCTCTACTATCTGGAGCGCGCGGCGGAAGTGCAATTGCGCGCGATGAGCGCGAACCGTCCGCTCAAGCCGGTGCCGCACGACATCGCGCAACGCACGTATGAGCAGATGCGCGCGGGCGATGCCGAGAGCGCGCGGGCGCATCTCGCAAGCGGCATGCGGCAGTTGCGCGCGCGGAATATCGATTTCGAGTCGTGATTACTTTCGCGTGCCGAAGCGCCTGAACCATCCGCGCTTGCCCATATCCGTCTGTTGAAGGAACACGGCGATAACAATGATCAATCCCTTCAGCACGAGTTGCGTATTGCTGTCGATATCGTTGAGCAGCAGGATATTGCTCAGAAAGCCGAAGATCAGCACGCCGGCGACCGTGCCCGACACGCGCCCGACGCCGCCAGAAAGGCTCGTGCCGCCGATCACCACGGCGGCGATCGCATCGAGCTCCCAGCCCATGCCGGCATCCGCCTTGCCCTGGCGATACTGCGCCGCGTAAAGCACGCCGACGAGCGCGGACAAGAGCCCCGAGATCGCATACGCCGCCATCTTGTGACGCGCGACATCGAGCCCCGACACGACCGCGCATTTCTCGTTTCCGCCGATCGCATACAGATACTTGCCGAACACCGTGCGATTCATCACGAAGCCGACGACCACGGCGATCGCGAGAAAGAAGAGCGCGGGCACGGGCACCACGTTGAAGAGCAGCGCGCGCAGTGCTTCGATATCGGAGGTCGCATTGGTGCCGCTATAGATCGAATAGACGGCCGTGTCCTGGCCCGCGATCAGGCGAGCGGCGCCGAGCACGCCGACCATCGCGGCGAGCGTCACGATGAAGGGCTGCATGCGCCCGCGCGTGATGATCCAGCCGTTGAGCGCGCCGAGCGTGAAGCCCGCGAGCGGCACGATCCACATCACGGCGAGCAAGGGCATGCGATGCCCGCCGTGCAGCGCGATATACGCGCACGCCGACGCCGCGACGAGCAACGCAACGCCCGCCTGCATGGCAACGGATGAACGGTCCGCGACGCGCACCGTCTGCGTATCGCGGGCGCGCATGATGCCGCGCACGACGCCGAGCGCGGCGAACACGATCGCGAACATGGCGATCGCATCGAGCACGAGCGATGCATACGTCGCGCGATTCCAGCCATCGGTCGTGAGCAGCATGGCGGTGAGCACGCTGCCGAGACCCATGATCGCGCCGACCGAGAGATCGATGCCCGCCGTGATGATCACGAGCGTCATGCCGATGGAGATCACGCCGACGTTCGCCACCTGACGGAACACGTCGGAGATATTCGCGCTCGACAGAAAGATGTTGCCGCCATCGGCCGCGTGCGGCGATGTCAGCGCGCCGACCACCAGCAGCACGATGAGCCCCAGGTAATACTTCAGATACGTGAGGAACGTGCTCAGGTGTCGCTGGCGGGCGTTGGCCGCGGGCTCGGCGAGTTGGTCCTGCGCGTGCAGCATGGTGTGAGTCTCCGGTTCTTCCTTCAGGGCGAGGCCATCTTGATGAGCACATCGCCCGAGAATTGTTCTCGTGCCAGCACGCCGCGTGCGTGTCCTTCGCACATCACGAGGATCCGATCGGAAAGCAGCATCAGCTCGTCGATCTCCGAGCTCGCGACGATCACCGTGACGCCCTCGCGCGCGGCCGCGAGTATCTGCCGATAGATCTCCGCCTTCGCGGCGACATCGACGCCGCGCGTGGGTTCATCGAGCAGAAGAATGCGCGGCTTCGTCATCAGCCATTTGCCGATGATGAGTTTCTGCTGATTGCCGCCGGATAACGTGCTCGCATCCTGCGCGAGACTGCGATGCTTGACGTTCGATGCCCGCGCCTGCGAAGCGGCCCACGTGTGCATGCGTGCGCGCCGATAGAACGGAAAGCCCGGCGCACGCGAGAGCGACGGCAACAGCAGATTCGCTTCGAGCGACTGATCCAGCACGAGCCCGTCTTTCTTGCGGTCCTCGGTGACGAACGCGAGTCCTGCGGCGGCCGCGCGATCGGGTGAATCGATCGTGCGCGCATGATGCGCGACGCGTATTTCGCCTTCACGCCGATACGGCGAAACACCGAAGATCGCCTCCAGTATCTCCGTCTTGCCCGCGCCGAGCAGCCCCGAGATGCCGAAGACTTCGCCCTGCTGCACCGAGAACGAGACATCCGACACGAGCGCGCGCGCCGGCCCGGACAAAGTGAGTCCGCGCACGGTCACCGCGAGCGGGCGTTCTTGCGGCGCTTCGGCTTCGGTGCGTTCGGGCGGCGCGAAGTCCTTGCCGATCATCATCGAGACGAGCGCCTCCGACGATTCCACTTGCCGCATCTGCAAGGTCGCGATGCGTCGGCCATCGCGCAACACGGTGACGCGATCGGCGACCGCGAACACTTCGCCCAGACGATGGCTGATGAGCACGATGCCGATGCCTTGCGCGCGCAAGTCCTTCGTGAGTGCGAGCAGCGCGTGCGTTTCGGTGTCGGAGAGGGCGGATGTCGGCTCGTCCATGATGAGCACGCGCGCATCGGCGAGCAATGCCTTCGCGATCTCGACCAGTTGCTTCTCGCCGACGCGCAGCGTGCCCACGAGCGTCTCGGGCTGCAGGCGAAAGCCCAGTTGAGCCAGCACTTTCGCGGCGGCGGCGCGCATCGCGCGGCGATCGGGAAAGCCCATGCGCGTGCGTATTTCCTTGCCGAGAAAGATGTTATCGACGGCGGAGAGCGTGTCGACGAGATTCAACTCCTGATGAATGATCGCGATGCCCGCGCGCGTGGCGTCGTTCACGCTCGTCATGCGCGTCGGCTCGCCGCGCACGCGGATGCTGCCCGCATCGGGCGAATAGAGGCCGCCCAGAATCTTCATCAGACTCGACTTGCCCGCGCCGTTCTCGCCGACGAGCGCATGGACCTCGCCCGCCGCGACATCGAAGTCGACGTCCGACAGCGCGGCGCTCCCGTTGAACGAGATCGACAGGCCCGCGGCTTCGATGAGCGGCGCGGTGACGGTTGCCATCGCGTGTCTCCGTTGCGTTCAATGACTCGCGATGTACTGCTTCGCGTTGTCGACGAAGATGCCTTGCGTCGGCAGCGTGACCTTCTTCGGCACCTTGTCGCCATGCAATACCTTGAGCGACTGGCGGATGCCTTCCGCGCCCGGCGTCGGGTACATGAACGTGCCCGCGAGCAGGCCTTGTTCGACCCATGTCGCGCCTTCCTGCGGCAAGCCGTCGATGCCCACGAACTTGATGCTCTTCTCGCGGCCCGCATCCTTCGCGGCGAGATACGCGCCATAGGCCATCGGGTCGTTGTGCGCATAGACCACGTCGATCTTCGGCTGCACGCGCAGCACGGTCTTCATATAGTCGTAGGCCTTGTCCTGCTTCCAGTCGCAATCCACCCGTTCGCCCACGCGCTTGATGCCTTTCTCCTTGGCGATGGCCTTGTCCGCGCCGTCGTGACGATCGTGCGCGGGCTGCGCGCCGAAGCCGCCCCAGATCTCGACGAGATTGCCTTGCGCCTTGCCCGGCCCGCCCGTCAGCTTGACGATGAAGTTGCCCGCTTCCTCGCCGATCTGTACGTTGTCGCCGCCGATGAACTGCGTGAACTGGTCGCCGTTGACTTCACGATCCAGCACGAACACGGGAATGCCTGCTTTGAAGGCCTTTTCCACGACGCCCGTGAGTCCCGCCGACTCCTTGGGCGAGATAAAGATCGCGTCCATCTTCTGCGTGATGAAGTTCTCCATGTCGGCATTCTGCTTGTCGGTGCGGTCGCCTGCATCGGCGATGATCAGCTCGACCTCGGGATGCTTCGCGGCCTCGGCCTTCATGTCCTTGTTGAACTGCACGCGCCACGGCTCGACGGTCGTGACCTGCGAGAACCCGAAGCGATACTTCTTCTGCTGCGCGAACGCCGGTTGCGCGATGAGTGCGGATAACGAGCCGATCGCGCCGGCCAGCGGTGCGGCGATGAGACTCGCGGTGATGATGCGTCGTTTGCTGTCCATTGCGTCTCTCCTGTTTTGGTTGCCAGCTTCGGGTCTGGTTTTCAGGGCTTGCTGATGCTCTCGCTGGTTCTGATCTTCGATAAAAAATAAAACGTTATAGCGCCGTCAGCGATCCGCGAGGGCGGCGCGCTTGCGGGTTTCCCTGGTCATGGTCTTGCTCGGCGGCGCGGTGCTTTCACGCACGCGCAAATCGGCTTTCATGCGGAGATGCACCGGCTCCGATGATTCGCCTTGCAGCTGCTTGTGCAGCAATTGCCAGATCGCGCGCCCCACGGCTTCCACGGGCTGATGGATCGAACTGATGCGCGGATGCAGCACCGACATCCACGGCGCATCGTCGAAGGAAAGCAGCGAGACGTCGTCGGGCAGGCGCAGTTCGGCGTCGCGTATCGCGCGCAATGCACCGAGTGTCGCCACGTTCGCGCCCGTGAACAACGCGGTCGGCCGATCGCGTTCCGACAGCAGCCCGAGCGTGGCCGCATGGCTTTCCGTATCCGTCATCCCGCACACGACGACGCGCGCATGACGCGCGAGCCCCGCGCGCTTCATCGCGTCGAGATAGCCGTCCGCGCGCTCGCGGCTGTTGACGAGATCGAGCGCATTGACGATGAACGTGATGCGCTTGTGCCCGAGCGCGATCAGATGATCGGTGCCGTCGCTCGCGGCGCGCCGGCTATCGGTGGTGACGGTATCGGCGGGAAAGCTGTTGTCGACGCGATCCGCCATGACGAGCGGCACGTCGCATTCGCGCAGCTCTTCTATCGCGTGATCGTAGCCATGACACGGAATGATGATCATGCCCGCCACCTGCCGCGAGAGCACGAAGCGGATGCGTTCGGCTTCGCGCGCGGGATCTTCCTGCGCATGCGCGAGCAGCAGTCGATAACCGCTCGCGAGCGCATGATCCTCGACCACGCATAGCAACTCGATGAAGAACGAGTTGGTCAGATCGGGCACGACGAAACCGATGGACGTCGAACGACTGCTGCGCAATTCCGCTGCAAGACTGTTGCGCCGGTAGCCGAGCTTGCGGGCCGCGTCCCGGACCTGCTGCCGCCGTGCGGGACTCACGCCTTCCGCGCCCGCCATGACCTTCGACGCGGTGCCGAGCGAGACGCCCGCCGCGTTGGCGACGTCCTTCAACGTGCGGGCCGGTTTTTTTCGTGAGTCCAAGGCGCGATGTCGTCGATATTTTGAAACGTTTCAAAATATTAGGAAGCTCAGGCGAACGGAGCAAGTGAGTGTTTTTACCGAGCCCGCGTGCGCCGCTTCACATCGAGACGTCGTGCAGGTCCTTCACGATGGGCGGGCCGATCCTGAAGTCTGAGAAGCGCACGTTGAGACCGCCGCGCTCAGGCGTGCAGCACATCGGGCCGACGAGCCAGCGCGCAGTCGCACCGCCCGGCGCGAAAGGCGCGAGGCGCATGAGGGTCCAGTTGCGTTCATCGGTGCTGCATTGCACTTTGAGGACGCCTTGCGCGATCGTCATGCGCAGCCGGAAGCGGTTCGTATCGGCGCGCGAGCTGAGCGACCAGTCGGAGAGATCGTTCGTGAGTACAGTGCTGAAGCTGAGCGCGCCGTCGCTGTATTCGGCGCCCGCCTTGATCCAGCGCTCGGCGCTTTCGCGCACCATGAGGCCGGCCTGGTCGTATAGCGAGGAGAAATCGCCATCGACAGCGACTTCGGCCGTGAAATCGCCGTCCACGCTCGCCGCCAGAACGTGGCCGTTATCGCGCACGAAGCCATAGTGAGTCTTGCACCAGAAGTCGGTGTGCGTGTCGGTGGTGACGAAGAGCGTGTCGTTCTCGACACGCCATTGCGCGGGCTCGTTGATCCATCGGCATTGCTCGAACATGGCGTCTCCGTCGCGTGAGGATGGGCAGCGCCAGTATGTCACGGCGCATTCGTGATGCGGTGCAGCGCATTCGAACGATCGTACGATAGGGTTCGCTGCGCCGACTGCACTAACATGTACCGGCACTTACCGTCATTTTTTGGAAAGAGAGAACGATGGTCAAGCTGATGATGATCCTGCTGGGCGTGGACTACTTGCGCAATCGCTGGCGCAGCCTGCTGGTGATCGGCTGGCTGTTGCTCGTTATCGGCATCGGCGTGTTCATCGATGCGCTCGACGGCGCGCTGGGCTTTCCGATCGCCTTCGTCGGCTGGTTGCTGCTGATCGAGGCCGCGCTTACGCTGGCTGTCGCGTGGGCTGGTGTCGGCGGTCAGCGCAGGTTGCGCTACGCGAAGGGCATCGCGTTCGCGCTCACGGCGGCACTTATCTTCGAAGGCAATCATCACGGCCACTTCATTCTCTCGATACTGATCGGCCTTGCGTTCCTCTTCGATGGTCTGTTGCAAGCGACGTCGGCGCTCGTCGTGCGCTACCGGCGCTATCGTGTCGCGTTCGGCTTCGCGATCTTCGAGATCGCTCTCGGCGTCTTCATGATTCAACCGTTTCCGACGCACTATAAAGGCACGGTGCCGTATTGCATCGGTGCGTTCTTTATCTTCGCGGGATGGAATCTCATCATGATCGCGACGCGCGTGCGCAAGCTGACGAGCAACCCCGCCGTATGGGGCGATGCGAGCGCGGAAGCGGCGAGCGTTGCGGGCAAGGGACATGAATTGCAGGCCAGAGAGTGGGACGGCCCGCCCGCCGACGATGAACCAGCGCTCACGGTGCATGTATGGACGCCGGTGGGATCGTCGAAGGCAGAGACGCAGTGGCATCCGATCGTCGATCGTTATATCGCCGCGGTGGATCGCAATGGCGTGATCTCGACAGGCCATGCCGCGCTCGAATCGCCGGAAGGCATTTATGTGAGTCTCTATCCCGCAGTGGAAATCGACCGCTCACCCGATGACTTCGCGCGCCTCTTGCGCGCCACGCGCGAGAACGACGTGCCGGGCACGTTTCAACCGAGCTATGCGATCGAATCGAAGGCATGGTGCCCATCGACCGTGCGCGTGCGCATTCGCAATTATGATCCCGCGCGGCTCGATAGCTTCTGGCGCAACTATCGCGAGGATACGACGTATAACCTCACGCACCGCAATTGTTCGAGCAGCGTGTCGCGCGCGCTCGATGCCGCGCTGGAAGGCGCGGCAGGGCGCTTGTACGGTGCGCGCGCGGGCTGGGGCGCGCTCTTCAGGATGATCGTCACGCCGGAACTGTGGGTCGCGGCGCAGGTGCGCAAGCGCGCGGTGACGATGGCCTGGACGCCCGGCCTCACGCTCGACTATGCGCGCGCGCTCAGCATGGTCGCCGATCCGCGTCCTTATGGCTGGCTCAAGGTCGCGCGCATGGCGCTCACGAAGATGCGCGAATCGCGGCGTGCATGGCGCGAGGAAGGGACGCTTGCGCCACGCGGCGGATCGAACGTCGATCCGCCCGCGCGCGTTTGATGAGGCGTCCCGCCGCTAAAGATCGAGGTCGTCGGCTTCCTTGCGCGCGCGGCGTTCCTCGTTCGCGCGGCGCGCGCGCAAGCGCTGACGCGACAACTGGGCGATCACTTCGCCAGTCGATGCGCCTGCCGGGATTTCATTGCGGATGACCTTGGGCACCATCGGCAATCCCATGCGCTGCCGGCGCAGCGCGCGGGCGATGGCGGTGCGGCATTCCTGCCCGTGACAATCCCATTCGTCACGGGTTCGCTCACAGTAGGGACATTTTTCCATTCCTAAAGTCTACCGCGAAACAGTGACCGCTTTTGTGCACCTATGCGCACCAGACGCCGCTTGCCGCGGTTCGCGCCGCATAGTCCTCGAAGGAGCGGGCTTCGCGATTCAGGGCGGCGCGCACGCCATCGGCAGGCTGCTCATTGCGGCCATCGAGCACGGTGGTGAAGAGATAGAGGATCAGATCGGTTTCCTCGTTCGATACGCCCGCTTCGAGCAGGCCGGCGCGAAACGCATCGGCGGGTACGGGCGCGAGATTCAGGTCGCGCCGCGACGCCTTCGCGATACATCCGAGCGCTTCGGCGAAAGAGATCGCGCGAGGGCCGGTGAGTTCGTAGAGCCTGTTTTCATGACCCGGCTGCGTGAGTGCCGCGACGGCTGCGTCGGCGATATCTTCCGCATCGACGAAAGGCTCCTTGATATCGCCGACAGGCAGCGCGAGCGTGCCCTCGCGAATCGGATCGAGCAAAAAGCTCTCGCTGAAGTTCTGCATGAACCAGCTGCAACGCAGGATGGTCCAGTTCGCGCCCGAGCGTTGCAGCGCTTCTTCGGCGGCTTGCGCTTCCTCCTCGCCGCGCCCCGAGAGGAGCACGATTCGTTCGGCGCCGCTTGCCAGCGCTGTGTCGAAGAATGCGCTGACCGTATCGAGCGCGCCTGGTATAGCCAGATCCGGCTGATACGTGACATACGCGCGTTTTACGCCTTCGAGCGCCGCGCGCCACGTCGCGCGATCGTTCCAGTCGAAGCGGGGCTGCGTGGAGCGCGCGCACGCGCGAACCGCGAGTCCCTGTGTGCGTAGCCGCTCCGCCACGCGTCGTCCCGTCTTGCCGTTGGCGCCCAGAACGAGGATGGGCGCGGCGTCGAAGTCCGATTGAGCCATGACTGTCTCCTGAGTTTAAAACGTGAGAGTTGCTCACGTTTTAAACATGATAGATACTCACATTTGACTGTCAAGCATTTTCGAGCCTGCTTTCATGCGGCGAAGGAGTCACCATGCAGGAGAAGCCGCCACGTATCGCAGCGAAGGGAAGCGTCGCGCGCAGAAAGCCCGCGCAGCAGCGCAGCCGCGAACGCCTGGATCGCATCCTCGAGGTTGCGCAGCAACTGATTGCGGAGAAGGGTAGCGAGCACGTGAAGATGAGCGAGATCGCCGAGCTTGCGGAGATATCGATCGGCTCGCTCTATCAGTATTTCCCCGACAAGCGGGCGATCGTGCGCACGCTCGCGGAGCTGTACGCGGACGAAAGCCGCCGATGCGTGCGAGAAGCGCTCGATGCCGTGCAGAACAAGGCGCAACTGCTCGACGCGTTCGCCTCGCTGGTCGACCAGTACTACGAGATCGTGATGGACAAGCCCGTGATGCGCGACATTTCGTCGGCGCTACGCTCGGACAAGGAATTGATGAACATCGAGATTGCGGAGAGCCGCGCATGCGGCGCGTTGCTCGCAGCGGCGATCCGGCGCGTGGCGCCGCGCGCGGACAGCAAGCGCGTCAGCGCGCTCGCGTTCCTGATCTGGCAACTAGGAGAAGAGACGATGCGCCTCGCCGTCGCGCACAAGCGCAGCGAAGGCGCCATGCTCGTCGATGCCTACAAGCGAATGAGCCTGCGGGCGATCGACGAGGCATGAAAGCGACGCGCGCTTATCCGCTCAACTGATTCGAGGTGCTCGGGCGCCGTTCGCGCTGATGATGATCGAGGCTGCGCCTCAATACTTTCTTGACGAGCCCCTTGAGGAAGTGGATCGAGCGGTCGGCGCGCACGTTCAGATCGAAAGGTGCAAGCTCGACGACTTCGCGCCCGCCGTGCGCGGTGAGTTTCTCGCGCATCTTGCGATGATCGACGGCCATGGCCGTGAGCGTCTCGGATGCCTGTTTGAACGACGCACGATCGACGCGCGCGCAAACATGGCATGCGCGATGGAAGAGCTTGTCGAATACGGTGAGCCAGTAATCGTCCGTCTCGCTGCCGTCGCAACGCGCGAGCGCCTCCTGGCCGGACACGCGCAGATTCAGCATATCGCTCAGCTTGGCGGTCTGCGTGATGCTGCCGAAGCGCCGGCGATAGCCGATCAGCGCCTTGGGAATACGATAGATGCTGTTCGCGCGAAGATAGGTCGCGGGCACGAGCGCCATGTCCTCGTAGTTTCGTCCGACGGGAAACGGCGCTTCGTCGAAGAGGTCCGTGCGATAGGTGCGCGCCCATGCGAACGTATGGAATCGATCCGCGAATTGCTTCAGGGCCGCGCGATCCATCGGGTGGCCGCCGCTCGTCGCGTCGTCGGCGATTTCGATTTCGTCGAGCTCGCGCCCGTTATCGTCGATGATCTTGACGTTGTATTCGACCACATCCCATTTGCGCTCGGCGAGCACGGGAATGATCGCGTCGGTGAAACCCTTCAGATAAATATCGTCGCCGTCCAGGAAGCCGACATACGGCGTGCGCACCGCTGCGAGGCCCGTATTGCGCGCGGCGCTCAGCCCGCGGTTTTCCTGATGCAACAGTTCGACGTGCACGCCGCGATCGCGCTCCACGATGGCGCGCGCTGCCGCATAGGTCTCGTCGCGAGAACCGTCATCGACCACGATGATCTTCATCGCATCGATATGAGGTTGGGATAAGAGGGATTCGAGCGCTTCCTCGATATATCCCTCGATGTTATACGCCGCCACGACGATGCTGAGCAGCGGACCGGTGTCTCGCAATGAGTCACTCTCAAACGGCATAGATGACGCTCTCCGTCGATGATTGGGTTTCCGTGTGCCACGCGCGTGAATCGCGGCACGATGAGACATGCAGTTGGTCTGATGGCGACGCAAGGGACGCGTTGTTGTTGGAGCATGTCACGTCATATGGCGGGCCCCGGATGTCCCCGCCTGATGTGCATGTCGATGGAAAACACGTTAATAGAGCAGATCGGAGGGGTTACGTTCCCCGACGGTCTGCAAGTTGATCCTTCAGAAATACTAGTAGAAAAACGAGGACGTGACGCCCGCGAATCTGGAATGCCATCTGAAGTGGCTCGCAAACGTTATCGTCCGGACTCGTTGCATCGTCCTCCGTGCGTTTGGACACATGCGAAGTTCATTCGAAGTAAGGAAGCGTGACAAACCGTTTCATGTTGCAGGCAATATTGGAAACGTGAGTACATTTTTCTTCTTTCACATGTAAAGCAGAAAAAAGTTCATGTCCGGATGCCGCGCTTCCACTCGCTTCAATGATGTATGTAGAGCGATTGCCCGAGCGCTTGCGGCGAAGGCTGCGTCGTCCAGCCGCTTTGAACGCTGCCCTCTATGCCGGGTCCGTAATCTGAATTGGCCTTATGCGACTGTTCGCTCTGCGCTTCGGTGTCGCCACGTCTGGCCGGCGCGGGCGTTTGCGCATAGGAAAGCATCGGCACCATGACGGAGGCTGCGAGCAGCGCGACTGCGAGTTTCTTCATGATCATTCTCCTTGAATGAGTGGACCTCGATAAGGAGACTAAGCGCGAAGAATTAGCCGATCGTGAGTGCTTCGCCAACGCTCAGACATTCTCCGGCGTGTAGAGCTGCGCTGGCAGTGGATACTGGCTCGCTTGCGCGGCTTCGCCCGGCAGCGCCTGCAAACTCCGCAGCATCGCCTGAATGGCCGTTTCAGCGATGCGCTGAAGCGGCGTGTCGATCACGAGGTCGATGACGCCTTCGACGAGCGCCTCGTATCGGTCCGGCATCAGATCACTGCACACGGTAACGATGCGTCGTCCCGCGCCTTCTTCGCGCAGCGCGCGAATCACGCCGCCCACGCCGCCGCCGGGAATATAGAGGCCGGCGAGATCGGCATGGCGAGCAAGCATCGCGAGCGTTGCTTCATAGGCGAGTTGCTTGTCTTCGAGATTGATCTGCGTGTCGAGCACGCGCAATCCCGGCGCGTGCTCGCGCAGGTACGAGCGAAAGCTGATCTCGCAGCTTTCCTGACCGAGATAGCGCGGCGTGCCGACGAATACGCCGACCGTGCCTTCGTCGCGACGCGTGAGACGGCTCACGGCCCACGCTGCTGTGCGTCCGCTCTTGCGCGGATCCACGCCGATATAACCTGCACGCAACGGCGCGCTCAAATCCGACAATAATGTGACCGTCGGTTTTCCCTGTGCGTGAAGCGTTTCGACGGCGGCGGTCACATGCGGATGATCCACCGCAACGACGCCGAGCGCCTGCGCTTGTTCGCCGAGCGAAAGCAGCGTGCGCGCAATCGACGCCGGGTCCAGTTCATCCATGTATTCGATGACGGCGGTGCAATGCTCGGGTTCATGACGCGCGGCCGCGTCCGTCAGGATGCGCGCGAAGGTCTGATAGAAAGGATCGGCGCGCTTTTGCAGACAAAAGCCCAGCGTGTATCGCTCATGACGTTCGCCGCGTTGCGCGCGCAGGCGATCGCGCATCAGTCCGGCGCCGTGATAACCGATACGCTCGGCCGCTTCGATCACGCGCAACGCCGTGCCTTCGCGCACGCTGATGCGGCTATTGAACACGCGATCGACGGTTGCGGGACTCACCCCGGCAGCTTCGGCCACTGACTGAAGAGTGGGACGCTTGCTCATCGTTGATGTAAATGATGGATTTTCAGATCGCGCGATGATGCCTAAAGATAGCAAATGCGCGCGAAGATTGCACAGCCGATGCTTCCGCTCCTATCATCGATCCAATAATAAGCAATGATGTAATTCAATCATCGGATGAGGTGACATGATGGAATCCGGGCAAGGGCATCGCGCGGGCGAGCGGGACGGCTATCGCGATTACCAGCTGATTGGCGGCGCGGGCGAGCGTGCGAAAGCCGCGGGCCTCGTCAATGCCGAGTGGTACAAGTGCGCGGTGCCGCGCCCTGTGATGAAGAGCCTGATGCAGCGCGGTGACGCACGCGCCATCCGCGACACGTTGCTGTGGTACGCGGCGATCATCGCGAGTGGCGTACTTGCATGGTTTGCGTGGCAAGCGCATTCGCTCTGGGCGATTCCGGCATTCCTTCTCTACGGCGCGCTCTACTGCGGTCCCGCGGATTCGCGCTGGCATGAAAGCGGTCATGGCACTGCATTCAAGACAGCGTGGATGAACAAGGCGCTCTATCAGGTCGCGTCGTTTCAGGTGTTTCGCCGGCCGACGATATGGCGCTGGAGCCACGCTCGGCATCACACCGATACGCTCGTCGTAGGGCGAGATCGCGAGATCGCGGTGCCGCTGCCCACGGACTGGCTGAGCCTCGCGCTCAACGTGTTCGCGCTGAAGCACGCGGCGGCTGAAGTGCCGAAGATCGTCTCGTCTGCGTTCGGCAATATCGGCGAAGAGGAAAAGACCTACGTACCGGAGTCGGAGTGGCCGAAGGTGATTCTGGAGGCGCGCATCACGCTCGCGATCTATGCCGTGGTGGTCGGCTCGTGCCTCGTTTTTCATTCGATCCTGCCGCTGCTCTATATCGGCTTGCCGAGCCTCTATGGCGCGTGGCTTTATCTCTTCTTCGGCCTCACGCAGCATGCGGGCATGCCCGAGAACGTGCTCGATCATCGCAAGAATTGCCGCACCGTGATGATGAATCCCGTGTTCCGCTTTCTCTATCTGAACATGAACTATCACGTCGAACATCATATGTTTCCGATGGTGCCTTATCATGCGCTGCCGCGATTGCACGAAGCGGTGAAGGACGACATGCCGCCACCTTATACGAGCACGATCGCGGCCTATGCGGAGATCATTCCGGCGCTTGCGCGTCAGAGACGCGACCCGTCGTATCACGTCGAGCGGCCCATGCCCGCCTCGACCGCAACCCAGGCTTGAACCGGCATAACGACATCGAGAGAAAGGAGACGAACCGCCATGACGCAATGGATCGATGCAGCCCAGATGGACGATATCGAAGACGAAGACGTGATGCGCTTCGATCACGATGGCCGCACCTTCGCGATCTATCGCGTGAACGATGAGGTGTATGCGAGCGATGGCCTTTGCACGCACGAGCATGTCCATCTGAGCGACGGGTTCGTGATGGACCATGTCATCGAATGTCCGAAGCACAATGGGCGCTTCGATATCCGCGACGGCCGGCCGCTATGCGCGCCCGTTTGCGAAAAGCTGCGGACGTATCCCGCGAAAGTGGAGGGCGGCCGCATCTTCATCGAGATCTGACGTCGTGATCTGGCGAGCACGCGGATCATCATACGGAGAACAATGATGACTCAGTTCGAAGGCAAGGTGGCGGTCATCACCGGTGGCGCGCAAGGTCTGGGCGCGGCCGTGGCGGCGCTCTTCGCGGAACGCGGCGCACAGGGCATCGTGATTTGCGCGCGTTCGAAGGACAAGGGCGAAAAGAAAGCGCGCGAGCTTGCTGAAGCGAGCGGGGCGCAAGTGCGCTTCGTCGCGGCGGATCTCGCGCGTGTGGACGATTGCCGCGCGGTCATCGCCGCCGCCGACGAGCAATTCGGCCGCATCGATGTGCTGGTCAATGCGGCCGCAACGACGGATCGCGGCACGATCCTCGATACCGATCCCGAGCTCTTCGATCGCATGTTCGCGACGAACGTCCGCGCGCCTTTCTTCCTGATGCAGGACACCATCCGCATCATGAAGCGCGAAGGAACGGAGGGAGCGATCGTCAATATCTGCTCGATGTCGGCGATGGCGGGGCAGCCGTTCATCGCTGCATATTGCGCATCGAAAGGCGCGCTCGCCACGCTCACGCAGAACACGGCTTATGCGCTGCTGCGCAATCGTATTCGCGTGAACGGGCTGAATCTAGGCTGGATGGCGAGCGAGGGCGAGGACCGCATTCAGCGCACGCATCATGGCGCGGACGACGACTGGCTCGAACGCGCCGCGGCCGCGCAGCCCTTCGGACGCTTGATCAATACGAACGAAGCGGCGCGCGCGGTCGCCTATCTCGCGAGCGCTGAGTCAGGGCTCATGACGGGATCGATGATCAACTTCGATCAATCGGTATGGGGCGCGTATGACGACGCGCCGCATCCGCAAGAGCCGCTTTGAATCGCCGATGACTCAAACGCGAAACATGCTGACAGCGCGTTCGAGACGTTCGGCCTGATCCCGCAGTTCGGCAGCGGCGTGCTCGGCTTCCCCCACGAGCGCCGCATTCTGCTGCGTCGCTTCGCCGATCAGCATGACCGCGCTGTTCACCTGCTCGATGCCCGATGTCTGCTCGCGCGACGCGACGCCGATTTCATCGACGATCGCATTCACGCGCGACACGCGCTCGACGATACCGCCCATCGTGCTGCTGGCATGCTCGGCGATCTTGTAGCCCTGCGAGACCTTCGCGGCCGATTCGGCGATCAGCGCTTCGATCTCTTTTACTGCGCCCGCGCTGCGTTGCGCGAGCGCCCGCACTTCCGACGCGACGACCGCGAAGCCCTTGCCATGCTCGCCCGCGCGCGCCGCTTCGACGGCCGCGTTCAAGGCGAGGATGTTGGTCTGGAACGCGATGCCTTCGATGGTCGCGGTGATATCGGCGATGCGGCGTGCCGATGCATCGATCTCGCTCATCGTCGCCACGACGCGTCCCACGGCGTCGCCGCCCGCGCGCGCCGCCTCCGAAGCCGATGCGACGAGCGTACCGGCCTGCGCGGTGTTGGCCGCGTTCTGCTGCACGGTGCTCGTGATCTGTTCCATGCTCGCGGCGGTTTCTTCGACGCTCGCCGCCTGCGTGGCGATGCGCGTCGCGATATCGCTGCTGCCCGACGCGATGCGCGCCGTGCCATCGTTCATGTCCGCCGATGCGCTGCGCACTTGCGCGACGATGCCCGCGAGCCCACGCGCAATGCCATCGATCGCACGCATCAGGCGGCCGATATCGTCCTCGCGCGTGCTGTCGATGCGCACGGTGAGATCGCCCGCGGCGATGCGTTCCGAGGCGCGCGTGACGTCGTCGATGGGACGGCCCACGAGCTTCGTCACCGCGAAGATCAGCACGCCGACGAGCAGCGCGACCACGACGAGGCCGAGCATCAGAAAGCGGTTGCGGCTCTCGTGGACGTCCGCGAGCAGTTCGTCGCGATAGGCGATGCCGCCGATCATCCATTGCCACTGTGGCACCGTCATGAAGACGATTTCCTTCGTTCCGCCATGCACGCGCGCATCCGCACCCGCGATATCGGCGCCGTCGAACGTGAGCTGGCCTTCGTGCGATTCGAGCATCTGCCTGAAGGGGGCGACGCGTTCATCGGCCAGTTCGTTTTTCGAGCCGGGATGCACGAGCAGCTTGCCGCGATTCGCGCCATTCGATGCATCGACGACGAAGTGATAGCCGCTCGCACCGATGACGAGTTTCGCGATTCCGTCTTGCAGCGCGGCGAATTCGGAGGTTACGTCCACGCCCACGAAGAGCGCGCCGATCACGCGGCCCGATGCATCGGTGACGGGCTTGTACTCGGTGATGTACTGCTTGCCGAAGAGCGTCGCGATGCCGATATACGGCTTGCCCGCGATCATCGGCGCATACGCGGGGCCCTTGCGGTCGAGCAGCGTGCCGATCGCGCGCGTGCCGTCCTGCTTCTTGAGCGATGTGGTCACGCGCACGAAATCATCGCCGGTGCGGGCGAAGATCGTCGCGATCGCGCCGCTTTCGTCGAGAAACGCATCGGGGATCGCGAAGTCGTTGTTCAGCGGCTTGTCGCCTGCGAGGAAGCTCGGTGTCGCAACGCCGCCGATGTCCACGGTGCGCGTTTCGTCGAGCGTGAAACTGGCGGGCAGGCGGTGCGCGAAGATCGTCATGAAGCGCGTGACTTCCGCGCTGACGGCTTTGTCGAAGAGTCCGATCATCGTCGCGATCGAGCGATTCTCACTTTCGACGCGTGCGAGCGCGTGCTCGTCGACCTGCTCGCCCGCGCTTCGGGTGACGGCGATGGTGAAGAAGGCAACGACGACGGCCGTGAGCGCGCAGGCGAGCACGGCGAATTTGGTCCCGACGTTCATGCGGGCCAGAGTATTACGAAGCATGGGGGAATGACTGAACGATAAGAGTTGTACTGCCACTTATCGGCACGTCCTTGTCAGGTCTTTAATTTTTCGTCAGGGCGTGAGTTACCGGCGTTGCCTCATGGCGAGCGCGACGCCCGAGAGCGTGAGCGCCATCGCGATCGCCTCGCGCGCGCCGAGCGGCTCGCCAATCGTGAGCGCCGCCGCGACGATACCCATGATCGGCACGAGCAGCATGCCGATGGACGCGACCTCGGCGGGCAGGCGGCGCAACGTTGCGAACCATGCGAGATAGCACACGGCCATCGGCACGAGGCTCATGTAGACGAGCACGGCCCAGCCGTCGAGCCCGAGCGCAGAAAAAACCGGATGCTCGATATAGAGGCCGAGCACGATCATCGGCGCACAGCCGATGCTCACTTGCCACGCGACGAGCGTGATGGGCGGGATGGGCATCGGCCCGTGCGTGATCACCGTGCCGAGCGCAAACAGCAGCGCGGCCGAAAGCGCGAACCCGATGCCGGCGAGCTTGCCGCCATCGAACGAAAGGCCGTGCGCGGACAGCAGCACGACCACGCCCGCGAGTCCCAGCGCAAGGGCGCAGAAGCCCGCGACCGACGGCTTGCGCTTCGCGATGGGCCACGCGAGCAGCATCGCCCAGATCGGCATCGTGTAGACGAGCAGCGCGCCTTCGCTCACCGATAGCCATTTCATCGAGAGCGTGGAGAAGCCCATCCACGCGAAGACATTGATCGCCGATGCGAGCAGCAGCCTCGGCACCAGCGCGCGCGGTACGCGCATGTTCTCGCCTGCCAGTTTTGCGATGACGCCGAGCAGCACGGCGGCCGCGATGCCGGCGATGCCGCGCGAGAAGAGCGGCGGCCACTCGCGCAGCAGGATTTTCATGGCGGGCCAGTTCAGCGCCCAGCCGGTGGCGGTGACGAGCAGATACAGGAGCCCCGTCAGTCGAGCAGGCATGGAAGGCGTTTGTCGTTGTTGTCGATTGGGGTTCGATCATACAGGCGCGTCGGTGGGTTCGAAGGTCTCAGGGTCGGCATTTTGTATGCATGAGGCGGCATGCAAAACGCCAAAGTGCATGCGAAACGCCGGATGCAAGCGCGTCCGTAGCGGCAGAAATAGGAAATTTATAGAAAACGATTAACTACCCTCGTCGATCAAATCCTGCTCGACGATAAGGCGCGCAACCCCTTTGCGCCGACGCTTCGGCTTGGATTAGGGCAAATACCAGGATAGTCAGTCGAGAACAAACCCACTATCCTTCGAAAAACGTTTTCCAAAACCCAGGCCGGCTTGCGGCTTCACCACCTACGCAAGCCATCGCCACGGCGCTCGTCGCCGGTCATGCAACAAAGAACGCGGCACGACGAGCGCCGCCGCGTCCGGAGACTTTCATGAACACTGTCGTTGCCGGCGTCGTGCGTACCGCCAGCCGCTATCGCTGGACCGTGTGCGCGCTGCTCTTCTTCGCCACGGTCATCAACTACATGGACCGGCAGATCCTCGGTCTGCTCGCCCCGATGCTGCAGCACGACATCGGCTGGACGCAGATCCAGTACGGCCGCATCGTGATCGCGTTCTCGGCGTTTTATGCGATCGGTCTGCTTTGCTTCGGGCGTATCGTCGACTGGCTCGGCACGCGTATCTCCTATGCGCTCGCGATGTTCGTATGGAGCATCGCCGCGATGCTGCACGCGGCCGTCGGCTCCGTGATGGGCTTCGCGATGGTCCGCGCACTGCTCGGCATCGGCGAGGGCGGCAACTTCCCGGCCGCCATCAAGACGACCGCCGAATGGTTCCCGCGCAGCGAGCGCGCGCTCGCGACCGGCATCTTCAACTCCGGCGCGAACATCGGTGCGGTGTTCGCACCCGCGCTCATTCCCGCCATCGCGGTGGCCTTCGGCTGGCGCGCGGCATTCGTGATCGTCGGCGCGGTCGGTCTTATTTGGCTCGTCGTGTGGTTCTTCATGTATCGCCAGCCGGACGGCAGCGCGCAAGAGGACGATCTCGCGAATGAAGGCGACGAAACCCGTTCCGCCGATGCCGCCAACGCGAAAGCAGGCGCGCCGGGCTTCAAGGTGCTCATCAAGCAGCGCGAGACGTGGGCGTTCATCGTCGGCAAGTTCCTGACGGACCCGGTGTGGTGGTTCTATCTGTTCTGGCTGCCGAAGTGGCTCAACGAATCGCGCGGCATGGACATGCAGCACATTGGTTTGCCGCTCGTCGTGATCTACGCGATCACCACCATCGGCAGCATTGGCGGCGGCTGGATTTCGTCGGCGCTGTTGCGTGCGGGCTGGACCGTGAATGCGGCGCGCAAGACCGCGATGCTGATCTGCGCATGCGCCGTGTTGCCGATCGCGTTTGTCTCGCAGGCCGATAATCTGTGGGTCGCGGTGGCGATCGTCGGTCTCGCGGCGGCCGCGCACCAGGGCTGGTCGGCGAACCTCTTCACGACGGCATCGGACCTGTTCCCGCGTCGTGCAGTGGGCGCGGTGGTCGGTATCGGCGGCATGGCCGGTTCGATCGGCGGCGTGCTGTTCTCGGAAGTGATCGGCCAGGTTCTGCAGCGCACGGGTCACTACTGGGTGCTGTTCGCGATCGGCGCATCGGCGTATCTCATCGCCTTCGCGATCATGCACATGCTCACGCCGAAGATGACGCCGGCGAAGCTCCCGGTCTGATCGCTAATTATTACTAGTCAGAAAATGCGCCGCGCCGCCAGCACTCGTAATCAGCAGGCGGCGCGGCGCGAATCACGCGGCCGCAGCAGTCGATTCACGCACGATGAGCCGCGGCTCGAACATGGAGTTGCCGGGGTCGGGATGACCGGCGAGCGCATCGATGAGCTTTTGCATCGCCAGCTCGCCCATTTTCTCGCTCTGGATGTCGACGGTCGTGAGGCCCGGTGCAGCGTATGCGCCATAAGGAACGTTGTCGATGCCGGTCACCGACACGTCCTTCGGCACGCGAATGCCGAGCGACGCGGCTTCCTTCATGAAGCCGAGCGCAATGAGATCGTTGTAGCAGATCACCGCTTGCGGCCGCTTCGGTCCGAGCATCACGCGCGAGCAGGCCTGTTCGCCCGCAAGCGCAGTCGGCGCGTGCGCTTCGTAGATGTCGAGTTCGAGGCCCGCTTCGGCAAGACAATCGCGTGCGCCGCGAATCCGCTCATCGTTGATGCGCGCATGCTCGAAGCCGAGATACGCGATGCGGCGATGGCCGAGATCGAGCAGATGGCGCGCGAGCATGTAGGTAGCGAGGCGGCTGTTGATGCCGACGCTCGGAATCGGCAGTTCCGCATTGCGCAGAAGCACGACGGGCTTGTCGAGGTCGAGCATCCATTGCGCGTTTTCGTCGGCGAGACGCGAGCTGACAAGCAGCCCGTCGACGCGCTGCGCGAGGGCTTCGATGAGCGGACGTTCACGCGCCTGGTTCTCGTCGATATCGACGAGCAAAAGCGTGTAGTCGTGGCGCAGCGCAATGCGGTTCGCGCCCTTCACGACGTTGGTGAAGTGCGGATTGCTGATGTCGAGGATCGTGAGGCCGATGGTGCGCGTCTTGCCCGTGATCATCGAGCGCGCGAGCGGGTTCGACCGGTAACCGAGCGTATCGATGGCTTCCTTGAGCTTGGCTTCGACCGGCGCGGAGAAGCGTTGCGCGCCGTTGATGTACTTTGAGACGGTCGCGACGGACACGCCCGCTGCGGCGGCGACGTCGCGAATGGTCGGGGAAATTTTCTTCATTCGGAAGGTAACGTTTTCGCAATGTTTACGGATTGTCGCAGAAAACCGGGAAACAATGACGTGCATCATGCATTTTGCATGCAGCGTTATGAATGCCGAACGGCGATTGACGGCCGTTCTGCCCCGCCGCTATAGTCCCGAAAACGTTTTCTTCATTTTTGCTTTCAACGCATTACCACGTATTGGACAGGAGTCTCGATGAATCAGCCAAACGCAGCGGGCAAACCGTTCAAGCGCCTGCTTTTGACCGGCGCCGCCGGCAATCTGGGCCGTCAGTTGCGCGGCGCGCTCGCGCAATGGGCCGACGTCGTGCGGCTCTCCGACATCGCGCCGCTCGACGATGCGGCGAGCCACGAAGAAATCAGCGCCGTCGATCTCGCGGACCGCGAGAAGGTGATGCAACTCGTCGAAGGTGTCGATGCGATCGTGCATCTCGGCGGCATCTCGATCGACGCGCCGTTCGACGATCTGATCGAGGCGAATATCCGCGGCACGTACAACATCTATGAAGCTGCGCGCCGCTACGGCGTGAAGCGCATCGTGTTCGCGAGCTCGAACCATGCAATCGGCTTTCATCCGGTCACCGAGGTGATCGATACGGATGCACCGCATCGTCCGGACAGCCTCTACGGCGTGACGAAGTGCTTCGGCGAATCGCTGTCGCGCTATTACTTCGACCGCTTCGGCATCGAGACGGTGAACCTGCGCATCGGTTCGTCGTTCGAGGAGCCGAAAAATCCGCGCATGCTTGTCACGTACCTGAGCTACCGCGATTTCATCGAGCTCGTGCGCTGCTCGCTGTTCACGAATCGCGTCGGGCACGCCGTGGTGTATGGCGCGTCGGACAATCCCGTGAAGTGGTGGGACAACGCGAAGGCCGGCTTCCTCGGCTTCAATCCGAAGGACAGCTCCGCGCAGTTCGACGGGCTTTTTCCGGCGACCGGGCCGACCGCCGAACGCGACGACCCCGCGCAACGCTTCCAGGGCGGCGCGTTCGTGCTGGGCGAGCCGATGGAGCGCAAGCGATGAGCGCATCCGTTCGCGCCGAACGGCTCGACGCGGGCGGCCGTGCGACGGTCGGCGAATGTCCGGTATGGCGCGCGCAGGAGGGCGCGCTGTATTGGGTCGATATTCCCGCGCGCCGTATCGTTCGGCTCGAAGTCGACAGCGCGCGCCGCACGGAATGGGCGTTTGCCGAGCAGGTTGCGTGCTTTGCGTTCGATGAAGCGAGGCGGGTCGTCGCGGGCATGGAGACCGGCATGTTCGCCGTGACGCTCTCGGGTGCGGGCGAGGCGAACGAAGGACGCGCCGCGAAGCTCGCCGCGCCAGCGTTTCCCGCGACGGGCATGCGCTTCAACGATGGCCGCTGCGACAGGCAAGGGCGCTTCTGGGCCGGAACGATGGTGCAGGACATGTCGCTCGCGAGTCCTGCGGGCGCGCTGTATCGCTACGACGAGCACGGCACGCTCTCCGCGCCGCTTGTCGATGGTTTGATCACCCAGAACGGTCTCGCGTGGTCGCCGGATGGCAGAACGATGTATCTGTCCGACTCGCACCCGCAACGCCGCCTCGTGTGGGCATTCGACTTCGATCCCGATACGGGCACGCCCGGCGCGCAGCGTGTGTTCGCCGATCTGCATCACTACGCGGGCCGCCCGGACGGCGCCGCTGTCGATGCCGACGGTTGCTACTGGACCTGCGCGAACGACGCGGGACGCTTGCTGCGCTTCACGCCGCAGGGCAAGCTGGATCGCGAGATCGCGCTGCCCGCGAGCAAGCCGTCGATGTGCGCATTCGGCGGGACCGATCTGAAGACGCTCTATGTGACGACAATTCGTCCGGCAACGAACGCCGCTGACGACGACGGCTATGTGTTCGCCATGAACCCCGGCGTGCAAGGCTTACCGGAACCGGATTACGCCGGATTGTTACCGGTCGCATGATCGTCGCGAAACGGGGCGAATCGCATGCCCCGTTCGCAATTTTTACGCATACTTTGGGACGCAAACGATTCGATGCACCGCATTGGCGCGCATCGAATCGACAGACACGTACCGCTTCGGAACCGATACCAAGAACAAACACCAATGCTGTAGTTCCTCCGTAAAGAGTAGTCTCCGCAGGTACCTCAAGTACCAGCGATCTACCCGATTCTCTTATCCGGAGGAGACCTAGATGGACCTAGAAGCTCGCACCATGAAGCGCGTGATGGTTCGCCTCGTGCCGTTCCTGATCTTGTGTTACTTCATCGCGTATCTCGATCGCGTCAACGTCGGCTTCGCGGCGTTGCAGATGAACAAGGCGCTCGGCTTTACCGCCAGCATGTTCGGCTTCGGTGCCGGCATTTTCTTTATCGCCTATTTCTTTTTCGAAGTGCCGTCCAATCTGCTGCTCGAACGATTCGGCGCGCGTCGCTGGATCGCGCGGATCATGTTCACGTGGGGCATTCTCGCGGCGGCAATGGCCTACATTCCGCACATCGCGCAGGCGACGGGTCTGTCGAACGCCTACGTGTTCTATGGCTTGCGCATTCTGCTCGGCATCGCGGAAGCGGGCTTCTTTCCCGGCATCATCTTTCTGCTGACCTTGTGGTTTCCGGCGAAGTATCGAGGCCGTGTGGTCGGATACTTCATGGCGGCGATTCCGCTGTCCACCGTGATCGGAGGGCCCATCTCCGGCGCGCTGCTGCAGATGGACGGCATCAACGGCATGCAGGGCTGGCAATGGCTGTATCTGATCGAAGCGATTCCCGCGCTCCTGCTTGCGTTCGTCGTGTATTTCTACCTGACCGACAGGCCTTCCGATGCGCACTGGCTCGCGAAGGAAGAGCGTGACTGGCTCGTGAATCGCCAGGCGCAGGAACGGGCGCATCGTGAATCGGTGCATGCGTTCAGCGTGAAGGAGGCCATTTTCAATCCGCGCGTGCTGGCCATCGCGTTGATCTACTTCGGCGCGAATGCGACCAACTATGGCCTGAGCTTCTTCCTGCCGCAGATCGTCAAGGCGTTCGGCCTGACCAACCTGCAGACGGGCTTCGTCACGTCATTGCCTTATGTCGTCGGCGTGATCAGCATGGTGCTGTGGGGCCGGCATTCGGATCGCAAGCTCGAGCGCCGCTGGCACGTCGCGATTGCGCTGATGGTGGCGGCGGGCGGCATCGCGGCTTCTGCTGGGCTGGATAACCCGGTGATGAAGATGATCGCGCTGTCGATCGCGGGCTTCGGCATCTTCGGCTGCCTGCCTGTGATCTGGACGCTGCCGGCTTCGTTCCTGTCGGGGGCTGCTGCTGCGGGCGGTATCGCCGCGATCAACTCGCTCGGCAACCTCGCGGGCTTCTTCGGCCCCTATGCGATGGGCTGGATCAAGGACAGCACGGGCGGCTTCGGCGCGGGCCTGCTGTGCCTCGCAGGGGCGGGCATGGTCGGCGTGGCGGCCGTGCTGCTGCTGCATCACGATTCGTCGATGGAGACGATTTCGGGCGCGCACGATATCGAGGATGGAGAGCCGAACATGGCTCGCTGAAGCCGTCGTACCTGCGGCAAGGATCGCTCGATACGCGGTCCTTGCCGCGCTTCACGCAGACGTTGCCTGCGCCCGCCGCAGTCTTTCCCGGCTATTGATCAAATGCAGACGCATCGCGGTGCGCGCGGAATCCGCGTCGCCGCGTTCGATGGCGTCCGCAATCTGCTCGTGCTCGCGATTCACGCGCATCAGATACTCGGCGTATTGCTCGCGCGGAATGGGCGTGGCCGTGATGCGCGTGCGCGGAATCATCCGCGTGCCGAGATGCTCCATGATCTCGACGAAATAGCGATTGCCCGTCGCATGCGCGATCTCCATGTGAAACCGCAAATCGGGCGCCACCGTATCCGATGCCGCGCCCACGCTCTTTGAGAAATCCGCGAGCGCCGAGCGCATCGTCGCGAGGCGGGCTGCATCGCAACGCATCGCTGCGAGCCCCGCGCTTTCCGTTTCGAGGCTGATGCGCAATTCGAGGATGGCCAATGCATCGATGGACCCCGCGACATCGGCGGGATCGAGATGCAATAGCGGCGACGTGCCCGCTTCGCACACGAACGTGCCGATGCCATGTCGCGTCTCCACGAACCCCGCCGCCTGCAGACGCGATAACGCCTCACGCACAACAGTGCGGCTCACGCCGAAACGCTGCACCATCTCCGCTTCGGTCGCGAGGCGGGCGCCGGCCTTCAACTCCTTCGCATCGATTTGCGCGCGCAATGCATCGACCAGTTGCGCGGTGAGGCTGCGCCGCGCGCCGGGCAGCGCGATGGATGCATCGGTAGAGGAGGGATGATGCGTGTCGGCATGCGGATCGGGCGATAGCGTCACGGCGTTCTCATTGGAGTGGGTTTTACACACATTGACAAATCGGTCGGCAAATGATGATATGCGTGATGCGGTGATATGACAACGTACAAGGAGGCGCGTGCCGGGTAATCCCTAGCGACGACAGCCTTCAGGAGACACAGTTCGATGGAACAACAAAACAGCACGCCGTCCACGGGTAACGCCGCGCGATTCGATCGCCTTCTGCTGACGGGCGCCGCGGGCGGAATCGGGCGGGCGATCCGGCATCGTGTCGCCGAATTCGCGCGACACGTGCGCATCTCCGATTTGCCCGGCGTGCTGCCGGACGATGCGGCGCCTCACGAGGAACGCGTTCCTTGCGATCTGGCCGACCGCCAGGCCGTCGATGCGCTCGCCGCCGATTGCGACGCGATCATCCATCTCGGCGGCGTGTCGGTGGAGCGGCCGTTCGAGGAGATTCTCGAAGCCAACATCAAGGGCGTGTTCAACCTCTACGAAGCAGCCCGCCGACAGGGCGTCGGGCGCATCGTGTTCGCGAGCTCGAATCACGTCACGGGTTTCTATCGGCAGGACGAACGAATCGATGCCACGGCGCGCAAACGCCCCGACGGTTACTACGGCTTGTCCAAGTCCTTCGGCGAAGACATGGCGCAGATGTATTTCGACCGCTACGGCATCGAGACCGTGAGCATCCGCATTGGCTCCGTGTTTCCCGAGCCGAAGGACCGCCGCATGATGGCGAGCTGGATGAGCTACGACGATTTTCACGACCTCTTGCGCCGCAGCCTTTTCACGAAGGACGTCGGCCATACGATCGTGTTCGGCATGTCCGCGAATGCGCACACCTGGTGGGACAACCGCTGCGCGGCGCATCTGGGCTTCGTGCCACGCGACTCGTCGGAGCAGTTCCGCGAGAAGATCGAGGCGACGCCGCCGCCCGCGCCGACCGATCCCGTGGCCGTGCTGCAAGGCGGCGCGTTCACGACGACAGGCCCGTTCGACCCGGTTTAATGCATGCAACATGCAGTATCACGACATTCGTAGTATGTCGTCATACATCCAGCGCCGGCCGCATTGAGCACGACGCCCGGACATCACAGGGACATTTGCCGCCATGTTTTCTCTCGATTTTTCACCGCTGCTGCCGTACTGGCCGACGTTCCTGCTGGGCGCCTGGCTCACACTCAAGATGACGTGCGTGGCCGTGTTCTTTGGCCTGATTCTCGGCATGCTCGTCGCGTTCGCCAAGCGCGCGAAGGTGCCGGTGCTCACGCGCATCTGCATCGTCTATATCGAGACCGTGCGCAATACGCCGTTTCTCGTGCAGATCTTCCTTCTGTACTTCGGTCTCGCGAGCATCGGCTTGCGCATGCCGACCTTTGCGGCCGCCGCGCTCGCGATGACGATCAACATCGGCGCCTACGCGGCCGAGATCATTCGCGCCGGTCTGGAATCGGTGCCACGCGGACAGATCGAAGCGGCCGAGTGTCTTGGGCTTTCGAAGTGGCGCATCGGCTGGCACGTGATGCTGCAACCGTCGATCGAAAAGGTCTATCCCGCGCTGACGAGCCAGTTCCTGCTGATGATGCAGGCCTCGGCGATCGCGTCGCAGATTTCGGCGGAAGAACTCACGGCGGTCGCCAACACCGTGCAGTCCGATACGTTCCGCTCGCTCGAAACATACATCGTGGTGGCGGCGCTGTATCTCGTGCTGTCGTTGATCATCAAGCTGATCGCGTGGGCGGTGGGCGAGCATCTCTTCAAGCGGCGCCGCGCGATTCGACTCGCCGCGAAACGCGCCGGCAAGACGCCGCCCGATTCGCAGCGTATCGATACGGTCATTCCCGGAGGTGCGGCATGAGCGGCGGATTCACGTCATCGCACCTCGTCTATCTGGTGCAATCGATCGGCTGGACGCTCGTGCTCTCGTTGCTCGCGTTCGTGCTCGGCGGTATCGGCGGATTTTGTGTGATGCTCGCGCGCATTTCGCCGCGCGCCTGGTTATCGCGCGCCGCGATCGTCTATATCGAAGCGATTCAGGGCATTCCGCTGCTGATCCTGCTCTTCATCGTGTACTTCGGTTTGTCGGTGTATGGCTATCAGGTGCCCGCGCTCGTCGCGGCCGGCCTCGCGCTGATGGTCTATTCGAGCGCATATCTCGGCGACATCTGGCGCGGCTGCATCGAAGCGATGCCGAAGCCGCAATGGGAAGCGTCGGAGTGTCTGTCGCTCACGCGCTGGCAAACGCTGCGTCTCGTGATCATCCCGCAGGCGATGCGACTCGCGCTGCCTCCAACGGTCGGCTTTCTCGTGCAACTCATCAAGATGACATCGCTCGCTTCGGTGATCGGCTTCGTCGAACTGACGCGCGCGGGGCAGATCATCAACAACTCGATCTTCCAGCCGTTCCTCATTTTCGGACTGGTCGGCGCTTTCTATTTCGTCCTGTGCTACCCGCTTTCGCGCTGGAGCCAATCGATGGAGAACAAGCTCAATGTCAGCAATCGTTAAGGTCGGCGATATTCACAAGAGCTTCGGCTCCAATCATGTTCTCAAAGGCGTGTCCTTCGAAGTCAACAAGGGCGAGATGATTGCCATGATTGGCGCGAGCGGCTCGGGCAAGAGCACGGCGCTGCGCTGCATCGACAGGCTGGAGACGATCGACCAGGGGCAGATTGAAGTGTGCGGTATTCGCGTTGACGATCCGAAAGTCGATCTGCATCTGTTGCGCCGCGAAGTGGGCATCGTATTTCAAAGCTATAACCTCTTTCCGCACCTGACCGTGGAAGAGAACATCATGCTCGCGCTGCGTCACGTGAAGAAGATGTCGAGCGATGAAGCGCGGCGCATCGCGATTAACGTGCTGGAGCAGGTCGGACTCGCACAGAAGGCCGACGCGTATCCCGAACAATTGTCAGGCGGGCAGCAGCAGCGCGTGGCGATTGCGCGCTCGCTCGCGATGTCGCCGAAGGTGATGCTGTTCGACGAAGTGACCTCGGCGCTCGATCCGCAACTGACGGGCGAAGTGCTGCGCGTGATGGAAGACCTCGCGGCAGACGGCATGACGATGCTGCTCGTCACGCACGAGATGGCCTTCGCCAAGCGCGTCGCGGACCGCATCATCTACATGCATCAGGGCAAGGTGTGGGAAGTGGGCGACGGCGGCATGCTCGATGCGCCGCGCACGCCCGAATTGCGCGCATTTCTCGATAACGGACTTTGATATTCGCAGCATCTTATCCAGCAGCATCCAGCAACATCAATAACGACGGAGACTCGACTTGAAAGCGAAGACAATCATTGCACGCGCGGCCCTTGCAACCTTGATGATGGCAGGCGCGGTGCACAGCGCAATGGCCGATCAGCTCGACGACATCAAGAAGGCGGGCGTCGTGCGCGTCGCCATCGCGATCGGCACGCCGCTCTTCAGCTATGCGGATCAGAATCTGAAGCCCGCGGGATCGGACGTCGATACCGCAAACGCGCTCGCGAAAGATCTCGGCGTGAAGCTCGAACTCGTGCAGATCACCAACGCCGCACGCATTCCGACGCTGCAGGCGAAGCGCGCGGACCTCGTGATCTCGTCGCTGTCGGTTACGCCGGAGCGCGCGAAGGTGGTCGATTTCTCGAACCCGTATGCGGTTATCTCGATCATCGTCGGCGGCGTGAAGACGATCAAGGTGAAGGATTACGCGGACCTCGACGGCAAGACCATCGGTCTCACGCGCGCCACGGTGAACGACACGCTCACGACGCAACAGGCGAAGGGCGCGCAGATCCAGCGCTATGAGGACGACGCGACGCTCATCACGTCGATGGTCACGGGCCAGGTCGAAATCTTCTCCAGCACGCCTTCAAACCTGAAGGAAATGCAGGATCGCGCGCCGCAACGCAACATCGAGATGAAGTTCGAACAGAAGACCTTCGATCTCGGCATCGCGATGAACAAGGATCAGCCGCGCCTGAAGGAATGGGTGAACAACTGGGTCGGCACGAACATGAAGAACGGGAATCTGAACACGATCTACAAGAAGTACCACGGACGCGATTTGCCGGATACCGTGCGCAAGGGCGCCTGAGCTTCAATCAGGTGCGAGCCACGCGGGATCTTCGAGCGGCCCGTGTGACATGCCCGACGGATCGGCTTCATCGTGCAGATCGAGCGGCCGAGCGTGAAGCAGGGCGATCCGACAATCAGAGCAAAGAGCGGGGCGGAGTCGGTCGACTCGGCCCCGTTTGTCGTTTGAATTCGGCATACAAGATTCGTCGGCGAATAATGCATTCGAAATGCCGCTATCGCCGTGCCCGTAAGCCCTTAGCACACCACGCTGCATCACGGCGCCATGAGGCGTCGGCACCGTTCGAGACAAGCCGCGGCGCTCCGGCGTACACTCGCTTTGCGTTTTGAATCCTGCATGCATTGAGCCATTCCGAATTCGCGGCCGCGCTCAGGCCGCGGATTCGCCACTCATTGGACTCCCTCTCTTCATCACAGGAAGCATCATGGCAAAGAACACGATTGCGGACTATCTGGCGAAGACGCTTGCGGCAGCGGGCGTGGAACGCATCTGGGGCGTAACGGGCGACAGCCTGAACGGGCTTGCATTCAGCCTCGATCGCGTGGGCTCGATCCGCTGGATGCATACGCGCCACGAGGAGGCGGCCGCCTTCGCGGCGGGCGCGGATGCTGCCACCACGGGCAAGCTCGCCGTGTGCGCCGGAAGTTGCGGGCCGGGCAATCTGCATCTCATCAACGGGCTCTACGACTGTCATCGCAATCATCAGCCCGTGCTCGCCATCGCCGCGCATATCCCGTCGACCGAGATCGGGCTGGGTTACTTTCAGGAAACGCATCCGCAGGAGTTGTTCAAGGAATGCAGCCACTTCGTGGAACTGGTGTCGAATGCATCGCAGTTTCCACGCGTGCTCGAGCGTGCGATGCGCGCGGCGCTCGATCAGCGCGGCGTCGCGGTCATCGTGTTGCCGGGCGATGTCGCATTGAGCGAGGGTCCGAGCGTGGAACCGCGCTGGACTGCGAGCGCGCCGGGCGCGATCGTGCCGGCCGATGTGGACCTCGGCAGACTCGCCGACCTTCTGAACGGCTGCGAAGCGGTGACGATCATGTGCGGCAGCGGCGTCGCCGGCTCGCATGACGAAGTCGTCGCGCTTGCCGATACGCTCGGCGCGCCCATCGTGCATGCGCTGCGCGGCAAGCAGTTCATCGAGTACGACAATCCGTTCGATGTCGGCATGACGGGGCTCATCGGTTTCAGTTCGGGCTATCACGCGATGATGTCCTGCGACACGCTGCTCCTGCTCGGCTGCGATTTTCCGTATCGCCCGTTCTATCCGCCGCAGGCGAAGATCGTGCAGATCGACTGGCGCGGCTCGCAACTGGGTCGTCGCGCGTCGCTGGAAATGGGGCTCGTCGGCACGATCAAGGAAACGTTGGCGGCGCTCTTGCCCAAGCTTCAGCGCAAGGACGAGCGGCGCTTTCTGGAGAACGCGCTCAAGCACTATGCGACCGCGCGCAAGGACCTCGACGATCTCGCGACGCCGTCCGCGCCGGGACGTCCGATCCATCCGCAATACCTCACGAAGCTCGTCGATGAAATCGCCACCGAAGACGCGATCTTTACCGTGGACGTCGGCACGCCGACGCTCTGGGCCGCGCGCTATCTGACGATGAACGGCAAGCGCCAGTTGCACGGCTCGTTCAATCACGGCTCGATGGCCAACGCGATGCCGCAGGCGCTCGGCGTGCAGGCCGCGCAACCGCAACGGCAAGTGGTGTCGCTATCGGGCGATGGCGGCCTGTCGATGTTGCTCGGCGATCTGCTGTCCGCCGTGCAGCTCGAATTGCCGATCAAGGTCGTCGTGTTCAACAACAGCCTGCTCGGTTTCGTGTCGATGGAATTGAAGGCGGGCGGCTATCTCGACACCAATGTCGATCTGAGCAAGACCGATTTCTCGCAGATCGCGAAGGGCGCGGGCATCTGGTCGGTGCGCGTGGAAGAGTCGGAGCAACTGGAGAACGCGTTGCGGGAAGCGTTCGCGCACAAGGGGCCGGCGCTCGTCGATGTCGTCACGTCGAAGCATGAACTCGCGATGCCGCCGACCATCGAGCTATCGCAGGCGAAAGGCTTCAGCCTCTATATGTTGCGAGCGATTCTGAGCGGCCGCGGCGATGAAATCGTCGAACTCGCGCGCACGAACCTGCGTTGAGCGGGACAGCGCCATGAGCGAAGCGAAAGACGGCTTGCCGCTCGATCAGGTGTTCGACTTCGAAGGGCAGGCCGTGCGCTACGGCGTGATCGGCGAGGGTGCGCCGCTCGTGCTGGTGCACGGTACGCCGTTTTCATCGCAGGTATGGCGGCGTATCGCGCCGATTGCGGCCCGTTCGCGGCGCGTGCATTACTTCGATCTGCTGGGCTATGGCGCTTCGGAAATGCGCGACGATCAGGATGTTTCGCTCGGCGTGCAGAACCGTGTGCTCGCGTCGCTGATTGCCCATTGGCGCGCCGACTGGAACGGCGCATTGCCCGACGTGCTCGCGCACGACTTCGGCGGCGCGACGTCGCTCAGGGCGGCATTGCTGAACGGCTGCGCCTATCGTTCGCTGATGCTCGTCGATCCGGTTGCCGTGGCGCCTTGGGGATCGCCTTTCGTGCGTCATGTGCGTCAACATGAAGCCGCGTTCGCAGGCGTGCCGCCGTACATGCATCAAGCGATGCTCGATGCGTACCTGCAAGGCGCGGCGTATCGAAAGTTATCGGAAGAGACATTGCGAATCTATACGCGGCCTTGGACGGGCGAGAAAGGACAGGCCGCGTTTTATCGACAGATTGCACAGATGGATCAGCGCTATACCGATGAAATGCAATCGCGCTATGGCGAATTGACATGTCCCGTGTCGATTCTATGGGGCGAGGAAGACGAGTGGATACCTGTCGAGCGCGGTGTCGAACTCGCGTCGCTGATTCCGCAGGCGCGCTTCACGCGTGTGCCCGGATCAGGACATCTGATGCAGGAAGACGCGCCCGAGGTTATCGTCGGCGAATGGCTGACGTTCATGCACACGCAGCGCCCTTAACTAAACTTCACCCCTTGTTTTTAGCACTTTCGGCGCGAAATGCCGCTTCGCCCGCGTCGGATATTTCCACCCATTTCCGGTCGGGCGGTGCATCGTCGACATAACTATCGTGCCAGTTCCACCACTTGTAGGTCTGCGTCTGCGGATAGCCTTCGGGCGAATCTTCCCATAGCTCCTGACGTCCAAGCGGCGTGATGTCGAGATAGTTCCAGGTATTGCCCATCTGCTCGTCGCCGCGGTTGTTGAGGAAATACGTGCGGAAGACCTGATCTTTATCGCGGAAGAACACGTTCGTGCCGTGCCATTCCTCGACGCCGAAGTCGGCATCGAAACGATCCGTCAGCGTGAACCACGGAATGTTCCAGCCCATGCGTTCCTTTAGCCGAGCGATGTCCTGCTGCGGCGCACGCGATACGAAAACGAGCGTGGTGTCACGTGCATTCAGATGCGCAACATGAGCGACCTGATCGGCGACCAGCGAACAGCCCCGGCACGCATGCTCGGGCCAGCCGAACACGCCGGGCTCATAAAACGCGCGATAGACGATCAACTGACGCCTTCCGTTGAACAGATCGAGAAAGCCGATCTTGCCGTCGGGACCATCGAACACATAGTCCGTCTTCACGGCCATCCACGGCATGCGGCGACGCTCGGCGGCGAGCGCGTCGCGGGCGCGCGTGTGGGCCTTTTCCTTCACGAGCAACTCCTGACGCGCCGCTTCCCACGCTTGTTCCGACACCACGGGCGGCGTGCGCATCTCAGTCTGTTCGCTCGTCGTTCCTTTTTCGTCTGATGTAGTCATGGCTTTGCAACCTCCTGAGTTGAACTCTTGCTCGTTGTTCGCCGTGAACCAGTCTGCACCCGAATGCGGCTGACGGGGAGTAACAAGTGTGACGGCATTTTCCGGAGGTTGCGCGCAGACCAATCAGGCCCACGAGGCGCGCAGCGCGTGCATCGTTTTCCAGTACGTGAAGAAGCGTCCGGCGAACATGCCCGCGACGACACCCGATACCGCAGCGTCGATCACGCCATACGTCACGAGTGCCGACAGGTTCGTCACGGTTGCCATCTCGAAGCCGAGCCAGAACTTCGCGATGAACGTGGCGGCGATCAGCAGCAAGGGCACGAATGAACCCGGCAGCATCACGGTGCGAGCGATCGGATCGACGATGAAGCGGCTCCGGCTCGCGTTGAACACGCCGGCCATGACGCCCACCCCGAGCGTGAGGATCCACGCGGCGACAGCGGCCACGCCCGTGAGCGGCGACGAAATCAGATGCGCGATGCCCATGCCCGCAAAAACGAGCGGGATGATCGCGAGTTTCGAAATCGGCGTGGTGCTGGCCTGCATGGCCTTGATGCCGCGATACAGCAGGAATGCGAGCAGCACCCAGACCCATGTCGGCGTGCCTTGGATGATGGCGATTGGTGTCATGTTCATCTCCTTCAGACCGGTTGTTTGATGCGCATGATGCCGCCGCAGAATTAGCTGCGAATGAGTCGAACGAACCGGGCGATTGCATCGCGTGTATTAAGCGCTCCCCGAAACTCGGCCGCGCGACGGGTAAAATGCGGCCTGCCCGCCGTTCGGCCGGAGATGCGTGTGACCCGCGCATTGACGGCATTGCGGGCCGCGTCCGCCTCACGAAGGCAAACTTCCTTCCGTCTGCGTCCGTCCGGTCATCCCGCGCACCGCCGCTTTCGCTGAACCACACACGCTACGCAACGACATTCGAGGATTGTTTTCATGCTTGCCCGCATCACCCGACTTTTCCCGCTCTGGGCCGTGCTGGTTTCCGTCGCAGCCTATTGCGCGCCTTCTTCCGTGACGGGCATCGCGCCGCACGTCACGACGCTTCTGACGGTCATCATGCTGTCGATGGGCGTCACGCTTTCCATCGACGACTTCAGGCGCGTCTTCACACGGCCCGCGCCGGTCATCGCGGGCATCGTCCTGCATTACCTCGTGATGCCGCTCGCCGCATGGGCGATCGCGAAAGCGCTGCGCATGCCGCCCGATCTGACGGCGGGCATGGTGCTCGTCGGCAGCGTCGCGAGCGGCACCGCTTCGAACGTGATGATCTATCTCGCGCGTGGCGATGTGGCGCTGTCCGTCACGATCAGCGCGTTGTCGACGCTCGTCGGCGTGTTCGCGACGCCGCTGCTCACGCGTCTTTATGTCGATGCATCGATTGCCGTCGATGTGCACGGCATGCTGATGAGCATCGTGCAGATCGTCGCGCTGCCGATCGTCATCGGCCTCGTCGTGAATCATCTGTTCGGCAAGCTCGTGCGCAAGATCGAATGGATGCTGCCGCTCGTGTCGATGGTGTCGATCCTGCTGATCATCGCGGCGGTCGTCGGCGGCACGCAGAAGAGCATCGCGTCGGTGGGCATGGTCGTCGCGGTGGGCGTAGTGCTGCACAACGGCATCGGTCTTTTGGGCGGCTACTGGGGCGGCCGTCTGCTCGGCTTCGACGAGGCCGTCTGCCGCACACTCGCGATCGAAGTCGGCATGCAGAACTCGGGCCTCGCCGCGACGCTCGGCAAGCTCTATTTCACGCCGATCGCGGCCTTGCCCGGCGCGCTGTTCTCGGTGTGGCACAACTTGTCGGGATCGATGCTCGCGGGCTATTGGGCGGGGCGCCCGGCGAAAGGCTCGACGCGCGATACCGATGCACAAGGCGTCGTCGCGCGGCAGAGTTGAGCGTGCGCACGCAATCGAGTAAAAGAAAACGCGCCCATGCCGGCGCGTTTTTTTCATTTCACTCCAAGCAGCCCGCGAATCGTTTCCTCAGTCTGCGCATAGCGTCCTTCGCCGAAATGCGTGTACACGATCTTCCCGTTCTGATCGATCAGATAGAGCGCGGGCCAGTACTGGTTGTTATACGCATTCCACGTTGCGTATCGATTGTCCTGCGCGACCGGATATTCGATTCCATATTTCGCGATAGCTTTCTTCAGATTGCCAGTGTCGCGCTCGAACGAGTATTCGGGCGTATGCACGCCGACTACAACAAGTCCTTTATCCCGATAGCGCGCGTACCAGTCCTTCACGTGCGGCAGCGTATGCGCGCAGTTGATGCAATCGAAGGTCCAGAAGTCCACGAGCACGACCTTGCCGCGCAACTGCGCGAGATCGAGTGGCGCGCTGTTGATCCAGTTATCGATGCCGGCGAAATCGGGGGCTTGCGCGCCGGTCTGCTGCATCGCTTTCATGCCGGCCGCAGAGTCGGTCGATGAAAAAGCGGTGAGCGCCGCGACGGCGCCGAGCGCTGCGATCATGGCAGTGCCGACGGCGGCGATCTTGAGTCGGGCAAACATGGCGGGTTCTCCTTTCGGTTTGGCGGTAAAGCGTATTGAAGCGCGCGGATGTATCGGGCGCGTGTCCCGTTTGTATCGCCATGTATCCGGCGGCGCGGCCGATACATGGCGTTGCACGGCGGCCCGTTTCTGAAATTCCCGCGATACATGAAGGCGCTGAAATACGTCACATGGCCTGATGTGCCGTTTCCCCGGCGTCCGATGCCGGTCCGTCCAACCGATTTCCACGGAACACCGATCTCATGTCACTCATCGTCATCGCATTCTTCGGCGGCGTGTTCACCGTGCTGAGCCCCTGCATCCTGCCGGTCGTGCCGTTCGTGTTCGCGCGCTCGGACAAGCCCTTCGTCACCGACCGCCTGCCGCTTCTCATCGGGCTCGCGGGCACGTTCGCGCTCGTGACCGGCATCGGCGTCGCGGGTCTCGCGGGCGCCGCCCAATTGAACGAATACGGCCGCTGGATCGCGCTCGCGACGCTCGGGCTGTTCGGCGCGGCGCTGCTGTTTCCGTCGATTGCCGAGCGGCTCACGCGTCCGTTATCGGCGCTCGCGGACCGCATCGTCGCGCGTTCGCAGACGCAGGGCACGACGCGTCGCATCGCTTCGTCGATGCTGCTGGGCGCGGCGACCGGGCTGCTGTGGGCGCCGTGCGCGGGGCCGATCCTCGGCGTGATTCTCACGAGCGCGGCCTTGCATGGCGCGAACTGGCACACGGCCGCGGCGCTCGCCGCGTATGGCATCGGCGCGGCGAGTTCGCTGGCAATAGCATCGAGCCTCGGCAAGCGCGCGCTGGACATGCTCAAGCGTTCGTTCGGCGTAGGCGAGCATCTGCGCCGCGCAACGGGCGCGCTCGTCGTATTGACCGTGGCCGCGATCGCGACGGGCCTCGACACGCGCGTGCTCGCGCATATCCCCGGCGCGCCGACGAACGGCATCGAGAGCAAGCTCGTCGGCGTGCTGAAGGCGAAACAGACGTCGCACGATGCACGACAGGGCGCACGCATCATGCGCGTATCGACGACGGCCGCGCTGCCGGTTCAGGGCAAGTTGCCATCGCTCGACCGCGCGACGACCTGGCTCAATTCCGCGCCGCTTTCCGCCGATGCATTGCGCGGCAAGGTCGTCGTCGTCAACTTCTGGACGTATTCGTGCATCAACTGTCTGCGTACGCTGCCGTATCTCAAGACATGGGCGCAACGTTATGGCGATGACGGGCTCGTCGTGGTCGGCGTGCATACGCCCGAGTTCGGCTTCGAGCGCGACACGGCAAACGTGAAGCGCGCGCTTGCGAATCTGAACATCAAGTACCCCGTTGCCGTCGATAACGACTACGGCATCTGGCGTGCGTTCGGCAATCAGTACTGGCCGGCGTTCTATATCGTCGATGCGCAAGGGCGCGTGCGTTTTCATCACTTCGGCGAAGGCGGATACAGCGAGACGGAGAACGCGATTCGCCAGCTACTCGCCGATAACGGCGCGTCGATGACCGCCCGCGATGCGCAAACCGTGCAGGGCAGCGGCGCGCAGGCGGCGGCCGACCCCGCGGACATCGGTTCGGACGAGACCTATGTGGGCTACCGGCAGGCGCAAGGCTTCGCGTCGCCGCAACGTGTGATGCCCGATGCCATCGAAACCTACACGCTGCCCGCGCGACTCTCGCTCAACGACTGGGCGCTCGATGGAAAGTGGAACGTCGGCGCAGAGGCGGCGCATCTCGTGCTCGGGCCATCGCCGGATGGCAAGCCGGTGCGCTTTCGCGTGACGATCGATGGCGCGGCGCCGGGCGCGTCACACGGCGCGGATATCGCCGCCGACGGCAGCGGTGTCGTGACGAACGCGCGTCTTTATCAGCTCGTGCGTCAGACGGGCGTGGTCGTCGATCGCACTTTCGAAATCGAATTTCTCGATTCTGGCGCACAAGCGTATAGCTTCACTTTCGGCTAACTCGCTTGCTGACTTTCCCCTTCGACGCCGCGCCGATGCGCGGCGTTTTTTCGTCTTTACCACCAGAAAAAGTCATCCGGACGGCTCCGGCTAGGTGCATTCCCTAGCGTCTCTTTTGAAAGATCGCGTGGCGCGCTTCGCCCACGCGCACACCCTGTCGCCGCAAAGCCGCGCCGGCTCTGGTTCAGCGGCCCACGCGCAACGCCGCACCATGCTCGAGCAGCTTCTGCACTGCCCGCATGCATTACCAGAAGTATCGGAAAGTGCTCAGAAAATGTCGGTGGGTGATCGAAATTGGCCATGTACGCTTCATTCACCGCAAAGAACGCCGAGATGTTCCGGCAGCGACAAATCCCTTTCTCGAACTTGCCAGGTGACTGAACCGATGATTCCCAACCTGACTCTCGCACCGAACGACGTCACGAATCCGGCTCCCTCGCAGTCGGGAACCGTATCGCCGGCACGATCGGTTGCGGCGTCCCAGACCGAGATCCTCACGGTCAAAAACCTTTCGAAGATCTTCGGCGCGAAGCCGGACCGCGCTCAGGAGTTATTGAACCAGGGCCTCGGCCGCAACGAAATCTTCGCGCAGACCGGCAATATGGTCGCCGTCGACGATGTGAGCCTTGCCGTCAACGCGGGCGAGATCTTCGTCATCATGGGTCTTTCCGGCTCGGGCAAATCGACGCTCGTGCGTCTGCTCAACCGCCTCATCGAGCCGACCTCGGGACAAGTGATTCTCGAAGGCCGCGACATCGCGCCGATGAGCACGCCCGAACTGCGCGCCGTGCGCCGCGAAAAAATGGCGATGGTGTTCCAGTCTTTTGCGCTGCTGCCGAATCGCTCCGTCATCGACAACATTGCTTACGGCCTCGAAGTCGCGGGCAAGAAGAAGGCGGATCGTTATGAAGTCGCACGCGCCGCACTGACGCGCGTGGGCCTCGCTTCCTACGAGAAGCTGTTGCCGAGCGAACTGTCGGGCGGCATGCAGCAGCGCGTCGGTCTTGCTCGCGCGCTGGCGGTGAATCCTTCCGTGCTGCTGATGGACGAAGCGTTCTCCGCACTCGATCCGCTCATCCGCTTCGAGATGCAGAACGAACTCTTGCGCCTGCAGAAGGAAGAACAGCGCACGATCGTGTTCATCTCGCACGATATCGAAGAAGCGGTGAAGATCGGCGGGCGCATCGGCATCATGAAAGACGGCCGCCTGATTCAGGTGGGCACGCCGGCAGAACTCATCCAGTCGCCCGCCGACGATTACGTGCGCGACTTCTTCCGCAATGTCGACGTATCGCGCTTTCTCGAAGCATCGAGCCTGATGACGAAGGTCGAGCGCGGTCTCATCGCGTGCAACACGAGCGCGCCGTCGGAGCGCTATCTGAACGGCCTGATCGACAGCGGCGCCGAATGCGGCTACGTCTGCGACGAGGCAGGGCGCTATCAGGGCTGCGTGACGCCTGCATCGCTGCACAAGAACGGCAACCGGCCGATCAGCGACGCGTTGCTGCGCGATGTCGCGGCGGTCCCGCTGACAGCCGATCTGCATCAACTCGCGACCATTGCGCTCGGCCAGGAGCACGACGTGCCGGTCACCGATGAACAGGGCAGACTCGCGGGCGTGGTGTCGTGCCGCACGATTCTCAAGCAGGTCATGGAGCGGAGAGCAGCATGAATTCCTCGATTTTTGGAAAGGTCGCCGAAGACGCAGTCAACTTTCTTTTCTCGCATTTTCGCGGCGGTTTCGACGCATTCTCGGCCGCGCTCGGCGCGGTCATCAAGCTGCTCGAAGATGGCCTCGGCGCGGTGCCGTTCATCGTGATGCTCGTGATTCTCATGGCCCTCGCGCTGTGGAGAAGAGGTGTGGTGTTCGCGGTGTTCGTCGGCGCGGCGCTCTATGTGATCAACTATATGGGCCTCTGGGCGCAGACCACTTCGACACTCGCGCTCGTCGTCGCGGCGACCTTCTTCAGTCTCGTGATCGGCGTGCCGCTCGGCATCTGGGGTGCGCGCAACAGGCGTGTGGAAGTCGTGCTGCGTTCGCTGCTCGATTTCATGCAGACGATGCCCGCGTTCGTCTATCTGATTCCCGCGGTCATCCTGTTCGGTCTCGGACGTGTGCCCGCGGTGATCGCGACGATCGTCTTCGCCATGCCGCCGGTCGTGCGCCTGACGACGCTCGGCATTCGCCAGGTGCGTGAGGAATTGCTCGAAGCGGGACGCTCGTTCGGCAGCACGGATGCGCAACTGCTCTGGAAGATTCAGTTGCCGAATGCATTGCCTTCGATCATGGCGGGCGTGAACCAGACGATCATGATGGCGCTGTCGATGGTGGTGGTCGCATCGATGATCGGTGCGGGCGGGCTCGGCGAATACGTGCTGAGCGGCATTCAGCGGCTCGATATCGGCATCGGCTTCGAAGGCGGCCTCGGCGTGGTGCTGCTCGCGATCATTCTCGATCGGCTGACGGAGAGTTTCGGCGTGAAGTCGAAGAAGAAAAAGAAGGTCGTCTCCACGCCAGTCAAGCCTGCTCCTGCCGCAAACACTGCTCAAACCTGAGCAACACAGCGTCGCCAATATCTCAAATCCTGAACCGCAAGATACGGAGTCCGAAATGAATAACAGCTTCATAAAATCCCTGATAATCAAGATCGTGACGCCGGCCATCGTGGCGTTCGGGGCCGGTGCGAATCCGGCGATCTCGGCCGAGCTTCTCAAAGTCGCCGTGACGAACTGGGCCGACGTGCTCGCGGTCGCCAATGTCGCGAAGTACGTGCTCGAGACGAAGCTCCAGCAGCCGGTGCAGTTCGTTCAGGCGGATATCGGCATCCAGTATCAGGGCGTGTCGCGCGGGGATCTCGACATCATGGTCGGCGGATGGCTGCCGGTGACGCACGGCCAGTATGTCGCGCGCTACAAGGACACGCTCGACGACGTCGGCATCATCTACACGGGCGGCAAGAATGGCTGGGCCGTGCCCGCGTATGTGCCCGAGTCGCAGCTTTCATCGATCGAAGACCTGAAGAAGCCCGAGGTGCAGAAGCAGCTCAACGGCGTGATCCAGGGCATCGAGCCGGGCGGCGGTCTGATGCAGGCATCGGAGAAGACCATCAAGGCGTATGACCTGTCGGGCTACAAGCTGCAATCGGCGAGCGAGGCCGGCATGCTCGCGTCGATTCAGCGCGCATATGGATCGAAGCAATGGATCGTCGCGACCGTATGGAGCCCGCACTGGCTGTTCCAGAAATGGCAGATGCGCTATCTGAAAGACCCGAAAGGCACGCTGGGTGGCGAGGAGCAGGTTCACGCTTTCGCATCGAAGCAGTTCGCGACCAAGTTTCCGCGTGCGGATGTATTCTTCAAGCATTTCAAGCTGACGCTCGCGGATGTCGAGTCGATCGAATTCGAAGGCAATTCGACCAACGACTACGCGACGGCCGCGAAGAAGTTCGTCGACGCGCATCCGGACGAGGTGAAGGCGTGGCTCGCGCAGTGAACACGGGCATGCAGGCGGAGAAGGCGCTGGAGCGCGCAGGCATCGCGTGCAACAAGAACAACATTCCCTTCGATACCGAGAACCCGACTGTGACCTCAGACATCCGCCTCGGGACGCCCGCGGCGACGACGCGCGGCTTCGGCGTCGCGCAGTTCGAGCAGGTTGGCGCAATGATTCTCGACGTGCTGGCCGCGCTCGAACATGCGCGCAATGGCGACGAGCACGTGGAGCGCTCGGTTCGCGCCCGCGTGCGCGAGTTGTGCGGCACGTACCCGCTTTATTCACATGCGGAAGCGCTCGTCTGACGCGCATCGCGCATGACCACACACTATCTTTTCATCAGAGAGACACGATCATGAGCTTCGAAGGCGTTCATACTCCGCTCGTCACCCCGTTCAAGGACGACGGCGAAATCGATCACGAGATGCTCGGCAAACACGCCGCCAGTCTCGTGGGCCGCGTGTCGGGCATGGGGGTCGGCGGCACCACCGGCGAATACTATGCGCTCAGTTTCGACGAGCGCGTGAAGACGTTCGACACGGTGGCGTCGGCGGTCGGCGGAAAGACGTACCTCACCGCGGGCATCAACGCGACCACGACGAAGGAAGTCGTGCGTATCGGGCAGGAAGCGAAGCGCGCGGGCTATGACGCGTTGCTCGTCGCGGCGCCGTATTACACGCAACCGACGCAGGACGAGTTGCTCGCTCACCTGCTGAAGGTCGATGACGCGCTCGACATGCCGATCATGCTCTACAACTTTCCGGCACGCACCGGCACGGCGATCGGCGACGAAGTCCTCGACAAGCTGCTCGCGCGCCCCAACTTCGCAGCGATGAAGGAAAGCACGGGCGATATCGCGCATCTGCATCATCTCGCGACGCATCTGCCGGAGCGCTTCGTCCTCAGTTGCGGCATGGACGATCAGGCGCTCGAGTTCTTCGCGTGGGGCGTGCGAAGCTGGGTTGCGGGCGCTTCGAACTTCCTGCCCGAAGCGCATACCGATCTGCTCGAAGCATGCGTGAAGCGTGGCGATTTCATCGCGGGCCGCAAGCTGATGACGCAATTGCTTCCGGTGCTCGAACTGCTGGAGCGCAGCGGCAAGTTCATCCAGTATGTGCGGTATGGATGTGAACTCGCGGGCACGCGCGTCGGCAATGCGCGCGCGCCGCTCGGCACGCTCAACGACGAAGAGCGCAGTGCCTTCGCCAAGATCGTTCAACCCTTGCTGCGCAACGCTCAGTAACGTGAATGGCCTCGAAACTGGATTTCATGCGGTTTCCCGCACCCGATGGCGTGAACGGCTGGTGGGAAAGTCTGCCGCCCGCCGCGCCCGCGAACAGCGTGACAGGCGAGCAGCGCTTCGACTTCGTGGTGGTCGGCGGCGGCATCACCGGCTTGTGCGCGGCGCGGCGGCTTGCCGAACTCGCGCCGGATGCATCCATTGCGCTCGTGGAAGCGGATCGCGTCGGGCGCTCGACAGCGGGGCGCAATTCCGGCTTTTTCGTCGATTTGCCGCATGACATCAGCAGCGAAAGTTATTCGCGCAGTGTCGAGGCCGACAAGGCGGACGTGCGCCTGCAACGGCATGGCATCGACTATGTGCGCAGCACGGTGAAGGCGCATGGCATCGAATGCGACTGGCGCGACGACGGGAAGTATCACGCGTCGGTGAACAAGAAGGGCCATTCGGCACTGACTCATTTCGCGGATGGACTCGCGCGCATCGGCGAGCCGTGCGAGTGGCTCGACGAAGCCGCGATCGCCAAGGTGACGGGCACGCGCTTCTATCAGAGCGCGCTCTTCACGCCGGGATGCAGCACGGTTCAGCCGGCGGCGCTCATGCGCGGCCTCGCCGCGACGCAGCCGTCGAACGTGACGGTCTTCGAAATGAGCGCTGTGAAGGGCATGGAAACGCGCGGGCAGACGAAGCTGCTCGGCTTCGCGAACGGCAGCATCGAGGCGAAGCGCGTCGTGTTGTGCACCAACGCGTATGCGGCGACCTTCGGCGGCCATCCTAACGGCTTGCTGCCGGTCTATACGTTCGCGTCGATGTCGCGCGTCATGACCGGCGACGAGATCGCAAGACTCGGCGGGACGAACTCGTGGGCGCTCATTCCCGCCGATCCGATGGGCACCACCGTGCGCCGTCTCGCGACGAACCGTATCTGCGTGCGCAACCATTTCGCGTTCCGGCCGAATCTCTCGGTATCCGAAGGCGATCTCGCGAAAGCGAAGCATCTGCATCAGCGTTCGTTCGACCGTCGCTTTCCGATGCTCAAGGATGTCGAGCTGCAATACACATGGGGCGGCGCGTTGTGCCTCTCGGCGAACAATGGCGCGCTCTTCGGGCAACGCGAGGACGGCGTATTCGAAGCTGTCGGCTGCAATGGCCTCGGCCTGAGCCGCGGATCGGCGGCGGGCAAGCTCATCGCCGAACACGCGCTCGGGCAATCGAACGAGCTGATCAATCAGTTGCTGAAACAGCCGCATCCGCGTTCGCTGCCGATTCGGCCGATCGCGGACGTCGCGGTATCGGCGGCTATCTGGGTGAAGGAATTCTCGGCGGGCGCCGAACTTTGAATCTGTGAGGACATGACATGACGACGCATCAGGATTGGAAACGTCAGGCCGAGCATCTGTCGCTCGACGGCCGCGCATTTATCGCGGGAGCACGCTGCAACGCTGCATCGAATGAAACGTTCGACACGCTGAATCCGTCGACCGGCAAGGTGCTTGCTGAAGTCGCGAAGTGCGACGCGAAGGACATCGACCGCGCGGTCGTCGCGGCGCGCGAGGCGTTCGAATCGGGCGTGTGGTCGAAGGCCGCGCCAGCGCAGAGAAAGGCGGTCCTGCAGCGCCTCGCACAATTGATCGACGACAACGCCGAAGAGCTCGCGCTGCTCGAAGCGCTCGAAGCGGGCAAGCCGATCAGCGAATGCATGGGGCTCGACATTCCCGAGTCGGCGGCGTGCATCCGCTGGCATGCCGAGGTGACGGACAAGCGTTACGACGCGCTGTCGCCGTCCGGTCCGAGCGTCGTGAGCATGATCACGCGCGAGCCGATCGGTGTCGTCGGCGCGGTGCTGCCGTGGAATTTTCCGGCGCTGATGCTGGCGTGGAAGATCGGGCCGGCGCTGTCGGTGGGCAATAGCGTCATCGTGAAGCCTGCGGAGCAGACCTCGCTCTCGACGCTGCGCATCGCGGACCTCGCACTTGAAGCGGGTCTGCCGCCCGGCGTGTTCAGCGTCGTGACGGGCTTCGGCGAAAGCGCGGGACAGGCGCTCGGCACGCACGCGGATGTCGATCTCATCGCGTTCACGGGCTCGACCGAAACCGGCAAGCGCTTCCTGCGCTATTCCGCCGATACGAACCTGAAGCGCGTCGTGCTCGAATGCGGCGGGAAGAATCCGCAAGTCGTCTTGCCCGATGTCGCCAATCTCGACGCCGTCGCGGAGCAGGCCGTCGCCGCCGCGTTCTGGAACATGGGCGAGAACTGCAGCGCGGGCTCGCGGATTCTGGTGCACAAGAGCCAGAAGGCCGAACTGCTGCAAAAGGTCCAGGCCGTGCTCGAAGGCTGGAAGGTCGGCGATCCGCTCGATCCCGATGTCAAGCTCGGCTCGCTCATCGAGGAAGCGCATTACCGGAAGGTGCTCGGTCATATCGAGAAGGCGAAGGCGGAAGGCGCGCGTGTCGCGAGCGGCGGCAACGCGACGCTTGCGGAAACGGGCGGCTGGTTCGTCGAGCCGACCATCTTCGATAACGTCACGCCCGAGATGAGCATCGCGCGCGACGAGGTCTTCGGCCCGGTCGTGTGCTTTATCGAATATGCTGACGTCGACGAGGCCGTGCGCATCGCGAACGATACGTGCTACGGACTCGCGGCATCGCTGTGGACCGACAACGTGAATCAGGCGCATAAAGTCGCGGCGCGCATCCGCGCGGGCACCGTGACCGTGAACTGCTTCGGCGAGGGCGATCTCTCGACACCCTTCGGCGGCTTCAAGCAGTCCGGTTTCGGCGGACGCGACAAGTCGGTCTACGCACACGACCAATACTGCGAGCTGAAGACGACCTGGCTGAAGCTCGACTGATCATCGGACGAGGCAACATGCGCATTGGCTTCATCGGTACCGGCACGATCACGGAGGCGGTCGTGACCGGCATGATCCGCTTCGGCATGTCTTTCGAGCGCGTGGCGCTATCGCCGCGCAACGCGAAGATCGCGGCGCGGCTGGCCGCGCTCGATGCGCGTATCGAAGTCTGCGAAAGCAATCAGGACGTGCTCGATACGTCGGATGTCGTGTGTCTTGCGGTCGTGCCGCAGATCGCGGCGGACGTCCTGAGCGAACTGACCTTCGATGCGCGGCATCACGTCATCAGCTTCATCGCGGGGAAGTCGCTCGATCAGATCGGGGCGTTCGTGCGCCGTTCGGCCAAGGTCGTGCGCGCGGTGCCGCTGCCCGCCGTCGCGGCAGGCAAGGGCAGCACGGCGATCTGCCCGCGCGACGACATCGCGCGGGCGCTGTTCGCGCCGCTCGGCGAAGCCGTCGAAGTCGACGACGAGCATCAGTTCGACGCCTTGTCCGCCGCGACCGCGACGATGGCCGCCTTCTTCGCGCTGCTTGAGGAACAGGCGTCGTGGCTCGTCGCGCAAGGCGTGCCGTATGCGTCGGCCCGGTCGTTTTTGTCGGGCTATCATGTGGGGCTTGCTCATGAAGCGACGTCAGGCACGGAGCCTTTCTCCGCGATGATCGGGCACGCGAGCACGCCCGGCGGTCTCAACGAGCAGCTCAACCGCGAGCTTACGGAGCGGGGCACGTACACGCACTACGCAGAGGCGCTCGACAACATCATGCGCCGCGTGCAAGGGCGTGGATAACGACGAACAAACGACACTCGCGCCCCTCGGAAGGTGATTCACATGCAGAAGAAACAGCAGTTCGCGGACCGGCTTCTCGCCCAGATGCCGTCGCTGCGCGCGCTCCGGTGTTTCGTCACCGCGGCGCGTTACGAAAGCTTCACGCAGGCCGCGGAAGTGCTGTGCGTCACGCAGGCGGCCGTGAGCCGGCAGATCAAGGAACTCGAAGACACGCTCGAAGTCGCGCTGTTCGAGCGCACCGGAAGACACATCGCGCTGACCGACGCGGGCCGCATTCTCTACAACGCGTCGTATCTGTCGATCATGAACATCGCGGAGGCGGCGCAGGCAGTGCGGCGCGTCGATCGTCACGCACTGACGCTCTGCATCTCTCATACGTTTTCGGCGCTCTGGCTTTCGTTGAGGCTGCCCGCGTTTCGCCAGCGCTTTCCGAATATCCGCCTGCACGTGATGGTGACCGAGCACTTCATGGAGCTCGACGACCTCATGGAGCCCGATGTCATCATCACGAAGAATCCGCCGCGCGAGGCGGAGTATGAGGTCGAGCCGCTTTTTCACGACATCGTTTATCCGGTATGCAGCGTTCCGTTTTATGAGCGCTATTTTCACGGGCGCACGTTGAAGCCGCTCGATCTGCTCGCGCATCCCACGCTTAGCCTGTCGCTGCTCGGACGCGCGCAAGTGTGCGAGCACGTCGACTGGCGCGTGTGGAAAAACTGGTATCAGCAAGGCGATGGTTCCGAGCGCCTCGATCAGCATGACGATCTCGAAAGCAACGACTATCGGTTGCTCGTCGCGCAGGCCGAAGCGGGCGAGGGGACGCTGCTCGGCTGGCATCATCTCGTGCATCGGCAGGTCGAGCAGAAAAAACTGGTTCGTCCCGTCGACGATGCGCTCGTGTTCCATGATCGTCATCACTACGTGATCACGCATCGCAATGCAAAGTCCCGCCCGGAATACGTTCAGTTTCGCCAATGGCTCGACGAGGAGATCGCCACGATGATGCAGGGATGGCCCGCGGCCGAATCGAAGGCCGTTCTCTGAGCGCCGCATGAAACCGGCGACCGAAAAACCGAAGGGGTATCGGCGGCTCATTCCGTCGGTGACCGCGCTGGTCGAGTTCGAAGCCGTCGCGCGCCTCGGCAGCTTCACGCTCGCGGCGCATGAACTGGGCGTCACGCAGGCCGCCGTGAGCCGGCAGGTCCGGTTCCTCGAAGAAACGCTCGGCACGCGGCTTTTTCGCCGGCTGCATCGCGCGATCGAACTGACCGGAGAAGGCGAGGCGCTGTACCGCGTCGTCGCGGAATCGATGCAGAAGATCGCGAGCGTGTTCGACCGCATCGCGCGCGGCCCCGTGCAGCAGGAGCTCGTGCTGGCCGCGACTTCCGCGTTCTCGCACTTCCGTTTGTTGCCGCGGCTCGCATCGCTCAAGGCCGTGCAGCCCGATTTGCAACTGCGGCTGTCCACCCAGATGTTCACGGCGGATTTGCGGCACAAGGAAATCGATGTCGCGGTGCGCTTCGGCAGCGGCGTGTGGCCGGACGGCACGGCGACGCTGCTCTTCGACGAGGAAGTGTTTCCGGTCTGTTCCCCTTCATGGCTCCAGGCGCAGGCCGCGCCGGCGTCGCTGGAGGAGCTCGCGGGCTGCGTGCTGGTCGAATCGGATTCGACATCCGAAGGCTGGATGGGCTGGGAAGAGTGGTTCCATGCGGTCGGATTCCGGCCGATGCGTCTGAATTTCTCGCTGCGTTGCAGCCTCTACACCGATGCTATCCAGGCCGCGCGTTACGGCCAGGGCGTCGCGCTCGGCTGGGGCCGGCTCGTTCACGATTTTCTCGAAGGCGGCGAGTTGGTGAGACTGCACGTGGCATCGTTCAGGCCGGGCGATTCGTACTTTGCCGTGGTGCCGCACGGCCGCGCCATCACGCCCGCCATCGCCGCTCTGATCGAGTGGCTGCGCGACGACGCGCACGCATAATCCAAAGTAATCCGAGATCGAAAATAAAGCGCATTGACGCTAATTTCTAGCGATCCAATACTCGGGTTATCGCGGGACCACTCGAAGTCCCGATCCCTGAACGATGGAGAGCGACGATGTCCGAAGTGCAATTCAAGACTCATGGCGAACTGATCCGCAGCCGCGAGCCCGGCCACGGATTGCCCGGCGAGCTGTTCGGGCGGCAGGACGTGTTCGAGACGGACGTCGAGGTCTTTTTCCATAAGCACTGGATTCTGGTCGGTGTGATGGCGGACGTGCCCGAGCCGGGCGATGTCTCGACGGTGGATATCGGCCGGGCTTCGATCATCATCGTTCGCGACGACGACGAAAATATCCGCACCTATCGGAACGTCTGCCGGCATCGGGGCGCGCGGCTGAAGGAGCCGGGGAAATCGACCGTCGGCATGCTGGTGTGCCCGTATCACCAGTGGACCTACGACCTCGACGGCAGCCTGCGCCACGCCGCGCACATGGGCCGTGATTTCGATCCGAAGTGCCGCAGTTTGCTGCCGGTGCATACGCGCATCGTCGGCACGCATATCTTCGTGTGCCTCGCCGACGAACCGCCGGCGGATATCTCGAAGCTCGAAGACACGATGGCGCCGCGATTCGCGCCCTACGATATGCGGAACACGAAGATCGCGTTCGAATCGGAGATCATCGAGAACGGCAACTGGAAGCTCGTGATCGAAAATAATCGCGAGTGCTATCACTGCGCCGCGACGCATCCGGAACTGACCGCTTCGTTTCTGCCCGAGGATTTCGGCTTCTGTCCCGAGAATCTTCCCGAGGAAGCGCTGCGCGAAATCGAGGCCTACAAGGAACGCAACGCCGCGTGTCAGGCGAGCTGGGAGCGCGATGGCTTCACGAGCGCGACCGTCGAATGGCTGGACGAGGATGCCGTCACGCAGTTCAGAACGCAGCAACTCGTCATCGCAGGGCATGGCGAGTCGCAGACCATCAGCACGAAGGTCGCAAGCGAAAAGCTGCTCGGCGATCTGCAGCGGCGCGATCTGGGCGACACGCATCTCTGGACGCACAACTCATGGACGCATGTGATGAGCGACCATGCGGTCGTTTCGTACATCATTCCGCTTGCGCCGGATAAGACGCTCGTGCGATCGAAATGGCTCGTGCATGCGGATGCGGTGGAAGGTGTCGATTATCAGATTCAGGATCTGACGGAAGTGTGGGTCGCGACCAATGCGCAGGACAAGCATCTTGTCGAGATTACGCATGAGGGTACGCAGGATCCGGCTTTTCGGCCCGCTGTGTTCTCGCCGTTCACGGAGGGTTATGTGGAGCAGTTTTCGCGTTGGTATGTCGCTCGGCTGGGGGCGCATGGTGTTTAGGGGGGTCTTGGCGAGAGCTTTCGATGCGTTGCTTGATTGTCGCCGGATCCCGATTTCTTTTTGGTTTATTAGCACTGCCCCTCCCCGGGGCGGGGGTCACTTTCTTTGCTGCTGCAAAGAAAGTAACCAAAGAAAGCAGCTCGTTTAAGCCCGCGGTCACACGCAGTTTGGCCATGCTTGCCAGCCCGCGGTGGCTCTCGCCTAAGTGTCGCCCTCGAAGGCCCAATCGGGCTTGGCTCGCGCACGGTCTGACGCGCTATAAGTTATAGCGCGCTGGTTCAGCACCAAATAGCTTCGGCACAGCGCTACGCGCTGCCGTCGGGTCTGCAAGGGAAACCATCGAAGAAGCCCGCGCGCACCCGATTGACCCATCGGCCGCGAAGCGGGCCGGAGCTATTTGGTGCTGAACAGCGCGCTCAAGGTTATGGCTCGTCAGACCGTGCGCGGTCCAAGCCCCGCGAGACCTACGAGGGCACTCGCTACTGCCGGGCCATTAGGCCAATCGCCTGTGCCGCGGCCGGTGTGAAGTGCTTAGGCTGGGGATAGCTGTTTCTTTGGTTACTTTCTTTGCAGCAGCAAAGAAAGTGACTGCCGCCCCGCACAGGGGCAGTGCTAATAAACCGACGCGAAAACGGGATCCGGCGAAAACCTGAACCACGCCCAACGCCAAGCAAAACAATCCCCGCTTTCAATGATCAGTCACAAAAGTCGGATGCCGCGTACGAATCTCGTCCACCTGACTAAGCGTACCCGACAGATGCTTACGCAACGCGGCATCCGCCGCATCGGGATCACCCTTTTCGATAGCATCGACGATCTCGGTGTGATCTCGCACCACCGCCATCGTCTTGCCCTCGACCGGCAAATGCAAACGGCGCAGCCGGTCGATATGGCCGCTCAATCTGCGCACCAGATCCCAGAGTTGCGGCACACCCGCAGCCTCATACATCTGCCGATGAAAAGTCTGATCGAGCAATGAAAACTGCTCGACGTCCTTCGGATCCAGCCACTCCGTCTGTTCCGCGATCGTCGCGCGAAGCCGTGCGACCAGCGACGCCTTGTGCTCCCGCGCCAGCGTGCGCACGACTTCGAGTTCAATCGAACGGCGCAGAAAATGCGCCTGCATCGCCGATGCCACGCTGATCTGGCTCACGACCGTCGCGTGCTGCGGAAAGATATCGACGAGTCCTTCCTCACCGAGCTTCATCAGCGCATCGCGCACGGGCGTCTGGCTGAGGCCGTAACGCGTCGCCAGTTCGATCCGCGACAGCACCGTGCCGGGCTCGAGTTCGAGCGACAGGATCATTTCGCGCAGCCGTTCGAAAACCTGCGGCGCGGCGTGGCGGGAGCGGTCCAGGCGATGGACCGAAGCGGAAGCGGCGTTTTTCATGTCAGACGGAAAGCGATAGGCGACTGAAACATTAGTACTATAGCCGCGCTCAGCCACATGCGGCACGGAAAGAGCGAAAACAACGATCCGCGTATACCCGACTGACACACTAATACATTAGTGCTTTACCATTCGGCTACTCTCGCTACTTCCGGACGTCCGACATGACCCGCGACATCGCCATCACCCAGGTTCGAATCACGCCGATCGCCTTTCGCGACGGCCCGTTGCTCAACGCCGCGGGCATCCACGAGCCGTGGGCGTTGCGCGCCATCGTCGAGCTGGAGACGAGCGACGGGCGTGTCGGCATCTCCGAAACCTATGGCGACGAGCCGATGCTGCGCGTGCTCGATCAGGCGAAAGACCTCGTGATCGGCCTGTCGCCGTTCGACCTGAACCAGATGGAAGAGCGCGTGCGCGCGACGATCAAGGCGACGCCCGGCGCCGTCGAATTCGAACTCGCGCCCGGCTCGCATGCCGCGAAAAATGCGCCCAAGGTCATCAGCACGTTCGAAGTGGCGATGCTCGATCTGCAAGGGCAGGTCGTCGGCGCGCCGGTCGTCGATCTTCTGGGCGGCAAGGTCCGCGATGCCGTGCCGTACAGCGCGTATCTGTTTTTCAAGTACGCGGAACATATCGACAAGCCCTATGCGCCCGATGCGTGGGGCGAGGGCATCAGCCCCGAGCAGATCGTCGCGCAGGCGCAGCGCATGATCGACCTGTACGGTTTCCAGAGCATCAAGCTGAAGGGCGGCGTGTTCGAGCCCGCGCATGAAATCGCCTGCATGAAGGCGCTCGCGAAGGCGTTTCCCGGCATGCCGCTGCGCCTCGATCCGAACGCGAACTGGACGCTCAAGACGAGCATCGAGGCCGCGCCAGAGCTCGACGAAATCCTCGAATACTACGAAGACCCGTGCCCCGGCCTCGAAGGCATGGCCGAACTGCAGAAGCACACGAAGCTGCCGCTCGCGACCAACATGGTCATCACGACCATGGACGACTTCCGTCGCGGCTGCAACATGGGCTCGATCAAGGTGCTGCTCTCCGATCACCACTACTGGGGCGGCCTGCGCGCCACGCAGACGCTCGCGCGCATGGCGCGGCTGTGGGGCTTCGGCATGTCGATGCATTCGAACTCGCACCTCGGCATCAGCCTCATGGCGATGACGCATGTCGCGGCAAGCGTGCCGAATCTCACGTATGCGTGCGATACACACTACCCGTGGCAGGAAGAAGAAGTGATCAAGGGAGGCCGCGTCATATTCGATAACGGCGCGGTGCGCGTGCCGACGACGCCGGGTCTCGGTGTCGAACTCGATCGCGAGCAACTCGCCGCATTGCATGAGCAATACCTGACGTGCGGCGTGCGCAATCGCGACGACCTCACGCAAATGCGCAAGTATCAGCCCGAGTTCACCGGCAAGAACCCGCGCTTCTGAGTCATCGAACAAGTACACGCGCATTCCAGGAGACAATCTCATGAGCAGTTCCAGCGCGCTGTCGAGCGCCGTTCGCAAGATCAAGTGGCATGTGCTGCCGCTTTTCGTCGTGATGTTCATCGTCAATTACATCGACCGCGTGAACATCGGTTTCGTGCGCCAGCACTTGAGCGCGGATCTCGGCATCGGCGCGGCGGCTTACGGGCTCGGCGCGGGCTTGTTCTTCGTGAGCTACGCGGTGTTCGAAGTGCCGTCGAACATGCTGATGCAGCGCTTCGGCGCGAAGGCGTGGCTCACGCGCATCATGATCACGTGGGGGCTGGCGGCCGTGGGCATGGCCTTCGTGAAGGGCGAGACCTCGTTCTACGCGATGCGGCTCGTACTCGGCGCGGCCGAAGCGGGCTTCTTCCCGGGCGTCGTGTTCTATTTCACGCAATGGCTGCCGCGCGATGAACGCGGCAAGGCGATGGCCATCTTCCTGAGCGGCTCGGCGCTGGCTTCAGTGTTCTCAGGACCGATCTCAGGCGGCTTGATGCTGATCGAAGGCGTGGGCCTGCACGGCTGGCAGTGGATGTTCATCATCGAGGGCATGGCGTCGGTCGTGCTCGCGGGCTTCGTGTGGTTCTGGCTCGATTCGAAGCCGCGCGACGCGAAGTGGCTCACGCGCGCCGAGCAGGATGCGGTCGTCGCCGAAATCGAGGACGAGCAGCGCCGCCGCGATGCCGTGCACGCGAAGAAGCCGACGTCGTGGAGCCTCTTGCGCGATCCGCAGATTCTGATCTTCTGCCTGATCTATTTCTCGGTCTCGCTGACGATCTACGGCGCGACGTTCTGGCTGCCAAGCATCATCCGCAAGATGGGGCATCTCAACGATTTCCAGGTCGGACTTTTCAACTCGATTCCGTGGCTCATTTCCATCGTCGCGATGTATCTGTTCGCGGCACTCGCGGCGCGCTTCAAGTTTCAGCAGGCGTGGGTTGCGTGCGTGTTGCTGATCGCGGCGGCCGGCATGTACGCCGCGGGTCTCGGCAGTCCGGTCTTCTCGTTTGTCGCGATCTGCTTTGCGGCGATCGGTTTCAAGGCCGCATCGTCATTGTTCTGGCCGATTCCACAAGGCTATCTCGATGCGCGCATCGCGGCGCCCGTGCTCGCACTGATCAATTCGCTCGGCAATCTCGGCGGCTTCGTCGCGCCTGCGACGTTCGGCTTCCTCGAACAGAAGACGGGTTCGATTCAGGGCGGGTTGACGGGGCTCGCGGTGATGTCGGTCGTGGCCGCCGGTGTCGTGTTTTTCGCGCGCATGGCGCCTCGGGCCGGGCGCGATGTACCGGTGCTGCAACCGGGCGTGCAGAAGTAATCGCGCATCTCTCCGCGGCACGTTGCAGCATGAGAAAGGGGAACTCTACGACGACGCATTTTTAGTGAAGCAGAACGATATACCCATGATGCCTCCTCGCCGTGTTACGGTGTTTGCTGAGATCGTCGGGATTTCGCGCTACCGTGCTTTTATGACACGACACTCATCGTTCACGCGTTAGTCCACAACCGTCAAATTGAATCAAATGACAGTTGCATCGGAAGCGTAGCGGCACGACACTTGCACGTCCGTGGGTTCACTTTCAAAGGAGATGTCATGAGTATCTTTTCAAATATCCTGAACAAAATCTTTCACCACGACAGTGCGCCGGCCAGCGCAAGCCCGGGCGCAGCGCCTGCCGCCGCACCGGCCACCACGACGGCTGCCACGCCTGACCAGCCTGCCGCAGCACCGATGCAGGAAGTCGATGTCGAAGCAGTGCTGACGCAAATGCAAGCGAGTCAGGGCGCGCAACTCAACTGGCGTACCTCGATCGTCGATCTGATGAAGCTGCTCGGCCTCGACAGCAGCCTGTCCGCGCGCAAGGAACTGGCGTCGGAGTTGCACTACACCGGCAATACGGAAGATTCGGCCTCGATGAATATCTGGCTTCACAAGCAGGTCATGCAGAAGCTCGCGGAAAACGGCGGCAAGGTGCCCGACGATCTCAAGTAAGAAGTAAAAATCGCGGAAGGCGATCCGGAGACGGTTTGCCTTCGCCGCGTCTCACTACGGTCCGGATCATCTTCCGCGACTGCCCGTATGAAATAACCACCGATTCTCATCGACTGCACGCATCGCTGGCATGCGCACTGCTCTCCATTCTGGCAAGGCACTCCGTCTTGACTGAAACCTCGCTGGGGAAGCAACGATGACAATCCAGAGAAAGATCGCCAACTGGCGCAGGATCGGCCATTTCTGCACGAGACGCCTCGTCGATTATGGCGAGCTGATTCCCATCGAACTCGCTGAGACCAAGAAGCGCGTGCTGCATGAAGTAGTCGCGCTCGTCGCGCTCACGATCGGTGCTTTGTTCACGTTATCTTTCGTGTCGATCGCGGTGATCGTGACCTCGGTCGGCACGCCGTACCTCGTGCTGACGGCGTGGTGCGTGGCGGGCGCGTGGCTTGCCGTCGCAGTGATCGCCGTCATCGTCATGATGTCGCGCAAGCCCGCGCAACCTTTTCAGTTGCTGCGCGAAGAGTTGCGACGCGACATGGATGCCATCAGGGAGGCAGCGCAATGAAGCATGCCGAAGCTCAGGGAGCGGTGCTCGCGCGCATGGCGGAGTCGCGCGCGGAATTGATCGCCGCGCATATTGCCGATGAACCTTTGCGTGTTACGCGTGCGCCGCGGGTGCCGCGCGCGTTGCCGGCAACGCGACCCGCGCCGTGGTTCCTGCGCACGCCCAATGCCGAGTTGATTGCGCTCGCGCTCGTCGGCATCGCGATTCTCGGCGTGCGCCGCACGGTGCAGACGGCCGTCGGCGCGGGATTGAGCGCGTCGACACATCGGGCGTTCTCCGATGTGCTCAACGCGCTGCGTGGATGACTGCCGGTTGCCGAGCGCCTAGCGCCGCGTGCGCCGCTTCTTCGGCTTGGGCGGCGTGAGCGCTGCCGTCCAGAACGCCGAAGCTTGCCGTTTCGCTTGGGCGGTGGCGCGGCCTCGCGTCGAACCGATGACGGCATTCGCGCCGGACAGCCACATGCTGAGGAACGGATTCTTCTTCACCCAAGGGTTTTTCATGCTTCGGCTCCGGTAGACGTCGATGTGGATCAATGCAGGCGCATCGTGTTGTCGCCGGCATCTTTCGGGATCTTCGCCTCCAGTTGTTCCTTGCGCTGCATCAGCTTCTTGCCGAGCGCATTCATATCCGCGCTCGACTTGCGCAGCTTGGGGAAGAGATCCGATTCTTCCTCTTCGATGTGATGCTGCACCATCTCGCTCATGACCTTGAAGGTCGCGTCGAAGCCGGGTTGGCCCGCTCTGAGCGTAGTGAACTTTTCGATCAGCACCTTCACGAGAAAGTGCTCGACATAAGCCTCGTCGACATCGGGCCGGTCGTCTTCGTCCAGCGCTTCCTGCGCCGCCGGATACAGCAACTCTTCCTCGATCATCGCGTGGACCGTCAGTTCTTCACACGCGCGTCGCACGAGCGTGGTTTTCGCGTCGAGATCGTCGTCCTTTGTTTTCTCGAACGCATCGAACAGCTTTTTAACGGCACGATGATCGTCCATCAGCACTTCAATGGCGTCCTGGCTCGGCGTGGCGCGGGAAGCGGCAGCGGTTTCAGCCTGTGTGGGGGTCGGGCGGGGCATCGTGTCCTCTGTTTCAAAAAGTGGGTGGTCACGATATAGAGCAATGCGCGGTCCCGGCTGCCACGTAGCGGCCATCGACCGCCTACGAACTTTCCCTATGTTACGATCCTCACATCGATGTTATAAACTGAGATCAATCTATCAAAAACTGTTGTGCGTCGCACAAGACGCCGGCATACCGATCTCATGCTGGAAACTGCATCGAAGTCCATCGTCGCCTGGCCCGCAAAGGCGCAAGTTCACGCCAGCGCCCGCAATCCGGGCGTGCCGTTCGATCTTTCGTGGCTCGACGGGCTGCGCGTCAATCAATCGGCGGTGACGCGCCGCGCATCGACGCTCGGCACGCGCCGCGCCGTCAAGAAAGATGCGCAGGCCGCGTGGCTGCTCAAGGCGATCACCTGCATCGACCTCACGACGCTCAGCGGCGACGACACGCACGGCCGCGTCGAACGCCTGTGCGCGAAGGCGCGCCGTCCGTTGCGCGACGATCTGCTCGACGCGCTCGGCATGGCCCCCGCGTCGATAAAAACAGGCGCGGTGTGCGTTTATCACCGTTACGTGAAAACCGCCGTGAACGCGCTCGAAGGCAGCGGCATTCCGGTCGCAGCCGTATCGACGGGCTTTCCCGCCGGACTCAATCCGCACGATCTCAAGCTGCGCGAGATCGAGGCGTCGGTGCGAGACGGCGCGTCGGAGATCGATATCGTCGTCACGCGCGAGCACGTGCTCACGGGCAACTGGCAGGCGCTCTACGACGAGATGCGCGATTTCCGCGCTGCATGCGGCGATGCGCACGTGAAGGCGATTCTCGCGACCGGCGATATCCGCACGCTGTCGAACGTCGCGAAGGCGTCGATGATCTGCATGATGGCCGGCGCCGACTTCATCAAGACATCGACGGGCAAGGAGAGCGTCAACGCGACGCTCGACGTATCGCTCGTGATGGTGCGCATGATTCGCGAATATCTCGCGCGCACCGGCGTTGCGATCGGCTTCAAGCCTGCCGGCGGCGTGTCCACCGCGAAATCGGTGCTCGAATATCAGATCCTCATGAAGGAAGAGCTCGGGCGCGAATGGCTCGAAGCGGACCTGTTCCGTGTCGGCGCATCGAGCCTGCTCGCGGATATCGAACGCCAGCTCGAACATCATGTGAGCGGACGCTACTCGGCGTTCAACCGTCATCCCGTCGCCTGATCCACCTTAAATACACAGCCTCATGAGCGTTGCCGAATACTTCTCCTCGATGGAATACGGACCCGCACCGGAAGACGATCGCGCTGCGCGCGCATGGCTCGATCAGCACGACGGGCGCTTCGGTCACTTCATCAATGGCGCATGGCGCGATAGCGACGACGCCGACCGCTTCGATTCGCGCGAACCCGCCACGGGCCGCGCGCTCGCATCGATCGCGCAAGGCACGCAAGCCGATGTCGACGCCGCCGTGGAAGCCGCGCATGCCGCCCTCGAAGGCTGGCAGGCGATCGGCGGAGCGGGGCGCGCTCGGCATCTCTATGCGCTTTCGCGCATGGTGCAGCGGCACAGCCGGCTCTTCGCCGTGCTCGAATCGCTCGACAACGGCAAGCCGATTCGCGAGTCGCGCGATATCGATATACCTCTTGTGGCAAGGCACTTTCTGCATCACGCGGGATGGGCGCAGTTGCAGGACAAGGAGTTCGCCGACTGGGCGCCGCTCGGCGTGATCGGGCAGATCGTGCCGTGGAATTTTCCGCTGCTGATGCTTGCGTGGAAGATCGCGCCCGCGCTCGCGCTCGGCAATACGGTCGTCCTGAAGCCCGCCGAATTCACGCCGCTGACCGCGCTGCTGTTCGCCGAACTCGCGCATCGCGCGGGCTTGCCCAAGGGCGTGCTCAACGTCGTCACCGGCGACGGAAGCACGGGCGCGGCGCTCGTCGAGCATAAGCGCGTCGCGAAGATCGCGTTCACGGGCTCGACCGAAGTGGGTCGCCAGATTCGCGCGACGACAGCCGGCTCCGGCAAATCGCTGACGCTCGAACTCGGCGGCAAGTCGCCCTTCATCGTGTTCGACGATGCCGATCTCGACAGCGCCGTCGAAGGCGTCGTCGATGCGATCTGGTTCAATCAGGGACAAGTGTGCTGCGCGGGCTCGCGTCTTCTCGTGCAGGAAGGCATCGAAACGCGCTTCGTCGAGAAGCTCAAGCGCCGCATGGACACGCTGCGCGTCGGGACCTCGCTCGACAAGGGCATCGACATGAGCGCGGTCGTCGATGACGTGCAGCTCGAACGCATTCGCGCGCTCGTCGACAAGGGCGAAAGCGAAGGCTGCGAAATCTATCAGTCGCCGCGTGCCACGTTGCCCGAGCACGGCGCGTTTTTTCCGCCGACGCTCGTCACCAATGTCGCGCCGGCATCGACGCTCGCGCAGGAAGAAATCTTCGGGCCGGTGCTCGTGACGATGAGCTTCCGCACGCCGGAAGAAGCCGTCGCGCTCGCGAACAACACGCGCTACGGCCTTGCCGCGAGCGTGTGGAGCGAGAACATCAGCCGCGCGCTCGACGTCGCGCCGCGCCTGCAATGCGGCGTCGTGTGGATCAACGCGACCAATCTCTTCGATGCGGCCGTCGGCTTCGGCGGCTATCGCGAATCCGGCTTCGGGCGCGAAGGCGGACGCGAGGGCATTTACGAATATCTGAAGCCGCGCGCGTGGACCAGACTCCCGGTTCGCGGCGAATCGAAGCCGTTGCAGGCGCAACCCGATTCGCTCGTCGATGCAGGCAAGGTCAGCGCGCTCGATCGCACCGCGAAGCTCTTCATCGGCGGCAAGCAGGCGCGGCCCGACAGCGGCTATTCGCGGCTCGTGCATTCGCCCGCCGGCGAGATCGTCGGTGAAGTGGGCGAGGGCAGCCGCAAGGACATTCGCAATGCGGTGGCCGCCGCGCGCGGCATGAGCAAGTGGTCGTCGGCGAGCGCGCACAACCGCGCGCAAGTGCTGTACTACCTCGCGGAAAATCTGAGCGCGCGCGCCGATGAGTTCGCGAAGCAGCTCGTCGCGCGCGCGGGTTCGAACGAACGCGATGCGAAGCGCGAAGTGGATGCGTCCATCGCGCGCTTCTTCACCTACGCCGCGTGGGCCGACAAGTACGATGGCGTGGTGCATGCGCCGCCGTTGCATGGCGTCGCGCTCGCGATGCACGAGCCGCTCGGCGTGATCGGCATCGTGTGCCCGGACGAAGCGCCGCTGCTCGGCTTCGTATCGCTCGTCGCGCCCGCGCTTGCGCTGGGCAATCGCGTGGTCGTGGTGCCGAGCGAGACGTGCCCGTTGATGGCGACGGACTTCTATCAGGTCGTCGAGACATCGGATGTGCCGGGCGGCGCGCTGAACATCGTCACCGGCGATGCGCGTTCTCTGGCGCAGACGCTCGCGCAACACGACGATGTCGATGCGCTCTGGTGCTTCCACGGCGCGTCGCTTTCGGCGATGGCCGAGCGTGAATCGACCGGCAACCTGAAGCGCACGTTCGTCGATCAGGGCCGCGTGTTCGACTGGCACGATGCCGCAAGCGAAGGACTGCCGTTCCTTCGCCAGGCCGTGCAGGTCAAGAACATCTGGGTGCCGTACGGAGACTGACTGAAGCATTGAACGGGCGCAGATCTCGACACGAGACACGCCCACGCATGGAGGAGACGCTGTGCTGAAGAACATCGATCCGCTCTTGAACGCCGATATCCTGTACGCGCTTGCCGCGATGGGTCACGGCGACGAAGTGGTGATCTGCGACGCCCATTTCCCCGCCGATTCCGTCGCGCGGCAAACGGTGCTGGGCAAGCTGCTGCGCGTGGACGGCGCGAACGCGCCGCGTGCGGTGCGCGCGGTGCTGTCGGTGCTGCCGCTCGACACGTTCGTCGACGATCCGGCGGGCCGCATGGAGATAGTCGGCGATGCATCGACCTTGCCGGCCGTGCAGCGCGAAGCGCAACGCGAAGTGGACGACGCGGAAGGCCGCGAGACGCCGTTTGCGCCGATCGAACGTTTCGCATTCTACGAGCGCGCGAAGCAGGCCTATTGCGTAATCGCGACGGGCGAAGCGCGCGGCTACGGCTGCTTCATCTTCAAGAAAGGCGTGCAGCTCGCACCTGATGCACCGGAAGGAGGTACGCGATGAAAAGCGTCGTCATTCTCGGCATCTATGTGACGGACCTCGCGTTCCGCGCAGCGCGCATGCCGCTGCTCGGCGAAACGGTCGCGGGCTCGGCGTTCAAGATGGGACCGGGCGGCAAGGGCTCGAATCAGGCGGTGGCCGCCGCACGCGCGGGCGCGAACGTGATCTTCTGCACGCGCATCGGCGCCGATGCGTTTGGCGAGATCGCGCAGGCGACCTGGGCTGCCGAAGGCATCACATCGCGCGCAACCGTGATGAACGACGTTGCAACGGGCGCCGCGCATATCTATGTCGATGAGAACACGGGCGGCAATGCGATCATCGTCGCGGCGGGTGCTGCGGGCGCGCTCGCTCCCGAAGACGTCGATGCAATCGAGGACGATATCGCGCGCGCGGGCGTCTTCGTCACGCAACTCGAACAGCCGATTCCGGCTGCGCGCCGCGGTCTGGAACTCGCGCGCAAGCATGGCGTGACGACCGTGTTCAATCCGGCACCCGCCATACCGCTCACCGACGATATCTATCCGCTGTGCGACTACATCACGCCGAACGAAACGGAAGCGACGGCGCTGACGGGCGTGCCTATCGCCAATGTCGATGACGCGCGCCGCGCCGCCGACGTGTTGCTGAAGAAGGGTGCACGCGCGGTGATCGTCACGTTGGGCGAAGCAGGCGCGCTGCTGCATACGCCGAACGAATCGACGCTCGTGCCTGCATTCGATTGCGGCCGCGTCGTCGAAACGGCCGGCGCGGGCGATGGCTTCACCGGCGGCTTCGCGGCCGCGCTCGCACGAGGCGAAAGCCCGGCCGATGCGGTGCGCTTCGGCTGCGCGCTCGCGAGCATCTCCGTGACGCGTCCGGGCACCGCGCCATCGATGCCGCGTCTCGACGAGATCAACGCGCTGCTCGAACAAGGGAGCGTCACGCAATGAAAGCGTCGAAGTGGCTCGCCGACCGCCAGTTCAACTTCCTTATCGCCGTGAACGTGCTCGTCGTGATCGTCGCGACGTGGATGTCGCACGGCCAGTTCCTCGATATCGACAATCTCCAGTCGATGGGCGGCCAGTTGCCCGAGCTGGGCCTGCTCGCGCTCGGCATCATGCTGTCGATGGTGTCGGGCAACGGCGGCATCGATCTGTCGGGCGTCGGGCTTGCGAATCTCTCCGGCATGGTCGCGGCGATGCTCTTGCCGCACATGGTTTCCGCCGACGATTCGCCCGCGCTCTATACGGCGGTGTTCATCTGCATCGTTGTGGCGATGGGCGCGATCGGCGGACTGCTGAACGGCGTCGTGATCGCGAAGCTGAAACTCACGCCAATTCTCTGCACGCTCGGCACGCAACTGCTCTTCACCGGCATCGCGGTCGTGCTGAGCAACGGCGCATCGGTGCGCGTGGAATATGTCGATCCGCTGTCGAACATCGGCAACGGCACCTTCCTGCAAGTGCCGATTTCATTGTGGATCTTCATTGCCGCCGTGCTGCTGCTCGGCTGGGTGCTCAAGCGCACGCCGTTCGGCCTGCGTCTCTATCTGATGGGCACGAACCCGAAAGCCGCCTTCTATGCGGGGATTCCGCGCGCGCGCATGCTGATTCTCACGTACGGGATGTGCGGCGTGCTCGCGTCGCTCGCGGGTCTCATCAGCGCGACGCATACGTCGAGCGCGAAGTGGGATTACGGCAATTCGTATTTGCTGATCGCGATCCTGATCGCGGTGATGGGCGGCGTGAATCCGGCGGGCGGGTATGGACGCATCGTCTGCGTGTTTCTCGCCGCGACCGTGCTGCAGTTTCTGTCGAGCCTGTTCAACCTGCTCGGCGTATCGCAGTTCTTCGGCGATTGCGCGTGGGGCTTTCTGCTGCTCGCATCGCTCGCATTCGCGGGTGGCGATCGCGTGCGCGCGATCTTCGGTATCGGCGGGGCCGCGCCCAAAAGCAATGTTCCGCCGCCGCCCGCATCGACGGGACGTTAGTGTTGCGTGTGATTCATCAAAGAGACCAATCGAAATAAAGGAGACAAGCAATGAAGCTCAACAGATTCGGCACCGCGCTCACGGCGATCGCACTCGCAGCGGGCGCGATCGCGGCGGCGCAAGCCGCGACGAACGAAACCATCGTGACGGTCGTGAAGGTGACCGGCATCAACTGGTTCAATCGCATGGACGAGGGCGTGAAGGAGTTCGGCAAGGAGAACCCGAACATCAACGCATATCAGACGGGACCGGGCCGCGCCGACGCCGCGCAGCAACTGAAGATCATCGAAGACCTGATCGCGAAGAAGGTCACGGCGATTGCCGTGGTTCCGTACGATCCGCCGACGCTCGAACCCGCGCTCAAGAAAGCGATGGATCGCGGCATCAAGGTCGTCACGCATGAAGCGGACAACGCCAAGAACACGATGGTCGATATCGAAGCCTTCGACAACACCGCATACGGCGCGGGGCTGAACGAGCGCCTCTCGAAGTGCATGGGTCAGCAGGGCAAGTGGGCGGTGCTGGTCGGCTCGCTCGGTTCGCGCTCGCAGGTTCAATGGGCCGACGGCGGCATCGGCAATGCGAAGGCCAAGTATCCGAAGATGGATCTCGTCGAGCCGAAACTCGAAACCAACAACGACGGCGAACGCGCGTATCAGGTCGCGAAGGAAGTGCTGCGCAAGCACCCGGATCTGACGGGCTTTCAAGGGTCGTCGTCGCTGGATGTGATCGGCATCGGCCGCGCGGTCGAGGAAGCGGGCAAGGTCGGCAAGATCTGCGTGTACGGCACGGGCCTGCCGACGGAAGCGGGCAAGTTCCTGGAGAGCGGCGCGATCAACGGCATCGCGTTCTGGGATCCGAAGCTCGCCGGTCTCGCGATGAACAAGGTCGCGCAGATGCTCGTGGACGGCAAGGAAGTGCAGAACGGTGCGGACCTCGGCATTACCGGCTACAACAAGGTCAGCGTGACGAAAGGCCCGGGCAAGGGCGTGATCGTGCGCGGCACCGGCTGGGTCGACGTCGACAAGACGAACTACAAGCAATACAACTTCTGATGTGACGCGCGCGGCGCGCTTTTAAAAGAGCGCGCCGCTTGCCCTGGACAGACATGACCACAACGACACCGCTCCTCGAAGTCGTCGATATTCACAAGCGCTTCACCGGCGTCTATGCGCTGCGCGGCGTGAGCCTCGCGTTCGAGCGCGGCCAGATTTATCACTTGCTCGGCGAGAACGGCTGCGGCAAGAGCACGCTCATCAAGATCATTTCGGGCGCGCAGCCACCCGATGAAGGCGAGCTCGTGATCGAAGGCGTGCGTCACAAGAAGCTCTCGCCGCTCGAATCACTTTCGGCGGGCATCGAAACGGTCTATCAGGACTTGTCGTTGCTGCCGAACATGAGCGTCGCGGAGAATGTCGCGCTGACGTCCGAACTCGCGGAGCATGCGGGCAAGCTCGCGCGCACCTTCGATCGCCGGGCGCTAGGCGAAACCGCCGCGCGCGCGCTCGAAGCAGTCGGCTTGCCGGGCGACGCGGATTTTCAGAAGACGCTCATCGAGCAGTTGCCGCTCGCGACGCGTCAGCTCGTCGCGATCGCGCGGGCCATTGCGAGCGAGGCGAAGTTCGTCATCATGGACGAGCCGACGACATCGCTCACGCAGAAGGAAGTCGATAACCTCATCGCCGTGCTCGCACGTTTGCGCGCGGACGGCGTGGCCGTGCTGTTCGTGAGCCACAAGCTCGACGAATGTTATGCGATCGGCGGCGAAGTGATCGTGCTGCGCGACGGCCAGAAGATGGCGCAGGGACCGATCGAAAACTACACGAAGGCGCAGATCAGCGAGCTCATGACGGGCAAGCATCTGTCGACGGAACGGTATCGCGCGCAAGGGGAAGAAGGTGCATCGCAGGTCGTGCTCGATGTGCAAGGTCTCGGCCGCAAGGGCCAGTTCGCCGATGTGTCGTTCAAGCTGCACAAGGGCGAAATTCTCGGCGTGACCGGTCTGCTCGATTCGGGCCGCAACGAACTCGCGCGTGCGCTTGCGGGTGTCGCGCCCGCCGACATGGGCGCCGTGACGCTCGACGGCATGCGCGTGCGCCTGCATTCGCCGGCGGATGCCAAAGCGCAGCGCATCGGCTATGTGCCGGAAGACCGCCTGAACGAAGGGCTTTTTCTCGACAAGCCGATTCGCGACAATGTCGTGACCGCGATGATCGCGAGCCTGCGCGACCGCTTCGGCCAGATCGACCGCAAGCGCGCGCAGGAGCTTGCCGAGCGCACCGTGAAGGACTTGCAGATCGCGACACCCGATGTCGACAAGCCCGTGCAATCGCTTTCGGGCGGCAACCAGCAGCGCGTGCTGATCGGCCGCTGGCTCGCGATCGATCCGCGCGTCTTGATTCTGCATGGCCCGACGGTCGGCGTCGACGTGGGATCGAAGGACATCATTTATCGGATCATGCAGCGGCTATCGAAGGAAGGCATCGGGATCATCCTGATCAGCGACGACTTGCCCGAGTTGCTGCAGAACTGCGACCGCATTCTGATGATGAAGAAGGGCCGCGTCGCGAACGAATATCGCGCGGACCGGTTGAACGAGGCCGATCTTTATCACGCGCTACTTTCAGAGGCAGCATGAGCATGAGCGAATCCATCCGCCGCACGGGAAGCGAGACGATGCCGCAGCACGCGGCCGAGATCGCGCCGCGTGTGCGCAAGGGCAACCTGTACGCGCAACTGATGCGCAATCCCGAGTGGTTCACGCTCGGGCTGATCCTGGTGACGTGTCTGGTCGTGGGCAGCATCAACCCGCGCTTTTTCCAGTTCGCCACGCTGTTCGACCTGCTGCATTCCGCGACGACGGTCTCGCTATTCGCGCTCGGCACGCTCGTCGTGCTGGCGTCGGGCGGCATCGACGTGTCGTTCACGGCGATTGCCGCGCTGACGATGTACTCGATCACCAAAGCCGTGTTCGCGTGGTGGCCCGAGTGCCCGTTCGTGCTGATCCTGCTTGCGGGCGCGATCGGCGGCGTGGCGCTCGGCGTGATCAACGGGATGCTCGTGCACCGGCTGAAGGCGCCTTCGCTGATCGTCACCATCGGCACGCAATATCTGTATCGCGGCTTGTTGCTGACTTTCGTCGGCACGCAGTTCTTCATGAACATTCCGCATAGCATGGATACCTTCGGGCGCCTGCCGCTGTTCTTCTATCACACGCCGGATGGCTTGCGCGCCGTGTTGCCCGTCTCCGTGCTCGCGCTCGTGATCGCGGCGGTCGTGACATGGTGGCTGCTCAATCGCACGATGATGGGCCGCGGCGTCTATGCGATGGGCGGCTCGCTCGCCATCGCCGAACGGCTCGGCTACAACCTGCGCGCGATTCACTTGTTCGTGTTCGGCTATACCGGCTTGCTGGCGGGCGTCGCAGGCATTCTGCATGTATCGACCAACCGGCTTGCGAATCCGTTCGATCTCGTCGGCACCGAGCTCGACGTGATCGCCGCCGTGATTCTCGGTGGCGCGCGCATCACCGGCGGCACGGGAACGGTAGTGGGCACGCTGTTGGGCGTCGTGCTGGTGACGCTCATCAATAGCGTGCTGATTCTCGTCGGCGTGCCGAGCACCTGGCAGAAGGTGATCATCGGCGCGTTCATTCTGGTCGCGGGGACGTTGTTCGCGTTGGGACGCAGGCAGTAACGTTCTAAAAAAGCGGAACAAAAAAGGCTCGTTCAAATCCTGAACGAGCCTTTCTGTTTTTAAGCGGAACGAATCAGGCGCGTTTTTTAAGCGTCTGGCCTTGCTCCGTGATCACCGAATCGAACTCCGAAATCTGCGAGAACCGCACCGCCTTCACCTTGCCGAACTTGCTCGCATCGACGACGAGATGCCGTTCCACCGCGCTCGCCATCGCCGCCTGCTTGATGGCGACTTCATGAAAGTTCCAGCACGTGACGCCACGCGCTTCATCGACACCGCCCGCCGACATGAACGCCTTGTTGATGCCCATACGCCGCAGCGTTTCGACGCTTTCGTCGCTGGCGAATGATTCCGACGACGGCACGTACACGCCGCCGAGCAGGATCATGCGCACATTCGGCTTGCGCCGCAAAATCTCCGCGACATTGAGCGAATAGCACACGACCGTCAGATGCATCTCGGCGGGAATCTGCCGCGCGAGCGTCGTCAGGGTCGTGCCGCAATCGATGAAGATGGTTTCGTTATCGACGAGCAGACGCGCCGCGTGATTCGATGCGATCGCCTTCGCCTGCGCGAAATGATCCTTTTCTTCCTCGATGGTGTAGCCCGCGTTGGGCACATCGGCTGCGCTGACGATATAGCCGCCGAGATAAGTGAACTGGCCGGGATGCGCGGCGATATCGCGGCGCACCGTCATCTCCGATACGCCGAGCAATGCGGCCGCATCGCGCAGACGCATGACGCTCTGTTTTTCGAGCGCACCGGAGAGGGCGCGCAGGCGTTCGTTCTTGGCCATCGGGATGGCGCGACGAGGCGCGCTCTTGGTGGCGGCGTGTCGCGCGAGTTGTGTTAGGTTTTGGTCGTTCGATGAAAGGATTATAACAATGCAAGCCGCATTTTTAGCGTCTTGCCGGGCGCGGCGCGGGTAAATCCCGAGACGTCAGGACTTGCGTGTGTAGCGCAGCCAGACAACGTCGTGTTCCAGTTTTTCGATCGATTCGAGCTTGAGATAAGTGGGCGTTTGCCACTGGTCCATCGCGACTTCGAATGACGACGTATGCGCTTCGCGTCCATCGACGAGGGGAATCACGAGGACGCTGACCTCATCGGCGAGCTGTGCATTCACGAACGCGCCCGAGACATGTCCGCCGCCTTCGACGATCAGCTTGCCGATCTCCAGTTCGCGCGCGAGCGTATCGACGACGCGCTTCAGTTCGATATCGTCCTTGCCGCCGAACACATACGACGCGCCTATCGATTGCAGATACGCGAGGTAGTCGTCCTCGACGCTTTCGGCGAGCACTTCGACGATGTGCGAGTCGAGCGCCGTGTTGCTCTTCCACGCGACGCGTCCCTTCGGATCGATGGAAATCGCGTACTGGCTCGCATCGCGTTTGGCGAAATGATCGGTGCGCGGAATCGGGCTTTTCGCGAGTCCGCGCGGATAGTCGCGATCCTTGCCGTGCGAGATTTCCTGCATCGTGACGCGGCCGCATGCCCACGCGTCGGCCTTGAAGCGTGCGGCGGTGTCTTCGTAGATGGGCGATGCGAAATCGAGATTCCAGTTATCGGTGAGGCTGCGGCCGTCGATCGACGACATCATGTGACAGACGATATGCATGGTCTACTCCGGGCGTGAAGAGTTTCGATGCATCGGCGGCGCAAGGGCCGTGCCGCCGGAGAGAGCGAAGGCGAGCGCCGCTGACGCGCGATGATCGCGATGTGCGAAAATCGTCGATATGAAAAAGAACACCTTGCTCATCGTTCCGGCCTTGCTGATGGCGCTCAGCCCGATCGCGCATGCGAGCGTCGAATCGGGCGCGCATCAGTTCAAGGAAGATGTCAAATCGGCGGGACGTCAGACTGGCCACGCGGCTCGCGATGCCGCGCACGCGATTGGCGACGGCGCGAAATCGGCGGGTCACGCTATCGCGGACACTTCGAAGCGCGGCTATCACGCCACCAAAAAATGGGTGACCGGCGAAGAGTAAGCCGGTCCCGCCACACGCTCATCTTCCATATTCCGATGCGCCGGAAGGCGCATCGCGTCTTCCCCGCGCGTAATCACCTGGTTTTAAGCGCCGCTTGACAAGTTTGCCCTGAGTTATTGATAATTATTATCATTTACGTCAGGCATTTCTTCAGGCGCGCCGGCTCCCGCATCCATCGATGCGCACGTTCCTCCGGCCAAACCATTCGCAGACCAATCAGTGGAAACACAAGACGCGGCGACGCGCATCCGATCAATGAGCACGATCGTCAGGCACGGCCCGCTCGCCTCTCGAATCGTCGCGGCGATCTTCGGTGGCTATGCGCTTGCCGCACTCGCAAGCGTGGCAGCACTTGCGCTGCCGATGAGCAAGCCGCAAGCCGTGCTGACCGGCATGCTCGCGAGCTTTATCGTCTACGCGTGCGCGGTGATCTGGGTGTTCGCGGTTCGTAGCGCGCGGCGCGCTTGGACAGGTCTCGTGATCGTCGCCGTGCCGCTGTTGCTGGCCGCGTCGAGCGTATGGGCGGGAGGGCGCATCTCGTGAAACGCGCGCGCGATCCCGAACCGAAAGCCCGCGGCATTCGCCAGAGCATGTCCGACCTGCACACGTGGGCGGGCCTGCTCGCCGGCTGGATTCTCTACGCGATGTTCCTGACCGGCACCGTCAGCTACTTCAAGGACGAAACCTCGCAATGGATGCGGCCGGAGCAGCCGCATCAGCGCGACATGCCGGATGCCGCGCGCGTCGCGCAACGCGTCACGGCGACGCTCGGCACGATCGCCGCGGGCAGTTCGCAATGGAGCTTCGACTTGCCCGACGAGCGCACGAGCGTCATCGGTTCGTTCTGGCGCACGCCGGGCGCGGCGGCAGGCAAGCGCACATTCGAATCGGCGAGCTTCGATCCGGTAACGGGCCAGCGCACGAGCGCGCGCGAGACGCTCGGCGGCGAATTTTTTTATCGCTTCCATTTTCAGTTTTTTTATATGCCGGTGCTGTGGGGCCGCTGGCTCGCGGGACTGTGCGCGATGTTCATGCTCGTCGCGATCGTGAGCGGCGTCATCACGCACAAGAAAATCTTCGCCGATTTCTTCACGTTCCGGTGGGGGAAGGGGCAGCGCTCGTGGCTCGATGCGCATAACGCACTGTCGGTGTTCGGCTTGCCGTTTCACGCGATGATCACCTACACCGGTCTCGTCACGTTGATGACGATGTACATGCCGTGGGGCGCGCAGACTGCGTTCAGGACGCCCGCCGAACGCGAGGCGATGACATCGCAACTGAGCGCGTTCATTCAGCCCGGCAAGCCTTCCGGACAGAAGGCCAGCCTCGCGCCCGTCGATGCGATGGTGCGCGAAGCGCAGGCGCGCTGGGGCCGCGACAAGGCGGGCCGCGTGACGATCACGAATCCAGGCGATACCACCGCGCGCGTGGCCGTCTCGCGCGGCGAGGCGTCACGCGTATCGATGAGCCCGCAATACATGCTCTTCGATGGCGTGACGGGCAAGCTCATCGACGTGAAGGACCGTGTCGGCGGCGCGGCGGAAGCGCGCGGCGTGTTGTATGCGCTGCATCTCGGACGCTTCAGCGATCTGCAGTTGCGCTGGCTGTACTTCATCGTCAGTCTCGCGGGCACGGCGATGGTCGGCACCGGTCTCGTGATGTGGACAGTCAAGCGCCGTCAGAAACTGCCCGATCCCGCGCGGCCTCATGTCGGCTTCTGGCTTGTCGAGCGTTTGAATATCGCGAGCATCGCGGGGCTCTCCGTCGCGATGACGAGCTTTCTGTGGGCCAATCGTCTGCTGCCGCTCGGAATCGCCGCGCGCGATAACGCCGAGATCAACGTGTTCTTCGCGGTGTGGGGCGCGACCTTGCTCCATGCGTTCCTGCGTCCGGCGAAGCGCGCGTGGATCGAATCGTTGTGGCTCGCGACGGCGCTGCTCGCGCTCCTGCCCGTGCTCAACGCGTTGACTACCGACCGGCCTTTGTGGCGCAGCATCGAGCAAGGCGATTGGGTCTTCGCGGGCTTCGATCTGATGATGTGGGCATTCGCCGCGCTGCATGCGGCCATGGCATTGCGCGTGACCCGGCATCGTCCGCGCGTGAAGCCCGCGGGCAAGGGCGTGGGCGCGCGCGTTGCGATGCCCGAGCGTGAGAAGGAAAGCGCATGACGCATCTCCTGAGCATCGTTTTCTGCGTGATGGCGTTCGCTTTTCTGGCTGTCTCGAGTGACCGCCATCAGATGGCCTTGTTCGGGCGCGCGCTTCGCGCCGGACAATCGCGCGGGTTTCGCATCGCGGGGTGGTGCGGTCTCGCGCTCGCGTTGCGCTTCATCGTCGGCAATGAAGGATGGGCGCTCGGCCTCGTCGCCTATAGCGGCTGCACGAGTCTCGCGGCCGGGCTCGTATATGGCGGACTCATCGCTTATGAGCGGCTTTTCGCGGCGTGACGTGCAGAAAAATGCCCGGCGCGTTCAGGCGATCGGTCCTTCGGGAATCTTGCGCTGCCACGCAACGGCGATCGCGCTGCCGACGATCAACGCGATGCCCGCGAGCGACAGCGGCGTAATGGTCTCGCCCCACGCGATGTAGGCGAACAATGCCGCCCACACGATGCTCGTGTAGTTGAACGGCGCGAGCGTGCCGGCGTCGGCGCGCCGGAAGGCGACGGTCATCAGAATCTGCCCGACGGTCGCCAATGCGCCGAGGAGTGCCATGAGCAAGAGCGCGTCGGGCATCGGCGTCTTCCAGCTAAAAGGGAGCGTGCTCGCGCTGACGACAGTTCCCACTGCCGTGAAGAACAGCACCGTGGTGCGCGAATCGTCGGTCGGGCGAATGCGTTTTATCTGGATGATCGAGAGTGCGCCGCACAACGCGCTGAGCAGCAACAACACCGGCCCGAGCCAGTTCGACTCGCCACCACCCGGACGCACGACGAGCAGCACGCCGATAAAGCCGATGAGCGCGGCCACCGCCGAGCGAGCCGTGAGCCGTTCCTTCAGGATGAACGGTGCAAGCACGACGACGAGCAGCGTCTCCGAATACGCGATCGCCACCGCCTCGCCGAGCGGCATATAAGGCAGACCCGCGAAGAAGAAGCCGGACGCGCCGAGCAGCGTGAGCGCGCGCCACGTCTGTCCTTTGATGTCGAGTCGCTTCACGCGATCGATCAGCGATCGTTTGCCGACACAGCACGCGGCAATCGCCGGAACGAGGCCGAACAGCATGCGAAAGAACGTGAGCTCGTTTGCCGGATAGTGCAGCGCGACCGCTTTGGCCAGCGTGTCGACGATCGCGAAGCACAGCATCGACGCAAGGATGAAGCCGATGCTGGCTAGCGGCAAGTGACTCGTGCGCGTGACGGCGGTGGAAGGCATGTCGCGAGAATATCGTGGCGGAGCCTCGAATCATCGCATAGCCGCGCGCGCATGCCGAATCGACGGCCGCGCATCGATACGGGACCGTCGATCGAACGTGCCTGATTCACCGCATCGCGCCCGCGAGATTTTCCGCTTCCAGCCCGACGATCAGATCGACTTCGCCATTGGCAAGCACTTGCGTCGCGGGCACGCCGGCTGCCTTCAACGCGGCGCCGTCGAGACGCGATGCATCGCCGAGCGCGACGCGCAATCGCGTGGCCGCGAGCGGTTCGAGCTTCAGGATATTGGCCGCGCCGCCCAGCGCCGCGCGAATCTTTTCCGCGCGTGCCTTCTGCTGCGCCGTGTCCTGCGCGGCAACCGCAGCCGGCGCGCGCGCAGCTTCCGTCGCGGCGGTGGTCACGCCGGCCACCGGCAGATCGGCATCGCTGCCCGCGGACTTCAGGTATTCCTGCATGTCGGTCTTCATGTTTTCCGACAGCGGCCCGAAGATCGCCTGCACGCCGTTGCCGACGCGCACGACGCCCGCTGCGCCGAGCGCTTTCAACCGTGCATCGTCGACGAGCGATGGATCGTTCACCGAGATCCGCAAGCGCGTGATGCACGCATCGAGACTCTTGATGTTCGAGCGACCGCCGAACGCCAGCACGAGATCGCGCGAGCGTCCGCCCGGGCCCGTGCTCAGCGCCGCGGTCGCCACCGTATCGTCCTCGCGTCCCGGCGTCTTCATGTTGAAACGCGTGATCACGAAACGGAACACGCAGTAGTAGATCGCCGCGTAGATCGGCCCGAGAATGAACACGTACCACGCGTGCGTCGCCTTGTTGCCGATCAGGTTGAACATCAGAAAGTCGATCGCGCCTTGCGAGAAGGTGAAGCCCATGTGCATGTTCAGCGTATTGGCGACGAACTGCGCCGACGCCGCGAGACACGCGTGAATGAAATACAGCACGGGCGCGACGAACAGGAACGCGAACTCGATCGGCTCGGTGATGCCGGTGAGAAACGACGTCAGCGCCGCCGACACCATCATGCCGCCGACCGCGACTTTCTTCTCCGGCTTCGCGCAATGCCAGATCGCGATGGCCGCGGCAGGCAGGCCGAACATCTTGAACAGGAACGCGCCGGACAGAATGCCCGCGGTGGGATCGCCGGCGAAGAAGCGGTTGATGTCGCCATGAACGACCTTGCCGGTCGTCGGATCGAGGAAGCTGCCCGCTTCGAAGAAAAACGGAACGTTCCAGATATGGTGCAGGCCGAACGGAATCAGCAGACGTTCGACGAAGCCGTAGACCGTTGCCGCCGTGCGCGGATCGGAGACCGCCGCCCATTGCGAGAACGCCTTGATCACGCCGCCGATCGGAGGCCACACGACCGACAACACCGCGCCGAGCACGATCGAACCGATGGCCGTCACGATCGGCACGAAGCGCTTGCCCGCGAAGAAGCCGAGATACGCCGGCAGCGAAATGCGGTAATAGCGATTGAACATCCAAGCCGCGAGACCGCCTGCGAGAATGCCGCCGAACACGCCGGTCTGGATCGATGGAATGCCCATGATCAGACTGGTCTCGACGCCTTCGACCTTTGCGATCACGCCGAGCGTCGCCGTCATCACGAGATAGCCGATGGTCGCCGCGATGCCCGATACGCCGTCGTTCTCCGTGAAGCCGAGCGCGACGCCGATCGCGAAGATGAGCGGCAGATTGCCGAAGATCACATCGCCCGCGTTCTTCATCAACTCCAGGATGATCGCGGGCACGTAGCCGTGGAAATCGGTCGCGCCGAGGCCGAGCAGCAAACCCGCGACCGGCAGCACCGCGACCGGCAGCATCAACGACTTGCCGACTTTCTGCACCACGCCGAATGCATTCTTGAACATGAAAAGTCTCCGCTTATTCTGCGTAGGGCGCGAGGAGGGCGCGCACTTCCTCGGCCGTGCCGAGCGTGATGACTTTCGCTGCGAGCGTGCGCGCTTCGTCCATCGTGAGGCGCGCGAGTTGCGCCTTGATCGAGCCGACGGCGGGCACGCTGACCGATAGCTCGTCGATGCCGAGCCCGACGAGCACCGGCACGGCCATCGCATCCGATGCGATGCCGCCGCACACGCCGACCCATTTGCCGTGCTTGTGCGCGCCCTCGACCGTCATGCCGATGAGACGCAGCACCGCCGGATGCAGCGCATCGGCCTGCTTCGCGAGCTTCGGATGCCCGCGATCCATCGCGAGCGTGTATTGCGTCAGATCGTTGGTGCCGATAGAAAAGAAATCGACTTCGCGCGCGAGCGGCTCGGCGATGAGCGCGGCGGACGGCACTTCGATCATCACGCCGACCTTCACGTCGCCGATGCGATCGCCGGCTTCTTCCTGAAGAATCCGCCTCGCCGCGCGCACTTCCTCGATCGCGGCGACCATCGGAAACATGATGTGCAGATTGCCGATCGATGCGGCCCGCAGAATGGCGCGCAATTGCGTGCGGAACATGTCGGGACGATCGAGACTCACGCGCACGCCGCGCAGCCCGAGAAACGGATTGTCTTCCTTCGGCAGCGGCATGTAGGAGAGCGGCTTGTCGCCGCCGACATCGAGCGTGCGCACGACGAGCGGACGCTCGCGGCCGAGCGCTTCGGCGACCGCGCAATATTCGGCGGCCTGTTCGTCTTCCGACGGCGCGGTGTCGCGGTTATCGAACAGGAACTCAGAGCGCAGCAGCCCGACGCCTTCCGCGCCCGCCGCGACCGCGTCGCGCGCTTCCTGCGCATTGCGGATGTTCGCGACCACTTCGACGCGATGACCATCGGCCGTGACGGCGCGCTTGCCTGCGGCGACTTTTTCTTCTTCGCGCTTCTTCGTCTGACGCTCGATGCGTTCGCGCGCCTTCGCGAGTTCGTCCGCGCTCGGATTGCGGCGCAGGCTGCCGTGCGAGCCATCGAGCACGACGAGCGTGCCGTCGGGCAATTGCAGCGCATCCTCGTCGATGCCGCAGATCGCCGGAATGCCGAGCGAGCGCGCGAGGATCGCCACATGACTCGTCGCGCCGCCGGTCGTCGTGCAGAAGCCGAGGACCTTGCTGCGATCGAGCGATGCGGTATCGGAAGGGGACAACTCCTCCGCGATCAGGATCGATTCGCCGGGCACATCGATATGCGCCTGCTTCACGCCCGCGAGCAGCGCCAGCACGCGGCGGCCGACATCGCGGATATCGCCCGCGCGCTCGCGCAGCAACGCGTTGTCGACCTTCTCCAGATTGTTCGCCTGCGCCTCGAACGCGGCGCGCCATGCGAAGCCCGCGCTTTTGCCTTCGCTGATGCCGCCGATGGCCGTGTCGTTGAGACCGGGATCGTCGAGCAGTTCCAGATGCGCATCGAGAATCTGCGCCTTCGACGGATCGGTCAGCTTCGCCTTCAGCGCCTCGATTTGCTGGCGCGCTTCATGATGCGCCGCGTCGAGCCGTGCGCGCTCGCGTTGCGGCGATTCACCGGCTTCGGCCACGTCGATGACTTCCTGGCGGAACTGCACGATCTTGCCGACCGCGAGCCCCGGCGACGCCGATACGCCGGTGAATTCGTTCGCATCGGCGGGCGCGGCGGGTTTCGGCGCGACCGCTTCGGCTGCGGGCGCGGCGGGCGCGGGCGCATCGCCGGGCTTCTCGCCCGAACCCGACGCGAGCAGACGCGCGAGCGCTGCCGCGGCTTCGCCTGCATCGGGGCCGGCGGCCTCGACACGCACCGTGTCGCCGAACTTCGTCGCGAGCGTCATCAGCGCGACGACGGACTTCGCATTCGCGCTATCGCTGCCGCGCAGGAGGCGGATATCGGATTTGTACTTTTTCGCTTCGGCCGCGAACACCGCCGCGGGCCGCGCATGCAGTCCCTGGGGATTCGGCAGCGTGACTTCGTCGGACCGGATCGCGTCGGCCGCGCCGACGCCGGCATCTTCAAGCGCGCCGCCGACGAACTCGACCGCCAGCGCAACGTCCTTGCCTGCGGTGACGAGGCCCGTCGCGGGCATATAGCGCGTGACGAGTTCTTCGCCATTCGCGATGACCATCTGCGTGAGCAGACTCACGGCTCGCGCGCCGACGATGAGCGGATCGAAACGGATCAGCGGCTGGCCGGTCGTGACGGAGTCGCCTTCCTTGACGAGCGGCGTGAAGCCTTCGCCGCGCAGCATCACCGTATCGAGGCCGATATGTATCAGTACCTGGAGGCCGTTTTCTCCCGTCACCGTGACCGCATGTGCCGCGCGATGCAGTTGCGTGATCGTGCCGGGAAGGGGGGCGAGCAATTCGTCGGATGTCGGATCGATCGACACGCCGTCGCCGACCATCTTTTGTGCGAAAACCGGATCGGGCACGGTGTCGAGTTGCACCATCACGCCGGAGAGCGGCGCCATCAACTCGATTCGTGCCAAACGTTGAGGAGCTTTCACGTGAACGACTCCTTTTCCTTGACGATATGAGCTGAAACCGGCCTGAGGTAAATCATAGGCAACGGCTTCGTGATTCGCTGACCGAATGAATGCGCGTTCGCAAAAGCACGCTGTTTGTGGGGCGATGCGCGCATTGATTCGGATTCTGAAACGCCGCGTTCTCGTTCCGAGAGCAATGACGGCGAAAATCGCGCTATTGTTTCGCAGCGCATCGGTGGTTTCTAGAGACCATGCTCCAATCGCGGCGATCCGCCGCAGGCCGCGCGCCCGCATCGCATTAATCTAGTTAACTAGTAAATGCAAGCAAAAGGAGCGCGCATCATGATCTACCGCAACAAAAACGAAGCCTATTGGGAGCCGCTGTTGACGATCGCACGCGACGAGCTTGGCATTCAATCATTCGATCCGATGGGCAAGCCCAGCGCCGACATACGCATGTGCCGTGTCGAGGACATCGGGCGCGCGCTCGAACGCGCTTATGATTTCGGGCTGCTCGTCGGACATACGGTGACGCGCGCCGAGCGCGCGAAGGGACATTGCGCGTGAATTAGGTGTGCGCTATTTGTGCGGGCGGATAGCGCCGCATGCAGCGGTCCGTGCTTCGGTCCGCTGCATTCGTCTTGGCTAGAAGCGGACATTAGGATATTGCCGCTACAAACAAAAGTGCGCTAATTTATATTATGTCAATTAAAGCATCCGCAGCGCCGATTGCATCTGAACAACGGCGCCGCCCAACGACTCAAAGATACTCGACATTCCCGTCGACACTGATCGACTGTCCAGTGATATTACGGGCAGCCGGCGAAGCAAGAAAAAGCGCCGTGGCCGCGATGTCCTGCATCGTCACCATACGACGCAATGAGATCTTCTTCAGGTAGTTATCCCGCATCGCATCTACCGTGATCCCAAGCGATTCCGCCCGCGCGGCGATCACGCGATCCATCCGCTCTCCCTGCACGACGCCCGGCAAAATGGCGTTGACGCGAATATCGCTGGGCCCCAACTCGATGGCCAGCGATTTGGTGAGCCCCACGAGCGCCCACTTCGTCGCCGCATAGGGCGTGCGGAACGCATAACCGAGCCGTCCCGCGACAGACGACATCGTGATGATGCTCGCACTCCGCGATGTCTCCTTCATGAGCGGCACCGCTCTGCGCAGGAATTTGAACTGCCCGTTCAAATTGGTCGTGACCGTTTGCTCCCACTGTTGCTCGTCGATATCTTCGATGGCCCCTGTCGGTCCTGCAATCCCGGCGTTGTTGATCAACAGATCGAGGCCCCCCAACGTGCGTTCGGTTGCCTCGACGACCTGATCGACCTGGCTCGAGTCACTCACGTCCGCGACGCAGCCATGTAACGACGTGCTCGTCGATGTAAATGCTTCGACGGCCTTAGCATCGATGTCGCAGATGACGACGTGCGCGTCGGCCTGAACGAACGCCTGCGCCATCGCGGCGCCGATGCCCGAGGCCGCGCCGGTGATCAACACCCGCAGACCAGGCTGCGGCTTCAACAGTTCAAAAGTATTCATATCGGCAAAGTTGGACTTTCGATATCGAGGAAGTCAGAGCGTCATGCCGCCGGACACTTCGATCACGGCACCATTGATGTAGCTCGCCTCGTCGCTCGCCAGAAACGCGTAGACGCTGGCGACCTCTTCCGGCGCGCCAAGGCGGCCGAGCGGCACCTGTTCGCGCATCTTGTGCAGAACGTCTTCGGGAATCGTCGACAGTATCGACGTGTCGATGAACCCCGGAGCGACCGCGTTGACGCGAATGCCCTTGGGCCCAAGCTCCCGGCTCCATGTCTTCGTGAACCCGATCACACCGAATTTGGATGCTGCGTAGTTGGTTTGACCGAAGTTCCCATAGATGCCAACGACAGAGCTCGCGTTCAGGATGACGCCCGAGCCTCGCGCGACCATCCCTTCCACGACGGCCTGGCTCGCATGGAAGACGGCTCGCAGATTGACGTCGATCACTGCGTCGAATTGATCGAGCGTCATCTTCTGCAGACGCGCGTCGCGCGTAATGCCTGCGTTATTCACCAGCACGTCGATGCGGCCGAAGCGCCTGATCACGCTCGTGACCACTTCGTCCACACTTAGCCTGTCGGTCATGTCGATGCAGTATCCCGCTGTTTCCGCACCTGCTTTCCTGCACGTCTCGGTCACTTCCTCGAGCGACGCCTCATTGACGTCGCACGCAACGACCGTCGCACCTTCCTGTGCGAACTTGCGAGCGGTGGCGGCGCCGATGCCCTGCCCCGCGCCCGTGATCAGCGTTACTTTTTCTTTTAGTCTCATCTTTTCCATTTTTTTATCGATCGTTCAGGACTGCATTCCGGCGGCACTGCCGTTGCCAGGCGACACCAGCGCTTCGGTCTCGCGGCGTATCGCCTTTGCAAACAATGGCACGAGCAGCAAGCCGAGCAACGATGCCACGAGAATGATGTAAAAGCCGGAATCGCTACGTCCTGTGAAGGTTTCCGCCAATCCAAACAGGTAAGGTCCGACGAACCCGCCGATCAGCCCGATCGTATTGATGAACGCGAGACCTGCCGCCGCCTGAATGCCGTGCAGTCGCTTCATCGCAATGGCCCAGTACGACGGCAACACGCCCCCCGCAAAAAAAGCGGTGACCGCAAGCAGCGTCATGCGCGCTGCCGGGGTGGAAGTCGCGATGAACGCGCACGCGCCGGCAATGAGTCCCACCGTGAGAATGCCGAGGAACGCGCAGTCATTGCCGTAGCGCCGATGAATCCGCGGAAGGATCAGCACGCCCAACAAAAAGCCAAGGCCGACGCTCGCGGCAAGCACGCCGACGAGCAGTGGCGACTTGACGTGCATCTGCTGGATCATCGACGGTGCAAAGAAGTACAGTCCGACGAACGCCACCTGGTTGAGGAAGTAGATCAGGCCCATCAGAACGGTCGTGGGACGCTTCAACGCGGCCATCCAGTCGGAAGACGTGAGCTCCGGATGTCCTTGCGCATCGGCGGCTGCGCGCGACTCCAGCGCTTGCGCCTCTTCGACGGACAGCCAGCGGGCGTCGCGCGGACGCTCCGGCATTTTGAAAAAAAGCAGAATGCCGACGAGCACGCTGGGAATGCCTTCGATCATGAACATCCATTGCCAGCCATGAAGGCCAGAGAGGCCGTTCAGTTGCATCAACGCTCCGCCGAGCGGACTGCCGAGCATCAGTGCAAGCGCAGGCGCAATGTAGATCCATCCCACGACGACAGGCTTGTCATTCGGTGCGAACCACAGCGTGACCATGTACATGAGCGCCGGGAAAAGCCCTGCCTCGGCGATGCCGAGCAACACGCGCAGAACGTAGAACGACCACTCGCCCTGAACGAACATCATCGCGGTGGAAAGAATGCCCCACGTCACCGCGATTCTCGCGATCCACCGACGCGGCCCGACGCGATGCGCAGCCAGATTGCTGGGCACTTCGAGCAAGGCATAGCCGATGAAGAAAATGCCTGAACCCAATCCGTATGCGGCAGCGCTGATGCCCACATCGATTGCCAGTTGAGCTTTGGCCAGAGCCACGTTCGTGCGATCCAGGAACGACATGAAGTAGATCGCGCACATGAGTGGAATGAGTCGCCGCATCGCTTTGTGCGTGGCGATGCGGTGCAGCTTGTCGAGTTCGTCGGTGATGTTCATTTTGTCTCCGGGATGGGTCTTCGCCCCGTCTATGAATATTGAAGGTCTTACGGTGTAATCTTGTCGCGCCCCTTCAGTCCCAGCATCGCGCGCGCTTCGTCCGGCGACGCTATTTCGAACGAAAGATCTTCGAGGATTCGGCGGATCTTGCGCACCTGCTGCGCATTCGACTCGGCCTTGACGCCCTTTGCGATGTACACGCTGTCTTCCAGCCCGACGCGGACGTTGCCGCCGAGAATGGCGCTCATCGTAACCAGCGGCATCTGGTGACGGCCCGCGCCGAGCACGGAGAAGTGATAGTTCTCGCGTCCGAAGAGGCGGTCTGCCGTTGCGCGCATCACGGTCATGTTCTCGGGGTCCGCGCCCATGCCGCCCAGAATGCCGAACACCGATTGAATGAAGAACGGCGGCTTGATCAAGCCTTGATCCACGAAATGCGCGAGATTGTAGAGATGCCCCAGGTCATAGCATTCGAACTCGAAGCGCGTCCCTTTACCGCCCAGTTCGAGAAGGATGTGCTTGATATCCCTGAAGGTGTTGCGGAAGATCATGTCCTCCATACCCTCGACATACCCCTTCTCCCATTCGTAGCGCCATGACGACACTTTCGACGCAAGCGGATGGATCGAGAAGTTCATCGATCCCATATTGAGCGAGCACATCTCGGGCGCCGCGCGCAGCGGATAAGCGAGCCGCTCTTCCAGCGTCATGCGCGTGCTGCCGCCCGTCGTGATGTTGATGACCGCATCGGTTGCCTCCGCGATGGCGGGCACGAACTGTTGGAAGATGTCCGGGTTGGGCGTCGGACGGCCGTCGTTGGGGTCGCGTGCGTGGAGATGGATGATCGCCGCGCCCGCTTCGGCGGCCTGGATCGCCTCGTCGCGAATTTGTGCGGGCGTGATCGGCAGATGCTCCGACATCGTCGGAACATGCGTGGCGCCGGTGACAGCGCACGAAATAATGACCTTGCGGGTTGAATCGCTCATCGAGATCCCTCGTCTCCGTTTCTGTTCGACGCAATTCCTGGTCGGAACGGCGCCTTGTGACTGAGATCTTATTGAGATAGTATTTTCCGGAAAAGGTCTTTTTCGGACACTCGCGAGTCCTCACGGGACAATAGAAACATGGCCACCCTCCGACCTCCGCTGAACGAACGCATGTTCGCGCCTTACAAGATCGCCGCGCTCGTCGAAGTGCTTGCGGAACAGGGAATCGCGCCTGAGGACAGCCTGAGCGGCTCGGACGTCACGGTCGCCGATCTGCAGGACGCGTCGGTGCTCACGTCCGTCGGACAGTACGCAACGGTCTGCCGGAACGCCGTGTCGCTTGGCTGCGAGCCGGATACGCCGTTCAGGGTCGGACGCAAGCTGCATCTGTCCGCCTACGGCATGTATGGCTATGCGCTGATGTCGTGTCTGTCGTTGCGTGACTACTTCAAACTCGGCGTGAAGTATCACAGGCTCGCCACGCCGACCGTCGCAATCGAATGGACGGAGTGTCCGGATCGCATGGTCTGGACATTTCCCGACGCGTTCGTCTCAAGCCCGTCGCGCGAACTGCGCGAGTTCATCATCGAGCAGCAATACACGCAGCATGTGACGCATCTTCAGGACGTCGCCGGCGGTGTCTGTCCGCCGATGAAGGCGTGCTTCTCGTATCCCGCGCCCGCGCACGCGGCCATCTACCCGGACTATCTCGGCTGCGAATGTCTCTTCGATCAGGAGCAATGCGAACTGATCTACGACAGCGCGATTCTCGACCGCAAGCCGCAACTCGCCCACCCGCTCACGACGACGTTGCTGCAAGAGACCTGCGATCGTCTGATCGGACAGGCGAAGACATCGAGCGGCGTCTCGGGCGAGGTGTATCAATGCCTGATGGCCACGCCCGGATCGTTTCCCGACATGGAGACCGTTGCCAGGTCGATGCATCTCACCTCACGCACCCTGAGGCGGCGACTCGACGAAGAAGGCTCGTCGTTTCAGGCGATCGTGGATGACGTCAAACGCTCGCTCGCGCTCGAATATCTGAAAACGACGAAGATGAGCACCGAGGACGTCGCGATGCTGCTCGGCTTCAGCGATGCCGCGAATTTCCGCCGCGCGCTCAAACGCTGGACGGGCAAAGGAACCGAGGAACTGCGTCATTGAGAGGCGCGTGTCTTCAAAGACGCAATCCCCGGCTCTTCAGGCGATAAACGAGTTGCGGCCGCGTGATGCCGAGCGTACGAGCCGCCGCCGAGAGGTTGCCGTCCGCCCGCTGCACCGCGCTTTTCAGCAACGCGGTTTCGATGTCATCGAGCGACGTGGGCTCCACGTCGCCGCCGATGCCCAGCAGCAGACTATTCACCTTGCGCGTCACGCGATCGACTTCGTCGCCACCCGTTTCGCCCGCTTGCGCGAGCAAGGAACGCGAAGCCGTCAGCGAGCCATCGTCGCCGATACCGAATGTCCCGGTCTCGATGCTCTCGCCGCTCGTGAAGAGATGGCCGATATCGATCGCGCCGTCATGGTTCGCGAGGATCACGCCCCGCTCCACGATATTCTCGAGCTCGCGGATATTGCCCGGCCAGCCATAGTTCAGGAGCGCATCGAGCGCGCGCGGCGTGAAGCCGGTGACATTGCGCTCGTGCCGCTCGCGATACTTGCGCAGCATGTGATTGAGCAGCACGGGCAGGTCCTCGCGCCGCTCGCGCAGTGACGGCACGCGAATTGGAAACACGTTCAGACGAAAGTACAGGTCTTCGCGGAAGCGCCCCGCGCGAATCTCGTCGCGCAGATCGAGATTGGTCGCGGCGACCACGCGCACATCCACGCGCCGCGTCTCGGTGCCGCCCACGCGCTCGATCTCGCCTTCCTGCAACGCGCGCAGCAGCTTGCCTTGCGCGGTCATGCTGAGAATGCCGATCTCGTCGAGAAAAAGCGTGCCGCCATGCGCGCGTTCGAAGCGTCCGGGACGGCTCTGCGTGGCATCGGTGAAGCCGCCCTTGTCGACACCGAAGAGCTCCGATTCGACGAGCGCTTCGGGAATCGCGGCGCAGTTCACGGCGACGAACGGGCCATCGCTGCGCTTGCTGATCCTGTGCAAGGTGCGCGCGCACACTTCCTTGCCGACGCCGCTCTCGCCGAGGAACAGCACGGTCGCGCGCGTGCCCGCGACGCGCCTGATCATGTGGCACACCGCGTTGAATCCGGGCGACGCGCCGACCATGTTCTCGTCGCCGAACGCGCCCTGACCGCCCGCGCTGTTCGCCGATAGCCCCTGCGTGAAGGCCTGCGCCTGCATGAAGCGCAGATCGTCGGCGGCTTCCTCGCCCCACTCCTCCACCGGCTTGCCGATGATCCGGCAATGCGCCTGCCCGAGCGCGCGGCATTCCACTTCGCGATAGAGAATCGGGCGACCCATGAACACGCTCGTGTAGCCCGCCGCATAGCCGAGCTGTGTCCAGCAAACCGGCTCCGCGCCGATGCCGTAGATGCGCACGTGCTCCTCGTCTTCCGCGCAGTTCTTCCAGATGAATTCGCCGTAGTACTGGCCGCGCTCGACATCGATTTCGAGGCGCACCGGCTCCACCACCGTCATGCCTTCGAGCATGTGCAACTGCGGCCCGACCGCGAACATCTCGGTGATGCTGTTCTCCGGGCGCACGCGACGCGCGAGTTCGGCATCGCGTGCGCCGGAGTTGTAGCCCATGCGTGTGAGCAGGCCGCGCGCGGCATCGATCCCGAGGCTCTCGATCAGCTCGCGGCGCATCGAGCCCATCGCGCCGGTATGCACGAGCAGCATGCGCTGTTCGTCGAGCCAGATGCGGCCGTCGCCGGGAGAGAAGTGCAGCCGCGACATCAGATCGGCGATGTCGGGATAGCGAAGGCTGTCGACCGGGGCGCCCTTGGGCGCGACCATCGACATGCCTTCCTGCGCGTTCACAGACGCTTTCTCGCGGCGTGGCATTGCGGTTGTCTCCTGCTGTCTGCTCGTTTTCATGGCACCACGATAGGCGATGTGCGTGTGGCGCGCAATGCTCTGCCACCCGGTTCGCGGACGGCGGCGGCGGCGCTATCGGGGCGTTCCCTGATACGGATTTGATGAACCCGCCACGCAGCCAATCACGCGCGTTTCGAGCATTTGATCGACTCGGGAAAGTGCGCCGACGGGCAGGAAAGCGCGCATCGAAAAGATGCTTCGATGTCTCGCGCGCCCGCCGCACAAGGCTCGCGCCATCGCGCGACGACGCTATCGCTCCGTCTGCATTCCACGATTGGCACACGTGTTGCCTTATAGGGTGCGCACGCCGGTTCCCGATCAAATCATCGATGAAAGGCCGGCCACGTAGACGAAAACCAAGGAGACAGCGATGTCACTGCCCGCTTATGCGCGGCCTCCGCGCGCGTTCGACATCACCCGGCGCTATGTGCGCTTCAGGGAGCAGAGGGACGACGGCTTCGTCGAGTTCGACTTTTCGATCGGCGATCCTGAACTGAGCGTCGAGCTCGTGATGCCCCTGCGCGAATTTCAGTCGTTCTGCCGCGCGAATCGCGTGACCTATCTGACGCGCGACGAAGGCGCGCAGCTCGACATCGATCAAGCGAAGTGGCGCTACGGCCAGCCCGGACTCTCCGAATGATCCCCCACCAAGTCAAACCAGAGGAGTGAGGAATGCAGATCGACATCAAGACGTCGGCCGTCGAGCAGGTACGGCAGACTTTCTCGCACGTCGCGCGGCGGCTCGGCGCGGACAAGCCCGCGTCGCGCTATCAGGATGCGACTTTCGACCTGCAACCCGAGGTCAACTTTCACTATCGTCCGCTGTGGGAGCCGGAGTTCGAGCTCTACGACAAAGGCCGCACGGCCATCGCGATGAACGACTGGTATGTGTTCAAGGACCCGCGTCAGTACTACTACGGTGCGTACACCATCGCCCGGTCAAGGCAGCAGGAAGCGATGGAGAAGAACTTCGAGTTCGTCGCGAGGCGGCGTCTCCTCTCCGATCTCTCCGATGAAGCGAAGGCGCACATCGCGTCGCTCATGGTGCCGCTTCGTCACGTCGAATGGGCGGCCAACACGAACAACTGCTTCGTGACCGGCTACGGCTGGGGCACGGCCATCACGCAGGCGACGATGTTCCATTGCATGGACCGGCTCGGCATCGCGCAATACCTGTCGCGCATCGGGCTCGCGCTGGACGGCAATCAGGGCACGTCGCTCGTCGAAGGCAAGGCGCGCTGGCTCGACGATCCGATGTGGCAGGGACTGCGGCGCGTCGTGGAGGACACGATGGTCGTGCGCGACTGGTTCGAGACTTTCGTCGCGCAGAACGTCGTGCTCGACGGCCTGCTGTATCCGCTCGTGTACCGGCACATCGACGAGCGCATCACGCGTCTGCACGGTCCGGGCCTTGGCATGCTCAACGAGTTCGCGAGCAGCTGGTTCGATGAAACGAGCCGCTGGGTCGACGCGACCATCAAGACCGCGGCCGCGGAGTCGCCCGCCAATGCGGCATTGCTCGGGCAATGGATCGCGAAGTGGCGGGCCGCGGTTATCGAGGCACTCAAGCCGTTCGCGATCGCGGCGCTGGACGACGACGCGCACCACGCGCTCGAAGCCATCGCACAGGCGTTCGATGCGCGCATCGCGAAACAGGGCGTGGAGGTGAGTCATGGCTGATTCCGTATTCATCGCGTTTCAGGCGAACGACGATTCGCGGCCGATCATCGAGGCGATTCAGGCGGACAACCCGCATGCGGTCGTCAACGCGTTTCCGGCGATGGTCAAGATCGACGCCGTCGGCAGGCTCGTCATCCGGCGCGAATCGATCGAAGCGCTGATCGGCCGCGACTTCGACCTGCGCGAACTGCAACTGAACCTGATTTCGCTCGGCGGCAACATCGACGAAACCGACGACGAATTCATCCTCGAATGGAAAGCCTGAGCGGCAACACAAGGGAGACACGCAAATGAGCACACCACAATCCGCGCCGAAGAAGCTGAGCATCAAGGAAAACTACGCGATGCTCACACGCGGCCTCGGCTGGGACACCACCTATCAGCCGATGGACGAGGTCTTTCCCTATGACCGCTTCGAAGGCATCAAGGTGCACGACTGGGACAAGTGGGAAGACCCGTTCCGCCTCACGATGGACGCCTACTGGAAGTATCAGGGCGAGAAGGAGCGCAAGCTCTACGCGATCATCGACGCCTTCCAGCAGAACAACGGCCAGTTCAACGTCACGGACCCGCGCTACATCAACGCGCTCAAGCTCTTCCTGACCGGCGTGAGCCCGCTCGAATACGCGGCGCATCGCGGCTTCGCGCTCGCGGGGCGCAACTTTCGCGGCGCGGGTGCGCGTATCGCGTGCCAGATGCAGGCGATCGACGAGTTGCGTCATGCGCAGACGCAGGTGCATACGATCAGCCACTACAACAAGTACTTCAACGGCTTTCACGACTTCAGGCACATGCATGATCGCGTGTGGTATCTGTCGGTGCCGAAGTCGTACTTCGAGGACGCGATGAGCGCCGGCCCGTTCGAGTTCGTCACCGCCATCTCGTTCTCGTTCGAATACGTGCTGACGAACCTGCTCTTCATGCCGTTCATGTCCGGCGCGGCCTTCAACGGCGACATGGCGACGGTCACCTTCGGCTTCTCCGCGCAGTCCGACGAATCGCGCCACATGACGCTCGGGCTCGAAGTCGTGAAGTTCCTGCTAGAGCAGGACCCGGGCAATGTGCCGATCATCCAGAAGTGGATCGACAAGTGGTTCTGGCGCGGCTATCGCCTTCTCACGCTGGTCGCGATGATGATGGACTACATGCTCCCCAAGCGCATCATGTCGTGGCAGGAGGCGTGGGAAACCTACTTCGAGAAGAACGGCGGCGCCCTCTTTCACGATCTCGAACGCTACGGCATCCGCATGCCGAAGTATCACGACGTGGCGATGAAGGAGAAGGACCGGCTTTCGCACGAGGCGTGGGGCATCTTCTACAACTACACGCACGCCGCCGCGATGCATACGTGGATTCCGTCCGAAGACGAGATGCAGTGGCTCGCGGAAAAATATCCGGACACCTTCGACCGGCTCTATCGCCCGCGCCTCGAACACTGGCGCGAAGAGCAACAGGCGGGCAGACGCTTCTACAACATGACCCTGCCGATGCTGTGCCAGACCTGCCAGATTCCGATGGCGTTCACCGAGCCCGACGACCCGACGAAGATCTGCTACCGCGAGAGCGATTACCTCGGCAACAAGTTTCACTTCTGCTCGGACGGCTGCAAGGACATCTTCGACAACGAGCCGGAGAAGTACGTGCAGGCATGGATGCCGGTGCAGCAGATCTATCAGGGCAACTGCTTCGCCGAAGACGCCGACCCAGGCGCGCCCGGTTTCGATCCGATGCTCGAAGTCCTGCGCTACTACCACATCAACGTGGGCGAGGACGGCCACGAGTTCGAGGACTCGCCCGACCGCAGGAACTGGCTGCGCTGGACCGGCAAGCCGAGCCACGGTGGCGAAGAAGCGCCCGAGGCGCATCGGGACGCCGCGTAAAGACACCACACAGGAGACGAATCATGTCAGTCATCGCGCTGAAGGAAGGCTATACGGGCGAGATCAGGGACCGCGTCGAGAACTATCGCGGCAAGCAATTGCTCTTCGTCGGCTGGGAGGATCATCTGATGTTCTGCGCGCCGCACTGCATTCCCGTGGAAGCGGCGACGCCGTTCAGGGCGCTCATCGACGAAGTGCTTCCGGCGATGTACTCCTCGCATCCGGACTGGCCAAAGGTCGATGTTCGGGCCATCGAATGGTTCAGGTCCGGCGAGGCGTTCACGCCCGATTTCGACAGGAGCATCGGCGAAAACGGACTCGGTCACAAGGCGGTCATTCGCTTCCGCACGCCGCGTCTGACGGGCATCGGCGGATCGTGCAGCTAGAACGGAGACGATGATGAGCTACCAACTGACCATCGAGCCGATCGGGCAGACGATCGAGATCGAAGAGGAGCAGACCATCCTCGACGCGTGCATGCGCGCCGGCGTGTGGCTGCCGCACGCCTGCTGTCACGGCCTGTGCGCGACGTGCAAGGTGCAGGTGCTGGACGGCGAGATCGAGCACGGACATGCCTCGCCGTTCGCGCTGATGGACTTCGAGCGCGACGAGCAGAAGTGCCTCGCGTGCTGCGCGACGGCGCAATCGGACCTGACGATCGAAGCCGACATCGACGAAGACGAGGACGCGCGCCACTTCCCCGTGCGCGACTACACCGGCCGCGTGAAGCAGATGATCGATCTCACACCGACGATCAAGGGCATTTTCGTCGAACTGGACGGCGATGGCATCGAGTTTCAGGCGGGGCAGTACGTGAACGTGCATATCCCCGGCGAGGACATGCCGCGTGCGTTCTCGCTCGCGGACAAACCGGCGTCACGCACGGTCATCGAACTGAATGTGCGGCGCGTGCCCGGCGGCAAGGGCACGGGTTATCTGCACGAAGAAATCAGGTCCGGCGACGAGATCCGCTTCAGCGGTCCTTATGGGCGATTCTTCGTGCGCAAGTCGGACCCGCAGCCGGTGATCCTGATCGCGGGCGGCTCGGGCCTGTCGAGCCCGAAGTCGATGCTGATCGATCTGCTCGAAGAGAACGACGCGCGGCGGATCACGCTCGTGTACGGCGCGCGCAATCGCGCCGAGCTTTACTACCACGAGCTTTTTCTGCAGCTCGCAAGCGCGCACGCGAACTTCACGTATGTGCCGGCGCTCTCCGACGAAGCGGCGGACTCGTCCTGGGAAGGCTTTCGCGGTTTCGTGCACGACGCAGCGAAAGCGCATTTCGACGGTGTGTTCCGCGGACACAAGGCGTATCTGTGCGGCCCACCCGTGATGATCGAAGCCGCGATCCGCACGCTGATGCAAGGCCAGCTTTTCGAGCGCGACATCTACACGGAAAAGTTCCTCACCAGCGCGGACGGCGCCGATGCGCTTGCGAAGAGCCCCTTGTTCAAATCGATCTGAAGACCAATGGAGACACGCCATGAACCACGATACGATCGACACGCTCCTGCAAAAGATCAACGACAGCGCGACGAGCGAAGGCAATCCGCGCACGAAGGCGATTGTGAACCGCATCGTGCGGGATCTTTTTTATACGATCGAGGATCTCGACATCACGCCGGATGAATTTTGGACCGCGCTCAATTTCCTGACCGAGACGGGACAGCGCGGCGAATTCGGGCTGATTGCTGCGGGACTCGGCTTCGAACATTTTCTCGATCTGCGCCTCGATGAAGCGGAACAGAAAGCGGGCCTCGAAGGCGGCACGCCGCGCACGATCGAAGGGCCGCTGTATGTCGCCGGTGCGCCGGAGTCGCCGGGCCATGCGCGCATCGACGACGGCAACGATCCCGGTCAGACGCTCGTGATGCGCGGCCGTGTGCTCGGCGACGACGGCAAGCCGCTCGCGAACGCGCTGGTCGAAGTGTGGCACGCGAACCATCTGGGAAATTACTCGCACTTCGACAAGTCACAGCCCGCGTTCAACCTGCGCGGCTCGATCCGGACGGACTCGCAAGGCGGCTATAGTTTTCGCAGCGTCGTGCCGGTGGGCTACAGCGTGCCGCCGGGCGGCAAGACGGAGCAACTTCTCGATCAGCTCGGCAGGCATGGTCACCGGCCCGCGCATATTCACTTCTTCGTCTCGTCGCCGGGTTATCGCAAGCTCACGACGCAGATCAACATCGAAGGCGATCCGTATCTGTGGGACGACTTCGCGTTCGCCACACGTGCGGGACTCGTGCCGGAACTGAAGAAGGCCGAAGGCGCGGAAGGCAAACGGTACGGCGTGGCTGGCAACTTCGCGCTGATCGATTTCGACTTCACGCTCTCGCGCGAACGAGACGACGTGCCGACAACGGAGGTGATACGGGCGCGCGCCGTTGCGTGATCTTCAGCGCGCGCCGCGTGGAGCTGGCTGTCAGTGCGAGGGAATTCGAAAGCGGATGTGAAAGTTGCTGCCATTCAGCAGGTCGGCTGAGATTGACGAGCGGTCATCCATGATCGACCGATTGCCACACATTATCGGGATCGTGGTGGCAAACTGCCCGCAGACCGGCGCGCGTCGCAACTCGCACTTTCGCGCCTGAATCGCACAAGCCGCCCCACGTCCCGATGAATACACGCCTGCTCAGTCTCACACGGATCCCGTTCTTTCTGCCGCTCTCCGGCGCGACGCTGATGCTCGGTGTCGCGATGTCGTTCACCGCACCGTATCTGTCGTTGTTCAGCGTCGAGCAGGCGGACATGAGTCCGCTGCGGCTCGGCGTCTTCATGACGGTCATCGCCGCGAGCGGCGTCGTGGCGAGCGCATTCGCCGGCAAATGGTCCGACAGGCACGGTCATCATCGGGAATTGCTGCTCGCGGCGCTCATCGCGTCGTCGCTCGGCTTCCTGCTGCTGTGTCTGGTGCGCAATTACGCCGCGCTGGTGGCGATCGGCGTCATGTTTCTCGGCGCGGGCGGCTCGGCCATGTCGCTCGTGTTTTCCTTTGCGCGCGCCGCCCTGCCCGTCGATGACGCCGCCGAGCGGGCCCTCGCACTCGCGACGCTGAGAACCGTGCTCTCGATGGCATGGGTATTCGGGCCTTCCGTCGGCGCGCTGGTGCTCGCCGCGGCCGGTTTCTACGGCCTGTTCCTGTTCGCGGCTGCGTGTTTCATCGCGTGCGGCGCGATCGTCTGGCGCATGCACGATTCGCCCAAGGGCGACCCGCACAGCGCGCCCGCGCACTATGCAGGCGATCCGTCATCGCTGCTCGAAGTGACCGCGCCCGACACCGATGAACTCGTGCCGCCGCACGCCGGCGTATCGCACTCGCGCGCGGAGATATGGCGCGCCACGGTCGCGATGACGCTCATCGGACTCGCGGCGAGCGCGACCATGATCGTCCTGCCGCTTTACGTCGTACACGGCATGCACGGCTCGCGCATCGACGTGTCCGTCATGCTCGGGCTCGGCGCGCTCCTCGAAATTCCGATGATGCTCGCGCTCGGCGCACGCGGCTCGCGCCTCGACAAGCAGCGCTGGCTCGCGTCGTCCGCGGCCGTGCACACGATCTACTTCATCGCGGTCGCTGCATCGCAAAGCGTCCAGTTCCTGATCCCGATGCAGGCGTTCAACGCGTTCGTCGTGTCGGTGATTTCGTGTCTCGGCATGACCTACATGCAGGACCTCATGCCCCGCACGCCGGGCGCGGCGACGGCGCTGTTCTTCAACGCATCGCGCGTCGGCTCGATTCTTTCCGGCGTGTTGTCCGGCGCGCTCGTCGCGGCGCTCGGCTATCGCGGCACGTTTCTCGTTTGCGGCGCCATCGCGCTGGGCGCGGCGGTGCTGTTCGCCAATCCGCCGTTCGGGGTCATGGCGCAGCGTTCGCTCGCCTGGTGGAAGGCGCGGCGTCAGCGAGCCCGCTGACAGCCCCTCCCGCGACGATGGCAATATAGACGCACACCTCGTCGATCCCGCACGCCAACATGCCCCAGCGCCTTCCGCCGCTCAACGCCCTGCGTCTCTTCGAAGCCGCCGCGCGCCATCGCAGTTTCAAGCTCGCCGCCGCCGAACTCAACGTGACGCCCGGCGCGGTGAGCCACGGCATCGGCGCGCTGGAGAAGGTGCTCGGCGTCGAGCTTTTCGTGCGCGAGCCGCGCGGACTTTCGCTGAGCGCGGCGGCCGAGCACTATCTGCCGTACATCGCCGAAGCGTTCTCGCTCATCGCGATCGGCACGCAGACGCTGCCCGGCAAACGCACGCGCCGCGCTATCGCCGTCACCTGCGCGCCCACGCTCGCCGCTCGCTGGCTCGTTCCGCGCCTCCCGGATTTCCGCGCGCGCTGGCCCAACATCGACGTGACCATCGACACTTCGCGCCGTCAGGCGGGCTTTCCCGTCGATGGCTTCGATTTCGGCCTGCGTCTCTCGCGCGGCCCGGTGGATGGCGCGTCGTGGCAACGTCTCTTCGGCGAGCGGCTCGTGCCCCTGTGCAGTCCGGCGTATCGCGCCGGGCTGACGGGCGCCGACGGCATCCCCGATCTCGCGCGCGCCGCGCTCATTCACGTCGATACCGCGAGCCAGGACTGGCAGGCGTGGATGGACGGCGCGGGCATCGACGGCCTCGATCTCCAGGGCGGCCTGCGTTTCGATACCGTGCAGCTCGCGTTCGATGCCGCCGCGGCCGGGCTCGGCGTCGTCATCGGCCGGCGTCCGCTCGTCGATCGCGAACTGGTCGCAGGCACGCTCGTCGAAGCGTCCGCGACGAGCGTCGAGACGCAGACCGCCTACTGGCTCTGCGAGACGCCGCAAGCGAGCGCCCGCGCGGATCTCGTCGCGTTCCGCGACTGGCTGATCGCACAGGCGGCGGAGTTCGTCGACGACCACAAAGGCGACGAAGCGAAGCATCGCGGTTGAACTGCGCTCATCCGTCAGCGAAAACTTTTCGTTTGTCAGCACGGACGTTCGCCTGCGAGGATGGCCGCAAGGAGGAATAGCGCCATGTCGTCACTATCGAGCACTACCGGCACGAACCGCGCAACGACGTGGGCGCTCATCGGCGCGGCCGCGCTGATCCTGAGCGCCGCGATGGGCGTGCGTCAGACTTTCGGGCTTTTCATCGGGCCGTTTTCCTTCGATCGCGGTCTGCCCGTCACGCTGATCGCCTTCGCGATCGCACTGCACAATCTGGTCTGGGGCTTCGCGCAGCCGTTCGCAGGCGCCGCCGCCGACCGGTACGGCGCCGCGCCCGTCGTCGCGATGGGCGCGGCCACGTTCGCTGCGGGCCTCGCGCTCGCGGCGGCCGCGACTTCCGGCTGGATGCTCGTGATAGGCCTCGGGCTGCTCGTCGGCATTGGCATCAGTTGCACGAGCTTCGGTGTCGTGCTCGCGACGGTCGGACGCGTCGCATCGCCGCAAACGCGCAGCGTCGCGATGGGTCTCGCCAGCGCGGGCGGCTCGCTCGGACAAGTGCTGATGGTGCCGTTCGCGCAGGAAATGCGCGTGCATGCGGGCGTGGCGGCGTCGCTCTATGGCCTCGCCTTCGTGTTGCTGCTCGCCGCGCCCTTGGGCATCGTGCTCGATCGCGCGAGCCGCCGGAGCAAGGCGTCGGTGGCGGTGGCGGCATCACAGGAAACACACGCGATGCCGCTGCGCGAGACGCTCGCGTATGCGTCGCGTCATCGTGGCTACCGGCTCCTGACGCTCGGCTTTTTCACATGCGGTTTTCAGCTCGCGTTCATCGCGACGCATCTGCCGGGTTATCTGATGCTCTGCCACATGCCGGTCGGGCTCGGCGCGACGGCGCTCGCCGTGATCGGCCTCTTCAACATGATCGGCAGCTGGGGATGCGGATGGCTCGGCGGACGCTGGCGGCAGCATCACGTGCTCGCGTGGCTCTATCTGATTCGCGGCGGCACGATCGCCCTCTTCGTGCTGCTGCCGACGACGAGCGTATCCGTCGTCATCTTCGCCGCCGTCATGGGGCTGACGTGGCTCGGCACGGTGCCGCTCACCAACGGGCTCATCGCGAAGGTATTCGGCACGCGGCATCTGGGCACGCTGTTCGGCGTCGTGTTTCTAAGCCATCAGCTCGGATCGTTTCTCGGCGCGTGGCTCGGCGGCTATGTGTTCGACACGACCGGTTCGTACTCGCTGATCTGGGGTGCGACGGCCGTCGCGGGTCTCGTCGCGGCGCTGCTGCACTTTCCTATCGATGATCGGCCTGTTGACGAGGCATCGCTTGCGGGCATGCGTGCATGACTTATCGCTTCAACAACCAACTCCGCAGCTTCACCGCATCCTGAAAGTGCGCGTGCTCGCCCGGCGCGCCGAGAATCACGAAGAGCGTCGGCCGCCCATGCACCTGCGCGACGACGATGAGGCAATGCCCCGCCTCGTTCGTGAAACCCGTCTTCTGCAATCCCACGTCCCACGCCGCGCGATAGACCAGCGGATCCGTGTTGCGATACATCAGCGGCCCCGCGCCGCCGAGCACGAGCTTGTGATGTGAAGTCGCGTATTCGCGAATCGTCGGATAGCGATACGCCGCGCGCGCGAGCTTCGTGAGATCGCGCGCGGTCGATACGTTGTGCGGCGAGAGACCGGTCGGATCGACGAAATGGCTGCGATTCATATGCAGGCGCTTCGCGGTGCGGTTCATCGCATGCACGAAGCCCGCGCGGCCGCCGGGATAATCGCGGCTCAACGCGAAGGCGGCGCGATTCTCCGACGACATCAGCGCGATATGCAGCATCGTCTTGCGCAACAGAAGCGAGCCGACGGGCAGGCGCGAGCGCGACCACTTGAGGCGATCGACGTCGGCATCGGTGATGCGCGCGGGCTTGAGCAGCGAGCGCTTTGAGTCGAGCACGACCATCGCGGTGAGAAGCTTGGTGAGCGATGCGATCGGCACGCGCGCGTCGGCGTGCTTCGCGTAGAGCGTGCGTCCTGTGGAGAGATCGACGGCGATCGCGGCGCGCGCCTGCAACACCGGTTCGGCAGCGACGACGCGTTTCGCGTGCGCGATGAGCGGCACGAGACTCGCGACAATGAAGACGATGAAGAAGAGATGGACTTTGAGCATGACGCGATCAGATGCGCGTCATCGAAAAGAGTAGCGGCGGCATGAGGCAGCGACAGGCAAAAGAGTCCGCTACCGTAAGTTGCGCGGCTTAAGTGAAACTTAAACCGCGCAACGCGGGCTAGCGCGTGCGCGCCCAGTGCGCGAGTCCCGCGCACGCAATCAGCAGGCTTCCCGTCACGAAGAACACCGAGTGCAAACCGAGCAGCACGCCGATCTGACCGCCGATCAGCGGCCCGACGACCTGCCCGCTGAACTGCGCCGATTGCAGATAACCGAGCATCTGTCCGCTGCTGTTTTCGCTGACGGCGCTGCGCGCAAGCTTCGCGATGGAAGGCAGCAAGCCGGCGAGCGTCATGCCCATCAGCATGCGCAATGCGGCGAGCTGCCACCACTGATGCACGAACGCCTGCGGAATCATCGCGATGCCGGTCAGCACGAGGCACCCGACGATCACGTTCCAGCTTCCGATGCGGTCCGCCAGCGCGCCGAGTCGCGCCGCGGTCAGCATGCTGCCGAGCGCCGAGCACGCCATGACGACGCCCGCGATGCGCGCCACGTTATCGGCCTTCACGCCGAGGCCGCCGATGTAGACGGTGATGATCGGTTCGATCGACATGTTCGCGAGCAGCACCATCATCGCGGTCATGAGCAGCGCGGCGACCACGACGTAATTCGTGCGATGCGCCTGCGTCGAATCCGTGTGCGACGCGCGCTTTTTCGCATCGTCCGGATGAAAGTCCTCCTTCACCAGAAAGATCGTGGCGAGCGCGGCCACCGCGATCATCCCCGCGCCCGCGAAGAAGGTTCCGCGAATGCCGATCAGTCCCGGCAACATGCCGCCGATCAGCGGCCCGGCGAGATTGCCCGCGAGCGCGCCCGTCGACAATATGCCGAGCGCCCAGCCGGCCCGTTCGCGCGGCGCCTGCGTGCCGATCATCACCGTCGATGCCGACGCGTAACCGCCGATCAACCCCGCGAGCAGACGCAGCGCGACCAGTTGATGCACCGAATGCGCGACGCCGATCAGCGACATCACGATGGCCATGCCGACCGCCGCGCGCACGAGCATCGGCTTGCGGCCGTAGCGATCGGCGAGACGCCCCCAGATCGGCGCGGTGACCGCGGTGCCGAGGAACGTCGCGCTGAACGCGACGCCCGACCATTCGATCACCGCCGACTGCGACCCCACGCCGAGCTGCCGCACATACAGCGGCAGAAACGGCAGCAGCATGCTGAGACTCACGAGCGTCGTGAACGAACCGAACACGCAGACGGCGAGATTGCGCCGCCAGTACTGTCCGTTGCGTTCGGCATAGCCGAGCGGGATGGATGCTGAAATAACCTGGCTCATTTCGACCTCAACGCGGTAAGCAGATCGATGGCAAGCGCAACCGCAAGCGCGAGCGCGCCGATCACGAACAACAAGCGGTAATCGCCGCCGCTGTTCGAAAACAGAAACGAAAGACCGTAAGCCGCGAGCGCCTGGAGCACGGCGAATCCCGTGGTCGCGGTGCGCCACGCGCCCTTCTGCGCGGCCGGATGATGTCCGAGCAGTTCGTTCACGCGTCCGAGCACGAGCGGCACGATGCCCGGCGTGAACGCGCCGACCAGCACGCTCGACACCATCAGCAAGCCCGAATTCGACGACACCGCGGGCAATGCGACCGCCACGAGCTGAAGCAGATACGCGACGCGCAATGCAGGCCCGAAGCCGGCGCGATCGGCGAGATGTCCCGCGAGGAGCGGCCCGGCGATCGCGCCGAGTCCGTACAGCACCCAGAATTCCGCGCCCGCATCGACACCCTTGCCGAGACCGCGCGCGACGAAATCGACGAGAAAAATCATGTGCGGCACGAGACCGACCGCATTGAGCGCGTACTCGACGAACAACGCGCGCAACGCGGGCGGCGACGGCGCCTTCGCGTGCCTGTGTGGCGTCTCTTGCGCAGGCGCGGGCGCATCCTGCGACGGCCATCCGTGCCACGCGACGATCGTCAGCAACGACGACACCACCGCGAGCCCGAGCCAGGTCTGCGTGAGGCCTTGCCGAAGCAGCAGCGGCACGATCGTCCCCGACGCCGCGATGCCGAGCCCGATGCCGGTGAAGATCGCGCCGCTCGCGAATCCGCGACGCGACGGCGCAACATGCGCGATGATCGTCGGGGCGGCGAGCACCATTAACGCGCCGCCGGAAATGCCCGACAGGAACCGCCACACGAAGAACCAGAGAAACGAAACGGGAAACGCGCACGCGACGAACGCGATGGTGGCGAGCACCATCATCGCGCGCAGGACCGTCGCGGCGCGTGCGTGGCGCGCGAGCCAGCCCGCCGCGAGCGCGCCCGCGAGATAGCCGCCGAGATTGGCCGCGCCGAGATACGCCGCCGTCGATGCGGGAAACCAGTGCGCGCCGATGATCGCCGGCAGGAGCGGCGTATAGGCAAACCGTGCAAGCCCGATGCCGATCAGACTCGCGCTGGCGCCGGCCAGCACGCCACGCCAAAGCTGGAACGACCCGCGTTCCGGCTGGTTCAAGACTGCGTATCGCATAGTGCCTCCACTACGGCTTCGGGCGCGCTCTGCGCGCCCTTTCATGAAGGCCAGTCTATATTCGATCGCATCAAGAGAGAATCGACGCCGATCGGAAGATAATCTTCCGTTATGCGGTTGAATCGAGTTGCGATTGCTTGAAGTGACGCCGCAGACGCGGGGTCGCGAAATCGACGAACGCCCGCACCTTCGGCACCGAAAGCCTTCCGTGCGGCGTCAGCAGATGCACCGGCAACGGCGCATGTTCGCTGTCCGGCAGCACGATCTGCAGCGTCTTGTCCTTCACTTCCTTCGCGACGTGATACGAAAAGAGCCGCGTGAGCCCGTGCCCGTCGACGGCGGATGCCACGGCCGCCCGCACCGTGTTGACGATGAAACGCGGCGCGAACTGCACGACTTGCGGAATCGTCGAGCCGCCGGAAGTCGGAAAGCTCCACGAATCGAGGCCGAAGTGCGTCATCGAGATGATCTGATGCTGCGCGAGATCGGCGGGCTGTCCGATGCGCGGATGCTTCGCGAGATAGCGCGGCGACGCGGCCACGACGCGCCGCACTTCGCCCACGGGAATCGCGATCAGCGTCGAGTCCGACAGATGCGCGATGCGCAGCGCCACATCGATGCCTTCGTCGATCAGGCTCACGGGCCGGTCGAGCATTTGCAGGCGCAACGAAACGGCGGGAAAGCGCGCGATGAAATCGTCGAGCATCGGACGCAGGAAGTCTTCGCCCGCGGCGACGGGCGCGGTGATCGTCAGCAGGCCGCGCGGCGCGGATCGCTCGTGCGCGATCAGCAAGTCGGCTTCTTCGAGATCGATGAGGATGCGGCGGCACGCGGCGGCGTAACGCTCGCCGGCTTCGGACAGCTTGATGGTGCGCGTCGTGCGATGGAGCAGCGCGGTGCCGGTGTGCTCTTCGAGAAAGGCGATCGCCCGGCTCACGGCGGCGGGCGAGCGGCCGAGCCGCCGCCCCGCGCCCGCCAGACTGCCCTCGTCCAGCGTGGCGATGAAAACCTTCATCGCGTCGATTCGGTCCATGTCGGCTCGGTGCTTCGCTTGATCGATGAAGCGCCAAGTCTACCGGACCCAATCGCCGCAGCGCGCCGGTGAAACGCGTCAGACCACCGTGATCGTCACGTCGATGTTGCTCTTCAGCGCCTTCGAGTACGGGCAGGTCTGATGCGCCAGGTTGGCGATTTCCTCGGCCACCGCGCGCTCGATGCCCGGCAGGGTCACGTTCAGCCGCGCGCGCAGCAGGTACGCTTCGCCCCCCATGCCGAGATCCACTTCCGCATCGACGGCGGTGTCGGCGGGCAGGCGGACCTTCAGTTTCGCGGCGGCATTTCCCATCGCGCCGATGAAACACGCGGACCAGCCCGCGGCGAGCATCTGCTCGGGATTGGTGCCCGCGCCCGTCGATCCGGGCGGCGAGAGTTTCACGTCGAGACGGCCATCGGTGCTCTTCGCATGGCCTTCGCGGCCTCCGACGACGCGGGTTTTGCCGGTGTACAGGACGGTGTCGATCTGGGTCATGATGCGTTCCTCTGTGTGTTCAAAAGTTGAATGGTTTAGTGATGCGCGAAGAGTCTGGCCACGTCGTTCGCCGACGTGCCGCGCGCGCCCGATTGCGAGATCGTGTCGGTCATGCCGCCGTACGCCTGCATCGGCATTGCGGCGCTTTCATTGGCGATGGTCTGCACGCTCACGCCGCGTTGCGAGGCGGGCGCGCCCGCGAGCGGGTCATAGTGCGGCGCGGGGCCGTAGCCGCTGCTGGCGAAGGCGGAACCGGCGGCGACGGCGCTGACGGCGATGACTGCGGCGGTGACGAATTGCTTGATCATGATTGGCTCTCTATGAGTAATGTCGGTCGATATTTGGTAATAACGAATCAGCTACCTTGATACAGGCTGCGCAGCGCGGCGATCTGACCATCGCGCTGTGCCTGAACCAGTTCGCGCTTCACTTCGGCGCGGGTCTTGCCCGCATTGTTCTGGCTCGCAACGGTTTGCTGGCTCTGCACGTTCACCGGGTTGGCCGGCACGGCGGCATGAGCAACACCTGCAACAGCGCTGGCGACGAGAGCGAAAGCAACGATCGTGGATTTCATGGTGTTTCTCCTTGGCGGATCAATCGGTCGGTTGTATGAGTTACGGCACTCGGGCGTCGCGGTGTTCGTCTTGCGTTTCACTCGTGAGCCGTCGTTGTGTGTATTTGAAGCCCCGCAGGTATCTGGCTTGTGTCCGGTAAGCGGGTCTTGTGCAATGTTTTGTATCGCGCACGTTCCAGATACATTGCGATACGAAACCCGGCTTAGCGCTCGGCCAGCAGCTTCTGGATCGCCGCTTCGGTCTGCGCGTAATCGCCCTCGCCGACGTGCGTGTAGGCCACCTGCCCGTGCTTGTCGATCAGATAGAACGCCGGCCAGTACTGATTGCCGTACGCGGCCCAGGTCGCATAGCGGTTGTCCTGCGCGACGGGATACGTGATACCGAAGCGCTCGATCGCGCGCTTCACATTGTTCGTGTCCTGCTCGAACGGAAACTCGGGCGTATGCACGCCGATGACGACAAGCCCCTTGTCCGCGTACTTCTGATGCCACGACTTCACGGACGGCAGCGTGTTGACGCAGTTGCCGCACGCGAAGGTCCAGAAATCGACGAGCACGACCTTGCCGCGCAATTGCGCGAGCGTGAGCGGCGCGCTGTTGAGCCATGTGTCGATGCCGGCGAATTCCGGCGCGGCGTTGGAATGCGTGTTGGCGCTTGCGGGCGCGGCGGCGTGTACGGGCGTGATGGCCGCGCAGGCGGCCAGTCCGGCGCACGCGGCAGCGTTCTTGATGGCGGCGAGCATGTGGAAGTCCTCTGAATGCGGTAAAAAAACGGGGCGGCTCGATATGAGCCTTTGGCCCCGGCAGGCCGACGTATTCATCGGCATGACCGCATTGGACTGCTCGCGCGTATCCCGCTTGTGTCGGAAAAAGGCGCGCTGCGCAATGTTATGTATCGTGCGACATGCGGGATACACTGCGATACAAAACTTCCGCCGAAGCGCGCTATAACGCAGACATCGCATCATCAGCGGGAGCTTCGAATGAAACGCATGCTGGCGGTTCTCGCCTTTCTCGTAGGCGGGATCGCGACGGAAATGGCCCATCCGGTTCAGTGTCTGCTGGTCAGCCCGAGCCGGGTGCAACTCAAGCGTCAACGACAACGATCCATCGATGGAAACCACTGATCACGTATTGATCGTCGACGACGATCGCGGCATTCGCGAACTGCTCGCCACTTACCTCGAAAAGAACGGCATGCGCGTGTCGCTCGCGGCGAACGGCCGGCAGATGCGCGCCGTGCTCGAGCAGCAAGGCGCGCCGGATCTGATCGTGCTCGATCTGATGCTGCCCGGCGAAGACGGTCTCGTGCTGTGCCGCGAACTGCGCGCGGGCAAGTACCGCGACGTGCCGGTGCTGATGCTCACCGCGCGCAACGAGGAAGCGGATCGCATTCTCGGTCTCGAAATGGGCGCCGACGATTACCTGCCGAAACCCTTCGCCGTGCGCGAACTGCTCGCGCGCATCCGCTCGGTGCTGCGCCGCACGCGCATGTTGCCGCCGGGAATGGAAGTGAGCGAATCCGCGCCGATGCTCGCATTCGGCGACTGGCGGCTCGACACGACCGCGCGTCATCTGCTCGATGCCGAAGGCACGATGGTTGCGCTGTCCGGCGCGGAATACCGGCTGCTGCGCGTGTTTCTCGACAACGCGCAGCGCGTGCTCACGCGCGATCAACTCCTGAACCTGACGCAAGGACGCCAGGCCGATGCGTTCGACCGCTCCATCGACCTGCTCGTGTCGCGACTGCGCCAGCGCCTGCGCGACACCGCCCGCGAGCCGCGCTACATCAAGACGCTGCGCAGCGAAGGCTACGTGTTTTCGGCCGAGGTCAAACCGATCGAGTCTTCTCAATGAGCACGGTAACGCCCGCTTCCCTGCTGCACTGGCCGCGCACGCTGTTCGCGCGGCTCGCGCTGATTCTCGTCGTCGGACTGGCGCTCGCGCAGACCTTCTCGTTCCTCCTGACGATGCGCGAGCGCGACGATTCGATGACACACATGATGGTGGGCTACGTCGAGCGCGAAGTGGCGAGCTCGGTCGCGCTGCTCGATCATCTGCCGCCGGACGAGCGCGCGGCGTGGCTGCCGCGTCTCGCGCGCCGCAGCTACACGTTCATTCTCGGACCCGGCGAGACGGGCGCGCCGCTGGATGCCGCGCTGTCGGAGCGCTTTGCGCGCTCGATCGGCGAAGGCATCGGCAAGCGCTATCCGCTGACGGTCAACGCCGTGCCCGGCGACAGGGAGCGCTTTCAGGTGCATCTGCGGCTGTCGGACGGCTCGCCGCTCACCATCGACATGCGTCCGATGGTCGGCACGCCGCTGTCCGGCTGGCTGCCGCTGGTGCTGGTGCTGCAACTGATCGTGCTCGGCGGGTGCTGCTGGCTCGCGGTGCGCCTCGCGACGGGCCCGCTCAAGCGCCTCGCCAATGCCGCCGATACGCTCGGTCCCGATCTCAAGGCCGAGCGCCTGCCCGAATCCGGGCCGGAGGAAGTCGCGCGCGCGGCGAAGGCGTTCAACGCGATGCAGGACCGCGTCTCGACGTACATGACCCAGCGCATGCAGATTCTCGCGGCGATCACGCACGACCTGCAGACGCCGATCACACGCATGCGCCTGCGCGTCGACGTGATGGACGACGAGGCGGCCGGCGCGAAGCTTCAGCAGGACCTGAAGGAAATGGAGTCGCTCGTGAAGGAAGGCGTGACCTACGCGCGCACGCTGCACGGCACGAACGAAGCGCCGCGCCGCATCGATCCGGACGCGCTGTTCGAGAGCATCGTCGATGACTATCTCGATGCCGGGCAATCGGTGACCTTGCGCGGCAATATCGCCGGCGCGCTGATGGCGCCTCCGCAGGCGTTGAAGCGCGTCGTGGGCAATCTCGTCGATAACGCGATCAAGTATTCCGGCGCGGCGGAGATCGAAGTCGCCACGCGCGACGATGGCCGCGCCGTCATCGCCGTGCTCGATCGCGGTCCGGGCATTCCCGACGAATCGCTGGAGGCGGTGTTCGAGCCGTTCGTGCGGCTGGAAGGCTCGCGCAACCGGCAGACCGGCGGCACGGGTCTGGGGCTCGCCATCGCGCGGCAACTCACGCTCGCGATGGACGCGTCGCTCACGCTGCATCATCGCGAGGGCGGCGGGCTGGAAGCGCGTCTCGTCCTAAAAAAGGCGACGTAACATACGACGTCTCATATCAAACGTGGACTACACGTTAGCCCCGCTTGACGTTGTATAGCGATCTCCGCTAACGTTTGCTCCATGACGCGCGGCCCCACGCGCGCACCGGACATCGCTGGAGACGCCATGCCCCGCCGCGCTGATGTTGTACGACATCGTTTGTTTTATCCCTCGCAGCCTTCCGGCTGACGCCCGCTTCGCCCTTCCCTTCGAATCTCAGACCGGACGCCGCACCGTGCGTCCGTGCGCTTCGCGCGCGCTCAAAAAATCCGCATCGAGGAGACTTTCATGAAGCAACCGAAACATGCGTCGGCGGTGCGATCCGTCGCGCGCCGCACGTTCGTCAAATTCGCGGGCATTTCGGCGGGCGCGCCGCTCATCGGTGCGATGGGCGCGCTCGGCACGCTCGCGGGCTGCGGCGGCCACGACGACTCGAATTCAGGCTCCGGCTCGACGCCGCCGCCCGCCGCACCGGACCCGATCTGGGGCGCGTCCGGTTCGGCGACGCAGATCGTGAACGCGCTGCAAAGCGTATCGACGTCGATGTTTCCGAGCCGCCAGTTCCTCGTCACCGATTACGGCGCGAAACCCTGCGCGGTCGTCGCGGCGGCGAATCCGTACACCGATCCGACGAAATCGCCGTTGAGCACGGGCGCCGATCAGACCAACGCGTCCGGCTCCTTCGACTCGCGTCCGGCGTTTCTCGCGGCCATCGCGGCTTGCAACGCGGCCGGCGGCGGCCATGTCGTCGTGCCGGCGGGCGCGTGGTATTGCGCCGGCCCGATCGTGCTGCTCTCCAACGTCGACTTCCATCTGTCAGCGAACTGCACGGTCTATTTCAGCCCGAATCCGGCCGACTACGCGAAGGACGGACCGATCGACTGCGGTCCGAACGGCAAGCTCTTCTACAGCCGCTGGCAGGCGAACGACTGCCTCAACTACGGCCCGCCGGTCTACGCGCGCAACCAGAAGAACATCGCGGTCACGGGCGAAGGCGATACATCGGTGCTCAACGGCCAGGCGATGACGCCCTTCGCCGGCAGCGGCAACACCGCGACGTGCTGGTGGACATGGAAAGGCAACAACGGCGTCTACGGCTGCGTGAATTCGTCGACGCCTTCGCAGGCATCGAGCAACGCGAACAACGTCGATCTAAAAACCGCCGTGCCCGGCATCCCCGATGCGCTCTACGCCAAACTCACCGATCCCGCCACACCCTGGCAGCAGGACCAGAACTATCTGCCCGCGCTATCGGAGGCGGGCGTCGCGATCGAGAAGCGCATCTTCGGCATCGGCCATTATCTGCGGCCCTGCATGGTGGAATTCATCGGCTGCACGAACGTGTTGATGGAAAGCTATCGCACGAACAACACGCCGTTCTGGCAGCACCATCCGACCGATTGCCAGAACGTCGTGATGCGCAGCGTGACCGTGGACAGCATCGGCCCGAACAACGACGGTTTCGATCCCGACGCCTGCGACATGGTGCTGTGCGAGAACGTCACGTTTAACACCGGCGACGACTGCATCGCGATCAAGTCGGGCAAGGATCTCGACACGCAGTACGGCCCGGCGCAAAACCACGTCATCCAGAATTGCACGATGAACAGCGGCCACGGCGGCATCACGCTCGGCAGCGAGATGGGCGGCGGCGTGCAGCAGATCTATGCGCGCAATTTGCAAATGCTCAACAAATTCTGGGCGACGAATTCGCTGAACATCGCGATTCGCATCAAGACGAACATGAATCGCGGCGGCTTCGTGAAGGATTTCTACGTGGACAACGTGACGCTGCCCAACGGCGTGAGCCTCACGCCTTCCGGCTACGGCAGCAGTCTGCTCGCGGGCAGCCCGATCAACGCGACGGTGCCGCTCGGCGTGGCGACGGCGGCGGCGGCGAATCCATCGGCGGCGCAGGGCGGCATCATCACGTTCGACTGCGACTATCAGCCGTCGAAGGACGCGATCCGCACGCGGCCCGCGCTCGTGCAGAACGTGAACATCTCGAACGTGAAGGCGAGCAATGTGTCGCTGAATGGCGTGACCGGTTCGTGCTTTCAGGCGATCGTCGCGCAAGGCCCGGTCGCGTTTGATTACAACGGCCCCGCGCCGACGCCCGCGATTCCGGCGATCACCGGCGTGACGATCACGGATTGCGATTTCGGCACGCCGGTCGCGGCCGGTCCCGCCACCGCGACGACGCCCGGCCCGATCTACGCGTACAACGTGCACGACATCGTGTTGAAGAATACGGCGATCGCGGGCGTGACGATGAACTCGACGGTCAGCGATCCGCGCTGATCATCGTCCGGACAGGCGTCTCGCGATGAGCAAGGGCAAGCGCAGCACGAAGCCGAAAAGAAGCCGCGCGTGCATCCATGTGAGCAGCGCGTTGTCGCGGCCATAGCGGAAATGCGAGACGCCGCCCTCTTCCGGTTTGAAATAGCGCACGGGGGCGTCGAGGTTGATCGGGCGCACGCCGCGCCAGCAGAGGCGCACCACTGCTTCGGGATCGAAGTCGAAACGGCGCATCCAGGTGGCTTTGCGCATCAGCGCGGCGAGGGGTGCGATCGGATAGACGCGAAAGCCGTACAGCGAATCGCCGATGCCCATCCAGAGCGTCTCCAGATTCGCCCAGCCGTTCGAGATGCGCCGGCCCTGAACGCGCAGTTGCGGCGCGCTTGCGTCGAATGTCGGGCGGCCGAGGATCATCGCGTCGGGCGCGCGCATCGACGTTTGCATGAAAGCGCCGATCAATGCGGCGGGATGCTGGCCGTCGGAGTCCATCGTCAGGGCGTGAGTGAAGCCGAGTTTCGCGGCTTCGTCGATGCCGGCGAGAATCGCCGCGCCTTTGCCGCGGTTCTCTGGTAGCACGATCACGTGCAGGCCCAGGTCGGTTTTGGCCATGTTCAGCAGGCGCTCGGCGCTGCCGTCCGTGCTGCCATCGACTACGACCCATACCGGGTTCCACTGTTCCCGCGCGCCGCGCACGGTTTCGTCGACTTTCTCGCCAGGGTCGTAGCTTGGGATGAGGACGAGATGCGTGGACGATGCGCGTGGTGATGGCATTGAGAAAAGCGACGAGCGGGAGGGATGTGGTGGATTTTAACTTCTGTGGGGGGAGGTGCTTTGGGGTTTTGCTGGATCCCGTATTCGTGTCGGTTTATTAGCACTGCCCCTCCCCGGGGCGGGGGTCACTTTCTTTGCTGCTGCAAAGAAAGTAACCAAAGAAAGCAGCTCGCTTAAGCCCGCGGTCACACGCAGTTTGGCCATGCTTGCCAGCCGGAAGTGGCACTCGCCTAAGTGTCGCCCTCGAAGGTCCAATCGGGCTCGGCTCGCGCACGGTCTGCCGCCCCAGACGTTTCAGGGTGCTGGTTCAGCACCAAATAGCTTCGGCACAGCGCTACGCGCTGCCGTTGGGTATGCGAGGGAAACCGTCGAGAAGAAGCACATGCAAACCCGATTGACCCATCGGCCGCGAAGCGGGACGGAGCCATTTCGTGCTGAACCAGTGACGCAAGCGGCGCGATGTGTCAGACCGTGCGCGAGCCAAGCCCGGTTAGTCCTTCGAGGGCGACACTTAGGCGAGTGCCACCGGCGGCTGGCAAGCATGGCTAAGTTGCGTGTGACCGCGGGCTTAAACGAGCTGTTTCTTTGGTTACTTTCTTTGCAGCAGCAAAGAAAGTGACTGCCGCCCCGCACAGGGGCAGTGCCAATAGACCGCCACGAAAACGGGATCCGGCGAAAAAAACCCCAAACCACCCCTACCCCAAGATCGCATCCCGCAAGGTCAAAGTCCCGAACCCCCGATCCGCCGCCGCCCGCAAGACCGTATCGAGCGCAGCCAACACAACGGGTACGCCATGCACATCCCTCGCACCGTGCCCATCATGAACGAGCAGGATATCGCCCGCAGCGAACCCATCGAGCAAACGCCGCGCAACTAGCGCCGCATCGCCCGTGCGCGTGTCGAAGCCGCGTCGCGTCCAGCTCGCGAGATGAAGCCCCAGACCGCACAGCACCGGTTCGAGAAACGGATTGCGCAATCCCGCCGGCGCGCGAAAGAACAGCGGCCGCGTGCCCGCGATATCGCCGAGCGTCGTTTGCGCCGCGTCGATTTCACGCCGCATCGCGCCCGGCCCCATCAGCGAAAAATTGTGCCGATGCCGCTGGCTGTGATTCTCCACCGCATGTCCACGCGCGACGATCGCCTCGACGATGCGCGGATGTTCCCGCGCGCGCTCCCCGATGCAGAAAAACGTCGCGCGTGCGCGATGCGCGTCGAGCAGATCGAGCACGCGCGGGGTGACGTTGGGGTCGGGACCGTCATCGATCGTGATCGCGATGGACGCGCCCGCCGATTCCGGCAGCGTCGTCCAGTTGTGGCCGAGCAGCGCGCTGCGCGGCCAGAGTCCCGCCGCCGTCAGCGCACAGTGCGACGCGATCACGCCGCCCGCCGCCCACGGCCACGTCGCGGGCGATACGGCGAGCGCCGCGAGCGCGCCCGCGTGCACGGCTGCCGCGCCGCCGATCAAAGGCGTCGGGGTCCATCGACGCGGTTGGCCGGGCGCGTTCATCGCGAAAATCCGGAACGCGGCGCGAGGATCGCCGAGAACAGCAGCGCGAGAATCGCGCCGGGGCCGATCGTCAGTCCGAAGGTCTTGAGCATCGGCACACTCGAAAGCGCGAGCAGCCCGAAACCGAGCACGGTCGCGAGATTCGCGATCACGAGCGATACGAGCGTTTGCGGGGAAATCGCGTTGTCTTCGGCGTGCGCGCGATAGTTGAAGAAGAGCGCGTAGTTCGAGCCGACCGCGACGATCAGCAGCATGCCGATCAGATGCAGAATCGTCAGCGACTTGCCCGCGAGCGCGAGCCCCGCGATCACGACGATCACCGCCGCGACGAGCGGCGCGAGCGTGCGCGCCGCGCGCACCGGCGAGCGCAGCGCGAGCACGAGCAGCACGACGATCGCGGCGAATCCGCCGAGCGACAGGCGAATGTCCTCGTGCACGTAGTTCTGATAGAGACGGTCGGCCTCGGCTTTCATATCGACGAACAGCGCGTCCGGCACCTGCGACGCCGTCACCGCCGCGCGAATCTTCTGCGCCTCCACGTCCGAGCCTTCGGCCGCGCGCAAGGGCAGCATCGCCGTCCAGTGGCCGTCGCGTTGCGTGAGCAGCGAATCGACGGCGAGCGCCATCGACGTGCCCTGCAAATCGGCGCGACGCAGCAACGGCCGTGTGCGGGCCGCTTCGGCATCGGCGATGAACGGCTCGAAGACTTCGGGCTTCACGCGGATCGTCTGATCGCGCAGCGCGACGGCGAGACGCGTGCGCAATTCCCCGGCCGAAGGCAGGCTCGCGAGACGCGCGCGCTGTGCGGCGTCGCTCGGCAGATAGCGCGCCGGACTTTCATAACCGGCGATCACGTGCGCATCGACGAGCGGCTGCAACCGACGCGCGACCGCTTCCGCCCGTTCGAGCGCGGCCTGCTCGTTCGCCGCCGACACCACGACGAGATAGCGCACGTCCGGCGCACCGACGTCGGCGCGCAGACGTTCATCGAGATCCTGGCTCGCCTTTGGAACGGGACTCAACGCGGACAATTCCTGACTCCAGAGCCCGTGTCTGTGCATGAACAAGGTGGCGACCGCCGCCAACAACAACACCAAGAGCGCCGCGCGCAAACGCGACGCATGGCCGGCGACGCGCGCGAGCCGATTGCCGAGGCGCGAGACGTCGCGGATCGCAAAGCCTTGCGGCAACGCATGCGGCAGCACGAAACGCGTGACGATGCCCGCCGTCGACAAACCGACGATCGAATACAGCCCGAGTTGCACGAGGCCCGGAAAGCCGGAGAAGAGCATCGAGGCGAAGCCGCAGATCGACGTCAGCACGCCGAGGCGGATCGTCGGCCAGAAGCTCGCGACCCAGTCCTTCAGCGATTCGCGCCGCGCGACGCCCGCCGACTGCACGAAGAGATAGATCGAATAATCGACGGCCTCGCCGATCAGCGTCGTGCCGAATCCGAGCGTGAGTCCATGCACGGTGCCGAACGCGAGGCTCACGGCGGCGACGCCCGCCGCGACGCCGGACAGCACCGGCAACAGACCGAGCAGCAAAGTGGGCACCGAGCGATACACCGCCAGCAGCAGCACGACGATCAGCACGATGCTCGCCGCCGACAGCCAGCGTACGTCGTGCATGATCGTGTCGCGTGTTTCCACGGCGAATACGCCCGGTCCCGTCATCAGCAACCGATACGCCGATGCGCCCGGCGCGGCTTGCGCAAACGCATCGCGGATCGCGGCCATCGCGCTGGCTTGCGCATCGGTGTCGGAACCGGCGCTCGCGGTCTGCGCGAGCAGCACGGCGCGCTGGCCGTCGCGCGATGCCCATACGCCATCCTGCATCGAAGGCTGCGCGCCGCTGTCCAGCTGACTGACGAGCGCGGTGACTTCGCCGGTCGGATCGTGCGGCAGCAAGTCCTTCGTCATCATCCCGGCGGACGAGCTCAGCAGATCGAGGCTGTCGGCGAGCGCGTCTTTCAGGCCGGCGACGCTGAAGCGCTCGGGCGTCACCGCGGGACTCAACTGATAGCGATGCTCGAAAACGAAACGCTCGTCGCGCGCCGCTCCGACCGGCTCGCCGTTGTTGATCGCGGAGAAGCGCTTGTCCGCGCGCAACTTGGCCGCGACCTTGCGCGAGACATCGGCGCGGCCGTTCGCATCGCCGCCTTCGATGCCGACGAGAATCAGCCGCGAAACGAGCCCGTCGCGCAGTTGCTCGACGAGCACGCGTTGTTGTTCGCTGGGCGAGCGCGGCAGGAAAGCGGAGAGATCGGCGGAAAAGTTCGTACGCGCGATGACGCCCAGGCACACCGCGAGAAAGCACAGCCAGACGATGACCGCAGGCTGACGAAGGACAGCGCGCATGCCGGGTTCAGTGCGCCGACGCGTCTTGCAGGCGCATGAGCGAGCGGTCGCCATCGGCCTGCTTGATCTCGACGCGCGCGAGCGCCGCGCCGCTGCCCGCGAGCGTGATCGAGCTGACTTTCTGCTTCATGCGCGAATCGATCGGCACGAGGGTCATCGTCCAGTCGTTGCCCTTGCCGTCGATCGACACCTTGTACGCGTTCTCCAGCGCGAAACGGTTGCCCGCGAGCGTCGCGCGGATGCTCTCGATGAACGCGCCCAGTTCCGGATAGTTGCGCAGCGGAATCGTCACCTTGCGGCCGTTGCGATCGACGGTGAGCATGTCGCCATCGACGACGAGATTCTCAGGCTTCGGGCTTACCGTATGCTTTTCCAGATGATCGGGCGCGACGAACACGAGTTCGCCCGACGATTCGAGCGGCTCCTGCGCGATCTTCAGATAGCGCGTTTCGGTGAACTGCGCGCGCCCGGATTTTTTCGCGCCGAGCGTGTTCATCAGGCGATCGAGCGTCCAGGGCGCATCGGCGGCAAAAGTCGGTGCCGACATGACGCACAGCACGGCGGCGGTCAGCACCGCGGAGAAAACTCGCATAAGCTCAGGAATCCTTCGTGACTTCTCGCAGACGGGCGCCGGCCGCGCGCGCTTGCGCCGGTTCCTGCACGGCGTTCGCCTGCCAGAAGTCGAAATAGTTGAACCAGTTGTACGGCGCCGCGCGGCAGTATTTTTCGAGCAGCGCGACGTAGCGCGTGAGTGCGGCATCGACGGCGGCGGCGCGCTCGCCGCGCCCGGTCTTCGAAAAATCCGCGAGGGTTTCGAAGTGGATATCGTAGCGGTTGCCGCCGAGATACAGCCCCGTCATGAAGACGACCGGACGCCGCAACACCGCCGCCATATGCAGCGGCCCGAGCGGAAACGCGGCGGGCGCGCCGAGAAATTCGCGTTCCTTCAGCGCGTCGCCTGCCTGACGCAGCGTGCGATCCGCGAGAATGCCGACGAGCGTGCCCGCATCGAGCCGTTCGCGCACCTTCAGCATCGCATCGACCTTGCCGAGCCCGATCACGTCGTGATGCGCGGCCGGATTCACGGCGGCGAGAATCGCGTTGATCTTGCGCGCGTTTTCTTCGTACATGGTGATCGCGATGCGGATATGCGGCTGCGCCCGCCCGATCGCGCGCACCACCTCGAAGCTGCCGAGATGCGCGCCCATCAGGAACGCGCCGTGGCCGTCGGCGAGCGCGGCCTCGACATCCTCGACGCCATGCGTGCGGATATCGAACAGATCGAAGCGTTCGTTGAGCAGATAGATGCGGTCGTGAATCGTCGACGCGAACGAGAACACATGTCGATAACCATCGCGCCAGCCTGCATGCCGGCCGAGCGCGCGATTCAGATAAGAACGCGATGCACGCCGCGCGCGCGGCGCGAACACCACGAAGTACGCGGCGATGATCCGCAGCAACACGCGCCCGATGCGCCGCCCGAAGCGCAGCGACACCCACGTCATGAAGCGCAGCAACGCGAGGTTGCTGCGTTCCTGGCGCTCGGCCCAGTCGTCGCGGTTGCGCGGCTCGTTCACGATGCTTGCGTGCCGTTGTCGATCATGCCGACCGCGCCGCTCGCCACCGCGCGAACACCCGCGCGAATCGTGAAGCGGATCGCGCCGCTCGCGGATGTTTCGTACGTGATGTCGAGCGCTTCGCCGGGAGCGGCCGGGCTCAGGAATTTCGCCGATTCGATCCTGCATGCGCCGAAGTTCTTTCCGAGCGCGGAACCGATCGCGTCGAGCGCGTGATCGAGCAGCACGACGCCCGGCACGATCGGGCGTCCGGGGAAATGTCCGGCGAGCGCGGGATGCTCTGGCGGCACGGTGAAGCTCAGCGCGGCGCGGCGGCTGCGTTCCTGTTCGATCAGTTGCGTCAGCACTTCGCGCGGCAGCTTGCCGGTCGCGTTGCGCGGCAGCGAATCGACGAACAGCAGCGGACGCGGCATGAACGCGGCGTCGATGCGCTCGCGCAATGCGCGCTGCAAGTCCGCCGCCGTAAGCTCCGGCGCCACGACGAGCGCCATCAGACGGCGCACGGTTTCACTGTCGGCGGGGCTTTCGTCGGGCATGTAGAACACGCCGTCGATCACACCGGGCACCGCGTTCAACTGATGATTCAGATACGCGAGCGACGTGCGCTTGCCCGCGATATTGATGAGATCGGCCTTGCGCCCGTGCAGCAGAAAATGCGTGCCGTCGATGAGTTCGAGCGCGTCGCCCATCGGCACCGGCACTTCGACGTGGCCGCCGGATGCCCACATCGTCGGTTCGCCGGAATCGTCGGCGCGCGGCGTCAGGGCGATGTCCGGAAACAGTTCCCACGCGGCGGTGTGCGCGGTACGGCGCGTCGCGATCTGGCCGGTTTCGGTGCTGCCGTAGATTTCCATCAGCGGCGCGTCGAGGCGCGCTTCGGCGTCGAGCGCGAGCTTTTCCGCGAGCGGCGCGGTCGCCGACAGCAACAGCGACGCGCGCGGCAACGCTTCCTCGTTCGCGAACAGCGCACGCAGATGAATCGGCGAACTGACGAGCACGCGCGGCTCGGGCACGGCGGCGAGTTCCGCGCGGATATCGACGGGATAGAACGGCTGGCGGTTGCTGAACGCGAGGCCGCCGAGCAGCGCGAGCAGCACCGTCGATTCGAAGCCGTACATGTGCTGCGGCGGCACGGTGCCGATGAGCGTCGCGCGTGCCTCGCCGAGCAGGCCGAGACGCGCCGCCGCCGCGCGCACGTTCTTCACCAGAAAGCCCCACGTCTTGCGATGCGGCACCGGCACACCCGTCGAACCCGACGTGAACACGTAAGCGACCACGCGCGCGCCGTCGATGTGCGGGACATGCGCTTCGCCCGTCATGCGGGACGCCGCGCCAAGCGGATACCGGAAGCGCGGCAGGTCGATCGCGCAATCGTCGTTGTCGTGCAGGCAAAACGCGTCCGGCGCGAACGAGGCGAGGGCGCGCACCATTTCGGGCGTATGCGTCGAGGGCAACAGGCTCGTCTTGCCCGCGACGAGCGTCGCGCACAGGCTCACCGTGAAGCGATAGCGGTCCGTGCAGACGTTGAATACATGTCCGCCTTCGGGCAGCGCATCGGCGAGCGCCTGCACGTCGGCAAGAAACTCGCGCACGGTGACGGGCACGCCGTCGCGCCAGGCGATCGTCTGATCCGGCGACGAATGGAAAACCAGCGGAAAGGTCTGCATGGGCGATGAATTCGACGACATTACTGCGCCCCGCCGCGACGCATCTGCATCGACTGCGTGTAGGCGCGCACGGCGTCCATGATGCTCGACGGCTCCATGTCGGGCAGCGCGATGCGGCGGCACGCGTACTCGGCGACGAACATCAGCCCGACGAGCGGCAGCGCGAGATAGTTGGCGAACGTGGACCACGCGACGATCGATGCGCACGCGAACAGCACCGTCGACACGAACGCCGTCGCGACGAAAAAGAGCGTCCACGCCAGCGTGACGTGCCGCGTATAGCGCACGACGCGCGCTTCGATCTGGCCGTGGACCATTGTCGCGAACTGGGTGCAAAGCGGTTCGCGGCCATGAACGAGCGTGCGGCCGAACATCCACGCGAGCGCGAGGTTGAAGCTCGCGTGTTCGAGCCACAGGCCCCAGCCGAAATGCGCGGTGAGCGGCGCGCGCCCGAGCCACAACGCGACGCACGCGAGCGCCCACAGCGGCAGCAGCCAGCCACGCGCGGGCGAACGCACGACGGCGTTCAGCGCGATGAGCAGAATCGGCGCGAGGACGAGCGCGAGCCCGAGACCGTGCGCGCCCGGCGTGGACGCGGCATGATGCGCGGCAAGCTGGTAAGCGGCGATCGCACCGACGCCGCTCGCCGCGCGAAAAAAGCGCGCTGCGTTCATCGGCGTGCTCCGCTTGCGCGCGGTGCGCCTGAAAGAAGGAAAAAGGTACGCAACATGGAATGCGGCTGCGGCGTTCTTCAGAACGCTCCGTAATTGAACAAAAACCCGGCAGTCGCCCGCCTGACGATCATTTTCCCGCGCGCCTGCGCGCCCGGTCTGTAACCGATTGTTCGATGATCTTACATTCGTCAGACCGGCGGATTTTACCCTACGCACGCAGGGGTCCCGCCCAGCGGCGAAACCGCTGATTTTTCTCAGAAATATCGCGGTCCGGCGCATCTTCCGACCGGTTACCTTTCCTACTAGGCGTCCCAGAGGGCTTCGTCTAGAATTTCGCCACTAGCAATTATCTCGATAACAGGCAGCCGGTGGCGTGCGGGGTACGCGGGGCGCACGTCTTACGAGCCGCCCTTGCGCGCGTTTCTGGCTGGTCTGCACATACGATGAACGAACTGGAAAGAGAGCTCGCCGAGCTGATCGTCGCCGAATTGAATCTCGAGGACGTCGATCCCAAGGCCGTCTCGGCCGATACGCGTTTGTACGAAGAAGGTTTCGGGCTCGATTCCATCGACATCCTGGAGATAGCGCTCCTGATTTCGAAGAAATACGGCTTCGAGCTGCGCTCGGACAATCCGGACAATCAGAAGATCTTCGCGAGTCTCGGCGCGCTCGCCGCGCACGTCGCGGCGCATCGCACCCGATAACGCGCGGCGTCAGCCCCGACAGCCGCTGTCATGCAAGTGAAATCCGCCGCATCGAGACTGAACGACGCGCACGCTCGTGCGCTCGCCGATGCGGCCGCGCAACACGGAATACGGACTGGCGCAATGCAATCGATGACGGAAACCAGGCCATGCGCGCGCTCGTGACGGGCGGCAGCGGCGCGATCGGACAAGCTGTCGGCCGCTCGCTGGGCGCGGCCGGACACGAAGTCTGGATTCACGCGAACGGCGGCATCGAACGCGCTGAAAGCTGCGCGCAAGCAATTCGCGCGGCGGGCGGCACGGCGCATGCAATCGCCTTCGACGTGACCGATCCCGACGCCACCGACGCCGCGATCGCGCGCATCCTGGCCGACGGCCCGGTGCAGATTCTGGTGAACAACGCGGGCATCCACGACGATGCGCCGATGGCCGGCATGACGCGCCAGCAATGGAAACGCGTGCTCGACGTGACGCTCGACGGTTTTTTCAACGTCACGCAGCCGCTTCTCATGCCGATGATCCGCACGCGCTGGGGCCGTATCGTCAACATGTCGTCGCTGTCGGGGCTGATGGGCAATCGCGGGCAGGTGAATTACGCGGCCGCCAAGGCGGGCCTGATCGGCGCGACGCGCGCGCTCGCGCAGGAACTCGCGTCGCGCGGCATCACGGTGAACGCGGTGGCGCCGGGCGTCATCGATTCGCCGATGCTCGGTAACGCTTTTCCGCCCGAGCGCATCAAGCAGCTGGTGCCGGCGCAGCGCGCGGGCACGGCGGAGGAAATCGCGGGCATGGTCGCGTATCTGGTGTCGGACGCGGCGGCTTATGTCACAGGGCAGGTTCTGTCGATCAACGGCGGAATCGCTTGAATCGGATCGAAAGGAGTGGGATGAGCGAAGCGACGCAAACCTGGGACGTCGCGGTGATCGGCGGCGGACCTGCCGGATCGACCGCGGCGACGCTGCTCGCGGACCGCGGCTATCGCGTGCGGGTGCTGGAGAAGGCGCGGCATCCGCGCTTTCATATCGGCGAATCGCTTTTGCCGGCAAATCTGCGGCTCTTCGAACGGCTCGGCGTCGCCGATGAAGTGCGCGAGATCGGCATGGTCAAGCTCGCGGCCGAGTTCGTGTCGCCGCAGCACGACAATCGCATGCAGCGCTTTCTTTTCGCCGATGCCTGGGACAAGTCGATGCCGAGCGCGTATCAGGTGCGCCGCTCCGAACTCGACGAAATCCTGCTGCGCAACGCGGCGAAACACGGCGCGCACGTGAGCGAAGGCTGCCGCGCGCGCGATGTCGTGTTCGCGGCGGATGGCGCCAGCGCGACGATCGCCGCCGAGCACGACGATGGCCGCATCGAGGAAGTGCGCGCGCGTTTCGTCGTCGATGCATCGGGGCGCGACACGCTGCTCGCGAATCATTTCAAGACCAAGCGCCGCAACGAGCGCCACAATTCGTCGGCGCTGTACGGCCATTTCAGGAATGCTCGCCGCAACGACGGCCAGAACGAAGGCAACATCACCGTGTTCTGGTTCGAGCACGGCTGGTTCTGGTTCATCCCGCTCGCGGACGGCGCGACGAGCATCGGCGCGGTCGTGTGGCCCGCGTATCTGAAGCGGCGTCCGAAGGGCACGTCGCTCGAAACGTTCTTCCGCGAGACCATCGCGCTGTGTGCGCCGCTCGCCGAGCGCCTGAAAGATGCCGAACTGATCAGCGAAGTCCACGCGACGGGCAACTATGCGTACACCGGCGACATGACGCACGGACGCAACTTCCTCTTGCTCGGCGATGCGTTCGCGTTCATCGACCCGGTGTTCTCGTCGGGCGTGATGCTCGCGATGCAGAGCGCGTTCGCGGGCGCGGAAGCGATCGACGCGGCGCTTTCGAATCCCGCCGATGCGCCTGCCGCGCTCGCGAAGTTCGACCGCGACGTGCGTCACGGTCCGCGCGAATTTTCGTGGTTCATCTACCGCATGACCTCGCCGACGATGCGCGATCTCTTCATGGGCCCGAGAAACCCGCTGCGCATGAAGGAAGCGCTCTTGTCGCTGCTCGCGGGCGATATCTTCGGCACGACGCCGATCTGGCGTTCGCTGCGCGCGTTCAAGGGCATCTATTACATTACGGCCGCGCTCGACTGGCGCAATTCGCTGCGCGCATACCGCCAGCGACGCCGCAATCTGAGCGACGCGAAACGCGCGGAGCTATCGGCCAATTGATCACGATGCCGGGATTTCGCTCGTCGCGCCTTGCGCCCCTGATGTTGCTCGCCGCGAGTACGGTTGCGTGCGCCGATGACGCGCCGCCACCGAGCAAGCCGTTGTGGGAGGTCGGCGTCGGCATGGGCGTGGCGGGCTTTCCGCACTATCCGGGCTCGGACCAGACGCGCGCGTGGGTCTTTCCGTTTCCCTACGTGATCTATCGCGGCAAGTTCTTCCGCGCCGATCGCGACGGCGTGCGCGGCCAGTTGCTCGACACCGATCGCATCAACTTCAATATCAGCCTGCTCGGTTCGCTGCCCGTTTCCAGCCGCGACGACAACGCGCGCGCCGGCATGCCCGATCTCAAGCCGACGATCGAAATCGGTCCGTCGATGGAAGTGCACCTGTGGCGCTCGCCGTCGCGCGACACGCTGCTCGATCTGCGCCTGCCGGTGCGCATGGGCATCACGCTGGAATCGTCGCCGAAGACGGTCGGCTGGCAGTTCGAGCCGAACCTGAATCTCGATCTGATCGATGTCGCGGGCGTATCGGGACTGCGCGTCGGCATGCTCGCCGGACCGATGTTCGCCGACGGCAAGTACAGCGACCACTACTACACGGTCGCACCGCAATATGCGACGCCCGGCCGTCCCGCGTTCCAGGCGAACGGCGGCTACGCGGGCACGCAGGCGCTCGTGTCGATGTCGCGGCGCTTCAGCCGTTACTGGGTCGGCGCGTTCATGCGCTATGCGAACCTCGCCGGCGCGAGCTTCGCCGACAGCCCGCTCGTGCGGCAAAAGAGCGTGCTCTCGGGCGGCGTGGCGGTGGCGTGGGTGTTCGGACAGTCGTCGAAAATGGTGGCGAGCGATGAGTGACGCCCATCGGAAAATCGGCGGTGCAGGCGAACGGATTTCGCTGGGCCGCGCGCTCGAATCCGCGTGGCAATGCGTGGCGTTCTATTTCGCGCTCGTCGTGCTGGCGCTCGTGTGCCTCGCGTGGTTTCCGTTCGCGTGGATCCTGCGGCGCGTGCTTTCCGCCGATGCCGGGCGGCGCGTCGGACGCAGCGTCGTGCAGCGCGTGTGGCAGGGTTATTTCGTGCTCCTGCGCACGCTCGGCGCGTGCCGCTTCGATCTCTCCGAACTCGATTCGCTCGCGAGTCAGTCCGCGATGATCCTCGCGCCGAATCATCCTTGCCTGCTCGATGCGTTGCTGATCGCGTCGCGCGTACCCGATACGTGTTGCGTGATGAAAGGCGATGTCGCCGGGAACGTGTTTCTCGGGCCGGGCGCGCTGCTCGCGGGGTATATCGTCAACGATACGCCGGTCGGGTTGATTCGCGCTGCGGTTGCCGAACTGGAGCGGGGCTCGCCGCTTTTGCTGTTTCCCGAAGGCACGCGCACGGAGCATGCGTCGGTGAATCCGCTGAAGGGTGGCATCGCGCTGATCGCGGGGCGCGCGCAGGTGCCGGTGCAGACGCTCATCATCGAGACGGATTCGGGCTTTCTTGGCAAAGGCTGGCAGATTTTTAGAAAGCCTGCGCTGCCTATTACTTATCGCGTGACGCTTGGGCGCCGGTTTGCGCCGCCGGGGCGGGATCATGCTGCGCTGCAAGCGTTTATCGGTGAATTGCAGCGGTTTTATGCTGGGGAAGTTGATACGCTTCGGGCGCGGGATTGAGTGGGGTTGAAGGGCTTGCCTAGGCTTTCGGTGGAACTCGTGTTCGTGTCGGTCTATTAGCACTGCCCCTGTGCGGGGAGGGGCAACGCTAATAAACCAAAAACAAACCGGGATCCGGCAAAAGCCTAAAATTCACGAGCATCCCCTCGCCCCACCCCCATGCTCCCACCCGAACTCATCGAAACCGCCAGCCTCCCCTACCGCGCCGCAGGCCGCTTCGCATGGCACTTCGCGTCGGCGAAACTGCGTCACGATCCGTTCTTCGCCCACATCCTCGCGCACGGTCTGATCCCCGATGGCGCGCGCATCCTCGATCTCGGCAGCGGCCAAGGTTTGCTCGCCGCGTGCCTGGTCGGCGCGCACGCATGGCATCGCGATGACGCTGCTCACGCGTGGCCCGCACTCTGGCCCGCCCCGCCCGTGCCGCAATCGATCCACGGCATCGACCTGACGCCGCGCGACATCGATTGGGCGCGCATCGCGTTGAAGGCGCACGCGCCGCGCATTCGCTTCGTTTGCGACGACATTCGCATCGCGCCGTTTCCGCAGGCGGATCTCGTCGTCGCGTGCGATGTGCTGCATTACGTCGATGCGAACGCACAGGAAGCCGTGCTGCGCCGCGTGCGCGCAAGTCTCGCCGCGGATGGCTTGCTCCTGCTGCGCGTCAGCGATGCCGCCGCAGGCTGGCGCGCGAGCGTCGATCGCGCCGTCGATTTCGGCATGCAGATCGCCCGGTCGGGACGCACGAATGCACTCACGGTGCGCAGCGAAGCGCAATGGCTCGCGCTGCTCGGCGATCTGCGCTTTCAAGTGACCATCGGTCCGATGGGCAACGGCGCGCACACGGCCAATCGTCTGATTATTGCGCGACCTGTGGACTGAGGCGTGCGCGGCCCGAAAGGCCCGTTTGTTACAATTCATCGTATTCGAACACCATCGGACTTTGGGAATCTAGCCCGTAGTGAACCCCCTTCTGCTTACGCATTTCACCGCCACGAGTTGCGCGGGCCGCGGACTCGACGCGACGCTCGACGCGCTCTCGGCAGCACGCAGCGGACTAGCGCCGTGCGATTTCGAAGGCGCCGCGCTGCACACGTTCACGGGCCGCGTCGCTGGCATCGAGGACGCGCCGGTACGCGCCGATTTCGCCGAATTCGACTGCCGCAACAACCGCCTCGCGCAACTGGCGATGACGCAGGACGGCTTCGACGAGCGCGTGCGCGAAGCGATCGGGCGTTACGGCGCGCAACGCGTCGGCGTGTTCATGGGCACGAGCACGGCGGGCATTCTCGAAACCGAACTCGCCTACCAGCGGCGCGATGCTCAAACCGGCGCGCTGCCCACCGACTTCAACTACGCGACCACGCACAATCCCTATTCGCTCGCCGGTTTCGTGCGCGCGTACTTCGGGTTGCGCGGGCCGGCGGTGTCGGTGTCGTCGGCGTGTTCGTCGGGGGCGAAGGTGTTCGGGTCGGCGCGGCGCATGCTGGAAACCGGTCTGATCGATGCGGCCGTGGTCGGCGGCGTCGATACGCTCTGTCTCACGACGCTCTACGGCTTCAACTCGCTCGAACTGCTCGCGCCGGGGCCGTGCAAGCCGTTCGATGTGAAGCGCAACGGCATTTCGATCGGCGAGGCGGCGGCGTTCGCGGTGCTCGAACGCGACTCGGCCAGCCACGCCGATGACGACGCGATCCGCCTGCTCGGCATCGGCGAATCGAGCGATGCGTATCACATGTCCTCGCCGCATCCCGAAGGACTCGGCGCGCGCATGGCGATGCAGCAGGCGCTCGCGAGCGCCGGACTCGACGCGCGCGATATCGGCTACGTCAACCTGCACGGCACCGCGACGCCCAGCAACGACGCCGCCGAAAGCCGCGCGCTCACGAGCCTGTTCGACCGCGTGCCGTGCAGTTCGACCAAGGGCGCGACGGGTCATACGCTGGGCGCGGCGGGCGCGCTCGAAGCGGTGATCGCCGCGCTCGCGTTGCGGCACCAGATGATCCCGGCGGGCGCCAACACGAGCGAGCCGGACCCCGCGCTCGGCCTCGACTACGTGCTCGCATCGCGCGGCGCGCCGTTGCGCGCGGTGCTGTCCAACTCTTTCGGCTTCGGCGGGACGAATTGCAGTCTCGTGTTCGGACGCAAGGGAGCGGGCCCGGCATGATTCCATTGCGTGCATTTATCGAAGGCGTCGGCGTCATCGGGCCGGGACTCGCCGGCTGGCCTCATACCGCCGACGTACTGACGCGGCGCGCCTCGCGGACAGCCGCGCAGACCGTGCTGCCCGCGCCCGCCGGTTTGCCTTCCGCCGAACGCCGCCGCACCGGGCCGGTCGTGCGCGCGGCGCTCGCGGCTGCGCACGAAGCGGTCGCGCAAAGCGGCCGCGATGCCGCGACGCTCGCCGCCGTGTTCGCGGCATCCGGCGGCGATGGCGGGAATTTTCATGCGATCTGCGAAACGCTCGCGAGCGACGATCCGCAAATCTCACCGACGCGCTTCCATAACTCCGTCCACAACGCGCCCGCAGGCTACTGGAGCATCGCGACACGCGCGATGGCCGCATCGAATGTGCTGTGCGCGTACGACGGCAGCTTCTCGGCGGGCCTGCTGGAAAGCCTCGCGCAAGTGAGCGTCGATGGCGCCGCGACGCTGCTCGTCGCGTATGACACGGAATATCCGGAGCCGTTGCACCACGTTCGCCCGATCGCGGATGCGTTCGGCGTCGCGCTGGTGCTCGCGCCGCAAAAGAGCGATCGCACGCTCGCGCGCATCGACGTGCATCTCACCGATGCGAACGCGTTCACCTTCACCGATGCCGATTTCGAAGCGCTGCGCCTGTCGAATCCCGCCGCGCGCGCGTTGCCGTTGCTCGAAGCGCTGGCGTGCGGGAAAGCATCGAATGTCGTGCTCGATTATCTCGATGGCACGCACCTCGCCGTGGATATCGACCCGTCATGACGGCTGCGCAGATGCTCGATCACGACTGGATCGCCGCGCGCATTCCGCATGGCGGCGCGATGTGTCTGCTGGATGCCGTCGTCGCGTGGGATGCGCAACGCATCCGCTGCGAAGCGACGAGCCATCTTCGCCCCGACAATCCGCTGCGGTCGAAAGGCCGGCTCGCGTCGGTGTGCGGCATCGAATACGCCGCGCAGGCGATGGCGGTGCATGGCGCGCTCGTCGGCCAGGAAGGCACACGTCCGCGCGTCGGCATGCTGACGAGCGTGCGCGGCGTTCAGATCCACGTCGATAGTCTCGACACGCTCGACGCCCCGCTCGATATCGAAGCCGAGCGCATGGGCGGCGACGACATCACCGTGCTATACCGCTTCACCATTCACTGCGCGGGACGATTGCTGCTGAGCGGCCGCGCCGCCGTGATTCTCGACGCGGCTCAGGCCGCCGGTTTCGTCGCGCAATAAGCGGAGAAGATGCCGAGTTCGACATCGCGGCGCACGTTCGCAAAGCCCGCGCGTTCGATGGCGGCGATCACGGTGTCGGGCGGCACGCAGGCCTCGATCGTGTCCCAGTAGTAGCGCATCAGTTCGACGCTTTCCCCTTTCTTTCCGACGATGCGGGCGATCATCGGCACGACGCCGCGCATGTAGAACTTCAGCGCCGCGACGCCCATGCCATGCGCGGGCCGCGTGATCTCCAGCACGCAGAGCCGTCCGCCGGGCGCGAGTACTCGGAAGTATTCATCGAAGGCTTTCGCGAGATCGCTCACGTGGCGCAGCGCGAAACCCATGCTGAGGAAATCGTAGGCGGCGCTGTCGCACGGCAGATTTTCCGCGGTGCCGATGCGCGTCTCCACGCCCATCGGCAGATGCGCCTCGCTGACCATGCCCGGGCTCGGATCGACGCCGGTGACGAGCGCCGCATCGCCCGTGATCGCGACCGCTTCCTTCGTGACGAGGCCCGTGCCCATGCCGACGTCGAGCACGCGCATGCCGCGCGCGAGACCCGCTAAACGCAACGCGCGGTTGCGATACCACGAGCCGGAGCCGAAGGCCATCGCGCGCTCGATCGCGTCGTAATCGGAGGCGGTGCGATCGAAGATGCCGCGCAGCCAGAGACGTCTGGCGGGTTCGTCGGAGTAGTAGGAGGTGAGCGGCTCGTGCGGGGCTTTGTGGTCGATCGTGTCGATTGCGTTGATTTCGTCGATCTCGTCGCGCCGGGGGGAAGTCATCGCATCTCCTGTGACTATTCGTGTGCCTGCAAGCCGCCGTGGCACGTTTTTATCACAGGGAGATCGATGACGTCACCCTCGCCCGCGCGCGCGAAATCAGCTCAATTCGACAACGGCCTCTCGCGGCACGGCGGTCTCGGGCGCGGGCAACGCCAGGGTCATCGCCTTGCGCGCGCGCATCAGCGAGTTGCGCACGCGCCGCTCCGGGCGGCTGAACATGCCGCCGCCCACGAGTGCGACGAACGACGCGATGAGCGGCACCGCGAGCAGCATCGTCGCTAACTTGAAGAGACCGAGTTTCAGCGGGCTGCGCGACGCCCATGCGGACCACGCAAGCGCGAATCCCATATAGGCGATGCCCGCGGGCGCGCCCGCCAGTTCGGGCATGCCGATACGTTGCGCGAGCGGCATCGGGAAAATCAGAACGAAGAGCACGATGCTCGACATCGCGTGAACGAGTAGCGCGCGCCGCTGCTTAAGGAGCCCCGTGACCGACCAGAACGCCAGCGCGAGCACGAACGGCGGACATGCGGCCACCACGGCCGCGAGCGCGAGATAGACCACGACGCCGCTCATCAGATTGCGCAGATAGCCTTCCGACGACACGTAATACACCATGTATCCCGCCGCGATCGCCGCCACGCACGCGACGAACGCGAGGATGCCGCGCTGACCGTCCGGCGAAACGAAGAGTCTCAGCATCAGGAGACTCGTGAAGCCGACCAGATAAACCAGGAACCGCACAACCGAAAAACGCTGTTTCATACCTCACCCCATTCCCCTGACGGTGCGAGCGGTCGCCGGTGCGGTCGCTCTGCCGCGCGCCGTGTGGTGGCGCGCCGCAGAAGACCTTATGGGACCTGTCCTCGCCCATCTATCGCCCGCGTCCGAATTCGAATGACGGATCGCGTGCTCAAAAAGCGCCGCCGCGAATAGCCTTTCGGTCTTTCGCGGTCGACGTCTCTTTATCGACGGGGAAACGGGAAATCTTTAGCCCTTGTGTGCGGGCCGGAGCGGAATGAACGTCAGCGCGTGAGCGGCTTCGCTTGTTCCATCGACGATGCGCGCACGAACTTGCCCGCACCCAGATGGTGAATCGTGTGCAGCGGCTGATTCGACTCGTCGATGAACCAGTGACCATCGGCGAACACACGCTCGTCGGCTGCCGCCGCGACGACTTCCGCGAAACAGGTGTCGTAGGCGTCTTCCGTGTGCTTCTCGTCGATGAGCTTGCATTCGAGCCACGCCGCGCAGTTCGTCTCGATGAGCGGCAGGCCGAGCACCGGCCCTTCGACCGTCTCGATGCCGAAGGCTTCGAACTTGTCGATCTCGCGCCCGCTCGTCGTGCCGACCGCGTAAGCGAGATCGATCATCGCCGCGCCCGGCACGATGAGGCCGAACGTGCCGCTCGCTGCGGCCAGCTCGCGCGTATAGGTGTGCTTGTCGATCACGACGGCGATACGCGGCGGCGTGAACTCCACCGGCATCGACCAGGCGGCGGCCATCACGTTGCGGCGTCCGCCATGCGCGCTGGTGACGAGGACGGTCGGACCGTGGTTGATGAGACGGCTGGCGTGCTCCAGCCTTACAGGACGAAAGTGGCTCATGGTTTTATGGATGCAAAGGACAATTCGCGTGATTGTATGCGGTGTTCAAAATGCACGCGCCGACGCACGGCGGCATTCACTGTCCGATCGCCGGTGTCTCGCAGTCTGCGAATCGTGCTTGACAGACGCTCTTACGATATATATCTTTAGATATGTTTTACGACATATCTGGAGTGTTCCTATGAAATCCCGTTGCTTTCAACGCGCGCGTGAAGCCGGTTTCCGCGCATTCGGATCTGCATTTCCCTTCGACGCCCCCGAGTGGGCCGAGCGCTCGATCTTCGAACGCTGGGGCATGATCGGCCGTCATCGGCATGGTGGCGGCGGCCGCTTCGGCGGCGGTCCGGGTGGAATGGGCGGCATGGGTGGATTCGGCGGTGAAGACGGCATGCCGCGCGGCCGCAAGTTCTCGTCCGACGATCTGCAACTGCTGCTGCTCGCGATGCTCGCCGAAGCGCCGCGTCACGGTTATGAACTCATCAAGGCGCTGGAAGACCGCTCGAACGGTTTTTACGCGCCGAGCCCCGGCATGGTCTATCCGGCGCTCACGTATCTGGAAGAGCTGGGCTATGCGACCGTCGAACTGGAAGGCAATCGCAAGCGCTATGCGCTCTCGGATGCGGGCCGCGACTATCTCGCATCGAACCGCGAACGCGTGGACATCATGCTCGCGAAGCTCACGCATTTCGCACGCAAAATGGATCTCGTGCGCCGCGCCTATATGGGCGAGGAAGTCGATGACACCGCCGCCGACAGCGGCTGGGCGCCCGAACTGATCGCCGCGCGCCGTGCGCTGAAGAAAGCGCTTCTCTTGCGCACCGACGCATCGCAGGACGAGCAACGCCGCATCGCCGCGATCCTTGCGCGCGCGACGGCCGAAATCGAACAGAACCCCGCGCCGAAGCAGGCGTAAGCAGGAGCCATACACGATGACAGATTCCATTCTGCAAGACCGGCCCGATCTCGAAGTCACGCGCGTACGCCACCCGCTCAAGTTTCGCCTGGTGCAAGTCACGCGCGTAGAGGCGCTCAATCCGTATCTCGTGCGCATGACCTTCACGGGCGACTCGCTCGAAGATTTCGTCAGCGCCTCTTTCGACGATCACGTAAAGCTGTTCTTCCCGCAGCCCGGCGAGGCGATGCCCGCGCTCCCGCAAGCCGGTCCCGACGGTCCCACGTTCGATCCTTCAAAGCCGCGTCCGATTGCGCGCGATTTCACGCCACGCCGCTTCGACCGTGAAGCGCGCGAGCTCGATATCGAATTCGCGCTGCACGAAGCCGGCCCCGCGACGGCATGGGCCGCGCAAGCCGCGCCGGGTCAGTATCTCGGCATCGGCGGACCGCGTGGGTCGTTCGTGATTCCGACGCAGTTCGACTGGCATCTGATGATCGGCGATGAAACCGCGCTGCCAGCCATCGCGCGGCGTCTGGAAGAACTGCCCGAAGGCACGCGCGTCGCGACGCTGATCGAAGTCGCCGATCAGTCCGCGCGCATCGAATTCAATACGCGCGCGGACCTCTACGCGCAATGGCGCTATCGCAACGAGAGCGAGCATCCCGGCGGCGCGCTGCTGCTCGCCTTGCGCGAAACCTATGTGCCCGATGGCGAAGGCTATGTGTGGGCCGCGGGCGAAGCCACGCTGATGCGCGCGGTCCGCAAGCTGCTATGCGATGAACGCGGCGTCGACAAGAAGCGCATTCGTGCTTCCGCTTACTGGAAGCGCGGCGAGCAAGGCGTTCACGAGACGATCGACGGTTGATCTCAGGCGATGCGCTTCCATCGGCCATACTTCGCGACTTCTTTCTCGTCGAACGAGAAGCCGAGACCAGGCGCATCGTGCAGCTTCACGCGGCCATTGCTATGCGATAACTGCCGGTCGATCAGCCTGCGGAAGTTCAGCACCTGATCGTCCCAGAAGAATTCGACATAGCGCGCATTCGGCGTCGCGGCGACGAGCGGCGCATGCAGATCGTGGAACCAGTGCGGGCACATCACGACGCCATGGCTCGCAGCCGTCGCCGCGATCTTGCGCCATTCGGTAATGCCGCCGCACACGGCCGCATCCGTTTGCAGAATCGCGGCCGCGCCCTTGTCGAGCAGTTCCTTGTGATACCAGCGGCCATAGCCGATCTCGCCCGTCGCGATCGGAATGCGCGTCGCTTTGGCGAGACGCGCATGATTGTCGACATCGTCGGGCGAGAAAGGCTCTTCGATGAAGTACGGATCGTATTGCTCGAAGCGCCTCACGTGTTGCAGCGCCTGCGTGACATCGGTCCAGCCGTTGTTCATGTCGATCATGAGTTCGACGTCCGGCCCCACTGCTTCGCGCGCGGCCTTCACGCGACGTTCCTCTTCCTGCGGCGAGAGTCTGCCGCCCTTCATCTTCACCGCGCGAAAACCCTTCTCGACATAGCTCGCCATTTCCTCGCCGAGTTTCTCCGGCGTCTTGCCTTCCAGGTAATAACCGCCGCTCGCATAAGCGGGCACCGTGTCGAGTTGATGTGCGCCGAGATACTTGTGCAGCGCCAGTTCGTGCGTGCGCGCGTTCAAATCCCAAAGCGCGATATCGAGAATGCTCAGCGCGCGCATTACGGTGCCGGCGCGACCTTGCAGAAGCGCTTCGTCGTACATCGCCTGCCACAGCCCTTCGACCGCGTACGAGTCCTTGCCGATCAACACCGGCGCCAGCAATTGCTCGACGGCCACCGTCAGCAACTCGCCCGCCGCGCTGCCGATATAGCAAAAGCCGATGCCTTCGACGCCATCCGTCGAGCGGACCTTGACAAGACCATAGTGGCGCGTCGAAACAGTGCGAGTGGAAAACGACGTGACGCGATCGAGCGGCACTACGGCCGCGCAAACCGTAATCGATTCGATGATGGGCATAACTTCGTCTCCGTGATTTTTAAGTCATTGCGATTGCAATCAGTTTGATGGCACGCATGCGCAAGAGGAAGTATCCTTTGGCTTCTTCAAACCCAAATATTTTTATCGATGGACTCGCGCTATCTGCAGAGTTTCGTGTTCGTCGTCGAGCTCGGCTCCATTGCCGAAGCGGCGCGCAGACTCGATCTCACGCCGGCCGCCGTCGCTCAACGGGTGAAGATGCTGGAAGCCGAACTCGGCACGACACTCGTGCGCCGCTCGGGCCGCACGGTCGGTGCGACGGAGGCTGGCGAGCGCATTCTGGCGCGTGCGCGAGCCGTGCTGCACGATATCCGCGACCTGCGCGCGGACATCGACAATACGGAACAACTGGGCGGTCAATTGCGTCTCGGCGGCATGGCGACGATGATGGCGGGCCTCATCCCCGATGCGCTCGCGGTGCTGCTGAATCGTCATCCGCAGATGGACTTTTATCTGGAGCCGGGCACATCGCTCGACCTCTATCGCAAAGTGACGAGCGGCGATCTCGACGCCGCCGTGATCGCCCAACCGCTTTTCAATCTCCCGAAGAGTTGCGAATGGCATACGTTCAGAAAGGAAGCGCTGGTTCTTCTGACGCCCGCTTCGATGCACGTTACCGATGTGCATGCCACGCTGCAAACAGAGCCGTTCGTGCGTTATGACCGCAATGTCGTCGGCGGACAGCTTGCGGATGCTTATCTGCGGCAACATGGCATCAAGCCACATCAACGTTGCGAGCTGGATGGCCTCGCCGCCATTGCGACGCTGGTCGATCGCGGGCTTGGCGTATCGCTGATACCGGATTGGGCATCGCACGAATCGGGCGGACTATCCTTGAAGAAGTGGACGTTGCCGCATGCCGCGCCCAGGCGTCTCGTCGGTTTGCTGTGGGGACGATCGTCCGCGCGACTGCGCCTCGTGCAGGCGTTTCTTGCTGCCGCCGAGTCTATCGGACGGCATTGAAAACGCGATGAACCATCAGCGCCGGTTGCTTCCGGAAACAAATATTTCTATGGTTTGAAGGAAGCGCCACACGCAATCAAAGCCCGCGTAAAGCCGCGATAATCGAAGCGCGGATACATTCAACGCTCATCAAACGGTAGTGCGACCATGACCGACACGTTCAAGAAAAAAGCCAGCGAAGAACCCGCGCAACCGAAGGGTCTGCGCAAATCGCTGACGAGCTATGGAGACAACGGCTTCTCGCTGTTCCTGCGCAAAGCGTTCATCAAGGGCGCGGGTTATACAGATAGCGCGCTCGATCGCCCGGTGATCGGCATCGTCAACACGGGCAGCGCGTATAACCCGTGTCACGGCAATGCACCGCAACTGATCGAAGCTATAAAGCGCGGCGTGTTGCTGGCTGGCGGCTTGCCGATGGATTTTCCGACGATATCGATCGCCGAATCGTTCTCGCAACCGACGAGCATGTACTTGCGCAATCTGATGTCGATCGACACGGAAGAGATGATTCGCGCCCAGCCGATGGACGCGGTCGTGCTGATCGGCGGATGCGACAAGACCGTGCCCGCGCAGCTGATGGGCGCGGCATCGGCCGGCATTCCCGCGATTCAACTCATCACGGGCTCGATGCTCACGGGCGCGCATCGCGGTGAGCGCGTCGGCGCATGCACCGATTGCCGCCGCTACTGGGGCCGTTTTCGTGCGGAAGAAATCGACGAAGCGGAAATCGCGGCCGTAAACAATCAGCTCGTCGCGAGCGTGGGCACCTGTTCCGTGATGGGCACGGCGAGCACGATGGCGTGTATCGCCGAAGCGCTCGGCATGACCATGCCCGGCGGTGCATCGCCGCCGGCGGTCACATCGGATCGCATGCGCATCGCCGAACTCACGGGCACGCAAGCGGTGCAGATGGCGCGCGATAACCTCACCATCGACAAGATCCTCACGAACGAGGCATTCGAAAACGCGATGCGCGTGCTGCTCGCGATCGGCGGCTCGACGAACGGCATCGTGCATCTCACCGCGATCGCCGGACGCATGGGCTATGACGTCGATCTGAAGGCACTCGATCGCATGGGACGCGAGACGCCTGTGCTCGTCGATCTGAAGCCGTCAGGGTCGCATTACATGGAGGACTTTCACAAGGCCGGGGGCATGGCCACGCTTTTGCGCGAGTTGAAACCGCTTCTGAATCTGAATACATTGACGGTAACCGGGCGCACGCTCGGGGAAGAAATCGAAGCGGCGGGTCCGGCATTCGAGCAGGACGTCGTGCGTGCCTTCGACAAGCCGATCTATCCGCAAGGCGGCATCGCGGTGCTCGAAGGCAATCTCGCGCCGGGTGGCGCGATCATCAAGCAATCCGCGGCGAATGCCGAGTTGATGGAGCACGAAGGCCGCGCGGTCGTGTTCGAGAATGGCGCGGATCTCGCGGCGCGCATCGATTCCGACGATCTCGACGTCACCCCCGACGATATCCTCGTGCTGAAGAACATCGGCCCCAAAGGCGCGCCGGGCATGCCGGAAGCCGGCTATATACCGATTCCGCGCAAGCTCGCCGTGAAGGGCGTGAAGGATATCGTGCGCATATCCGATGGGCGCATGAGCGGCACCGCATTCGGCACCATCGTTCTGCATGTGACGCCTGAATCTGCGGTGGGCGGACCGCTCGCGCACGTTCGAAGCGGCGACCGCATTCGCCTGAGCGTATCGAAGCGCGAGATCAGTCTGCTCATCAGCGACGAAGAACTCGCCGCGCGTGCGAGCGCATCGCCGGTTAGCGTGCCGAGCGCGGATCGCGGTTATCAAAAGCTGTTTTACGACACGGTGACGCAAGCGGACAAGGGCGTCGATTTCGATTTCCTGCGCGCGACGACGACGCGTGGTGTGATTCCTCGGTCATGATCGTGCGCGCATGAATGAATTCAATATCACGCATGCAACATGCCGATGCGCGCGCTTCGCTTTAAGATAACCACTTCATCATGACCGGCCCTATGCGCCAGGAGCGGCAGGTGCTTTTATTGAAACGTGGACATGGCGCAGCGCTGTGCATGACCTGCGCGTTGTCGTTCGGACCGATATGCGCTTTCGCGGCCGCGCCGCGCGCTGGCCATACGGCGAGCGCTGTCGAAGCCGCGAGCGGTGCCTCGGCGCACGGCATCATGTCCGCCGATGCGCTTCCGCCGGACTTCGCTGGCGACGATCCCGAGCACGTCCGCGACGCGCTCGCGGGTCACCCTGCTCCCGGACAACCGGTCTCGATCACGAACCGCGTCCGGGCATTTCTGTCGCGTCCATTTCGAAAAACGGAGCAAGGCGCCTCCGCGGCTACGGGCGCGAGTCAAACTCGCGAGCAGGCCGATCGCACGTTCACGTTCGTCATTCCGGTTTCGTACGGGGTGCGCTACCTGTCGAAGAAGAAAGTGCTTTCGGTGAACGTCTCGCTGGCTGCGCCCGAAAGTCCCGACGCGATTCTGCTCAAGCAGACGGTGAAGGGACAAAGCGGCCGTAAGCTCGTCGTCGCGCCCGAGGCCAAGGCAAAAGGATTCGTCCAGAACTTCGACGTCATTCAGTTGAAACCGGAAAACGGCATCAAGACGACCGTCAATGGTCGGATCATGCTCCCGAGTTTCGATCACGAGCATGGCAGCGGCGACTTCGCGATCGTGCTCATCTGCTCGCTCGCGCCACCCTATCTGACCGATGATGTCGAGCACAGCGCGCCCACCGACGAAGAACCCACCGACATCACGCGCAGGACATCGACATTGAATGGAAGGGTCGACGCTGCGTGGCTCATCGATCGCAAGGACGGCACGATCATCACGAAGCGGCTGCACCTCGTGAAATAGGCTGTCCTTTGGATCTTTCGAATGCAACGAAGTAGACAACTTCGTCTACTATCGCAGGCACGGTCACCCGATTCCCGGACGCCCGTGCGAAACCAATGCGGTCGGAACGACTACAATCGGTGTGCGAACACGCGCAGGGCTATTCATCAGATGCGCATCATATGCGAATAAGCCCCTCAAACAGGGAGCTTTCCGACGCAAGGCGTGATCGCGCCGCACACGATGTCGTGCCGGGTCGTGCGGAAATGGCGTCACGCGGAGAACCTGAATGCCCGCCAGATTGAATGCGGTTCGCAAGACCGGACGCATGGTCAGTCGCCGGCTGATGCGACGCAACAGCACTGCCGCGATGCGCTTCGCCGATTCGTTTTCGCGCTTTCCGGCGCTCGCCGGACTCATCGGCACCGCTATCGCCATTTCCATGGCCGTGTTGTCGTTTGCCGCGCTATGGCAGGGACGCGCGCAGGCGCTGCAAAACGCGCATCAGGCAGCGGCCAACCTCGTCGCCACGTTGAGCGCCGATATCGCACGCAATGTCGAATCGAGCGATCTGTCGCTGCGCACCATCGTCAGCGGCACGCAAAATCCCGCCGTGATGGCACTGCCTCCCGATCTGCGCAAGCTCGTCCTCTTCGACGGCGCCACCGGCACGAACTTCGTCGGCGGCGCATTCGTGATGAATCGCGAAGGACGTATCGTCGTCGAACGAAAACCTTCAGAGCATGCCGACCTGCTCTTCGACGATCGTGACTACTTCAAGGTTCACGCCGAGCATCCCGACGCCGGCCTCTTCATTTCCGGACCGTACATATCCCGGCTGCGCAAAGGCACGGCTTCGCTCGCGCTGAGCAGGCGCATCGACGCACCGGATGGCTCGTTCGCAGGCGTCGCCGTGATCGCGTTGAACGTCGCCTATTTCAACAACCTGCTTTCGCGCGTGAGCGTCGGCAAGTCGGGCTCGGTGTTCATCGTGCAGCAGGACGGCGTGATGATCGCCCGCAAGCCCGCATTGCCCTCTGACGTAGCCGGATACGTCGCCAGATCGCCAACCTTCGCTGCGATGCGGGACGCGCCGTCCGGCTCGTATCTCTCGCGATCGCCGATCGACGGCGTGCGGCGGCTTTATACATTCCAGCATGTGCCGGGCACCCAGCTTATCGCGGCGGTCGCGCCCGCCGAGGATGAAGTGCTCGCGGCCTGGCGCGAGCGCAGCATCGTCATCGGCGGATTGACCATGATGTTCGGCGGAGGCTTTGTCGTCATCTCCTGGCTGCTCGCAATCTCACTGCGATCGCGGGCGATCGCGCAAGAGAAGCTGCAACGGCTCGCAGGTACCGATTCGCTCACCGGCCTGTGCAACCGCCGCGCGCTGGATCGCCGGCTCGACGAAGAATGGCGACGTGCCCGCCGCGCCGATCAACCGTTATCCGCTTTGTTCGTCGACGTCGACTACTTCAAGCTCTATAACGACACCTACGGTCACGCGATGGGGGACGATGCGCTCGTCGCGGTGGCCGATTGCATACAGAATTCCGCGAAGCGGCCCGGCGATATCGTCGCGCGCTATGGCGGCGAGGAATTCGTAGTCGTGCTGCCGGGCGCCGAAGCGAGCGGCGCACTCACGTTCGCCGAGCGTCTTCGTGAGAGAGTCGAACAACTCGACATCGCCAACAGCGCCGCGCCCAAGGGCGTGCTGACGATCAGCATCGGCATCGCAACCGCCTCGCCGCGTCAGATCGCGGACGCGCTCAAGCTGCTCAACAGTGCCGACTCCGCGCTTTATCTCGCCAAACGCACCGGACGCAATCGCGCGATCCACGAAGACAGCGTCGCGGGCGGCGAGCCGTAGCGCGAGGCTCCGCATTGTCGCGCGTATGATGCATCGTGGATGCAATCGTGCGTTATGTATGCCGCATGCAAACCACATTCGAGCGAATTCAGAACAAAAGGAGACAATCCGATGACCGCATCCACCGCCGTATTCGCGATTCTGTTCTCGCTGCTTTTGGGCGCGATGATTCCCGGCCCGAGTTTCGTGATCGTGGCCCGCAACTCGATCGGCATATCGCGCGCCGATGGTCTCGCGACCGCGCTCGGCATGGGCGTCGGCGGCATCTTCTTTGGCGGCATCGCTCTAGCGGGACTCTATACGCTGCTCGTCGCCGTCGAGTGGCTCTACATCGCGCTCAAGATCGCGGGCGGCCTTTATCTGATCTACATCGCGTCGAAGATCTGGCGCGGCGCCGCGAAGCCCATGCAGATGCCGACGCAAGACGACGCGCCGACGCTCACGACGAGCGCGCGCAAATCGTTCTGGCTCGGCCTCACGACGCAACTGAGCAATCCGAAGACCGCCATCTGGTACGGCAGCATCTTCGCGGCGCTTCTGCCGCAACATCCTCCGCTGTGGTGCTACTTCGTGCTGCCGCCGATGGTCTTCGCGATCGAGACGGGCTGGTACACCGTCGTCGCGCTGGGTTTCTCCAGCAAGCGTCCGCGCGAGATGTATCTGCGCGCGAGGAAGTGGATCGATCGCATCGCCGCGAGCGTGATCGCCATGCTCGGCCTGCGGCTCATACTCACCGCGGGCAGAACCGGTCTGTAATTCCGCATGCAAACGACATAAGGCGAAAGGCAAAAGGCCGGACGGGCCGCGAGGCACGTCCGGTCGTCTCACTGGCAGGAGCGAAGCTCCCGCATCACAGCGGATGCAGCTTGCCGTCGAGGTCCATCGTCCACTGTGATCCGTCCTTGAATGTCAGCACGCCGCTTTGAGCGTCGATATGAGTCGGCCTGCCGGCTGGCTCCTTCTTGTCGCCTCCGATGATCCGGGACATCTCGGCAGAGGACAGTTTCTGGGCATGTTGCAGATCGTCGAGCTTCAGGTTCGCCATGGCGTTTCTCCTTGCGGTGCGTAAGCGGGAGTTCATTAGAATCGAATCGAGCGTGGAGGCGCTCGCTTCAGTCTTTTGCATTGTGTATGCCAACGCTCGGGCATATGCCTTCAAAGCCTGCCGCGCCTTATGCCGTGGGCTTGCGGCATGCAAAACACATCAACCATCGGCGCAGCAAGTCAGATGCGCGCCAACACACGAGGCACGGCACTGTCGGCGTCGCGACGACATCTCACATCCTTTCGTTTCGCCAACACAAACGCCGCTCGCGGTCTTTGGCTCAGGACTTGCTTTTATCCGCGCTCACGCAACCGGCGATACGACCGGAACTTGCACAAGGAGGAGATGATGCAAGACGATGTCCGCGAGATCGCGGCGACCCCCGATGAACGAGAGAGCGGCTGGCTGATCCCGTCGATCCGCAAGGCGCACGAGCGGTCGGAGACATTCGGCCTGAACGCATCGACTCGTCCCGATTACGACGTGCTCACCGATGGCGACTTGCTGCTCAAGCTCGAGCAGAACCGTGTGCTATGCGCACACGCGACACCGGTGATGGAAACCCTGCGTGAACAAATCGTCAACACGCAGAGCATGATCGTGTTGACCGACGCTCAAGGCCTTATTCTCCATTCCACCGGCGACGACGACTTCCTGGCACGCGCCGAGAAGGTCGCGCTTATAGCCGGCGCGAACTGGGCCGAGGAACGACAAGGCACCAATGCGATCGGCACGGCGATCGCTGAATGCTCACCGACCGTCGTGCATGGCGATCAGCACTATCTCGCGGCCAATCGCTTTCTCACGTGCTCCAGCGTGCCGATCCTCGATCCTTATGGCGATCTGATCGGCGTGCTGGATGTCACCGGCGATCATCGAAGCTACCATCGCCACACGATGGCGCTCGCCCGCATGTCGGTACAGATGATCGAAAACCATCTGTTTTCCAGCACTTTTCAGGGCATGCTGCAGATCGCGTTCCATAGCCGCCCCGAGTTTCTCGGCACGCTGATGGAGGGCATCATGGCCTTCACCTGCGATGGCCGCTTTCTCTCCGCCAATCGCAGTGCGCAGTTTCAGTTCGGCCTGCCGCTCTCGGCGTTGCGCGCGCATACGCTTTCATCGCTCTTCGGACTGACGAGCGCGCAACTGATCGATCGTTCGCAGGCGAGCCGCGCGCCCCATATTCCGCTCGACCTGAACAACGGCGCCGTCGTGTGCGCGCGCGTGCGCCTGAACCGCGCTCCGATCGCCGGCATGGCGTCCACGCCCGTCGCGATCAAACCCGCGCCGCGCGCTTCCGTTGCGATCGATGCGTCATCAAAACTTGCGTCACTAGATACGGGCGATCCCAGAGTGGCCGCGGTGATCGGCAAGGTACGCAAGGTCATCGGCAAGGACATACCGATACTCGTCACCGGCGAAACGGGCACCGGCAAGGAGTTGCTCGCGCAGGCGATTCACAGCGATTCACCGCGTCGCGCGGGGCCATTCGTCGCGGTGAACTGCGCATCGATTCCGGAGAACCTGATCGAGTCGGAGCTCTTCGGTTATGAGGAAGGCGCGTTCACCGGCGCACGACGCAAGGGCGCGGCCGGCAAGCTGCTGCAGGCGAATGGCGGCACGCTGTTTCTCGACGAAATCGGCGACATGCCCTATCCATTGCAAGTGCGCCTGCTGCGCGTGCTGCAGGAGCGCGTCGTCGATCCACTCGGTTCCAGCAAGTCGATACCGGTCGATGTTGCCATCATCTGCGCGACGCACCGCAATTTACGAGAGATGATCGAGCAGAACAGCTTTCGCGAAGACTTGTACTACCGCTTGAATGGACTCGTCGTCAAGCTGCCGCCATTGCGCGAGCGCACCGACCTCGCGACCGTGATCACGAAGATGCTGCAGGCCGTGAGCGCCGACGAAGCGTGCGGCATGCGCCTGTCCATCGACGATGAAGTGATGACGCTCTTCGAGCGTTACGCTTGGCCCGGCAACTTCCGGCAACTATGCAATCTGCTGCGCACCGCGGCCGCGATGGTGGACGACGATGGCTGCATTCGTCGGGAACATCTTCCGGAAGACTTCTTCGAAGAGCCCCTCGGCAATGTACAAACCATGTCTGAAGCGTACCCTTCATCGGCGCTCGCTTCGGGACGGCTACAGGAAGTCACAGCATCCGTGATCGCAGCGGCGCTCGCGCGCCATCGTGGCAACGTATCCGCCGCCGCGCGCGCGCTCGGCGTTTCGCGCAACACGATCTATCGCAAGATGCCCGCTTGTTCACCGATGGAGCAATGAGTTGTTCCATGCGGTGTTCCACTTCGATACACCCCTGTCACGAAGAGGCACAGCGCGGCACATCGGCCACGCATCTTCGAAATTGAACTGAAAGGCAGAAGCGTGCACATGCACTGTCTTTTCATCGAAGGCATAGAGCTTGCATTTTCGACGTCCGATTGCGAACGCTTCGCGATCCAACTCGAACATCACCCAAGGAGATGAACATGCAATGGACGACACCTGCCTTCACCGATCTTCGCTTCGGCTTCGAGATCACGATGTATATCGCCACACGCTGATGCTTCGATGATGCAAGCCCGGGTTGCATCGCACCCGGGCCTGCCCTTCTTTTTCCGTCCCACATGAATCCAACGACCGCGCATGCGGGCGCACCCACGCGCCCGCGTTTGCGTGCGCCTCTGAAGCTGCATTGGCATGCGGACATGAGCACGTGTGAAATCGTGCATCCGAGCGGCAGCGTCGAACTCAATCGCAGCGCCGGCGAAATACTCGTGCGCTGCGATGGCACGCGCGAACTCGACGACATCATCGGCGAGCTTGAAGTGCGCTTCGGCATGGAGGGGCTCGCAGTCGACGTATATCGCTTCATCGATGAAGCGCGACGTCTCGGCTGGCTCGACTGAACTCGCATTGTCACATCGGGCAACACGTCAAACGTCCCACTGCTCCACGATGCAACACCCCCGCATCAACACCACATGCGTCCTCGCGCGCAGTGCTCGTGCATGAGATCCGCATGCAGCAAGGCACTCGCGTGCGTGAATGGTCAATGGCATATGACTTGCCTTGAAGATGCCGCAACCGTTTCGCATCGCTATCGAGATTCAAAAAGAAGTTGCATCGACAATACCCAGGAGACAACGATGAAGATTCGCTTCAGTCCGGCAATGCGCATCGCGGCCATTGCAGCAGGCGCCGCTGCCGCATTCAGCGTAGCGCAGCATCAGGCCATCGCGGCGAGCACCACGCCGACGCAGTATCCGGATGTCAGCTATGAGCGTCTCGCGAGTGCGCAGGAAGATCCAGGCTGGCTCACGTACTACCGCACATATAACGGTCACGGGCATTCGCCGCTCAAGCAGATCGACACCAGCAATGTGAAGAACCTGAAGCAGGTATGGAGCTACAAGTTTCCGAAAGACTTGCAGCAGGGCTTCGAAGCGACGCCCATCGTCAACGGGCGCTTTCTTTTCGTGACGACGCCCAAGGACAACGTCTATGCATTCGATGCCGCGACGGGCAAACAGCTCTGGAAATACGAGCCGAATCTCGATGCGAGATCGTTCAAGACCGCATGTTGCGATGTGGTCAATCGCGGCGTCGCGTTATATGGAAAGAACGTCTATGTCGCGATGTTGAGCGGCGAAGTAGCGGCGCTCGATGCGCAAACAGGCGCGCTCGTGTGGAAGAAGGCGATGTTCGATCCGGGCGTCGGCTATGCGTTCTCGCTTGCACCGCTTGCACTCGATGGCGCACTCGTCGTCGGCAGCTCGGGCGGCGAATATGGCGCGCGCGGCTTCATCGCGGCACTCGATCCCAATGACGGCAAGGTGCTGTGGAAGCGCTACACGGTGCCTGGCGCGAAGGAACCCGGCGGCAATACATGGCCGGACGGCATGCAGGAACATGGCGGCGCGCCCGCATGGCTCACCGGCACATACGACGCGGCGAGCAAGACGCTTTATTGGGGCGTCGGCAATCCGGGACCGTGGCTCGCCGATCTTCGTCCCGGCGACAATCTCTATTCCGATTCCCTGCTCGCGCTCGATCCGAAGACGGGCGACCTCAAGTGGCACTATCAATACACGGCCCATGACACGTGGGACTATGACGGCGTGAACACGCCCGTGCTTGCGAACATCAAGTATCAGGGCAAGGACTACGACGCGATCATTCATGCTGACCGCAACGGCTTTTTTCATGCGATCGATCGCAGCAACGGCAAGCTGATCTATGCGCGGCCTTTCGTCACCGCGACATCGGTCACGGGTTATACGGACGATGGCAAGCCGATTCAGGATGCAGCCAAGTATCCGAAGACGGGCACGACCATCGAAACATGTCCGAGCTTCCTGGGCGGCAAGAACTGGTGGTCCGTGTCATACGATCCGCAAACGCATCTCGCGATCGTGCCGGCCCTGCATGCGTGCATGTCCTTGTCGGGCAAGTCGGTGAATTACATGGAAGGTCTGCCTTATCTCGGCGAAGGCTTCGAGATCAAGCCCGAGCCGAACAGCAAGGGTTATGGTGAACTGCAGGCCATCGATGTGGATACCGGCAAGAAGGTCTGGAGTCACTGGAGCAAGCTGCCCTGGAACGGCGGCGTCGCGACGACGGCGGGCGGTCTCGCATTCAGCGGCTCGCTCGATGGCCATCTCTATGCGTTCGATGAAAAGACCGGCAAGGTCTTGTGGCAAAGCCCCAAGCTCGCGAGCGGCATCATCGCGCAGCCTTCGGTGTATGAGATCGATGGCAAGGAATACGTCGCCATTCTCGCGGGCTATGGCGGCGCGAATCCGATCTGGGGCGGACCGATGGCGAAAGCCGCGGACAAGGTCCCGCGCGGCGGCACGCTCTATGTGTTCGCGCTGAATCGCACCTGACCCAGTCTGATCGGACCGCGAGCTCGCGTCATCGCGCGCTTGCGGTGCTCACTGTCATCACCGGACGCATCGACATGAACCATCCTCTCAACTCCATTCGCGCGGCGGGCATGCTGGCCGCATGCATCGCGCTCGCGCCATCGGCCTCCGATGCCGCGGTGAAGATCTGCACGTTTCCCGGCAGCCCGTCGGCGGCGCTGGATCGCAGCGTCGCGCAGGCAGTCTTCGCCCGCGCCAACATCGCGGCGACGATCGTTTCAAACGGCATCGGGGAAGGCGACGACGACGGCGTGTCGCTCACGGAACTCGACAAGACACTCGCGCGCGATTGCGACGTGATTGCGGGCTTTCCACGTTCCACCGTCGCCGATGCATCCGGCGGCAAGATGCAATTCTCGCGCGGCTATCTGCGCGCAGGCTATGTCAGCATCGAAGCGCCCGGCGCGGATCTGAAGGACGCCGCGAAGCGCACGATCGCCGCGACCTATGCGAGCCCGGCACAACTGATCGCCGTGCAACAGCACGACGTGACGCTCGATCTGGAGAACACGTCGGCATCGACGGTGGAAGCGGTGGCGAACGGACGCGCGCAACGCGCGATCGTATGGTATCCCGCGGTCGTCGCGTATCGCGTGGCGCATCCCGAGCGCAGCTTCACGGTCGCAACCGCCGACTCACCGTATGCGGACTGGCAACTGACCTTCGCGTTCGGCGAAAGGACCGCCGCATTGCGCACGCGCATCGACGATGCGCTCACGTCGATGACCAACGATGGCCGCTTGCAGGCGCTGACGAAACAATGGGCCTTGCCTTCGCAAACAGCGTCGGCAACACGTTATCTCGACAAGCCGTCGAACGCATCGTCCGCGCATGTGGGCATCATGCTCGCGGATGCCAACGCAACGCGCGCAGGCCGCTTCATCAAGGTCGCGAATGAGGGTGGCGTCGAGCCGCCGTCGTTCGAACAGGCGCAAACCACGCACGGCAAGACGCTTTATTCGAGTTCGTGCGCGAAGTGCCACGGCGCGCAACTCCAGGGCGTGACCGCGCCCGCGTTGCAAGGTCCTGCATTCGCGCCGCCGTCGAATTCGCACCTGACTGTCGGCGGCATTTTCACTTACATGACGACCAACATGCCCGCGGATCGTCCCGGCAAGATGAAAGATCAGGACTATGCCGACATCATGGCCTTCCTGCTGATGTCGAACGGCTACAAGCCCGGCGGAGCGAAGATGACGGCGGACAGCGCACGTGCGTCGAAACTTCCGCTGAACGCCGGGCCCGCCCGATGAGTTCGCCATGCGGACGCCGGTCACGCAACTTTAAATACGTCACAACGTGACATATAATTAAGTTGTCGCGCGGGCGGATCGACATGGGGCCGCGGCGCGGCGCAATGCGCAAGTCAGCCGGTTCCAGCCGGCGGGAGGCCAGCGTCGTGCTTATCAATAACGAGTTTGAAATCGGCTATCTTGTCGTCGTTTTCGCTTTGCTCGGCGTCATCCTGATCGGCGCGCTGCTCACGGCGCTGCATCTGGATCGCTGGCATCCGAAGCTCATCAGCGCAGCCATCGGGGCGCTACTCGGGCTTGCGCTGATCGAAGCGGTGCCGATGCTCACCTGACGACACACCCTGACGCTTCGTCGAGACTTCGGTACGTCGCGGCACAAGAGCGGCAGCATGCTCGGCAACATGGAGCATGCGTGCCGCCTTGTTTCTTTTCATCCCTCACATCTTTCATTTCGCGCCGTGCGCATTGGCATAATGCAGCACGAGCACGCGCACGGGTCGCGTCTTCGCCGATCATTCCGCCTCATCACCGAACGAAACCGCATGACAGCGATCACTCGCACGCGACGACGCGTGCGCGCCTTCTTCGGCGCACCGGAAGCCAGACGCCTCCTTCGTACGCTGATGAGTTGCGCGATCAGCTACGCCGCCGCGCGGCTCGCGGCGCTTCCGGAAGGCTATTGGGCGCTCATCACGACGCTCGTCATCGTGACGCAACCGAGCCTCACGCAAGCCGTCGATACCGCTCGCGATCAGATCATCGGCGCGTTCATCGGTGCGGTGACGGGCGTGCTCGGTATCGTCGCGATGGAACGCGGTGCGCCGCCGCTCGCGGTCTTCTCCGTCGCGCTCCTGCCGCTGGCCGCGTTGAGCGCCAAACGTCCCGCGTTCAGGCTTGCGTGCGTGACGCTCGTGATCGTCGTACTGATTCCGGCAGGACCAGGCTCGCCTTTCGAACGGCCCATGCATCGCGTACTGGAGATTCTGATCGGCGCGGCATCGTCGTTCGTCGTGGCGGCGCTCTGGCCGAATCGCGCGCTCACGTCGGCACATGCCAGCGTCGCCGATACCTTGAAGAGCATCGGTCAGTTGATCGGGCTGTATCTATCGGGCGAACAGGACGAAGCGCGCGCGACGCGCCTCGAAAAGCAAAGCACGGACGCGCAAAAAGCGTTCGACGATGCGTTGAAGGAAGCCGAGCGCGAGCACATCATCGTGCTCGTGCAGAATCGCCGCTCGGATGCCATCGACAAGGCCGCGCCTTTTCTGCGGCGTCTGCATAGCGATGCGATCTTTCTCGCGAAGGCGGTGTCGCGTCTCGATCGCGAGACCTGCGCGGCGCGGCTCGGCGCAACGGGCCGCGAATTGCAATCGTTGTTCGAGACGCTCGCAAGCGTGCTTGCATCGAATCGTCAGGACGATACGAAACTCGCGCGCGCACGCTCCGCCGTGATCGAACTCAAGAGCATGCTCGCGAAGCAGGAGGCGACGCATGGCGCGCAGGAAGTGGCGCAGTTTGTCGTCGGCCTGATCGTCGCGGATCTCGATGCGTTGATCGCGACGATCTATCCGCTCAAGGAGTCATCGGCCTAGCGTGAAAGACCCCGCGCATCGATCGGCCATATTTCCGTCACGCGGCCATTGCGATGGCACACGTACTCGTCATAGAGATTCACGGTCGGATCGCAATGTCCGGGCGGCAACAGAATGCGTTTGCCCACCAGTCCCGCGAAGTCGCCATCTGACTCGTGCTGTGCTTGCAGCATGCCGTGTTCGTCGTTAGCGGAGATATAGGTCAGCGCCGGCGCGCCCTTCGCATCGAGCCAGTGCACGCTGCGCGGCAAGCCTGAATCCACTGCGAGCCCTTTGAGGCCGACATCGCACACGGCCATGCCGGGCCGCGTCGCGCTCATGACGGTCGACAGTACGAACAGGCTGTGACGCCAGCCTGATTCGCCACCCCAGCCAATGCTGCCGTAATCGCCGTCCATGAAAAGATATGAGCCCGGTTGCAGTTCGGTGAAGACGCCGCTCGCGGCATCGAACTCGACAGTGCCGGTGCCGCCGCCCGTCACGATGCCGCAACGCACGCCGCGTGCATCGAGCGCCTGCACGTAGCGTGCGGCAACGTCGGCGGCGCGGTTTGCTTCGTTCTTGCGCGCGGCCCAGTCCGCGACATGTTGTATACCGCCGTGATATGCCTGAATACCCGCGAAGCGCAACGCGCTCTGCGATGCGATGCCGTCGACGAGTGCGAGCAGCGCGTCCTCGCTCGTCACGCCGCAGCGACGTTGCCCTGCATCGACTTCAGGCAGCACATCGATCGTCACGCCCGCACGCTCTGCCGCGTCGCCGAGCGCATGCACTTGCGGCAACGCATCCACGCAAACCGAGAGGCGCACATGCGAGGCCAACTCGACCGCCATTTCCAGCTTGTCCGCGCCGACGAACTCGTTGCTCACATGAATGCTCGCGATGCCGGCCGCCGCTAACGGATAGGCCTCCGACAACTTCTGACAGCACACACCGACCGCGCCCGCTTCGATCTGACGCTTGGCGATCTCGCTGGACTTGTGCGCCTTTGCATGCGGACGCAACGCGACGCCATGCCGTGCGGCGAACGCCGACATGGCCGCGAGATTGGCGTCGAAGGCATCGAGATCGATTATCAGGGAAGGCGTGGCGACGGATGCGAGCGAGTCGCCCACGCGGGCGGCGGGTGGCGGTGCGAGGGTCATGGCGGGTCGTGTCGATGAAACGGGATCAGGCATCGATCATAGCGCTGAATATTGCATGTCGAATGCAAAAAACCGGTACGTCTGAAGTCGACGTCATGCCGGAACTCCCGCTTCGAGGATCGCGCCTTCATCCTTGAGCGCCTGAATGCGCGCATCGTCGAAGCCGTATTCGTTGAGCACCTCGGCGGTGTGCTGCCCGAGAAGCGGCGCAGGACGCGAAGCCTGCGTCGATCCCTCGGAGAAATGGATCGGCAAACCGAGGCCGCGCATCGGACCTGCGAGCGGATGTTCGGTCTCGACGATCATCCCGCGCGCGATTGCCTGCTCGTGCGACGACGCCTCCGGCACACCGAGCACCGCGCCGCTCGGCAGGCCGATTTCATCGAAAGTGCCGAGCCACTCGCCGGTGGTCCGCTCGACGAGGCGCGCGCTCAGGATCTCGACGAGCGCCTCACGATGCGTCAGGCGGCCCGCATTGGTGTGAAAACGCTCGTCTTCGGCGAGGCCGGGAATGTTCAACACGCCGACGAGCCGTTCGTAGTTGCGCTGGTTCGCCGCGCCGATGTTGATCCAGCCGTCGCGCGTGCGAAACGCCTGATACGGCGCGCTCGTCGGATTGGCGGAGCCCGCTTTCGGCAACACCGTGCCGTCCGCGAAGTAGTTGGCGAAGGCCCAGTACATCTGTTGCAGGCCGGCTTCGAAGAGCGACGTATCGACCATTTGGCCGAGGCCCGTCGTCTGCTTTCTGGCATAGGCCGCGCTGATGCCGAGCGCCGCCAGAATGCCCGCGTTGATGTCGGTGACAGGCGAGCCTGCCTTGATCGGCGCCTGTCCCGGCTCGCCGGTCATGCTCATCAGGCCGCTCATGCCCTGCGCGATGAGGTCGAAGCCGCCCTTGTCGGCCATCGGTCCGCTGCGGCCGTAACCCGAAATCGCGCAGTAAATGAGGCCGGGGTTCACCGACTTGAGCGTGTCGTAGCCCATGCCCAGCTTTTCCATCGTGCCGCGCCGGTAGTTCTCCGTCACCACATCCGCGCTCGCGAGCATCTTCCTGAGCACGTCCTTGCCGCCGTCCGTTTTCAGATTGAGGGCGATGCCGCGCTTGTTGCGGTTCACGATCAGAAACGACGCGGATTCGCCGCTCGGGAGAATCGGCGCGAAACGCCGGCAATCATCGCCGTTTGGAATTTTTTCGACCTTGATGACATTGGCGCCCATGTCCGCGAGCATCATCCCGCAGATCGGTCCCGACATAATGTGTGCAAGCTCGATCACGCGCATGCCTGCAAGCGGCCCCGCGCCGGGTGCGGCCGCCGGTTTCGTGTCTGCCATGTCAACGTCCCTTGAATTGCGGTTTGATCTTGTCGAGGAAGGCCTGATAGCCGGTCCGGAAATCCTCGGTCCCGAAGCACGCGAAGCCTTCGTCGCGCTCTTGGTCGGTGAGTGGCGCGGGGTCCATCACGCGGCGCACGAACTGCTTGTGCCAACGCGCGACGAGCGGCGCGCCGTCCGCGATGCGCCGCGCGGTTTCATACGCGTGCGCGGTCACTTCCCCATCCGCGACGACGCGCGCGACGAGTCCTTTGGCGAGCGCTTCCTTCGCATCGAAAATGCGTCCTTCGAGAAGAATTTCGAGCGCGACGGCGGGGCCCACGAGACGCACGAGCCCTTCCATTTCCGCATGCGCCATCACGAGACCGAGGTTCTTGATGGGCACGCCGAAGCGGCTCGACTCGCCGCAAATGCGCAAATCGCACATCGCCGCGATCTCGAGGCCGCCACCGACGCAGATGCCATGAATCATCGCGACGATCGGATGCCTGCACTGGCGCAACGCATTCAAAGTGCGATGCATGATCGCGCCGTACTCGCGCGCCTGTTCGACATTCGCTCGATCCGTGCGGAATTCGCCGATGTCGTTGCCCGGCGAAAACGCTTTCTCGCCCGCGCCACGCAATACGATGCAGCGCACCGTATCGTCGCTGGAAAGGCTCTCGATGGTCTCGCCGAGCGCGCGCCACAAGGGCTTGGTCATCGCGTTGAGCTTCTCGGGCCGGTCGATCACGACCGTCGAGATATCGCCATCGCGCTGGATCAGGATGGATGGTTCCGCCACACCGCCTCCTCGAATTGAATGCCGAATGCCGAATGCTGAATGCGTTATCCGATGCGGTTCAACGCATGCAAAATGCATTGAACCACCGCCGTCGCCGCCGCCCGATCACACGAACTTGCGTGCGTCTGCCGCGTCCTTCTTTTCCTCGTCGGTTTCGAGCGTGCGGTCCGGGCGCATCGTGAACGACAGGATGATGCCGACCGCCATCAGGATCATCGACACCGTGAACGGCAAATTCCAGTTGCCCGTGCGGTCGATCAGCCAGCCGCCCACGACCGGACTGATGATGGCCGCCAGCGCCGAGCCGGAATTCATGATGCCGGATGCCGTACCCGAATGCTTCGGTGCGATGTCCATCGGCACGGACCACATCGGGCCGATCGTCATCTCATTGAAGAAGAAGCCGGCTGAGAGACACACGGCCGCGAGCGTGATCGAGATGTCGGAGATCAGCATGATCGGCGCGAGCGACAGAAGCGTCAGCAGCATGCACACACCGACCATCACGTTGCGCGCCAGGCGCACGTTGCCGCTCTTTCTCAGGATGCGGTCGGTGAGTGAACCGCCGAGCCAGTCGCCGAGCACGCCGGCGAAGAACACGCCCGACGCGAACAGCGCCGACTTGCCGAGCTGCATGTGATAGCTATGCAGGAAGTATTGCGGAATCCAGCCGAGAAAGAGCCACAGCACCCAGCCATAGCAGAAATACACGGCCGTGACGGGCGCCATGCGGCCGAGCAGCGTGCGCCACGGCACCGGCGCGCGTTGCTTCACGCCCGAATAAGTCGCGAGCGTCGCGCACTCGGTTTCCGTGATGCGCGGATGATCGCGCGGGTTGTCGCGGAAGTAGAAGACCCACGCCAGCGCCCACAGGAAACTGATGATCCCGGTGATGATGAACGCGCCGCGCCAGCTCGTCGCGACCATCAACCAGACGATGAGCGGCGGCGCTACCGCATTGCCGATACGTGATGCTGCATGCGTAATGCCTTGTGCAAAACCGCGCTGGTCGGCGGGCATCCAGTTGGACATCGCGCGCGTGGCGGTCGGAAAGGTCGCGCCTTCGCCGAGTCCGAGCAGCACGCGCGCCACGATCAGCGACACGAAGCCGCCCGCGAGACCGGTCAGCACGGTGGCGCCCGCCCAGATGATCGCGCATAGCGTCAGCGTTCGGCGCGGCCCGAAGCGGTCGCCCACCCATCCACCGATGATCTGGAACACAAGATACGGATATGCGAAGGCAGAAAACACAAACCCGACCTGCGTGTGCGAGAGGCCAAGCTCCGCGCCAAACTGGGCCGCCGCGGTACTGACATTGACTCGGTCGATATAAGTGATGAAATACATCGCGCATAGCAGCAGCAGAACGCGCGTCGTGGCTCGACGGAACATCATCGTCTCCTTGTTGGCCGCGTGCGTGGGCGCGACGCCTTCGCTTTTCGAAAGGCGCCCCATGTCACGGCATGCGGAACTTCGCGTGGGTACGTCGGATGAGGACAGCGGCTCGATATGAGCCCGCTTATTGCGTTCTGCGGCGCAGCTTGCGAATGCGTGGTTTGCGCGGTGATGTCATCGCTCGTCTCCTGGGTCGCGGCTCGTTTGATGTCCGCTGTTTTGCTTCGGTGAATGAAACTCTGGTCCCGCCGTTGTCAATCCTTTGCGTCGAGCGCCATCGCCAGAACGCGTGCGACATGCAGCGCTTCTCTTTGCGCACCGTCCGCGATCTGATGACGGCAGCTCGTCCCGTCCGCCACGATGAGCGCGTCAGGTGCCGCACGCACGGTCGGCAATAGCGACAGTTCCGCCATCGCCTGCGACGCGGCGTAGTGCTCCGCTTCATAGCCAAAGCTGCCCGCCATGCCGCAGCATGACGATTCGACCGTCTTCACTTCGAGCCCCGGAACCCAGCCGAGCACTTTCTCGATGGGGCGCACGGCATCGAATGCCTTTTGATGGCAATGGCCATGCAGCAACGCTTTCGATCGATCCAGCGCCTTCAGCTTCAGTCGCAAGCGCCCTGCTGCCTCTTCGCGCACGAGAAATTCCTCGAACAGAAAAGAAGCTCGTGCAAGGTCGCGAGCGCTATCGCCATAGCCGTAGCCGAGAAACTCGTCGCGCAACGAGAGCAGGCACGACGGTTCCAGTCCGACGATCGCCACACCACGTTCGACATACGGCATGAGCGCATCGAGCGCGCGGCGCGCTTCGGCCTTCGCTTCATCGACGAGACCCGCCGAGAGGAACGTGCGTCCGCAACACAGCGGCCGCTCGCCCGCCTTGATGTTCAGGTGAACCGTGTAGCCGGCCGATTCGAGCACGCGCTTTGCGGCCCGCGCGTTCTCCGGCTCCATGTAGTTGTTGAAGGTATCGACGAAGAGCAGGACTTCGTTAGTCGCAGATGCAACCGGATTGCTGGCCGCATCGGTGAAAAAGGGCTTTGCAAAACGCGGAAACATTCGCTCCGGCGCGAGGCCGAGCGTGGACTTGAGCCAGCGTGCAACGCCCGGCATATTCGCTTCGAATGCGTTCGACAGCGCCGGCATGCGGCTCGCAAACGGCGCATAGCGCGGCAGGAACGCAATCAATCGCTCGCGCAGGCGCAGGCCATGACGTTCGGTCCATGCGGCGCGCGCCTCGATCTTGATGCGCGCCATATCGACGCCTGTCGGGCAATCACGCTTGCAACCCTTGCACGACACGCACAGATCGAGCACGTCCTTCACATCCTGACTCGCGAGCCCGTCATCGCCCAACTGTCCCGACAGCGCGAGCCGCAACGTGTTCGCGCGGCCGCGCGTGAGATGCTGCTCATCCTTCGTGATGCGATAACTCGGGCACATCGTGCCCGCATCGAACTTGCGGCAATGACCGTTGTTGTTGCACATCTCGACCGCTTTCGCGAGTCCACCCGACAGATCGCCGCCCGACCCCGCCGCACCCTCTTGTCCCGTCGATGGATCGCGCGTCACGTTCCATGCGGACCAGTCGAGCCGCGGCGTCAACGCACGCTCGCGATAAGAAGGAGGGAAGCGGAAGTTGCGCGCATCGTCCATCTTCGGCGGAGCGACGATTCGATCCGGGCTCAAGCGGTTCTCCGGATCGAAGAGCTGCTTGATCTCGCGAAAGGCCTGGTTGATACGCGGGCCGTATTGCCACGCAACCCATTCGCCGCGACACAAGCCGTCGCCGTGTTCGCCCGAGAATGCGCCCTTGTATTCGCGCACCATCGACGCGGCCTCTTCCGCGATCGCGCGCATCTTGATGGCCCCGTCGCGGCGCATGTCGAGAATCGGCCTCACATGCAGCGTGCCGACGCTCGCATGCGCATACCACGTACCTTCGGTTCCGTGCTGCCTGAAGACTTCGGTCAGCCGGCTCGTGTATTCGGCCAGATGTTCGAGCGGCACCGCGCAATCCTCGATGAAGGACACCGGCTTGCCGTCGCCCTTCATGCTCATCATGATGTTGAGGCCCGCCTTGCGCACTTCCCACAGCGCTTTTTGCGGACCCGCATCGGGCATCTGCACGACCGAGTTGGGCAAGCCGAGATCGCTCATCAGCTCGACGAGTTGTGCGAGCTTCGCGACTTGCGCATCGTGGTCCGCGCCGGCGAACTCGACGAGCAGGATCGCTTTCGGCTCGCCGACCAAAGCCTTTTCGATCACGGGCCGGAAGGCGGGATTCGACATCGCGAGATCAATCATCGTGCGATCGACGAGTTCCACCGCGACCGGTCCAAGCTTCACGATGTGCTGCGTCATGTCCATCGCGTCGTAGAAGCTCGGGAAGTTCACCACGCCGAGCGTCTTGTGCGCGGGCAGCGGCGCAAGCTTCAATGTCAGCTGACGGCTGAACGCAAGCGTGCCTTCCGAACCGACCAGCAGGTTCGCGAGATTCGGCTCGCCGTCTGCGCTGAAAGCGAGCGGGCTCTGGCAATCGAAGAGATCGAGGTTGTAGCCTGCGACGCGCCGGAGGACCTTGGGGACGTGCTCGCGCATTTCCTGCTGCTCGCGCAGCGCGATGCCGCGCACGCCGTCGACGAGATCGCGCATACGTGCATCGTTCGTCATGGCCGAGAGCTTGCCGAATCGCGCTTCGTGACCATCAGCGAGGATCGCGTCGATCGCATCGACGTTATGCACCATGATCCCGTATTCCATCGAGCGCGAGCCGCACGAGTTGTTACCCGCCATGCCACCGATCGTGCATTGCGCGCTCGTCGAAACGTCGACCGGGAACCACAGACCGTGCGGCCTGAGCCACGCGTTCAGATGATCGAGCACGACGCCCGGTTCGACCGTGACCGTGCGTGCATCCTTGTCGAAATGAACGATGTTGTTGAGCCACTTCGTCGTGTCGATGACGAGCGCCTCGCCGACCGTCTGCCCACACTGGCTCGTGCCCGCACCGCGCGCGAGCACGTTCGCGTGGCTGTCGCGTGCAACCTGCAATGCGAGGCGCAAATCGTCCTGATCCTTTGGCACGACGACGCCGAGGGGCATGATCTGATAGATCGACGCATCGGTGGCGTAGCGCCCGCGCGATGCGCGATCGAACCTCACATCGCCTTTCAGCTCGCGTTGCAGTCGCGCCTGCAGCGGCGTCGGCGTGGACCCGGGCCGCGCACGCGCGGAAGCGGGCATCAAATGAATCGGCTTGACGAGCCGGTCTGTAGGGGAATTGAGCATCGTCGCTGTCGGTGAGTGCCAGAGCGCTGTGCGGTTCGTGGCCTTATGAATGCGTTATGCGAAATGCAATTCGACGGCAGGCAAGCCCTCGATGCTGCCCACAGCCGTGCCGGGTGCTTCGGGGAACGCGAGGCCGGTGTACGAGCCCGCCGTGAGCACGGTGCCGCGCTCGACGGCAAGCCCGCGCGACACACTGTGGTTCACCGTCCAGGCAAGCAGGCGACGCGGGTCGCCCGCAGGGTTCGCGGGGGAGCCCTGGAAGAGCGGCGCGCCGTCGAAGGTGAACGTCATCGCGGGCGATACGAAGGGAAACGCCGCGTCGTAAGGCACGCCGTCGCCCACGATCAACGCGCCATGGTTCTGCAGGTCGGCGAGCTGCCAGGGCTTCTCGACATCGGGCCACGCGGCGAAACGGCTCGCCACGACTTCGATCGCGGCATGCACCGACTCGATCGCGGCAAACACGTCTTCATCGCCATAGGGACCGCTGCCCGGTTCGAAGCGCCGACCGAGCCTGAACGCGACTTCGAGTTCCAGTCCAGACTTGCCGAATGCATGCATCGAGAGACGCGCGCCTGAATCATGCATGCCATCGGCAGGAAGCGGCGCGCCCTGAATCGGCCCATCGTGCGATTTCGCGCCTACCTTCCATCCGCCGATGTCCGCGTTCAGCGCACGCAACGTCGCTTCCTGCGCGGCGTAGGCTTCATCGGCGTTCTGCGGACGCGCGCTTTCCGGCAACACTTCGAGCTTCGCCCGATGCGCGCGGGCCTCGACAAAGAGCCGTGCGAGCGCGTCGGCGTCGAACACGGCGCTCATGCTGCCGCCTTCAGCGCGGGCTTCGCGACGTGACTCGTCAGGTAGTCCATCGCCGCCGCGACACCGCTGCCCTTCAGTCCGATACCCGCGAGCCTCAATCCCATCTCGCAGCCGGAGAGCGCGGCCATCAGCGTTAGATCGTTGCAATCGCCGAGATGGCCGATCCGGAACATACGTCCCTTCACCTTGCCGAGCCCCGTGCCGAGCGACATGTCGAAGTGTTCGTAGATGAGCTTGCGCACCGCATCGGCATCGACGCCTTCGGGCGTCATCACGCCCGTCAGCACCGGCGAATACACGGCGGGATCGGCGCACTGAATCTCGAGTCCCCATGCGGTGACCGCCGAGCGGCACGCGGCCGCGAGCCGTTGATGGCGAGCGAACACGTTATCGAGCCCTTCGCCGAGGATCATGTCGAGCGCTTCCGAGAGCGCGTAGAGCAGGTTCGTGTTCGGCGTGTAAGGCCAGTAACCCTGCTTGTTCATCTCGATGATCTCGTTCCAGTCCCAGAACGCACGCGGCAGCGTGGCGCGTTTCGACGCCTCGCGCGCCTTCTCCGATACCGCATTGAAGCTGATTCCGGGCGGCAGCATCAAACCTTTCTGCGACCCGGAGACCGTGACGTCCACGCCCCATTCGTCGTGACGATAATCCGCCGACGCAAGACCCGAGATCGTGTCCACCATCAGCAGCGCAGGATGCTTCGCGGCGTCGATGGCGCGCCGCACGGCGGCGATATCGGACGTCACGCCCGTCGACGTTTCGTTATGCACCACGCATACGGCCTTGATCACGCCCTGCGTGTCCTCACGCAAGCGCTTCTCGATCATGTCGGCCTGCACGCCGCGCCGCCATCCGTCGATACCGGGCAAACCCAGAAACTCCGGCTTGAGCCCGAGGTTCTCGGCCATCTTCTTCCACAGCGTAGCGAAGTGGCCCGTCTCGTACATCAACACCGTATCGCCGGAACTCAGCGTGTTGCAGAGCGCCGCCTCCCATGCACCCGTGCCCGATGCCGGATAGATCACCACCGGCTGACTCGTCTTGAAGACCTTCTTGATGCCATCGAGCACCTTCAATCCCAGCGCGCCGAACTCGGGGCCGCGATGATCGATCGTCGGATAGCTCATTGCACGCAGAATGCGATCGGGTACCGGACTGGGCCCCGGGATCTGCAAAAAGTGACGGCCAGCAGGATGGAAATCGAGCTTGAACATGAGTCCGCGTCCTCTTAGATGTAATTTTGCATGCAAAATACAATAACGCAGTGATCGAGACGCGTAAAGGAATACATAGGCCGAACGGCCTAGGGATAACCCGCTGGCGGTTTTTTCCGCTAGCGCTGGGTTAAAATTGCCGTAAATGGAATCAGAGGTATTGAATGCAAAATCCCGATTTTCCGGAAACGCACGTTTCCTCGTCACTGCCGAAGGTCGAACGCCTGCGCCTGCACGACACCGTCGTCGATCATTTGCGCGGCTTCATCGTCGAGGGCTTGCTCGCGCCGGGCGTGAAGCTCAACGAGCGCAAGCTATGCGAGACGCTCGGCATCTCGCGCACGCCGCTTCGCGAGGCGCTGAAGGTGCTGGCCGCCGAAGGCCTCATCGAGATTTCGCCGAACCGGGGCGCGTCGGTATCGCAGATGAGTGAGTTCGAGATTCGCGAGATGTTCGAGTTGATGAGCGGGCTGGAGGCGTTTTCAGGTGAACTGGCGTGCGAGCGCATCACGCCGCTGGAGATCGCGGAGATAAAAGCCCTGCATTACGCGATGCTCGCGTGCCGCGCGCAAAACGATCTCTCGGGCTACTACAGCCGCAACCAGGCCATTCACGACAAGATCAACGAAGCCGCGCGCAATACCGCCTTGCGTCAGACCTATGTGTCGATCAACCGGCGTCTGATGGCGCTGCGTTTTCGTTCGAACTTCCAGACGCCGAAATGGGACAGCGCCATTCGCGATCACGAAGAGATGATCGAGGCGCTCGAGACTCGTGACGGCAGGCGCATGGGCGAGATCCTGCGCAAGCACTTGCTGTCCAAGCGCGATGCGGTTCTCGCCGAGCGCACGCTGACGACGGTGAAACCCGCAACACAAAAAAAGCGTGCGACGAACAAAGTAGACGGTGGATGAGCGCTAGAGAATAGAACGGTCACGCGATTTCTCGGAAGATGGGATACGATACCGGCCTACGGCCGCCAGAGCCTTCTACCGGGGAAAACCTTGACCAGAATTCGAGGGGTATGCATCGCGCTCGGCGCGGTGCTCGTCATCACGGGCTTCACGTTCTATCACTCTTCGGACTTCGACACTGCGCAGGCCGCAATGGACCGCCAGACTGTCGACTGCCTCACGCGCGGACTCACGCGTGACGAGAAAGTCCGCATCGCCCAACTGACCGCGGTGCACGACCGCGAAGGGCTTCGTCCCGTCTACAGTGATGTCCTCTCGCGCTGCGTCGTGCGTTCCGATCAATGGGACCGCCGTCCGCAACTGGTCACGAGCGCGCGCCAGGTCCTGTCTCAAGACCCCGAATTCAGGCAGATGCTGAACGCGAGCACGATGGAACTCGCGCGGCGTCCCTGATTCCGCGCGCATCGATCAAGCCGTCAGCCCGCTGCCCGCGCCGAGTTGAACCTCGGCGCGTGTGCTCGCCGCATGCGCACTGAGCACGGCGATTTCATGCTGCGTGTAATGCGTGACCGGCGCGATGGCCGCGAGCGCGGCGGTGATGACGATGGCGGCGATGCTGATCGAGATAGCGTTCATGTTCGGCTCCTTTGGCTGTTGTCGCTGAATCGTTGCTGTCGATGTGAGGCATTGTGGCCGCCTAAAGTTAGCGAAGAGTGAGCATCGGCGCGCGACGATCATGCAGGCTGCCGGAGTAAGATCGGCATGCAATCGACCATCGCGCATACGGCATTCAAAATGCATTCGACCATCGATACATCGACCGCCGCGCTCGAACTGCCCTTCAAGCGGCCTTTCGACTGGACGCGCATGCTGAAATTCATCGCGGGGCGGGCGTCCGCGGGCGTCGAATCGGTTGAAGACGGCGTCTATCGACGTGCGATCGAATGGCAAGGCGACGACGGCACCGTCGAAGTGAAGCCGCACGAAAGCAGGCATCGGCTCGTCGTGAACGTCGAGGGCGCGGTGGCGCGCCACGCCGATGCGCTCGCCGCGCCGCTCTCGCGCATGTTCGATCTGCATGTCGATCCACGCGAAATCGCCCGGTGCCTCGGCGATGACCCGGTGCTCGCGCCACTCGTCGCGGCCGCGCCGGGCTTGCGCGTGCCGGGCGCGTGGTCCGGCTTCGAGCTCGTGGTGCGAACGATCGTCGGACAACAGGTGAGCGTGAAAGGCGCATCGACGATCACGAATCGCATCGTGCAGCGCGCGGGGAAAAAGATCGCGGGCCATCCGCACGAAGGCACCGCGTGGCGCTTTCCCACACCCGCCGAGCTCGCCGCCGCCGACCTGGAGAAGATCGGCATGCCGACGAAGCGCATCGAGACCGTGCAACGCTTCGCACACGCGGTGGCGACCGGCGCGTTGCCGCTCGACGAACCGGGCGCCGACATCGAACTTCTGAAACGTGACATGCTCGCGATGCCGGGCATCGGGCCGTGGACCGTCGGCTATGTCGCGATGCGCGCGCTACGCGATCCCGACGCGTGGCCCGACGCCGATCTCGTTCTCATGCAGGCGATCGCGCGACGCGATCCGTCACTGGCGAAGCCTGCCCAGCAGCGAGCGCGCACCGAACGCTGGCGTCCGTGGCGCGCCTACGCGGCGATGCACCTGTGGAACGGCGTGGCGATGGAAACGGGACTTGCGCGCGGCGGCTGATATCGCATGCAACCGACCGCGATCGCATGTTGCGTGCATTTTGTACGCATGCAAAATGCCGGGAAGCGATGCCGGATTCACCCATGCAATACGAGCTTCTGCACTCGCCAGTTGAGCAGTTCCGCCACGAACAACGTGTTCTCCGCCGGACACGCCATTTCGTGAATCCATCCGAACTGCTTCAGTTGCTTGCCCGATCGACCGAGCACGCCCAAGAGTTTTCCATCGAGCGATAACTTGTAGATCCTGCCGGGAAACGCATCGGCGGAATACAGGAATTGAGTCGGACCCGGCGAAATGCAAATGGCCCACGGCGATCCCGGCGCAAACGTGCCCGCCGCGATCGCGGCTTCATCGGGCATGTTGCCGATAGCCGGGCGCGCATCGGGCGGCACGGGCACGTCGATCGTGAATTGCCGCTGAAAATTCCCTTCCCCGTCGAAGACCTGAATGCGCCGGTTGCTGCGATCAGCGACATAGACCAGGCCGCTTCTGTCGACGGCAATGCTATGAGGCGTATGGAATTGCCCCGGCTCCTTGCCGCGCTCGCCCCAGGACTTGAGCCAGTTGCCGTCCTTGTCGACCTTCGCGACGCGCGAATTGATGTATCCGTCGCTGATGTACGTGTTGCCCGCGGCATCCCATGCGACATCCGTGACTTGTCGAAAGCGGCCGGGCTCCGAAGGCAACGGCGGATTCGGATGCTTGAGCGGCGCGGTATCCTCATCCGATGCTTCCTGCTTGCGTCCGAACACCATCGCGACACGGCCTTCGGGCGTGAACTTGATGATCATGTCCGAGCCCTTGTCCGTGACCCACACGTTGTCCTGCCGATCCACCTTGACCGTATGCGCGAACGACCACGCATAAAGGTTATGGCCGATCTCGCGCACGAAACGTCCGTTGCGATCGAATTCGAGCAATTGCGCCGCGGCCGCGCCATATGCGGGGCCGATGCTATTGCCGCGCGAGAGCACGAAGATATGTCCCGCCGAATTGAGCGCGACGCCGGAGCATTCGCCGAAATATACGTCGCGCGGCAAACGCACCGGATCGGGAACCGAGTCGTAGGCAATGGCCGGCACGTCGTTGTCGGCGTAAGCGAGATGCGGAAAGAGCGCGAGCGCGGCGGCGCTCTGGCCCGCGAGCATCAGAAAGCGCCGGCGGCTTGCAGCGCCCGGCGTCATGTCGCAACATGGGCAGTACATCGAGTGTCGAAGACTCACTGTTACCCTCCTCTTGTTCGTCGCATGCAATGATGAACATCGATGGTCGGCTTGCTTCGCGATGCGAGAGGAAGTGTAGTGCATGAATCGCATTATTCACATGCACGTGCTTTTATCGCTTTCAACGCTGAAAGGACATCATGACCGAATCCTGGCAATATCAAGTTCGAATCCGGCTCGCGCCCGAATACGCGGCTCTGGCGCGTCAAGATCCTGCGAGCGAAAAGCTCGCGCCGATCAACGCAGTGCTCATCAGGCACGATGCCCAATTGAAATGCCAGTACGACGCCTTCGCCGACTACGTCGCGCAAGCGGAGCGAGATGGCATCGAGCACTATCCGCTCTATCGATGGACGCGCGAAACCATCGAAAATCCCGCTAAAAAGGCGAAATATCTCGAAGCGTTCACGCTTTATGTGAACGGCGACGAAGTCTATGACAAGGCGCTCGCCGATGCACTGGAGGAAGCTCTTCAGTTACTCGCAAGCGATGCGATCGTCGATATCCGCAAGCTCGATACGAACCCCGCAAACAATCCGCAACCGCCTTCGTATAACAATTGACGAGGTTGACGTCGTGCATCGCTCGAGCTAAGGTTTGGTAAATCAACCAAAATCCGGAATGCGCCCCGTGCAGGATCGTCGTCAAACCATACTCGAAGCCGCGCTCGCCACTTTGCGCGAAGAAGGCTATTCGGGATTCACGCAACCGCGCGTCGCCGCGCGCGCGGGCGTGCGTCAGAGTCATCTCACGTACTATTATCCGACGCGTCTCGCGTTGATCGAAGCCGTCGCGCGCACGGCGATCGACGGCCAGCTCGCCGCCGTCGATGCCTTCGCGGGCGAAGCGTCGCTCAAGGTCACTGCTGCATCGATCGCCAATGTCGCGATACGCCACGAGAACACCCGCGTGCTGATGGCGCTCGCGCAAGCCGCCGACGAAGAGCCGACCATCCGCAGCCTCTTTCGCGAACTCGCGGAAGGCGTCGCGGTGCGCATCACGCGCATGCTCGAAGCAATGGGCCTCGCCGTGACGAAAGAGCATGTGGCGATGGTGCATGCGCTCGTCGTCGGGCTTGCGGTCATCGATCTCGCGATGGGCCGCTCGGACGGCAAGCGTCGCGCGAGCAGCGCAATCGAAACCTTGTTCTCGCTGCTGCCCGACGAATCGAAGCCTTCATAAGCAGGACGATCACGCCTTGCGCGCATCGAGCCATTCGACGATATTGCGCACCGTATCGCCATAAAACGTGCGATACAGCTCCTCCGATACATAGCCGATATGCGGCGTCGCCAGCACGTTCGGCAGCGCGCGCAGTGGGTCGTTTGCAGCGAGCGGCTCTTCGTCGTACACGTCGATGGCCGCGCCCGCGAGCCTGCCCGATTTCAACGCGTCGACGAGCGCAGCGCTATCGACGATCGGCCCACGCGACGTGTTCACGATACGGCTCGTCGGCTTCATCTGCGCGAGTTCCTTCACGCCGACGAGATGATGCGTGCGCTCGCTCAGCCGCACGTGAACCGAGAGCACATCGGAAGTCTTGAAGAGCGTGTCCTTGTCGACGAGTTGCACGCCCTTTTCTTCGGCGCGCTCGCGCGTGAGGTTCTGGCTCCACGCGATCACGTTCATGCGAAACGCGCGGCCGATCACGCCGACTGCCGATCCCACGCGCCCGAGCCCGAGCAGGCCGAGCGTCTTGCCCGCCAGTTCGGTGCCGAGGCCCACCTGCCAGCCGCCTTCCTTGAGCGAGCGGTTTTCGGCGGGGATGTTGCGCATCATCGCGAGAATCAGCGCCCACGTGAATTCGATCGTCGGTGTGGACGCGTAGCCCGTGTGACGCACTTCGATGCCGCGTTCGGCGGCGGCTTCGAGATCGATCGATGCATTGGCCGCGCCCGTCGACGCAATCAGTTTCAGGTTCGGCAGATGGTCGATGATGTCGCGCGAGAACGGCGTGCGCTCGCGCATTGCACACACGACGTCGAAGGGGCGCAGGCGTTCGAGCAGCGCGTCGCGATCGGCGATGTGATCGTTGAACACGGTGATCTTGGCGCGTCCGTCGAGCGGCGACCAGTCGGCCATGGAAAGCGAGACATGCTGATAGTCGTCGAGAACGGCGACCTTGATCGGATCGGATGTGGCCATGATGGTTTCGTCTGGTTTGTTATTACGAATGGATCGAGCGGCAGCCGCCAGTGTGACGCAATGCGCGAATTTATGTCGCGCGGGGCCTCGGCGAGTTTCCATGAAGCCCGGCAAAGCCTTGCTGCATAAGCCGGAGCGCCGTCTCCGAATGCATGACATGGCGTGAAATAAGTTACCGCGGGACTTCGCGTGTGCCCTTCTCTATAGTCACTTCCGTCGCCACACGAAACGCAACGTGGCCTTGAGAACCGAGAAGGACATCCCGTGAAAAACAGATCGACTTTCGCTTCAAACGTCCGAGTTGCTTCCGCCTCCGACGCGAGTTCCGGCAAGAGCCGCATGCGCCAGTTGCTGGTATTCGCGGCGGCCGCCGCCCTCACGCTGTGCAGCAGTTCCGCCTTCGCTGGATGGGCGCGCGGCGGCACGGCCTACACCGGCCGCGGCGAATATCAGGGCGCGCACGTCGGTTCCTGCGGCGGCGGAAGCTGCTCGCATGCGGGCGCCGTCGAAAATCCGTGGGGCCGCGTCGGCACCAACTCCGGCACCGTGACGCGCACCTCGCCCGGCCAGTTCTCCAACTCCGGCACCGCCTACGGTCCGAACGGCCGCTCGGTACAACATGCGGGCGACACGAGCTGCGCCAGCGGCAGTTGCTCGCACAACGGCAGCGCGACCGGCCCGAACGGCAAGACCGCGACCGGCAGCGATACCGTGACGCGCACGGCGCCCGGACAATACTCGTCGTCGGGCTCGGTGACGGGGCCGAACGGCAACACGTCGACGCACTCGGCATCGACGAACTGCGCGGGTTATACGTGCAACCGCTCCGGCACCGTCAACACGGCGAATGGCGGCACGGTGGCGCATTCAGGCAGCGCGACGAGCGTAGCGCCGGGCGTGGTCACGACCTCGAGCACCGCGACGGTCACGAACGGCTCGCATAGCACGACGGTCGTCGGCGGCGGCACGGTCACGTCGAGCACGACGGTGGTTGCCACCGCGCCGGTCGTCACCGGGACGACGGTCATTGCCGCGCCGGTGATCGTGCCGCCCCCGCCGTCTTCGACGACCGTGGTAGTCGCTCCGCCCCCGGCTTCGTCGACGGTCGTGGTCACGCCGCCTCCGCCGCCGCCCGCCAAGACCGTGGTGGTCGCACCGGCCCCGGCTCCGGTCAAGACCGTGGTGGTCGCACCGGCCCCGGCTCCGGTCAAGACCGTGGTGGTCGCGCCGGCCCCCGCTCCGGTCAAGACGGTGTATGTCGCACCGCCGCCGCCCGCCAAGGTGGTTTATGTCGTGCCGCACCGCGCGGTCCTGATTCCGGGCCATTGGGTCGGCCGCTTCTGGATTCCCGCTCACTGGGCATAAGCGGGCATCGACGAAAACGAAGGCCGGCCGCATGCGCGCCGGCCTTCTCGTTTTGTGCGCACCTCGCGTTACACTGCGAAGCAACGCCGCTTCCGACACAGACACGACATGCTCCATGTCTTTCCCGGCACACAAGCAGTCACGACCGCACGCTCATGACGAGGCATGGCATGAAACGCCCGCATCTGCCTCGCGATCATGCAAAAGGCGTCCTGCACGACATCACGTGGACGGCCGGTCCCGTCGTGCTGGTCATTGCGATCATCGTCGCGCTCGTCTACTGGCTCGTCGATCCCGCGCCGCCCAAAACCATCACGATGAGCGCGGGCCAGCCGGACAGCTCGTTCTACGTCATCTCGCAGGAATACGCGAAGCTGCTCGCGCGTAACGGCATCACGCTGAAAGTGCTGCCCTCGGACGGCTCCGTGCAGAACCTCGAACGTCTGCTCGATCCGAAGCAACACGTCGATCTCGCGCTCGTGCAAGGCGGTATCGCGACGAGGGAAGAAGCGTCGAAGCTGATGTCGCTCGGCAGCGTGTCGTATGTGCCGCTCGTCGTGTTCTATCGTGGCAAGGGACTCACGCTGCTGTCGCAACTGGAAGGCAAGCGCATCGCGATAGGCCGCGAAGGCAGCGGCACACGCACGCTCTCACTGAAGCTGTTGGAAGCCAACGGCATCTATCCGGGTGGCGATACGAAGCTTCTGCCGACCGACGGCCTGCAAGCCGCCACGCAACTCGTCAGCAACGAAGCTGACGCGGTCTTTCTCTCCGGCGACTCCGCGACGCGCGGCCTGATGCTGCGTCTCTTGCGCGTGCCCGGCATCTCGGTGATGGACTTCAACGAAGCCCTCGCATATACGCGCCTTTTCCCTTATCTCGACGATATCGAGCTACCCCCCGGCGTGCTCGATCTCGGCCGGCGCATCCCGCCGGAGTCCGTGCATCTGATCAGTCCGACAGTCGAGCTGGTCGCGCGGCCGACTTTGCATCCGGCGTTATCCGACTTGCTCATCGAAGCGGCGCAGGAAGTGCACGGCACGGCCGGCTTGCTGCAACGCGCTGGTCAGTTCCCGAGCCCTGTCGCGCACGAGTTTCCGATCAGCGAGGACGCTAGCCGCTATTACCGCTCGGGCAAGAGCTTTCTTTATCGAACGCTGCCGTTCTGGCTCGCGAATATCGCGGATCGCGCGCTCGTGCTGTTGCTGCCCGTTGCGGTGCTGATCTTTCCCGCGCTACGGCTCGTGCCCGCGCTGTATCGATGGCGCGTGCGCTCGCGCATCTATCGTTATTACGGCGCGCTGATCGCGGTGGAGCGCGGCGCGATGCGCGTCACCAGTGAAGAAGAACGGCGCGCGTTGCTGGTCGAACTCGATTACATCGAGGAATCGCTGGATACGATCAGGCTGCCGCTCGCTCACGCCGATGCGCTCTACGTCCTGCGCGAGCATGTCAGCTTCGTGCGCTCGCGCTTGACCGAAGCGTCGCGGCGAGACAAGAGCATGGCCTAACCGAGGATGCACGATGAAACTTCGTACATGGTTCGCTGTTACGGCGATGCTGTTGATGTCGGCATGCGCGAGCCTTCCGCCGCAAACCGGACGCGTTGAAACACACGCCCTCACCGACACCGCGAACACGCGCCTCGGCACAGCCTTCGCCGCGAGCGAGGCCGCGCATCCCGGCGACAATGCGTTTCACTTGTTATCGGATGGCACGGATGCGCTCATCGCGCGCGTGATACTGAGCGAGACCGCCGATCGCACGCTCGATCTCCAGTACTACATCTGGCACGACGATCTGACGGGCCGCGAAATGGCTGCATCGATCATGCGTGCCGCCGATCGGGGCGTGCGCGTGCGCCTGTTGCTCGACGACCTCGGCACCAACGCCGACGATCAGATCCTGCTCGCGCTCGCATCGCATCCGAACGTGCAGGTGCGGCTCTTCAATCCGGTGGCGAATCGCACGTTCAAAAAACTGGGCTCGGCGGCCGAGTTCTTTCGCGTGAATCGTCGCATGCATAACAAGGCGCTCATCGCCGATAACCAGGCCGCGATTCTCGGCGGCCGCAATATCGGCGACGAGTACTTCGGCGCATCGAGCACGGTCGCGTTCGGCGATCTCGACGTGCTCGTGCACGGGCCTGTCGTGCCCGAGGTATCGACCGCATTCGATCTTTACTGGAACTCGGATGCGGCCTATCCGATCGATAACCTGATGCGACGTACCGCCGATCCCGACGCGCTTGCGGGTTATCGCGAGAAGCTCAATGCCTATCTGTTGTCGGAGACGCATTCGCCCTATGTGGCGCAAGTGCGTGCGCGCCTCGCGAGCGTGATCCAGCAGCGCGACGCCTCGTTTTCGTGGGGCAAGGCGACGCTGCTCTACGACGATCCCGCGAAGATCACGCGCGCGCCGGGCGACACCGAAGGCCATCTGATGTCGCAATTCAAGGCATTGAATCTCGATCCCGACAAGGACATGCTGATCGTGTCGCCCTATTTCGTGCCGCGCGAGGAAGGCGTGCGATGGCTGCGATCGATGACATCGCGCGGCGTGCGCGTCACCGTGCTCACGAATTCGCTCGCTGCCACCGATGTCGCCGCAGTGCATGCGGGCTATCAGCGCTATCGCAAGGACATGCTCGAAGCGGGCGTGCGCCTGTATGAGCTCAAGCCCGTCGCATCGACGGATAACGACAAGACCGTGAAGAAGTCCACGTTCGGATCGTCGAAGGCGTCGCTGCACGCGAAGACGTATGTGTTCGACCGCAAGCGCATCTTCATAGGCTCCATGAACCTCGATCCGCGTTCCGTGGAGTTGAATACGGAGATCGGCGTCTATTGCGAAAGCGCGGAGGCGGCCGAAGAAGTGGCGGGTGGCATCGGCGCGAATATCGATCGCATCGCGTGGCGTGTCGAATTGCTCGATGATGGCAACGGCGGCACGCGCATGGTGTGGATCGACACGGACGCCAACGGCAACACGACCCAGCTCGACAGCGAGCCGGGCGTGTCTGCGATGAAGCGCGCGGGCATCTGGATGCTGGGCATCCTGCCTATCGAATCGCAGTTGTGAGCCGCGCGCTTCCCGGCGTTCATCGCCGCTTCATTTGAAACCCGCGACCGCATGCGGCACATAGGGCGCTTCGAGTTGCGCGATCTCGTCGGACGTGAGATTGAGCGTCAACGCGGCGACTGCATCGCTCACGTGATTCGGCTTCGATGCCCCGATGATCGGCGCGCTCACCGGCGCCTTCTGCGCGACCCATGCGAGCGCCACTTGCGCACGCGGCACGCCGCGCGCCTTCGCCACCGCGGCCACGGCTTCGACCACCGCGCGATCGGCATCGTCCGTGCGATAGAGCGTGCTGCCGAATGCATCCGATTCCTGACGCGCGCTCGTCGCGTCCCATTCGCGCGTAAGACGTCCGCGTGCGAGCGGACTCCACGGCAACATGCCGATGCCCTGGTCCTTGCAAAGCGGGATCATCTCCCGCTCTTCCTCGCGATACAGCAGATTCAAATGATTCTGCATCGTCCTGAATTCGACCCAGCCGTTCGCGCGCGATGTGTAGAGCGCCTTGCTGAACTGCCACGCATACATCGATGACGCGCCGATATAACGCGCCTTGCCTGCCTTCACGACATCGTGCAGCGCTTCGAGCGTTTCCTCGATCGGCGTCCGGTAATCCCAGCGATGGATCTGAAAGAGATCGACGTAGTCGGTGCCGAGGCGCTTCAGGCTGTTGTCGATTTCGTTGAAGATCGCCTTGCGCGATAGCCCCATGCCATTCGGTCCGGGAGGCATGCGATTGAAGACTTTCGTCGCAATCACGATGTCGTCGCGTTTCGTGAAATCGCGCAGCGCGCGTCCGACGATTTCTTCCGACGTGCCGTCCGAATAGGTGTTGGCCGTATCGAAGAAATTGATGCCCGCTTCGAGCGCCTCCTTGATGAGTGGACGACTCTTTTCCTCATCGAGCGTCCACGGATGCGTGCCGCGATCGGGCACGCCGTAGGTCATGCAACCAAGACAGAGCCGCGACACATCGAGGCCGGTCGAACCCAGTTTCACGTATTCCATCGTGCGAAATCTCCTTGCAAAGCGAAAGGGTATGCGCAGGCGCGCTCGCGCATGAACGACGAAGCGTAAAACATTAACTCACTATCGCGCAGCCTGCTTTCTCGAACCCTGTCGGCCATGCGCGAAGATCGATGCATCGCGAGCGTATCGACCATCAAAGCGCCAGCACATTCACCGCCACATCCACATGATGCGCGCCACCGCCGAGAATCATCCCGCGCAATAACGACACGTCACTGTAATCACGCCCCGTCGCAAGCGTGACATGATCGAGGTCCGCGAGCACGTCATTGGTCGGATCGAGATCGATCCAACCGCTTTGCGGACAATGCACCGATACCCACGCATGCGATGCATCCGCGCCGATCAGACGCGCATGCCCCGGCGGCGGGTCGTTGCGCAAGTAGCCGCTCACGTAGCGTGCCGGCAGCCCGAGCGAACGCAGACAGCCGATCATCACTTGCGAGAAATCCTGACACACGCCATGACGCAATTCGAACGCGCGCGATGCGGGCGTATCGAACGCGGTGGCCGATGGCTTGTATTCGAAGTCCTCGTGAATGCGATGCATCAGGTCGATGGCGCCCGCAACGAGCGGCGTGCCCGCATCGAAACTCGCTTGCGCATAGGCGCGCAATGCATGATCGAGCGAAATATTAGGCGACGCATAACAAAACTCGCTCTCCGGATAGAACGACTCACCGGCCCGATAGAGCATGCGTTGCGCGACGGTTTCCCACGGCGGCGTGGCCTCTGCATCGAGCGCATTCCAGCGCGGCGTGAGCCGCACCGTGGTTTCGCTCGTCATCGAAAGACGCTCGTGCGGCGCGTCGAGCGAGAAGTACAGCACGTCGTTGCCGAATGCATCGACGCGGCTATGCACATAAGACGGCACCGGCTCGATGCGCTCCGTATGCGAAATCACCTGCTGCCACGGGCAATGCAACGGACGAATGGTCGCGAGATGCTGCGCGATTTCGACCGGCGTCGAATAGCGATAGGTCGTGCGATGCGTGACCGCGAGCACGGTATCGTTCATGCCGAGACTCATGACGACACCTGCGCGGAAAGCGTGTTCGCATGACTGAAGTAGCGCGCGCTCACTTCATTCGATGCCGCGAAAACCGATGCCACGAGCCTGTCGCATAGCGCGATCAACGCATCATGTAGGCCGTTCTCGTCCGTCTCGCACAGCGCGGTGAGATCCGGCAATGCATCGGCGTGAACGAGCAGGTCCGCGAAACGCGTCGCTTGTGCGCGGCGTGCGCCGCCCGCAGCGGCTGCGATCTCGTCGAGCTTCGTGCGCAGGCGCGCGTACACGCCATAGAGTCCGCGCGGATTGGTTTGATCCACCACGATCAGATCGATCAGCGCCGGCACTTCGAGCCTGCCCGGATAGAGCGAACGGTACGTGAGCGTACTGTCGAAGAGTTGCAGGAGCAGATCGAAGCCGGCAGGCGATGCGAGCGTGCCGCGCTCGGCGACCACGCGCAGAATCGTCGCCATCGTCGAGACGCGTTCGATGTGCCGCCCGATGAACAGTAGCCGCCACGCCTGGTCGCGCGTCATGCGATCGCCCTGCGCGCCGCTGATCGCGGACAGTTGCGTCGCGAGTTGTTCGAGTGCGCTCGCGAGCATCAGACGATCATAGTCGCGACCGATGCGCACCGTGCTTTCGTCAGGGGGATCGCTGAACACGAGGCGCGCGAGCGCATCGCGAAAATCGTTGCGCGACGCGAGAATCGTGCGCCAGTGATCCGTCGATAGCCGGTCGCGTATCTCGCCGCAAGCGCGGGCCTGATCCGCGAGATTGTTGCCGATGCTCGTCGCTCTGCCCGATTCCGGCAGCCCCGCGACGAGCACGCGCTCGAACGCTTGCGGCGTGCTGCGCGCGAGCGTATCGACCGATGGAATCAGCCCGCATTCCGACGCGAGTTCCACGAGTGTCGGGAAGAGCTCATCGGCGACGCTGCCATCGAGCATCCCGAGTAAAAGACGGCACACCCGCACGTTGTTTTCTGCGCGTTCGCCGTAACGCCCGGCCCAGAAGAGATTTTCCGCGGCGCGACTCGATACGATGCGATGCTTGCGCAAATCGCCCGGCTTCATCGGCGTGGGCAGCAACGAAACCGACCCTCCGGGCTGGCTCGACATCACCCAGGTATCGACGCTGCTGCCGCCGAATTGCATGGACACTGTCGCGCGCTTGTCGGCCGCGAGTCGTGTGAAGCCGCCCGGCATCACGCTCCAGCTTCCGTCGATGTTGGCGATCGCGTAGGCGCGCAGCACGCAGGGACGCGATCCGATCGCGCCATCGTGAAAGCGCGGCGCACTTGAGAACGGCAGATCCTCCTGCACCGTGAAGACATCGGGCGCGCGTTCGATGCGCTCGCGCCATGCCGCAATATCCTGGACGCCCGCATCGATGCCCGGCACGTGTTCGGCCTCAGGGCCCGGCCACGTCGGCGCAATGAACGCGCTGTCGACGCGCTCGAAGACCTCGCGGCGCGCGGCCTGCTCGCCGCACCACCATGTCGGCACGGTCGGCAATTCGAGTTCTTCGTCCAGCAATGCCTGCGCGATGCCCGGCAGAAATGCATTGAGCGCGGGCGATTCCGTGAAGCCCGCCCCCGGCATGTTCGACACCATCACATTGCCCGCGCGCATCACCTGCAACAGGCCGGGCACGCCGATCGTGGAATCGGCGCGCAATTCGACGGGATCGCAAAACGCATCGTCCAGGCGCCGCAAGACCGCATGCACGCGCGACAGGCCGGCGAGCGTCTTGAGATAGAGCTTGTCATGGCGAACCGTGAGATCCTTGCCTTCGACGAGCGTCACGCCGAGATAACGCGCGAGAAACACATGCTCGAAATAAGTTTCGCTGAACGGACCCGGGCTCAGCAACGCGATATGCGGCGCGTCGTTCGATGCATCGCTGCGGCCGTCTTCGTCATCGCGCATCGTCGCGCGCGCGGCTTGCGCGATGGTCGCGATGAGTTGCGAATAGGTCGCCGCAAGACGGCTCACGCGCATTGCACGAAACGGTTCGGCAAAAAGGCTCGCGACGATCATGCGATTTTCCAGCGCGTAGCCGAGCCCCGAAGGCACTTCCGTCCGATGTGCGACGACCGTCCACGCGCCGGATGGCGCACGCGCGAGATCCACCGCGACGATCTGCAGGAAGCGGCCGAAGGGCGGCATGAAACCCTTAACCGCGCGCAGATAGCCGGGGTGTCCGAACACGAGCGCGCTGGGCAATAGCCCGCGTTGCAACAGCGTCTGCGGGCCGTAGACATCCGCGACGATCGCTTCCATCAAGCGTGCGCGTTGCGCGACGCCGCGTTCGATCAACGCCCATTCTTCTTCATCGATGATGAGCGGCAAAAGATCCAGCGACCACGCACGCGGCTTGCCGTTGTCGGCATAAACGTTGTAGGTGATGTCGTTGTCGCGCACCTGCTGCGCGACGGCGCTTACACCATCGTCTAGCCGCGCGATGCCCTGCTCGCCGAGCAACTCGAAGAAGTGCCGCCACGGCTCGCGCAACTGGCCCGCCGTGTCGCGCAGTTCGTCCCAATGCCCTTCACGCGCGGGCAGCGTGCGCAGCAGCGCGAGCGCATCGATGCGCGCCGCGGCGGTATCGAAGGGTAAGGTCGATTGATAAGCCAATGTCGTCAATGTTCTTTATTCGAATGATGAATGCATTTCAACGATAGCGCAGGTCGAGCGTGAACGGGAATTCGAGGCTGCGTTTGCGGGCTTCGACGTGCATCGTGCCGGGCGTATGACCCGTCGCGAAGAAACGTGCGCGCCTGCGGCTTTCCGCTTCATACGCGTTGATCGGGAAGGTCTGATAGTTGCGCCCGCCCGGATGCGCGACGTGATACTGGCACCCGCCGATCGAGCGTCCCGTCCATGTATCGACGATATCGAAAGTGAGCGGCGCATGCGCCTCGATCGTAGGATGCAGCGACGCCGCCTGCGACCAAGCGCGAAAGCGCACGCCCGCGACGTATTCGCTTACGCGTCCAGTCGGTTGGAGCGGCAATGTCTCGCCGTTGACGGTCACGACATGTCTATTGCCGTTCAGCCCGAGCACGCGCACTTCGAGACGTTCGACGGACGAGTCCACGAAGCGCACCGTGCCACCGATGGCGCCTTCCTCGCCCATCACATGCCACGGTTCGAGCGCATTGCGAATCGTGAGCGCGATGCCGTTGGTATCGTATCCGCCGACCAACGGGAAACGGAATTCAAAGTGCGGTGCGAACCAGCTTTGCTCGAATGCGAAGCCCGCTTCGCGCAGTTCCGCGAGCACGTCATCGAAGTCCATCTGCACGAAGGTGCGGAGCATGAAGCGATCATGCAGTTCCGTGCCCCAGCGCGTGAGGCGCGCGGTATAGGGTGTGTCCCAGAATCGCGCGACGAGCGCGCGCAACAGCAATTGCTGCACGAGACTCATGCGTGCGTGCGGCGGCATCTCGAAGCCACGCAGTTCCAGCAAGCCGAGCCTGCCGGTCGGGCCATCGGGCGAATACAGCTTGTCGATGCAGAACTCCGCGCGATGCGTATTGCCCGTCACATCGATCAGGATATTGCGCAGAATGCGGTCGATGAGCCACGGCGGCACGGTCGCGCTGTCGCGGCCGCCGAGCAGATCGAGCTGACGCTGCAATTCGGCGAACGCGATCTCCAGTTCATAAACCTGATCGTTGCGCGCTTCGTCGACGCGTGGCGCCTGACTGGTCGGACCGATGAAGAGGCCCGAGAACAGCATCGACAACGAAGGATGGTTGTGCCAATAGCGGATCAGGCTCGCCAGCAGATCGGGACGGCGCAGAAAAGGACTGTCGGCAGGCGTCGCGCCACCGAGCACGAAGTGATTGCCGCCGCCGGTTCCGGTATGGCGGCCGTCGAGCATGAACTTCTCCGGGCTCAGATATGACTCGTGCGCCGCGTTATAGAGAAACTCCGTGTGTTCGACGAGATCGTTCCAGTTCGCCGCCGGATGAATATTCACCTCGATCACGCCAGGGTCGGGCGTCACCTGCAACATCTTGAGGCGCGCATCGCGCGGCGGCGGATAGCCCTCGACGATCACCGGAATCTTCAGATCGGCGGAGGTCGCTTCGACGGCAGTCAGAAGATCGAGATAGTCATCGAGCGAGGTAAGCGGCGGCATGAAGACATGCATGAGCTTGTTGCCGTTGCCGAGCTTCTTGAGTGCGTCGGCTTCCGCTTTGGGACCGGCCGCGCGCGAAGGATCGCGCGCTTCCACGCACAGCGCGATGCGTGCGATCCAGCCAGCCGATTCGCCTCGTTGCGGCTTGCGATCGCGCGACTCACTCGATGCGAGCGTACCCGATTCACCAGATTTACCCGATGCTCCCGCGCGCCCCGCCACGCTCGCATCGGCATTTTGCATACGCGATTCATTATCCAGATCCGCATATTGCATGCGTAATTCAGTAGCCGTGCGCAAAGGCGTGGACGGCGCGAACGGGTCGTGCGTGTGCTGCCACGGGTAATCGCCTTCCGAGACCCACGGCAGCGAGTCGAGCGGCACGCGGTATCCCATCGGCGAGTCGCCCGGAACCAGGTACATGCGCTCGTCGCGGAAGAACCACGGCCCGCTCACCCAGCGCGCCGGCTGCGCCCCTGCGCCTTCTTCACGCGCGATCGGCAATGCGTAGCCGGTGACAGACGGCAAACCCGCGTCGAACACACGACGCAGACGGGCGCGCTCCAGTTCGTCGCCGAGGCGCGAGTCGAACGGATCGACGTTCACCGGCAAGCGGCGCTCGCGCCACAGGTAGTACAACGTGTCCTCGTACCCCGGTTGAATGTATTTTGAATCCAAAGAAAGCTTGCCCGCGAGATGGTGCATGAAGCGCGCGGCGTCGTCCGACGTATATGAGGCCGGCTGACGTTCATCCGCGAAGAGCGCCGGATCGCGCCAGCACGGTTCGCCGTCCGCGCGCCAGAACAGCGACAGCGCCCAGCGCGGCAATTGCTCGCCCGGATACCACTTGCCCTGTCCGATATGCAGGAAGCCACGCGCGCCGTACTGCGCGCGCAGCTTGTCCATCAGCGAAACAGCGTAGGCGCGCTTGGTCGGGCCGAGCGCGTCGGTGTTCCATTCCGGCTCGTCGCGGTCGCGTACCGAGACGTAAGTCGGTTCGCCTCCCATCGTGAGGCGAACGTCCGATGCGCTCAATTGCGCATCGACCTGCTCGCCCATGCGCAGCACCGCGTTCCAGTCTTCCTCGCTGTACGGCTTCGTGACGCGCGGCGTTTCGCGCACACGCTCGATCGACATCGCGTGATCGAATTCGACTTCGCATTTTTCCACCGCGCCCGAGACCGGCGCAGCACTGTCCGGCTCCGGCGTGCACGCGACGGGAATATGTCCTTCACCCGCGAGCAGGCCGGACGTCGGATCGAAACCGATCCAGCCCGCGCCCGGCAGAAACACTTCGCACCATGCATGCAGATCGGTGAAGTCCACTTCGGTGCCGCTTGGACCATCGAGAGATTTGACATCGGGCGCGAGTTGCAGCAGATAACCCGACACGAAGCGCGCGGCCAGGCCGAGATGGCGCAGCGTCTCGACGAGCAGCCAGCCCGAATCGCGGCACGAGCCGGCCGCGCTTTCGAGCGTTTCTTCCGGTGTCTGCACACCCGGCTCCATGCGGATCAGATAACGAATCTCATGGGAAAGCCGCTGATTGAGCGCGACGAGGTAATCCATCGTGGCGAGCGGAGAGCGATCGATACTTTCGACGAATGCCGCAAAGCGCGGCGTCAGCTCACACTTCACCATGTAAGGCGCGAGATCGTGCAGCAACTCGGGCGCATACGCAAACGGAAACTTCTCGGCGGTCGGTTCGAGAAAGAAATCGAACGGGTTATACACGGCCATTTCGGCGACGAGATCGACCGTCACCTTGAATTCGCGCGTTTTCTCGGGGAAAACAAGGCGCGCCTGATAGTTCGCGAACGCGTCCTGCTGCCAGTTGATGAAATGGTCCTCGGGCTCGACGCGCATCGAATACGACACGATCGGCGTACGGCAATGCGGCGCGGGCCGCAAACGGACGACCTGCGGCGACAGACCGACGAGCCGGTCATAACGATAATGCGTGACATGGTTCAGTGCGACACGAATGGACACGCCGGACTCCTTTGTTCAATTGACGCCGTGCACGCAACGCGCGCTGCAACGCTTTTTCTGCTTGTCATGGAAAAACGGCCTTTTCGCGGCATGATGATTGCGTCTACACCGCCTACAGCGCGCACCGCACATCGCGCGATAACACTTCCACCGACCACACGATGAAGACCTTTCACTGCAACCGTTGCAACCAACTCGTTTTCTTCGAAAACACCCATTGCGAAAACTGCGGCGCGCGGCTCGGTTACGTGCCCGAGATCAATCAGATCAGCGCCTTCGAGGACACCGAAGACGGCCGCTGGCGCAGCCTTCATCCTCTTGCGAGTGATCTCTTCTACCGGCCGTGCCATAACTACGCGGTCGAAAATGTCTGCAACTGGGTTGTCCCCGCGCCCGACGCCAATACGCCCGATACCCTCGATACGCTCTGCTGCTCGTGCCAGTTGACGAGCACCATTCCGAACCTCTCGAATCCGGAGAATCGCGTCTACTGGTATCGCATCGAAGCCGCCAAGCGCCGCCTGCTGTACACCTTTGCGGAGCTGGGCCTGTCCGTGAAGTCGCGTCAGGAAGATCCCGAACGCGGCCTCGAATTTCAGTTTCTCGAAGGCGACGCGCAAGGTCACGGCGTGATGACGGGTCATAACAACGGCATCATCACGCTCAACATCGCCGAAGCCGACGACGCGCATCGAGAGAAAACACGCTCCGCGCTTCACGAGCCGTATCGCACATTGCTCGGTCATTTCCGCCATGAATCCGGGCATTACTTTTTCGATCGCCTGATCGGCGACACTGCGCGCATCGCGCCGTTTCGCACCGCATTCGGCGATGAACAAGCCGACTACGCCGCCGCGCTCGATCGTCATTACAAGGAAGGTCCGCCCGTTCAATGGGAAGACAACTTCATCAGCGCCTACGCCACGATGCATCCATGGGAAGACTGGGCGGAAACGTGGGCGCATTACCTGCATATCGTCGATACGCTCGACACCGCCGTTTCCTGCGGCCTCGTGCTCGTGCCCGATAGTCCGCACGAGCCCACGCTCACCGACCAGACACCGGTCGAGGAAACTACGTTCGATAACCTGATGAAACGCTGGTTTCCGCTCACTTATGTCCTGAACAGTTTGAATCGCAGTCTCGGCATGCCGGACGGATATCCCTTCACGCTTGCGCCGGCCGTCATCGACAAACTGCGCTTCGTGCATCGCGTCGTCGCGGCGGCGGCCAAGCGCTGAAGGCACGCGCTCAGCCTTTGCCTTGCGTCTGAGTTTGACTTTGAGTCTGGGTCTGGGCCTGCGTGGGCGGCTCGGGCTCCGGCTCCGGCGCGATCGGCAACAGAAACTCGCGGCTCACGCGGCCCGCGAGATCGTTCACGCGAGCGAGAAAGTCCACAAGGTAAGCGTGCAACCCGCCTCGGAGAATGTCGCGGATGCGCCCGTTCTTCAATTCCGCGCTCAGTTGCGCGGCGAGTCGCGTCGCTTCGGTATCGCGCCCTTTCGTCACCTGCCCGATAAGCTGCTCCGCTTCCGCGATGCTCGCTGCAAGCGAACGCGGCCAGTCGCCATAAAGAATCAGGAGGCCCGCAACGCGTTCCGGCGTAATGACATCGCGATAAACCCGCCGATACACCTCGAAGCCCGATACCGAGCCAAGTACTGCCACCCAGTGGTGATAATCGAACGGTTGTGCCGAAGTATCGGCGCGCTGTTCCATCATTTCGAACTTGACGTCGAGAATGCGCGCCGTATTGTCCGCGCGTTCGATGAAAGTCCCGAGACGCATGAAATAAAACGCGTCGTCCTTCACGAGCGTGCCGAGCTGAACCCCGCGCGACAGATGCGAGCGAAACTTCACCCACTCGAAGAAGGTATAAGGTTCGCGCTCAAGAATGCCGTCAGCGAGCATGCGCTGGCAGTCGAGCCAGGTCGTGTTGAGCGATTCCCATAACTCGCTATTGGTGGAACTGCGCACGGCTCGCGCATTCTCGCGCGCGGCCCGCAAACAACTGACGATCGATGAAGGATTCGATAAGTCGCGCGCCATGAAGTCGATCACTTCGCGGCTTTTCATGCCGTGGTGCGCAGCCGAATAGATGCCGCTCAATTCCGATATCGACAGCATCGCGCGCCAGCCGAGTTCCGCATATTCGTCGGACTGCGGCAAAAGCGAGAGCTGATAGTTCGCATCGAGCATCCGGGCAGTGTTTTCGGCGCGCTCGGTATAGCGCGCCATCCAGAAGAGATGATCCGCGGTACGGCTCAGCATGGGTGTTTCCGGTTGTTTGTCGTTGTCTTTAGTGGCGCCGCGTTTTCTTCAGAACTTTTCCTTAGCGCTCCAGTACCCACGTGTCCTTCGTGCCGCCGCCCTGCGATGAATTCACGACGAGCGAGCCTTCGCGCAACGCAACGCGCGTCAGACCGCCCGGGACCATGCGCACTTCGGTGCCCGACAGCACGAAGGGACGCAGGTCGATATGACGCGGCGCAATACCAGACTCGACATACGTCGGACATGTGGAGAGCGCGAGCGTCGGCTGCGCGATGTATTTCTCCGGATGCGCTTCTAGCACAGCACGAAACTCGGCGATTTGCGCGGTCGTCGATGCAGGCCCCACCAGCATTCCATAACCGCCCGCGCCATGCGTTTCCTTGACGACGAGTTCGGGCAAATGATCGAGGACGTACGCGAGATCGTCGGGCTTGCGACACATCCACGTCGGTACGTTGTTCAAGATCGGCTCTTCGCCGAGATAGAAACGCACCATGTCCGGCACGTAGGGATAGATCGATTTATCGTCCGCGATGCCGGTGCCCACCGCATTGCACAACGAGACATTGCCCGCGCGATACGCGCCAATCAATCCCGGCACGCCGAGCGCGGAATCCGGGCGGAACACCAGCGGATCGAGGAAGTCATCATCGACGCGGCGATAGATCACATCGACACGCTGCGGCCCCTGCGTGGTGCGCATATACAAGTAGTCGTTCTCCACGAAGAGATCCTGTCCTTCGACAAGCTCGACGCCCATCTGCTGCGCGAGAAACGCGTGCTCGAAATAGGCCGAGTTATACATGCCCGGCGTCATGACGACGATCGTCGGATTCTCGGCGGCGGCGGCTGGCGCGGACGCGCGCAAGGTGTCGAGCAGCAAGTCGGGGTAATGCGCGACCGGCGCAACGCGATTGCGCGCAAAGAGATCGGGAAAGAGCCGCATCATCATCTTGCGGTTTTCCAGCATGTACGACACGCCCGACGGAACGCGCAGGTTATCCTCGAGCACATAGAACTCGCCCTGTCCCGCGCGCACGATATCGATCCCTGCGATATGCGCATAGATATCGCGCGCGACATCGACGCCGCGCATCTGAGGACGATATTGCGCGTTGCCGAGTATCTGCGCCTCGGGAATGATGCCCGCGCGGATGATGTCCTGATCGTGATAGATGTCGTGGATGAAACGGTTGAGCGCGTTGACGCGCTGTCGCAAGCCGCGCTCCAATGAGCGCCATTCGTCGGCCGGAAAGATGCGGGGAATGACGTCGAAGGGAATCGTGCGCTCGGGAATGATGCCCGGAAGATCGCTCGTTCCATAGACCGCGAATGTGATGCCAACGCGTCTGAAGTTGAGATCCGCCTCCGCGCGCTTGATGTCGATCTGCTGCTCGCTTTGTGCGGCGAGCCAGTTCATGAAGTCGCGGTAGTGCGTGCGTGGATCGCCGACGCCGCGAAATGCCACTGCCGTCAGGCCGCGCGCCTCCAGATCGCTGCGCTCGAACATCTCGTTGAAGAATGCTTGCGTCATAGCCGGTCTTCCAAATGAAGTGCATGCCGGGGTGGCGGTTCCCGTCGCTCGTATTACTGGTTGCACTCGCGAAACGCTTGAAGAGCCAAAAGACGCGGCGTATCCGGCCTTCTGGATACGTCGATAGGCGACCTCGTAGCGCGATGCTCTCTTAAATTCTCACACCCTTAAGGGTGGAACATCGATTGCGCGGGCAGCCCAGTGCCGAATGAGAAAAAGCAACTTCAATGCCAATGATATGAGCGGGCCACCTCCTTGAATAAAGTACATCTGCGCCAGGCCTTTTTAACCGTTTGCACCAAAAAAGCGCATCGCGCAGGACGGTTGCACAGTCGAAGGTTGATTTTCATGCTGCATGACGGTGCGCGAAATACGGAAACCCTGTGTGGCGCCGGTATCATAGGCGTCTCATCGCACGTCAATCACGCCCATGAACACCCCTTCCGAAGCCGTACCCCGTCCCACTCTACGCGAACTTACGCCTCTCGAAGCACGCGTGCTCGGCGTGCTCGTCGAGAAACAGCATACCGTGCCGGACACATATCCTCTTTCGCTGAATTCCCTAACTTCGGGCTGCAATCAGAAGACCGCACGCGCGCCGGTGATGAACGTGAGCGAAGACGAGGTGTTGACGACCATCGATGGCCTGAAGCGCCTGAGCCTCGTTTTCGAAGGAAGCAGTAGCCGGGTGCCGCGCTTCGAACATAACGTGAATCGCGTGCTCGGCGTGCCGAGCCAGTCGGTTGCGCTGCTTGCAACCTTGTTCCTGCGCGGCCCGCAAACGGCAGCGGAACTGCGCGCGAACAGTGCGAGGCTGCATTCGTTTGCGGACATATCATCGGTCGAAAGCTTTCTCGACGAGTTAGCCGCCAACGATCCGCCGCGTGTCGTGAAGCTGTCACGCACGCCCGGTGAGCGCGAAAGCCGCTGGATGCATCTGTTATGCGGCGAAGTGAGCCTGGCCGACATCCCTTTGCGCGAAACGCCGGGCGGCGAATCCTTTTCGCTTTCCGAATTCGAAGCATTGAAGTCCGAGCAGAAACGCCTTACTCACGAAGTCGCGCAATTGCGCGCGATGGTTCAGCAAATGGCGAGTGAATTGGGTATTACGCTGAATCAATCGTCGTCCGGTGACTGAACGATGGATGAGCCGCTGAGCTCCGCGCCGCTCGTGTTTCGTGACGACGGAACGCCGTACTCACCGCGTCACGACGACATCTATCACAGCGCGGCAGGCGCGCTCGCTCAGGCGCGCCATGTTTTTCTTGACGGCAATGGCCTGCCCGCGCGCTGGCGCAAAAAGTCGCGCTTCACCGTGGTCGAGACGGGCTTCGGCATGGGCGTCAACTTCCTTGCGACATGGGCGGCATGGCGTGACGATCCACAACGCTCGCCGGCACTGGAATTCGTGTCGGTAGAGAAGCATCCATTCAGCGCAAACGATTTGCGCGCCGCGCATGCGGCGATCATCGACGACACCGCTATCGCGCAGCTCGCCGATGCGCTTGCTTCAGCATGGCCGCCGCTCGAAGCCGGCGTGCATCGGCTGGCATTCCTCGCTGGCGCGGTCACGTTGACACTCGCTTTCGGCGATGCCGGCACGCTCTTGCCGCATCTCGCCGACCACGGCCTTTCAGCGGACGCCATCTATCTCGACGGTTTCGCGCCAGCCAGGAACCCCGATATGTGGACGCCCGCCATCTTCGCGTCGCTGGCACGCATCGCCAGAGAAGATGCGACATTCGCGACCTATACCAGCGCGGGCCTCGTCAAACGCGCGCTCAGGGATAACGGATTCGACTATCTCAAGGTCGCAGGCTTCGGCGGCAAGCGCGCAATGCTTGTCGGCAAGCGAGTTCAATCTCGATCGGTTATTGATTCGTAAGCGTTGATCGTGTTTTTGTGAAAGCACGATAACTTCTCCCTCCATTTATCGGTCGGGCAACAAAGCGCAATAAGTTGGATAATGCGCAGCCTTAGCGGCGCGGCCCTTGCTCGCATCCTGTCAGCGCTGATTCATGAGGAGATAGGCTTTGGAATCCAACAACGATACGCCCGGCAGCCCGTGGCTCTGGGTCGTGCTATTGATACCCTACGTCGCCCTGCTCTGGCTGCCGTTCTATAACGACACGCGCCCTTCACTCGCGGGATTCCCGTTCTTCTACTGGTATCAGTTTTTGTGGGTGCCGCTCACGTCGCTCCTGCTTTATGTCGTGTACAGGGGCCTGAAATGAACGATCTCACACCGGTCGATCCGGTTGCGATGACGATCTTCATCGCGTTCTTTGCGCTCGTGACCGTCGTGGGCTTCTTTGCCGCGCGATGGAAGCGCGGCGATCTCACGCAGCTTCACGAATGGGGCCTGGGCGGCCGCCAGTTCGGCGTGTTGATTTCATGGTTTCTCGTAGGCGGCGATTTCTATACCGCCTATACCGTGATTGCCGTGCCGGCGCTCGTCTATTCGGTGGGCGCGTATGGCTTTTTCGCGCTGCCTTACACGATCATCGTCTATCCGTTCGTATTCGCGGTGATGCCGAAGTTGTGGAAGATCGCGCATGCGAAGAACCACATCACCGGCGCCGATTACGTGCAGGGTGAATACGGCGGCAAGTGGTTTCCGGCGGCGGTGGCGGTCACGGGCATCGTTGCGACGATGCCTTATATCGCGCTGCAACTCGTCGGTATGCAAGTGGTGATCAAGGGTCTCGGCGTGACGGGCGAACTGCCGCTCATCATTGCATTCGTGATTCTCGCGCTCTATACCTATACGAGCGGTCTGCGCGCGCCCGCGATGATAGCCTTCGTGAAAGACATCATGATCTATATCGTCGTGATCGCGGCGATATGGCTCATTCCTGTGAAGCTCGGCGGCTATGCGCACGTGTTCGACGCGGCCGATCAATACTTCAAGGCGAAAGGCGGTCCGACGGGCATTATCCTCCAGCCGGGTCAATTCACGGCGTATGCATCGCTCGCGCTCGGTTCTGCGCTCGCCGCCTTCATGTATCCGCATACGATGACCGCGGTGCTCTCGTCTTCGTCTGCGGCGACCGTGCGCAAGAACGCCATCTTTCTGCCCGCCTATACGCTGTTGCTCGGGCTGATCGCGCTGCTCGGCTATATGGCGATCGCGGCGGGCGTGCATGTGAAGTCGGCATCGGATGTCGTGCCGGTCTTGTTCGGCACGTTGTTTCCATCGTGGTTCGTGGGCTTCGCGGCTGCGGCCATCGCGATCAGCGCGCTCGTGCCGGCGGCGATCATGTCGATCGGCGCGGCGAATCTGTTCACGCGCAACTTGTGGCGTCCGCTCGTTTCGCCCGACATGTCGTCCGCGGCCGAAGCATCGACTGCGAAGCTCGTGTCGCTCGTCGTCAAGTTCGGCGCGTTGCTGTTCATCGTGTTCCTTCCGACGCAATATGCAATCGACCTGCAGTTGCTCGCCGGCGTGTGGATTCTGCAAATCTTCCCGGCCATCGTGTTCACGCTCTTCACGCGCAGGCTCACGACGCCCGGCCTTTTTCTCGGCTGGCTGTTCGGTATCGTTTTAGGCACGGGCCTCGCGATCTCGCAAGGACTCAAGCCGGTCTATGTCATGCATCTCGGTGACGCTTCATGGCCGGTCTACATCGGCCTGATTGCACTCGTCGTGAATATCGTCGTGACGTATGTCGTTTCGCTGGTCACACGACGCCAGTGATACCATCGGCGTCAAGACCTTTCCTTGACGCAATGCGTGTCATGACCGCAAGTGAAAACACTCTGGCCTCGTCTTCCATCGCGAATGCAGTATTCGCGCAAGACAAGCTTTCCATCGGCATAACATTGCCGATCACACGCGACAACGAAAGCATCGTTGACTTCAACGAGCAGATGGCAATCGCGCGACTCGCCGACCAACTCGGCTTTCGCGCGCTCTGGGTTCGCGATGTTCCGCTCAATAGCATCGACTATCCCGACCCGGTCGGACATCTCGATCCGTGGGTCATGCTCGGCGCGCTTGCATCGAATACGGAGCGCATCGCGCTGATCAGCGGCGCGATCGTGTTGACGCTCAGACATCCGCTTCATGTCGCGAAGGGTGCGATCTCCGTAAGCGAGCTCTCGCGGGGACGTTTCATTCTCGGCGTGGGTTCGGGCGACCGTCCGCCGGAATATGCAGCGTTCGGCCGCGATCCCGATGAACGACGCGATCTGTATCGACAGCATTGGGCCACACTCGCCGCAGCCGTTACCGTGCCCTCTCGCGTCATTCCGGACCACGCACCCGAAGGCGCGCCCGAGTTCTATCTCCTGCCTCGACAGAACGCTTCCATTCCGATGCTGGCCGTCGGTTCCGGCGGTCAGAGCGTCGACTGGATCGCACGTCATTCGCTTGGCTGGATGACTTATCATCGCGAACCGCAAGCGCAGCGCGGCCGATACAGCATGTGGCGCGCAGCAGTCGATCGCGCGGCGTCCGGGGCCTTTCGCGCGTTTGGCGTCGCAATGCGGCTCGATCTCGGCAGCGATGCCAACGAGCCCGCAACCGATATTTCCCTCGGATATCGCACCGGGCGTCGCGCGCTCGTGGCGCTTTTGCACGAGATGCGCGAGAGCGGTACACATCACGTGACGCTCAACATCGCATCGGAACGACGACCTGCACGCGGTATCATCGAAGAAGTCGCCGCCTATGTGCTTCCCGAGTTTCATCGCTGAATCCGTCCTCTCATTCACGACAAAACCATGACCGCCTCATCGCCCGACGACGATATCGTTTCACTCGACGCCATCGCGCTCTCGCAAGCGATTCAAACACGCGATGTCTCGTGCGTCGAAGTATTGAACGCATATCTCGCGCACATCGATCGCATCAATCCCGCGGTCAATGCGATCGTCGCGATGCAGGATCGCGCTGTCCTGCACACGCTCGCCACCGAACGCGATACGCAGTTATCCAGAGGCGAAAACCTCGGACCTCTGCACGGCTTTCCACAGGCTCCCAAGGACATCCTGCCCGTCGCCGGAATGGTCACGACGAAGGGCTCGCCTATATTTGCAAACGAAATCACGCGGGTCGATGCGGTCGTATTCGAACGCATGCGCAAGGCAGGCGCGATATTTATCGGCCGCACGAATTCGCCGGAGTTCGGCCTGGGCGGACACACCTATAACCCGGTGTACGGCACCACGCGCAACGCGTTCGAACAATCGCGCTCCGCTGGCGGCAGCAGCGGCGGCGCGGCCGTCTCGGTCGCACTGCGCATGCTGCCGTGCGCGGATGGCTCCGACATGATGGGTTCTTTGCGCACGCCCGCCGCGTTCAATAACGTCTTCGGCTTTCGCACGACACCGGGATGCGTGCCTTATGCGCCAAGCGACGACGTGTTCTTTCAGCAATTCAGCGTCGCCGGCCCGATCGCGCGAAACATTCCCGATCTTGGGTTGTTATTGTCGGTGCAGGCGGGCTTCGATGCGCGCGCGCCGCTGTCCCGCAGAAGCGACAAGCCCGCCGATTTCGCGAACGCGCTCGATCGCGATATGCGCGGCACGCGCATCGGCTGGCTAGGCAACCTGAATGGACATCTGCCGATGGAAGCAGGCTTGATGGACACGTATGCATCGGCGCTGCATCACTTCGAAACAGTGGGCTGCACCATCGAGACGGCCAGGATTGATTTCGATCTCGATCGTCTCTGGAATGCATGGCTCGATCTGCGCAGCCTCACTTTCTCCGGCACCAACGCGCCGCTCTATCGTGACGCCGCAAAGCGCAAGCTGCTCAAACCCGAAGCGGTGTGGGAAATAGAACGAGGTCTGAAGTTATCGGGAGAAGATGTTTCGCGCGCAATTCGCGAGCGTGCCGCATGGTATCAGGCGATCAATGCGCTATTCGATAACTTCGACTATCTGTTGCTGCCATCGGCTCAGGTCTTTCCTTTCGACGCGGAACTGGACTGGCCGCATGCCATCGCTGGCCGCGAGATGGATAGCTATCATCGCTGGATGGAAGCTGTCGTTCCAGCGACGATGGCATCGCTGCCCGCGTTGAGCGCACCGGCCGGCTTTGGCCCCGGAGGCTTGCCGGCCGGATTGCAGATCATCGGTCCGACACAAGGCGATCTGGGCGTGCTGCAACTCGGGCTCGCTTACGATCGCGCAAGCGGATTCTCAAGCGCGCGCAGTCCCTTGCTTGGCTAAAGCACGTAACGCTCAGGCCGCAGTGCTCTGCGCGCTCTTGCGCGAAGTTCTCTTCCCGGCAGGTCGGCCCGGTCGCTTCGGCGTCGAAGTGCGTGTTGTCGATGCCGCACGCCCCCGCCGCGCGGCTTTCTTCGCAGCATCGATCAGATAGGCGCTGCGGTCGGGCGCGTCCTTGATCCATGCCGGCGGACGCGCATGACCACTCCAGGTCGCGCCCGATACCGGATCGCGATACTTCGGTGGAAGTTTGGATTTGACCGCGCCATTCTTTGAAGCAGCCGATTTCTTTGAACCAGCCGGACGGCCGCGCTGTTTCATCGTTCCCAGGCCGGCTTTGGCCAGATCTGCTGTGGTCAAGCCAAATTCATCCATCATTGCCCGGATCTTGGCGATCACTTCGACCGACTCTTTTGCCCGCAATGCATCCGCGCGCTGCTGCAATTTCCGAATCTGGTTTTCCAATTGCGCCAATGTAGCCATGTCCCCTCCCGGATCGTTGCGTTGTGGATCACGAGGCGTTTGTCTAATAAGTACCCTTGACGCCCGATTTCCGTCACAAGCAGATCTTATATGGATAACGGCGATGCTAAGCACTCTTGTGAAAAGATTGCTTTTCAATACTTCTATTCTGATGCGCCGCATATCATAAGCGCGTCACTTGCGCGCTTGCGGGACATGGAGCTTGATCGATTTCTCTGTCGCGCGCTCGTCATACGATTGGTGACTCGCGCGGACCATGCAAGCGACAAAAACGCGTGCGTTGCGCACGCGTCATGCCGGGTTGAAATCGATCACTCGGAAACGACGCCTGATTCCTGTTCGGCCGGTGTCAGTGCAAGCGCCAGAATCATCGCGCCACTATTGAGCGGCACTGAACTGCCGACACGCCTCGGCCTATAGACCGGTTGTCCGCGCCTGATTGCCTGCCCGCTCAATGCACATGTTCCGCGCTTGCGGGCGGTGCAAAGCGCCCAGACCTGCTCCGAGTAGTTGAACGACGTGGGATCGTGCCATGAGAGCGCCAGCGTCGATTCGCTCAGACGCTCCAGCACGCGAATATTGACGCAATGCTCTTCGGCGGGCCCGAAGCATGCGCTCTTGCCCGGCACGTTGCGCACGAGCGACCGTGTCATCAGCGCGAGCTTCTCATTTGCTTCCGTTGGGCGGCTCGCACGGCTGTCGAGCATTGCCAGAGTACGGCTCCAGGGATCCATCAACGATGGATGCTTCATGTTCCGCTCCTGCTGGCGGCAAGTCCACCGCGACGAAAGTCGGGAGACGTTGCCGGTGGAGTTCCGGGGAATGCGCCGCACGACCCGCTTCCTGAGCCGGTATGCCGCGCCGCTTCGGATGATCGTTCCTAGAGTAGTACACCTGAGCATGCTTTTGTTTTCATTTTTCTTGGACATAGTTCGATATGCACGCCGGCTTTGACATTTGGGATTGGCGTGACATGGTGCGCCCGGGCGGGTGCAACCCGGACTACTCAGCGGCTATTTAACGTGAAATCGGCATGAACGAACGTTCGCTTAAATCATCTGATGTTATCTATGCCGCGTGCGCATTGCGCCTGCTTCTGGCCGTTTGCGCACGTTTCGCGCTGAATCGAGGATGCGCGAACTCGCAGATTTCTGACACAATAAAACCAGCGAACCGCATTTCTTCTGTCGGAACATGACAAGCAAGCTCTCGATCCATGCCACGATCTCGGCAGACCGCGCCTCGGTAAGCTTTGTCGCGTTCTCTCGCGAGCAGGCTATTCAGTGCAACATCACGCGCAAGGCATTGGAGCAGTGCTTCTGGGCGCCGGCCGGTGCCAGCGATGAGCGCCTGTTAAAGGCGCTCAGCGACGGCTACGAACGGATCAGCGCTCGCGTGCATCGAAAGTTTCTCGCTCATCCATCCAGTTCGATTCATCTGGATGTCATCGATTTTTCTTCTTAGCGCGCTGCCTGCGTCGCCTTGCGCATCTTCGCCACGTCCTCGGTTGGGACCGCTGTTGTGTTGTTGTTCCAGGCGCCGCGAATGAAGGTCAGCACATCGGCGACTTGCTGATCGCTCAGCACCGGCGCATAACGAGGCATCGGATACGGTGCGGGTACGCCATTCAGCACGAGATCGCCGGTACCGTTCAGCGTGACGTTGATGAGCGAAGACGGGTCTTTTTCCAGCACGTTCGGATTACCCGCAAGCGGTGCGAGCATCGGCGCGAAGCCGCGGCCGTCTACGCCATGACAATGCATGCAATAGGCCGTGTAGACGCGCGCACCCGAGTCCGTCGCGGCCGGGCGTGTCAATGACACTTTGGTGGCTTTCGGATCATATGAATACTGCGCGCCGCCATTCCCGCCCGATGCCGGCAATGATTTCAGGTACCGCGCCATTGCGTTGACATCGGCGTCGCTTAGTCCTTGCGTGCTGTTATTGATCACGCTCGTCATCGAGCCGAATGCCGACGCATGAACATTCGCGCCCGTCTTTAGAAAAGTCGCGACATCCTTTTCGGACCAGCGTCCGAGTCCCGTATTGTGTTCGCCCGTTAGATTGGAAGCGAACCAGTTATCGAGCAAGCCGCCCGTCAAATATGCGCTGCTGCTTTCGTCCAGTCCTTTTTCCTGAAACGCGATGCCGCGCGGGGTATGACACGATCCGCAATGTCCGAGGCCTTGAATCAGATAAGCGCCGCGATTCCACGCTACATCCTGGCCTGCCTTGCTTCGATAAACGCCTTTGTCGAGAAACACCACGTTCCAGAGTTTCAACGGCCAGCGCATATTGAGCGGCCATTTGATATCCGGCTCGCGATTCACCTGCTTGACAGCCGTGACGCCATGCATGAAATAAGCATAGAGGGCATGCATGTCCTCATCGTTGATCTTTGCATAAGACGGATAGGGCATCGCCGGATAAAGATTGTGGCCGTCCTTGGCCACGCCCTCACGCAATGCCCGCGCGAAATCCTCTTCCGTGTAGCGGCCGATTCCTGTGTCCGGATCGGGCGTGATATTGGTCGTGTAGATCGCGCCCAATGGCGTCGTCATCGGCAAGCCGCCCGCAAGTGGCTTGCCGCGCGGCGCCGAATGGCACGCGACGCAATCGCCCGCCCTGGCGAGATACGCGCCACGCGCGACCAGCGCATCGTCGGCCGCGTGGGCCGAAGCCGTGAATGCGAACAACGCCGCAATCAGAGGCTTGAATGCATTTCTCATGACAGCCTCCTCAAGCGCTTTGCAATTGATTGCCTACCGGTAACTGCCTTATCCGCTTGCCTGTCGCTGCATGGATCGCATTGGTGATAGCCGGCGCGAGCGCCGCTGTGCCAGGTTCGCCAATGCCGCCCGGCGCTTCCGTGCTCTTTACGATATGCACTTCCACCGGCGGCGTTTCGTGAATGCGCAGCATTCGATAATCGGTGAAATTGCTTTGCTCGACGCGCCCGTCCTTGATCGTGATTTCGCTATAAAGCGCAGCCGTGATGCCGAAGATGATGCCGCCCTGCACTTGCGCTTCGACTGTATTGGGATTCACGACCATGCCGCAATCCACCGCACATACAATACGGTTCACCTTCACCGCGCCGTCCTTGTCGACCGTGACATCCGCAACGATCGAGAAGAAGCTGCCGAACGCATGCATGACCGACACGCCGCGCCCTTGTCCTTGCGGAACCGATTGCTTTCCCCAGGCGGCCGCCTGTGTCGCGACGTCGAGCACGTTACGCGCACGCGGCGACTTGCCGAGCAGAGCACGTCTGTATTCGACGGGGTCCGCTTTTGCCTGAACCGCAAGTTCATCGATAAAGCTTTCGACGACGAAAGTACCGCGCGTCGGTCCCACGCCGCGCCAGAATGCGGTGGGCACGTCATGCGGTTCGAGCCGCACGTAATCGACGAGCTGGTTGGGCAAATCATAGGGAAGATCGGATGCCACTTCGACCGCGTCGGGATCGACACCGTCCTTGACAGCCGGCGGCGCAAAACGCGCGAGCACCGATGACCCGACGATGCGATGCGTCCACGCGACCGGCTTGCCGTTCGCATCGAGTCCCGCGGATAGCTTGTCGTAGTAGCACGGCCGATACATGTCGTGCTGAATGTCTTCCTCACGCGACCATGTCACCTTGACGGGCACGCCGAGCGCCTTGCCGATCTTGAGCGCTTGCGTGGCCATGTCGAATTCGAGCCGCCTGCCGAAGCCGCCGCCAAGCAGATGGTTATGCACGACGATCTTGTCGGCGGGCAAGCCGGTCGCTTTCATTCCGGCATCGCGAATACGCGTAGGCACTTGCGTGCCGAGCCAGATATCGCAACCATCGGGGCGTACATGCACGGTGCAGTTGATCGGCTCCATCGTCGCATGCGCGAGAAAAGGCTGGACGTAGACGGCGTCGACACGCGTCTTCGCCTTTGAAAACGCGTCGTTTACGTCGCCTTCCTTGCGCGCGACAGCGCCCGTGCGTTGCGATGCATTCGCCATGTCATCGACGATCTGCTTCGTCGATACGCCAGCGCTCGGCCCTTCGTTCCATTGAATCTGCAATGCGGCGGCGCCTCGCTTGGCAGCCCACGTATGGTCGCCGATCACCGCGACGCCATTGTCGAATTTCACTACCTGACGCACGCCGGGAATCTTTTTCGCGTTGCTATCGTCGACCGATGCGAGCGTGCCGCCGAATACAGGGCAATTCACGATAGCCGCATAGAGCATGTCGGGCAATCGCACGTCGAGACCGAACATCGCGGTGCCGTCGACTTTCTCCGGCGAATCGAGACGTCTGACCGGCGTGCCGATTATCTTGAAGCTATTCGCATCTTTTAGCTTGATGTCTTGCGGCACCGGCAATTTCGCGGCCGCTTCGGCGAGATCGGCATAACTCGCGCTACGATCGCCCGACGCATGCATCACCTTGCCGCCCTGCGCCACGCAAGACGACGGATCGCATTGCCATTGCTGCGCCGCAGCCGCGACAAGCATCATGCGCGCGGCCGCACCCGCACGGCGCAACGGCTCCCATGCATAGCGCACGGAAGTCGAGCCGCCCGTCAACTGGCCGCCCAATAGCGGGTCTGTGAAAAGCTTTTCGTTGGGCGGTGCATGATCGATCGTGACGCTATCGAGCGGCACGTCGAGTTCCTCGGCGATCAACATGGGCAACGCGGTATAAACGCCCTGACCCATTTCGACCTTCGGCATGATCAGCACGATCTTGCCGCTCTTGTCGATCTGCACGAAAGCATTCGGCGCGAATACGCCGTCTTGCGGAGACTCGACGCCATCGCCGCCTATCACCGACTTGCCCTTGTTCTGATCCTGGCTCGCGGCCGGAAGGCTGAAGCCGATCAGCAATCCGCCGCTTGCGGCGACACTCGCCGTCACACCGAACTTCAGAAACGCGCGACGCGAGAACCCCGCGCGCGCCGCATGACGTCCCGCTTCAATCAATCCTTGCGACATGTCACGCCTCCTTCGCGGCTTGCTTGATGGCCGCGCGGATGCGGTGATAGGTGCCGCAGCGGCAGATATTGCCCGCCATTGCGGCATCGATATCGGAATCGTTGGGATCGGGAACGGTCGTGAGCAATGCCGCCGCGGACATGACTTGTCCGGACTGGCAATAACCGCACTGCACGACATCGAGCCGACGCCATGCTTCTTGCACTTTCTTGCCGGCAGGCGTGTCGCCGACCGCTTCGATCGTCGTCACCTTGCGATCGCCGACCGCCGCGACCGGCAACACGCATGAACGAACGGCGACGCCGTCGAGATGAACGGTGCACGCGCCGCATTGCGCGATGCCGCAGCCGAACTTGGTGCCTGTCAGTCCCACGATGTCGCGCAATACCCAAAGTAGCGGCATGTCGGGCGGCGCATCGACCGTATGGTTCTGGCCGTTGATGGAAAGCGTAGTCATGAGCGGCTCCGGCTTATAAGGTTTTGGCGGATATCGCAGATGGCCGACTGCGTGGGGCGGCAGTCGGTTTTCAGGCATCCGGATTGTAGCGCCGACTAAAAAATCAGGCTTGGATGGCGGCGCGCTCACGGATAACTTTGTTCTCGCGCTTAACATTGGTGCGCGCTGTTTTGATTGCCCTGATTGCCTGAAACTCCGGTAATGACGCGAGCCTTACGGATTTAAAGAATGCTAATCGACAAGACAGTTAGTTGCAGCGTAAATCAATTCAATTTCCGCCAAGCGCTGCCATGGTTTCGTCCAGCAAGACACGCAGTCGCGCGACGCGTTTGAGATCACGGTGATAACCGAGCCATACGTCCCTCCCCGGCGGCGCTTCGCCAAGATCGAAGCGCGCAAGGCGCGTATCGGCATCGCCGAGAGGACATGGCAGAACCGCGTAGCCCGCACCTTGGGCACACATATGCGCTTGCGCATCGCGATTATTGCTGCCGAAAATGATCTTTGCCTTCGGCAACATGCGCTTTACCCAAAGCACGTCCGGCAACTGATCGAATGCGCTATCCATGCTGATGAGCGCCTGCCCTTTTCCATCACCCGCTTTCGGTGATTTGAGATCAGCGCGTCCATACAGCGCGTAATCGATATGCATGAGCTTGCGCTGTACGACATCCGGTTCATCGAATGGCGTGATGCGAAACACGAGATCCGCCTCGCGCCGCGCAAGGTTATAGCGCCGCGCATCGGTGACGAGTTCGATCGATACCTCGGGATGTTTCGCGAGAAAGCGCGCGAATATCGGCGTAAGCACATGCACGCCGAACCAGTCCGACGATGAAACCCGCAGCAAGCCCGTGAGCTTCGCGTCCTGACCCGCGAGCGCACGCGTGAAGCCGAGCGCCTCTTCTTCCATGCGTTCGGCATACGAAAGCACGGCCGCGCCTTCGTCGGTCAGTACGAAACCATCGCTCGTACGCTGGAAAAGCACATGACCCAGCGATTCTTCGAGCGCGCGCAGTCGCCGCCCCATCGTCGGCTGGGTTTGCCCGATCATCCTCGCGGCCGCGCCGAGCGTACCGCTTCGGGCGATCGCGAGGAAGATGCGAACGTCACTCCATTCGAGATTCGCTCCATTCATTTTCGTATGAACGCCGTGCAGTTCTGTCGATTTACATGCCAACGTGCATGGCGGAGTATGAGCGCATTGCAATCAACCTTCAATGTTTCCGGGAGCCCACGATGTCCACCATGCAAGCACTCGTACTCAATCGTCATAACGGCCCGCTCGAACTCGTCGAGTTCGATCGTCCCGAACCTGGGCCGGGGCAAGTACTCGTGCGCATCGCGGCGAGCGGGCTCAATCCGCTCGACACGAAGATCCGCGCGGGCGCCGCCGCCCATGCGAAACATCCGCTTCCGCTCGTGCTCGGCATCGATATGGCCGGTGTCGTCGAAGCAGTCGGTGCGGGCGTCGATGCGTTCAAGCCGGGCGATGCGGTCTATGGCATGACAGGTGGTGTCGGCGGCATTCAGGGTTCGCTCGCGCAATATGCCGCGGTCGATGCCGCGCTTCTCGCGCATAAGCCCGCGAATCTTTCGATGCGCCACGCGGCCGCGCTGCCGCTCGCTTTCATCACGTCTTATGCGGGCATCGTCGATCGCGCGCACTTACATGTGGGACAAACCGTGCTCGTGCAAGGCGGCGCCGGTGGCGTCGGGCACGTGTCCGTGCAACTCGCGCGCGCACTCGGCGCGCATGTATTCGCGACCGCAAGCGAGCGCGATCACGCCTTCATTCATAGCCTCGATGCGACGCCGATCGATTACCGCAAGACGAGCGTCGAGCAGTACGTCGCGGCGCATACGAATGGCGCGGGCTTCGATCTCGTCGTCGATACGGTCGGCGGCGCTTCACTCGATGCATCGTTTGCAGCGGTAAAGCACTTCGGTCATGTCGTCAGCGCGCTGGGATGGGGCACTCATGCGCTCGCGCCGCTTTCGTTTCGCGAGGCAAGTTATTCGGGCGTGTTCACGCTGCATCCGCTATTGACGGGACAGCATCGCGCGCATCACGGCGAGATGCTGTATGAAGCGAAGCGGCTTGCCGAAGCGGGCAAGCTCGTGCCTCGCATCGATGCGAGACGCTTCGACTTGAACAGCGCCGAGCGTGCTTACGAAGCGCTGCTGGATGGCACGGCGCGCGGCAAGATCATCGTCGATGTGGATGCAGCGCTCGTCGGCTAGGCAATCAGCCGAACACGCCCGCGAGACCGAGGAGCGCGCTCGCCGCGACGAGATAGATCGGATTGAGCTTGCTGCGATAAGCGACCGCCGCGCATACGACCGTACAAAGCGCGCGCGACACGTTCACATCCGTCTCGCGCGCAAACACATAAGCGGCCGATACGAGCAAGCCCACGGTCACGGGTGCGAGTCCCTTGCGAATCGCGGTAACGATGCGCGAGTCCTGCCTGCGCTCCACCCATGCGCTCACGAAGTAGGCCATCAAGGAAGAAGGCAGGATCTTCGCGACCGTCGAAACGAGCGCACCGGCAAGCCCTGCCGCCTGAAAGCCGATCAACGCGACCGCCATGCCGTTCGGACCCGGCGCGGCCTGCGTGATCGAGAAGAACGTGACGAACTGCTCGCCCGTGACCCAGTGACGCGTATCGACCGCATAACGCTGGATATCGGCGAGCGTGGCATTCATGCCGCCCACGGCGAGCAGTGACCAGATCGAGCCATGCACGAAAAGATCGGCGAGCGTGCTCCACATCGCGTCAATCCTTGCGCGCGCGGCGCAGCATCGCGATCGTGCCGAGCGGCCCGAGCACGGCAAGCACGATCAGAAGCGGAATCTTCATCAGCGCAATGCCGATGAACGTTGCCGCCACGAGCACGATGCTCGCCACGCTGCGGGGCAGACTCGTCACGAGCTTGAGCACGGTCGCGATCACGAGCCCCGTCGCGGCTGGCATGAGTCCCGCGAAGAGATGTTCGGTGATCGCCGCATGTCCCCACCGGGCATACGCATAACCGACGCCGATCGTGATGATGGTCGGCGCGAGATACAGCCCGAACACCGCGATCGCCGCGCCCTTCGCGCCGCGATATTGCCGCCCGAGCACGGTCGCGATGTTCGCGACGTTCGGGCCCGGCAGCAATTGAGCGAGCGGCAACAACTCCGCGAACTCGCGATTCGTGAGCCAGCCCAGACGCTCCACCAGCATGCGCCGCGCCCACGGCAATACGCCGCCGAAACCCGTCAGTCCGATAAAAAAGAAAGCCTTGAAGAGCGCGAACGAAGTGGGCACGGGCGGTGCGCCGGACGTGTTCGTTTCGCTCAACGATGTGGCGGCGTGGATCGTATGGGGAGTCATCGTGATGCGTGTAGTCGGGAAGGAGCGTGGTCGCTGGGGGCACCTTTATGCCGCAAGCCCTGAAAGCCATACTATCTCAGTTGCCTGACCGATGAATCACGGAAAGCCGTGGCCCTAAGGCTCCGTTAAGCCTGTTCTCCGACAATTGCGGTCTCATCGGAGGATCGGCCCATGCGACTTGAATCCGCGTCTGCTTACAATACGCCCGCACGTCTCTTTCACTGGATTACCGCACTGCTCCTGCTCGTTCAGTACGTGCTCGCCTGGACGATGCCGGACGTACATCGCGACACGAAGCCCGTTGGTTTGATCGCGTGGCACCTGGGCGTCGGCGTCGCGATCGTTCTGCTCGTATTCGTGCGCCTTCTCTGGCGCAGCATGCATGCCGCGCCGCCCGAGCCCGCAACCTTGCCGGCCGCCTTGCGCGCCCTCGGGCGATACACGCACTGGCTGCTTTACCTCCTGCTGATCGCGGTGCCGTTGATGGGCTGGGCCAATGCGTCGTCGCGGGACTGGTCCGTCACGCTGTTCGCGTCGATCCCGATGCCGCCGCTTTCGCCCACCGGATCGCCGGTCGGCCACGCGCTCGGCGACTGGCATCGCGTGTTCGCGTGGGTGCTGCTCGCGCTCGTGGGCCTGCATGTCGGTGCGGCGCTGTTTCATCAGTTCGTCTTGCGCGATAACACGCTGGCGCGCATGCTGCCGTCTCATCGCAAGCAGGCTGCGACTAAATAACGACGACGATGAGACGCGATTCCATTCTCACTCAACGCGTATCTTAGGGATATTAGCGACGAGACACGTCGTTCGTCTTTACTCTTTAATCAACGAGACGAACGATAAAAGGTGACGTCATGGCGTCCCAGACCGAACTCAAACGCTTCAGCTCCAATCTCGCCGACGAACTCGACAGCGCCGCGCTATACGACACGCTCGCACAAGCCGAAAAGCAGGAAGACAAGCGGCGCGTCTATGCGGAACTGGCCGAGGCGGAGCGGCGTCACGCCGACATATGGGCCGCGAAATTGCGGGCGAACGGCGTATCGGTGCGAACGCATCGCATCGGCGCGAAAACGCGGATCATGCGCACGCTCGCCCGGACGTTCGGACCGGACTTCGTGTTGCGCTCGGTCGCCGCCGGCGAAATGGCCGATCGCGACAAATATGCGAGCCAGCCCGATGCGGCGCAGATGTCGGCGGAGGAACGGCATCACGCGGATATCGTGCAGGACGTGGCGAATCGCAACAAGGGTTTGAGCAAAGGAGGCGCGATTGCAGCGGCGGAATCGTGGCATCGCGGCGTGGCCTCGGGCAATGATTTGCGGGCAGCGGTGCTTGGCGCGAACGATGGCCTCGTGTCGAACTTCTGCCTCATCATGGGCGTCGCGGGCGCGGGCAGCGACAGCAGAACGGTGCTGCTTACGGCATTCGCGGGCCTTGTTGCAGGCGCAGCGTCGATGGCGCTCGGCGAGTGGCTCTCAGTGACCAACGCACGCGAACTCGCGCGCACGCAAATCGCGAAGGAAAAGGACGAGCTGGACCACATGCCCGATGCGGAGCGCCACGAGCTCGCGCTCATCTATCAGGCGAAAGGCATCGACGCCGCAGAAGCCAGGCGCGTCGCCGCCCAGATCATGCGCGACAAGGACAAGGCTCTGGATACGTTGACGCGCGAGGAACTCGGCCTCGATCCGCGCGAGCTTGGCGGCAATCCCTGGACCGCCGCGCTCGCATCCTTCACGTTGTTCGCGGTGGGCGCGATCATTCCGGCCATCGCGTTTCTGTGGGCCAGCGGCGCTACCGGCATCGCGCAATGTATCGTGTTGAGCGGACTCGGCCTGGCGGGCATCGGCGTGTTCACGTCGCTGTTCAATGGACGTGGCGCGATCTTTTCGGCGACGCGGCAAGTGCTGATCGGCATGGTCGCCGCGGGTTGCACGTTCGGACTCGGCAAGTTGCTGGGCGTGTCGCTTTCGTGACATGCTTGCGGCACTACACTACGCCTTTTATCCCACTCGATCCTTCCCGATGAACCAACTTCTCTCGCTGCGCCCTTTTGTCCCCGCCAAAGACTTCGACCTGTCCAAGCGCTTCTATGAAGCATTGGGCTTTCGCATCACGCATCAGGACGACAACATCGCGATGCTGAAAGCCGAAAGCTTCAGCTTCATTCTGCAGAACTTCTACGTGAAGGAGTTCGCGGAAAACTGCATGCTCCAACTGCTCGTGCGCGACGTCGACGCGTGGTGGCGCGACGTGAACCCCGAGAGCTTGAGCGAGCGCTTCGCAGTCAATCCCGCGCGTGCGCCCGCGATGCAGAGCTGGGGAATGAAGGTCGGCTTCGTGTTCGATCCCTCCGGCGTGCTGTGGCATGTGGCCGAGGCGCCGTTCTGACGCGCCGATGCAGCCTGTGGCGCGTCATATGAATCGCGATCTCATTCTTCCAGTACGATCTGCACCTTCACGTCGGTCGGCACGCCGCTCGCCGCTTCCTCGAATGCCTTGATGCCTTCCGCGAACGGAAACGTGCGCGAGATGAACGGCTTCACATCGAGCTTGCCCGATGCGATCAACTGAATTGCACGCGGAAAGATATTGGCGTAGCGAAACACCGATTCGATGCGCGCCTCCTTGATCTGCACCGCGACCACATCGAGCGGTATCGCGTGCTGCGGCATGCCGACGAGCACGAGGCAGCCGCCGGGACACAGCAGATCGACGATGCCGTCGAACGCCTTCTCGTTGCCGCTCGCCTCCAGCACGATGTCCGCGCCCCAACCGTCTGTCAGTTCGTTGACGACATCGAGTACGCGCCGGTCGCGAATGTTCACGGCGGTCACGCCTTGCACAGCGCCGATCAGATCGAGCTTCTCCTGCACGAGATCGCAGACGATCGCGCGGCTGCAGCCACCGGCGAGCGCGGCGAGCGCGCACATCATGCCGATCGTGCCCGCGCCGAGCACGACGGCCACGTCGCCCGGTTTGATCGCGGCTTTCTTCGCGGCCTGCAGGCCGATCGACAATGGCTCGACGATCGCCCCTTCCGCGAAGCTCACGTTATCCGGCAGCTTGTACGTGAACGCGGCCGGATGCACGACATAAGGCGCGAGACAGCCGTTGACCGGCGGCGTCGCCCAGAAGCGCACTTTCGGATCGAGGTTGTACAGACCTTCGCGCGATGCGCGCGACTCCATGTCCGGCACGCCCGGCTCCATGCATACCCGATCGCCGGCCTTCAGATGCTTCACTTCGTCGCCCACTTCGACCACCGTGCCCGATGCCTCGTGCCCGAGCACCATCGGCTCGTTGACGACGAACGGTCCGATGCGGCCATGCTGGTAGTAATGAATATCGCTGCCGCAAATGCCGACCGTATGAATCTTGATGCGCACGTCGCGCGGACCCACGACCTGCGGCAGGCTGAACGGACGCAAGCTGATGCGTCGTGCTTCCTCGAGAACCAGTGCTTCCATCGTCGTTCCTTTGATTAGAGAAATTGGCGGGTTCAACAGGACTGGAATCCGCCGTCGACCAACAGACTCACGCCGCTCACCATGCTCGAATCTTCGGAGAGCAGATAGGCGATCGTTCGCGCCACTTCGACCGGCTGCACGAAGCGGTTCATCGGTATGCGGGCGAGCATCGGTGCGGACTTGGCGGGATCGCTCCAGGCGCGCTCGCCCATGGGCGTCATCGTGACGGTCGGCAGCACGGCGTTCACGCGGATGCCATGCGGACCGAGTTCGTTCGCCATCACGCGCGTCATGGCGTCGAGTCCGCCTTTCGATGCGCAATACGCGGCGTGCAGCGCAAAGCCCACATTCGCCGACAGACTCGACACGTTGACGATCGACCCGCCCACGCCGTGCGCGATCATGCTCTTCGCGCACTCCTGCGCGACGATCATCGTGGCGCGCAGATTCACGTTCATCGTCATGTCGAAGGCTTCGACGGTCGTGTCGAGAAACGGCTCCAGGATAGCGATACCCGCGTTGTTCACCAGCAGATCGACGGGCTGAACCGCACGCGCCGCTTCGCGCGCAGCGTGAGCATCGGCGAGATCGACGGCGATGGTTTCGCAGCCCGTCTCCTTCTTCAACGCATCGAGGTCGGTGGCGCTGCGGCTCAGTGCGATCACGCGCGCGCCGCGCTCGATCAGCAGATGCACCGTGGCGTGACCGATGCCCTTGCCCGCGCCCGTGACGAGCACGGTCTTGCCCGCGAACTCGCGGTTTCTGTCGATGGCTGTCATGGTGTCGTCTTCAAGGCTCGTCGCACAGACGTCTTGCGGTGTCTTCGTCGGTCACGAGCACCGATGGATAACGCCCGCGCAACGCCGCGCGCGTCACATGGAATTTCTTCTTGCCGCCGCTCACGAGAATCACGCGCTTCACGCGGCGCAAGTCGTCCAGCGTGATCGCGACGGTGCGCCGGTTCAGCGGATGATCGATCAGCTCGCCGTCTTCATCCATGAAATGGCCGAGCATGTCGCCGACCGCGCCCGCCTTCTGCAGCGTGCGCAGTTGCTCGGGATTGTCGATGCCGTAAGTCACGACGAGCGATTCCGTCAGATCGCCGCACGTGAGCAACGCGAGGTCGGCGTTGCGCGCGAGTTCGTACGTCTCGCGCACGGTTTCTTCCTGAAGGATCACGTCGCGCGCCTTCTGGCTGCTCACGTAGATCGGCGCGGCGAAGAGATAGCCATCGGCGCGGCAGATGTTCGCGAAGTCCGACACGATATCGAACGTATTGATGCTCGGACAATGCGACAGCCCGCCCTGCAACGACACCGCCGACACCGCGCCATACGTGCGCTGCGGCATCGCGCGCAGCACGGCGCGAATCGTGCGGCCCCAGCCGAGACCGATGGTTTGCCCTGCCACTATCTGCTTCGCGAAGTACGACGCCGCGCCGATGCCGAGCGCCGCGTTGTTCGCTTCGTTGTTCGCGCCGGTCGGCACGACGACCGCGCATTCGAGGCCGAAGCGTTTCGCGAGCGCTTCTTCCAGCGCGACGCAAGGCGCGATCTTGCTGTTGATCGTGATCTGCACGAGACCGGATTCGCGGCTCGCGGCGAGCAGCCGGTTCACGCGCACGCGGTTGCTGCCGATGCGTTGCGCGATCTCCTGCTGCGTCAGATTGCCGACATAGTAATGCCACGCGACGCGCGCCTGCAGCTCTTCTTCCGAATCGATGGAATCGTCCGCTTCCGCGATGGCGATGGGCGGTGCGCTCTTGCTCATGCTTGTGGTCATGCTGTCCATTGTTTGATGAAAGGCCGCGGCATTCTATTTCACCGCGCCCATCGTCAGGCCTTGCACCAGTCGGCCCGACACGAGCAGCGCGAACACGACCATCGGCAGCACGATCAGCGTGCCCGTCGCCATGATCTCGCCCCACGGCAACTCATAGCCGCTCATATAGCTCGTCGCGGCGACGGGCGATGTGATCGCGTCGCTGCGCGTCAGCACGAGCGCATAGAGCAGATCGTTCCACGAGAAGATGAACGCGAAGATCGCGGAGACGACGATGCCCGGCATCGCGAGCGGCAGATTGATGCGCCAGAACACGCGCCACGGCGATGCGCCGTCGAGGCGCGCGGCTTCGTCGAGTTCCACCGGGATGTTGCGGAACTGATCGGTGCAAATCCATACAACGATCGGCAACGAGAACGTCAGATACAGCAGGATCAGCACGATATGCGTATCGACGAGATCGAGCTTCGTCGCGATCAGGAAGAACGGCACCGCGAGCACGACCGGGCTCACCATGCGGTTCGAGATGAACCAGAACCACAGGTCTTCCTTGCCGCGAAATTCGTAGCGCGCGAGCGCATATGCGGCGGGCGTGCCGAGCAGGATCGCGAGCACCGTCGTGCTGCTCGCGATGATGAGCGAGTTCAGCAGACTGCCCGCCACGTCATGCTCGAAGAGCGCCGCCGAGTAGTGATGAAATGTCGGCGAGAAGAGCCACTTCGGTGGATATGCGAGCGCGTCGGCCTGGCTTTTCAGGCTCGTCGTGACCATCCAGTAGAACGGAAACACCGAGGACAGAAACACGACGACGAGACCGAGAAAATGCCATACCGTGGCGCGTTTTCTCGCGGCGCGTGCGCGCTTGGCGCGCTGCGTGACTGGCATGTCGATCGAACTCACGCGGCCTCCCGATACACGAAACGGATATAAAGACGCGACAGCACGATCGTCAGGATGAGCAGGATGATCGCCTGTGCGGACGCCATGCCCTGATCGAAGAGACGAAAGCCCACGCGCTGGATATAGACGCTGATGAATTCCGTCGCGGCTCCGGGTCCGCCGCGCGTCATGGTGAAGACGGCGTCGAACATCTTGAGCATGTCGGCGGAGCGAAGAATGAGAATGGCCGTGAGGCCCGGAAGCAGATACGGACGCTGCAAGTGCCAGAGAATCATGCTCCACTTCGGCGTTTCGAGGCGCGCGGCTTCCTCGGCTTCCTTCGGCACCATCGACAGTCCGGCGAGCAGGATCAGCGCGCAGAACGGCGTCCATTGCCAGATATCCATGATCATCACGGAGACGAACGCGAGCGTCGGGTCCGCGAGCCAGTCCTGCGGCGGAATGCCGATGAGACCGGTCAGATAGTTCGCCACGCCGAACTGACGATTGAAGATCAACCGCCCGATGAGGCCGACGACCGCATACGTCGTCGCCATCGGAATGACGAGGCTGACACGCGCCGCCGCGCGCATCCACGGCAATTCCACGCGATGAAGCATGAGCGCGGCGAAGAGCCCGAGCGCGATCTCGATCGGCAACGTGAGGCACAGGAACAGTGCCGTGCGTCCGAGCGCGCCCCAGAAGCTCGGATCGGTCAGCGTCGCAACATAGTTGTCGACGCCGATGAACGGCGTGCCCGAAGCCAGATCCGCGAGCTTGTATTGATGAAACGAGTTATAGAGCGCGAGCAGCAGCGGGTAGATGCCGATGATCGCGAGCGCGGCGATTGCGGGTATCAGGAACCAGAAGGCGGGCGAGCGCGGCACGATGCCGAAATAGCGCGCGGGCTTGCGCGGCCCTCGCGCACGTATTGCAGGTGATGCCATTCGTCGCCTCCGGTTCCTTGAATGAAATTACTTCAGCAAAGGCTTCTTGCCGTCGTAATAGCCCGCTTTCTTCAGGATGTCCTCGGTCTTCTGACCGATGGTCTGCGCGCCTTCCTTCACCGTCACCTGGCCGAGCATCATCTTGCTGCCCCATTCGCCGATGACTTCCGACACGGCCGGCCATTCCGGGAAGCGCGGACGATAATCCGGCACGCCGCCCTGCCACGATTCGACCATCGGCTTCACGAACGGGTACTTGTCCTGCACGGCCTTGTCCTGATAGATCGCCATGCGCGCCGGCACGCCGCCCGCTTCGAGATAAGGCTTCGCCATCGCTTCGGACGTGATCCACTGAATGAAGAGCCACGACGCCGCCTGCTTCTTCGCGTTCGACTTCGCGTTCACGGCAAGCGAGAAGCCGCCGAGCGCGGGCTTGAGGCCGGCGGGACCCTTCGGCTCGGTGGTGATTGCAAGACAGTTGCCGAGCTTCGACTTGCTCGGATCGGTCAGCGTCGGATAGAACGCGGACCACTCCGTGATCATCGCGACCTGGCCTTGCGCAAGCGCGTTCACCGCTTCCGCATGATCGAAGTCGACGATGCCCGGCGGCATGTACTTCATCAGCTTCTGCCGGTATTCGAGGCCCGCCTGCGATTGCGGCGACATCAGATTCGACTTGAACTTCGCATCGAGCAGCGAGCCGCCGTTCGGCCACAGCACACGCATGAAGCTGTCCGCAGATTGTGTCTCGCCGCGCCGCGACTGCAACGCGAAGGCGAACTTGTCGCCCTTCGTGAGCTTCGGCGCATAGGTGTTGAGCAACTCGTCCCAGGTCTTCGGCGGCTCGTCGAAACCCGCGTCCTTCAACATGCACTTGTTGTAGAACATGAGACCGGAATAATTATCGAACGGCAGACCGTACGTAACCTTGTCCCACGTGCCGAACGAATCGAGCAGGATCGGGAAAAAGCCCTTGAGATTCAGGCTCGGGTCCGCGAGCTTCGGATCGTCGGTGAACTTCTTGATCGGCACGAGCCACTTGTTGCTCGCGAATTCGCCGATCCACACGACATCAACGAGCACGATGTCCTGATCGCCGCCGCCCACGAAGTTGAGCACTTCCTTCTCGCGCGTGTTTTCGTACGGAATCACTTCCCAGCGCACCTTGATGCCCGTCTCTTTCTCGAACTGCGGGATCAGTTGCTGCGCGGCCTTGTAGCCGGGACGATCGAGAAAGATGGCCTTGATCGTGGTGCCCGAATACGGCTGCGCCGCTTCCTTCAGAGTCCAGGCTTGCGCGTTCGATGCGGCGAACGCCGCGCTCGCCGCCAGAAGAACGACTGCCGCGACGTGTTTGATCGGCCCGAGCTGCGTGGCCGGGATGAAGCGCTTCTTCATGCCTGTCTCCTTGGTTTTTATCGAGCGGGTGAGGCTTGCGGGTTCGGTTTTGTCCTGCGTCGTTTCACTTGTAATTTCGGTTTTACAATTGTATATTTTGGCGCGAACAGGTTGTCAAGAAGAAATTCGACGATGCGTCCGATGCTGCATTGCCGCAGCGGCACAGGGAGACAACGTATGAGCGCAGTTCATTTGCAGCAAATTCGCAAGGCCTTTGCGGGCGTGGATGTTCTGAAGGGCGTGGACATCGAGGTGACCGATCGCGAGTTCATGGTCTTCGTCGGTCCTTCGGGTTGCGGAAAATCCACCTTGCTTCGCACCATCGCCGGACTGGAGCGCAGCGACTCGGGGCAAGTGCTGATCGGCGGCGAAGACGTGACCGATCTCGAACCCTCGCAACGCGGCGTCGCGATGGTGTTTCAGTCGTATGCGCTCTATCCGCACATGTCGGTGTACGAGAACATCGCGTTCGGGCTGCGCATGCTCAAGCTGCCCGAAGCGCAGATCAAGGAGCGCGTGCATCGCGCGGCGGAAATCCTGCAGATCGGCCAGTTGCTCGAACGGCGTCCGCGCGCGTTGTCGGGCGGGCAGCGTCAACGCGTCGCGATTGGCCGCTCGATCGTGCGCGAACCGAAGGTCTTTCTCTTCGACGAACCGCTCTCCAATCTCGATGCCGCGTTGCGCGTGCAGATGCGCCTCGAACTCATCAAGCTGCACAAGCAACTCAACGCGACGATGATCTACGTCACGCACGATCAGACCGAAGCCATGACGATGGCCGATCGCATCGTCGTGCTGAATCACGGCCGCGTCGAGCAGATCGGCTCGCCGCTCGAGCTCTATCGCACGCCGCACAATCGCTTCGTTGCGGGCTTCATCGGCTCGCCGAAGATGAACTTCATGGACGTGCGCGTGATGCGCGTCGATGCCGCGGGCGTCACCATCGAATTGCCCGGCGGCGAGCCGCTTACTCTGCCGTTCGCCGCTTCGACGGTGAGAGCGGGCGAAACGCTCACGCTCGGCATACGGCCCGAGCATTTCATCGAGGCATGCGGCGGCGATATCGACAGCGGCCTGTCCGGCGAAGTCATGGTGATCGAGCATCTCGGCGGCGAGACGCTGTTGCATGTGCGGCTGCCGAACGAGCTCGTGATTCAGGTGAAAGGCTCGGGCGAATCCACCGCCGTCGAAGGACAACGGCTGAACGCGGGCTTCAGCATTCGCCACGTGCATCTGTTCCGCGAGGACGGCAGCGCGCTCGAACGGATGCGGCCAGTGGAGCAGACCGCGACCGCCTGACGATCAAGTTCGCGGGAGATTGCTTTTTGATCGCGCGATGACCGGCACTCGCGGTCCATAGGTCGCTAGTCGGGATTGCAAATGTTCCAGGATCGTCCGGCACAAACTGCAAAATCGCATCTCAATGCCGCTCAATGCAACTGCCGCTTATGTGCGGCACCCCACATAGCGCGTAACACGTCACGAATTCGCTACGTAACCCTGAACGCAACGTAACGCTCTGTAGCGCAAGCGTGACGGTCTGAGACGGCGCGCAAACGTTATCCTGCATGGAAGACCGGCGTGAACCGCTTCGTATCGCACACAGACGCCGTGGCTGGCATGAGTCGTGCAACCGCTCCCACGACCAACTGGGAGGGGATGGCTCAAGCATGAACAGAACGACACACGGCTCGCCTGTCGCGAAAGCCGCGCCGAACTCGGATCATGCATTCAGGCATCGCATACTCGATGGCCTCAAGGCCGGAGAATTCTGCATCGCCTATCAGGGAATATACCGAGTCGACAGCGGCGAACTCGCGCAAATGGAAGCGTTGATTCGCTGGCGTCATCCGGAGTACGGCGTATTGCTGCCGGGCGCATTCAGCGATGCGTTCAAGGACGCGGAGATCATGCGCGAATTCACATGGTTCGTGCTGGACGCCGTTGCGTCGGAAGTCGAGGCATGGCGAGCACGCGGCGGCGCGCATTATTCGGTCGCGGTGAACGTGCCGCCATCGGTCGCGGCGCTGCCCGGCTTCGCGGATCGCATGGACTCGATCTGCCGCGCGCACGGGCTCACGCCCGATTGCATCGAGCTCGAATTGCTGGAGAGCGAGGATCTGGCGCGCATGCCGTCGATGCCGAAGGTAGTGAGGCGTCTGAAGAACAAAGGCGTGAGCGTGGCGATGGACGATTTCGGCACGGGCTATTCGTGTCTAGCGGCGCTCGGTCCGATCGACTTCGGCACTGTGAAAATCGCAAAGGAACTGCTGGCCGAAGCGCCGCGCTGCCCGAATGCGTGTCTGGTGTTCTCGTCGGTGCTTGCGCTACTGACGCGGCTCAAGGTGGCGATCGTCGTCGAGGGTGTCGAGACGGCGGCGCAGGCGCAGTGGCTCGCACAGTGGCCGCATGTCCTCGCGCAGGGCTTCTTTCTTGCAAGGCCCGCATTCGGCATCGATAACGTGCCCGGCGCGCGTATCGGCCGCGCGATGACAAGGCGCAGGACGACGCGGCGTGACGAGTCCCGGAGCATGCGACTCGCCGATGCGGCGTGACGTATCGAAGCGTTTCTGGCAGCCCTCGTAAAGCCAGAACTTGGCCGACGCCTCGCGCGTCGGCGTCTTTTTTTGGGATTTCCCGGAGTCTATCTACGTGGTGGCGGCCATCGACGCGACGTATGAACCAGCGCCAGCACCCAGACATCATCGCCGTCGATTTCGTAGACCAACCGATAGTTCTCGTGCGCAATCATTTCCCGCGTGCCGGCTATCTTCCCGGGTCGTCCGAGTTGCGCGTGAATAGCCAAACGCCCGGCCACTGCGCTGAACAGTTCGTCCATGCGAGCTGCCGCTGCCGGATTGTCTTCTGCAATGTAATCCCACACATCTTCGCGGTCCTGCAACGCCTCAGGCGTCCACACTACCGTCATGCTTTACCCGCCGTTCGAGCGCGGCGAGCGGCAAACTTCGCTTCGACCTCATCGTTCGATTGCCCTCGGCCGTCGCGCATCGACTTGCGAGCGACCTCGACCTTTTCACGTAGATACACATCGTATTCGCGCGCTTCACGCTGACGCTGGATGAACTCTCGCATCAACTCGCGAAGCACCTGAGATGCGGGCCGGTGCGCGGCATCGGCAGCGGCCATGAATTCTTCTCGCAACTCCGGCTCCAGCTTCATCGTAAAAACCGCTTCCTTTGGCATGACACGCTCCCGCATTCGATACTGCGAAAGTATATACGTTTTCATTACCTCGTTCGACGCTTCAAATCCTCGTACGCGTCAAATCCATCGCCGGCGCCTTCAGCTTCAACCCACCGATCGCCGCGCGCGTGCCCGCGTCGACCGGCAGTCCCCATCGCTCGAAGAAATCCCTCAAATCCAGATTCGCCGCGATACACGCGCGCAGCACGAAGTTCTGCACTTCGCGCTTCTCGCCGCCTTCATCCTCCGTCAGCGGATGCAACCGATAATACTTGTGCAGCCGCGCATAGAAGCCGTCGCCGAGCGCGCGGCGCAACTGTTCGTACATCACGAGCCTGATCCAGAGCGCTTCGGATGGCACCGGAAACGATGCATCGTCGAGAAAATTGCGCGTCGGCTGCGCAAGGTAAAGCGCCGCGAGATCCAGCCGGTTCTTTCTGCCGCGCGCATCGACCACCTGCAGCAACGGCGAGGCCATCGGCGTACCGAGACGTTGCAACGCATGCAGCGAGTAGAGGTTCACCGTCGTCTCCGTGACGCCCGGCCATGTCCAGTCCCATTGCTGATACATGTGGCCCATCTCGTGCCACACGCCCCATTCATCGGCCCTCGCGGGCTGAAGCAAAGTCTCGGCGGCGCTGTTCAAAGGCAGGCCGATCATGTAGTACGTCGCATACAGATACGTGTTCTGCAACTCCGCGTGCGTGGAAATCGCGTCCTGCACGAAATGCACGCGCAATGGCGAAGGCGCATCGAGCGCGCTCGATCCGTCGAGCCCGGCCAGTTCATCGTGATAGCCCATGACGCGCTCGACATAGCCGAGCAGCGTGGCCGGGTCCGCCGCGCCCGCCTTGTCGTACATCGAACGCGCGACGGTGAACATCGTGCGCCTGCCGACCATCTCGACGAGCGGCGCATCGGCGTAGCGTTGCAGCATCGCGCGCCATTCGAGGAGCGTCGTCGTGCCTTCGACATAGAACGGCACGGCACGGCCGCCTTCGCGCACGAAGACATCGACGGAAGTACGCGGCCGCTCGTTGAATCCGCTATCGATATATTCGAAGTAAAGCAGGCCATCGCGCGACGCGACGAATTCATTGCGCCCTTCCGTCGCGAGGATCATCTGCGGATCGCCCGCGGGCTGACGCCGGTAGAAGCCGTTCTTGTTGCCGACCATGATGACGAGGCCATCGGGGCCGTCGTCGGCGAGACCGCTTACGTCGATCACGACGGACTCGCCCTTCGACACATACAGCCCCGACGGATGAGAGTCGGTCCAGCGAAAGCCGCCGAGCCTGTCGGCTTCGATCGCATCGGGCGCATACGCGCTCAGGTGATAGCGCTTCGCGGCGTTGTCATAGGTCGATTGCGGGGCTGCATCGAGCGTGCGATACGCATGTTCGGCGTCTTCGTTGTGCACCTCGTACAGACGCCATTGCCCGGCCTGCGCGTTCGCTTCGACCAACGCGCCGTCGCGCAGCGCATGATGCGCGACGACGAGACCCGTCTTCGTGCCGGTCGCCGCGATGGTCACCGCGTTCGCATCGGCTTCGATGCTCCAGTTCTGCCGCGCTTCGCCCGATGGCGCTTCGAGATCCACGCGCGCGCCGAGCGTCACGTATCGTCCGTAGAGCTTCGAATACAGGCGAAAGCCGCTGCCCTCTTTATCGACGGTCCATATCTGCGCCGCGGCGAGCTCGGGCGTCCATTTCGACTGGACGAGCGCGATCGTGCCGTCCGCTTGCTGGTGCGCCGTCAATGCCTTGAACGAGGCGTTCGAGACGATATAGAAGTCGCCTTCCCCGACTTTCGCGCCCGCGCCGTAGGGCACCTGCATCGCGCCGGGCGTCACCGCAAAGCGCGAGACGCGCACGGCGTCGCGCGGATAGAACGTCATCGGCGCGTAATAGTGCGACGCGGCATGCGCGTCGCACAACGCCAGGATCAACAGCCACGCTCGCCATCGCATGTTCGTATCCTCCGCGCTACATCGGCCGTGTCTCCGGCTCTTCGTCGAAGATCTGGAACTTGCGCATCTTTTCCCACAGCACCTTGCGGCTGATGCCGAGATACTGCGCCGTATCCTGTCTTCTCCAGCCGTTCGCATCGAGCGCCGCGATCACGCGATTGCGCTCGTTCATGTCCCACTTGCTGCGATCGACCAGCAAGTCCGATCCGCCTTCGGGCGCGGCTCTCGCATTGCGTGCGAGCACGAGCAGGCGCTTCACGCGCGCTTCGTCCCACGCGCCGAGTTGCCGCACCGTCACGCCCACACGCTCCGCCAGATTGCGCAGCTCGCGCACGTTGCCGGGGAAATACACATCGGCGACGGCATCCGCGAGCCAGTACGGCAGCTCGGGCAACGCATCGAGCTTCTCCTTGCCGATGACTTCGCTGATGAACGCCTTGAAGAGCGCGATCTTGTCGGCCGCGCCGCGCTCTTCGAGCGAAGGGATTTTCAGCTCGATCACCGCGAGGCGGTAATACAGGTCCGCGCGAAACGCGCCTTCCTTCACGAGTTGCGGCAGGCACTTGTTGCTCGCCGCGATGAGCCGGAATTCGAGCCGCACGGGCGTCGCCGAGCCGATGCGCGTGACCGCCTGATCTTCCAGCACGCGCAGAAGCTTTACTTGCTGATAGAGCGGCAAGTCGCCGATCTCGTCGAGAAAAAGCGTGCCGCCGTTCGCCTGCTCGAAATAGCCCTTGTGCGCGAGCACCGCGCCCGTGAACGAGCCTTTCGCATGTCCGAAGAAGAGCGATTCGAAGAGGCCATCGGGGATCGCGCCGCAGTTCACCGGCACGAACGGACCGTCGCGATAACGCGTGTGCTTCTCGTGCAGCAGTTGCGCGATACGCTCCTTGCCGACGCCCGTCTCGCCATGCAGCAGAACGCTCGTGTCGCAATCGGCGAAGGTATCGACTTCATGCAGCAGCGCCTCCATGCACTCCGCATGCGCGATCAATGCGTGCGACGCCTGCGTGTCCTCGCCGTGCGCGCGCAGTTGCCGCGCGAGCTTCGCGACCATCGCGCGCAACTCCGCGCCGGTGAAATCGAGCGGCAGGATATGCGAATAGTCCGGCGGAAACATCGACGGATCGCGCTCGCGCGGCGCCGCGCCGACCCAGACGACCGGCATCGAATGACGCGCTTCCCAGTCGCGCAACACGAACGCGCCGCCATCGATCACGCTCACGCTGATGATCGCGAGCGCGGGACGGTCGGACTCGCGCGGCGCGCTGATCGACGTGCCGTCCGCGCGCAGCACGTCCACGTCCTGACCCGACATCGCACGCACCACGCGCTCGACGACGTCGGCCTTGCCCTCCCATACGTGGATATCGAGACCATCGATTTTGCTGTTCTGTCTCATGTCGTTCAATAAGCCAGTTGCGACTCGCCGCAGGTGAGCGACAGGTCGTGAATCATGCTCGTTCCCACTTGCGCGCCGAGCAGTTGCAGGACAGGCACGAGCACCTGATCGAGGCCTGTGAGCACAGTCGCGAGCATCGGCACCAGAAGACCGAGCAAGAGCGGCGCGACGGTGTCGAGCAGCAAGGGCGGCAGGATCGGTGACGTGACCGAGAGTCCGCCCGGCGCCGAGAGACTCGCGCCGAGGCCCGAGAGCGCGTTGGCGAGCGACGCGCCCGGCGCCGAAGGAACCGCCTGATAGTCGTCGCCGTTGCCGCTCACGCCGTCGAAGGACAGCGTCGTCGCGGACGCGGGCATGGTCGCCGGCAGGCTCGCGGCGAGGCTCACGGTCAGCAGATTCGGCACGGTGACGAGCGTGGCGGGCTGCGTGCAACTGAACGCGCCCATGTTCGCGGGCGTATCGCCGACGCAGACGTTCGCGATGCCCGTCTGCACGCCGATCACCGAGCGGCGCGCCGACGCCGCGCCCTGGCATTGCGTCGACACGAGCCACGCGGCGCCGGGCGCCACTTCGATATAGAGCGGCAGATGCACCATCGGCTGGGCGCCGCCGAAGCCCACGGGCAAGGGAAGTTGCAGCACGCTGACATCGACGAACGCACGCACCTGCGCCGTGCGCGCGAGCGTGCGCCAGTTGCCGCTCGCGTCCTTGCCCGCTTCGCCGATGGCGAGCACCGGCGGCTGCACGATCTGCACCTTGAGCGCCGCCGAAATCAGCCCCGGCAACGTCAGCCCCGCGCCGACGGTCGCGGCGGCCTTGCCCGCCTGCGCGATCTCCGCCGTCACGAACAAGGCTTCGAGCGGGCTGATGGTCGCATCGAGCGCGCTTTGCGTATTCGCGAGCCCGACCGACAGCAGTCCCGGCGCGCCGTCGATGCTCCCTAGCGAAATCGTCTGGTTGCCGGAAATATTCGCGTTGACGATCGCGCCCATCGCGCCGAGCGCGGTCGAGAGACTCGCGTTCGCCACATTCGTCGTCTGCAGCGCGGTGAGCATCAGTCTGGCGATCTGCGCGGCGGTGAGCTTCGTCGCGAGCAGTTGCTCGACCGTGCCGATGCCCGCCGCGGTGACGAGATCGCCGACACGCACGCGCGCATCCGCGAGCCCCTGATACGACACCAGCGACAGATTGAGATTCGTGCCGAGCAGCGCATTGAGCAGGCTATTCACCGCGCCCGCGCCGATGCTCGCGAGCGTCGTGCCGATCGAGAACGCGCCGACGTCCGTCGACTTGGCGATGGCCGTCGCCGTCACTTGCCGCGCGGGTCCGAGAAAGAAGTAAGGCACCATGCGCGAGGCCGTCGCTTTCACCGCGTTGGCAGGCGTGCCGCTCGTCGAGAAGTAGTCGGGCGCGGCGTTCACCTGCGCGTCCCAGCGCCCGCATGTGACGGTCAGGCCGTGACCCGCGGCCGATGGATCGAAGCCGTTGCTCGTCGCGCTGCCGTTCGCGCTGGCCTTCGCGCGCGTGCAGGCGGCATCGACGACTTGCGCGCCCGCGCTCGCAGCAAGATCGACGACGCTTTGCAGGCTGCGCCGCGCGAAAAAGAGATTGCCGATATCGATCGCACCGAGCGCGGCGACGGCGACCACGAGCCAGATCGCCGCGAGCGTGCCCGCCGCGCCGCGCTGGCGCTGCCGGGTTGACACGATGTATCGATGCGTCGTCATGGATCGTCAGTTCATGTCGCGATAGTTCACGTCGAGCGACGGCCGCCCGGCGTCTTCGAACGAAGAGCCGTAGCGCGCCGGAATCGGCGTGTCGAATGACTTGAGGTAGCGCTCGTAGGCCGCGCCCGCCTGCGCGCCGGGCATCGGCTGCGCGGGCGCGGCGGCCGCATTGCTCGCCTGAAGCGTAAGCCAGGCCTGCGTCGCATGGCCGATCTCGCTTGCGCTCTGCGCGCGCGTCGTGTGCTGCAATGCGCCGCAAGCCATGCACAGCACGAGCATGCCGATTCGTTTCATCCGCTTCTCCTCATCGTCGATATCAGCGTGACGCGACGCTCGCGCGCGCCGCATCGGCGACGCGCTTCGCATCGACACGAATCGCCTGCTGCACGTCCGCCGAAAACTTCTGCTGCGTCATCAGGCCCTGCGCGTTCGCCGCCTGCCCGCTCGCGAGCAGAAACAGCGCGACGTTGCTCAGGATCTTCGGATTGTTCGGCGCGAGCTCGGCGGCCTTCATGAGCGGCACGCGCGCGCCCGCGACATCGCCCATGCGCAGGCGCGCGTAACCGAGATCGGACAGCGTGAGCGCATCGGTCGGTGCACGTTTCGATGCCGCCTCGAAGCGTTGCGCCGCGCCCGCGAAATCGCCTGCCTCGCCCGCGAGCAGGCCGAGACCGCGCAGGCCGCGCGCGGCGAGCGGCGTGCCGGCGAGGCGCGCATAAGCGGCGGCGCTCGCGTCGGGCTGGCCGGTCTGACGCAGCGCATCGGCGCGCAGAAGAATCGTGTCGGGCGATTCGCCGTATTGCTGCTCGTATGCGTCGATATGCGCGAGCGACGCGAACCAGAGCCCCTGCGTCTGCATCCGGTCGATGAGCGCGAGATACATGCCGGGCGTGTCGGGCGCGGCGTCCTTTTGCTGCGCCTGATCGAGCGCGGCCTGACGCTCGGCCTGAATGCCGACGCCATAACCGTTTTCCTGCTTCGTCGCGCAGGCGGCGAGCGTCGCGCAGATCAAGGGCAGAACGAGTGCACGAATCATGAGCATCCCTTTATCGATGAAGCGCCGACAGCGAACGCACCACCGCGATGAAGCCCGGCCCCGCCGTGACGATCAGCAGCGCCGGCAGGAGCGTGATGACCATGACGCCCGTCATCTTCACGGTGAGCTTGCCGATGCGTTCGCGCAGCAGCGCGCGGCGCGTTTCGCGCAGGCGGTCGCCGAATTGCTTAAGCGGCTCCTGCACCGCGCCGCCATGCTTTTCGACCTGAACGATGAGCCGCACGATCGCGGCGAGATCCTCGTTGTCGTAACTCGTCGAGAGGCGCTTCATCGACTGCTCGCGGGTGCGGCCGGTGGCGAACTGCGCCTGCGCGAGCGCGAGTTCCATCGACAGCACGGGCAGCACGTTCCTGAAGTCCTGAATCATCACTTGCAGGCTCTGATCGAGCGACAGCCCGACGCCTTGCAGGAGCCGCAGCAGATCGACGAACATCGGCAGTTCACTGTTTACCGCGCTCTGGCGCGCATTCGCGCGGCGGCGCACGAACCACTTCGGCGCCATGAAGCCCGCCGACAACGCCATGAACAGCAGCAGCACGAAGCGCGCACCGTGCGCCGCGCCGTGCCCGAACATGAGCAATGCGAGCGGCGCCGCGAGCGCCCCCGCGATGCGCGCCGCGAGGAAATGACCGCGCGCGCCGGCGTCGAGATAGCCGCAGCGTTCGAGCAGCCGACGATCCTCCTCCGCAACCGCGACGCGCCCGAACGGCGTATCGAGCCACGCGGCGCTCGCGCGGCCGAGCGCGGCGAGCACGCCTTTTCGCGGCGTGGTCTCCTGCGCGGGCGGCGTCGTCGTGCGCTCCTTCAACGCGTGATCGAGCGTGCGCGCCGAGCGCTGCATGCGCGCGTAGCGGCCGAGCGCGAGCACGCCGCACAGACCGGCCCCGAGCGCGGCGGCTGCGAGCGCGAAAGCGCCGAGCAAGGCGGGCGTCATGTTCATGTCCTGAGCCTCGCGAGCCGGTACAGCAGCCATGCGCCGAGCATCTGAAGCGCGACGGCGACATACACGAGGCGCTTGCCGAGCGCGTCGCTCCACATCGCATCGAAATAGGCGGGGTTGGTCACGATCACAATCGCGCCGAGCAGGATCGGCAGGAGTCCGAGGACCCACGACGACAGCCGCGTTTCCGTCGACAGCGCGACGAGCTCGCGGCTCGCCTGCTCCAGATCGCGCATCATCGCGGCCATGCGGTCGAGCATCACGTCGGAGCGGCCGCCGTATTTCACCGATACGCGCAGCACCGAGCCGACGAGCTCCAGCTCGCGCACGCGATACATGCGCGCGACCGCGCCTAGCGCGTGATCGATCTCCGCGCCGGTGCGCAACATCGGCAGCGCGCGCTGGAGGCATTCGGAGAGCGGCGCTTCGGCGCTCGCGAGCGCGGCCTGAAACGCGGCGGGCACGCTATGGCCGATGACGATCATGCGCACGATGCCATCGAGAAACGGCGGCAGCTGCCGCACGATGCGCTGCTGGCGCTTCTGCGCGCGCCACGCGAGCCATGCGTACACGGCGGCGAGCACGAGCGCGGCGACGCCCGCGCCGATCACCGGCCCGGCGCGCAGCGCGCACCAGAGCCCGGCGCACGCGGCGATGCCGAGCGTCGTGCCCGCGAGCGCGCGCGGACGTTCGATGCCCGCGCGATGCATCAGATTCGCGAACGCCGCACGCCCACGCGCGATGCCGGACACGATGCCGGACGCGATACCCTTCGGCGCCGCCGTGGCCGGCGCGCTCGCGACGGGCCGTGGAGCGCGTTGCGGCCGAGGCGCCTGCACTTGCCGATCGACGAAACGCTCGGTCAGCGCGCGCTCGCGCGTGTGCGTGCCGCGCCGCCACAGCATGAGCGCGGCCGCCGCGCACAGCAGCGCGAGCATCGCGATGATGGCGACGGCTCTATACATTGAAGCCCCCGCCGAAACGCCCCGAATGTCCGAAGCCTTCCGACAGCGCGACGCCGAGCGCCTGCCGGAACTTCGCGAGCTTCGTCGAACTCGGATGGATGCCGAGCCAGGTCCAGCGATCTTCTTCGTTGCCGCTGGCGTCGACGGAAGGCTCGTAGCGATACAACTCCTGCATCGCGATGATGTTGTCGGAGAGGCCGGTGACTTCGGTCACGGAGAGAATGCGCCGCCGCCCGTTCGAGAGCCGTCCGATCTGCACGATGAAATCGATCGCGTTGGCGATTTGTCTTCTGAGGCTCGCTTCCGTGCCCTGAAAACCCGCGAAGCCCGCGAGCATTTCCAGCCGATAGAGACACTCGCGCGGCGAGCTTGCGTGAACGGTGCCCATCGAACCGTCGTGGCCGGTGTTCATCGCCTGAAGCATTTCGAGCACTTCGCCGCCGCGCACTTCGCCGACGATGATCCGGTCCGGGCGCATCCGCAACGTGTTGCGCAACAGATCGCGGATCGACACGACGCCCGCGCCGTCGAAACCGCCGGGCCTGCTTTCGAGCCGCACGACATGCGGATGATTCAGCGAGAGTTCCGCCGTATCCTCGATCGTCACGACGCGCTCGTGCTTCGGAATGAAGAACGCGAGCGCGTTCAGCAGCGATGTCTTGCCCGAACTCGTTCCGCCCGACACGAGCACGTTGCAGCGCGCGTCCACCGCCGCCTGCAACAGCGAGGCAATGTCCTGACTGAACGTGCCGTTGGCGAGCAGATCGTCGGGGCGCAGCGGATCGCGCCTGAACTTGCGGATCGATACGACGGGACCATCGATCGACAGCGGTTCGATCACGACATTCACGCGGCCGCCGTCGGGCAGGCGCGCATCGACCATCGGATTGGACTCGTCGAGCCGCCGTCCGATCGGCGCGAGAATGCGACGCACGATGCGCAGCAAGTGCGCGTTGTCCGCGAAACGCACCGGAATCTTTTCCAGCATGCCGTGGCGCGACACATACACGTCGCTGTAGCCGTTGATGAGGATGTCTTCGACGGCGGCATCGGCGAGCAGATCTTCCAGCGGACCGAAGCCCGCGAGTTCCTTCGTCAGCGCCGCCGCAACCAGCCGCACTTCGCTCTCGTTCAGCGGCACGCGCCGCAGCCGCACGAAGCTGTCCATCTCCAGATCGACGAATTGCTGGATCGCCTGACGCGACCATCGGCCGAACTCCGCGCCCAGTTCCTCGATGCGCGTAAGCAGATGCTCGTGCGCCGCCGTCGCGACATCCTGAAACTGCTGCGAATGCGCGAACGCGACGGCGTCTTCGGCCAGATCGTTCGCGAACGCGATGTCCTTGCTGAAGTCCTGAGCCATCGTCTATGACCGTCTGAGAAAGTTGGGAAGGAGATGCGCGACGTTGATCGCCGCGCGCGCGCTCAGCCGCCCGCCGCCCGCCTTCGGCTCGTGCGCGGCTTCATCGGGAAGCTCGCCATGCAGACGCGCGAGACGCGCGACCAGCGGTGCGAGCGCGCGCACGTAGGGATCGCGTTCGGCGCAATCGGCGAGGAGGCGCCCCTGATTCACCGCGCGGCCCAGCGCCTGCGCGCGCTCCGGCAACACGCCGACGAGCGGCAGATCGAGCCGCTGCGCCAGTTGATCCGCGCCAAAATTCAGCGCGGCATCGAACTTGTTCACGACGAGACCGATCTTCGCGGGCGGCGCGTTTTCATCGGCGGGGCGCAAGGCGTCGAGCAGCGCCATCGCCGATACCGCCGACGCGACGTTCGCATCGCAGACGAGCCATGCTTCGTCCGCCGCCTGCAAGGTCTCGCCGACGAATTCCGTATTCGAGAAGCCGCACAGATCGACGATCTGATGATCGAAATACGCGCGCAGCCGATTCAACGTGCTCACCGCCGACGCGAACGAGATCGCGCGCATTTCCGCGAGATCGGCGGGCAGCGTCGTGAGCGCGAGGCCGCTCGCGTGACGCGCGAACGCGGTGTTCACGAAGGTGTCGTCGAAGCGGCGCAGGTTGCGCACGGCATCGACGAAATGCAGCTCGCAGCGCATGTCGAGCAAGAGCGCGCTGTCGGCGGCGGGCAGGCCGAGATCAAGCAGCGCCATCGCGCGGCCCGCCCGCGTGCCGCGCCTTTGCAGACTCACCGCGAGATTCGCGGCGAGCGTGCTCACGCCCACGCCGACGCGCGCGCCGAGCAGCACCGTCAGCTTGCCGTGACGGCTCGGCGGCTCGCCGCGCGCAAGCGGCCGCTCGTCGATGAGGCGCTGCGCGATCGCGAGAACATCGTCGCCGGGCCCGCCGATATCGATGAAATCGCGCACGCCCGCGCGCAATGCCGCGAGCGCCGGGGCGGGCGTCGCGAGCGTGCCGAGCGCGACGATCGGCACGTTGGGAAAGGCATCGCGGGCGGCGTGGGCGAGCGTGCTCGCGCCGGCGTTGCTGAAATCGACGAACACGATCGCCGGCGCGCTTTCACCGATGCGCGCGACGAATCCCGCGGCATCGCACGGCGCGGCTTCGACCGCGCCCGCGTCCGCCAGCGCGCGTTGCAGCCAGTCGCGGCGCGTGGCGTCGGGGCTCGCGCAGAGAAAGCGTGTCGGCGGCGCGGAGGCGGCGCTCATCGCGAGAACCCCGGCGCGGCATCGGACGACAGCGCCCCGCCGATGAACGAACGCCACACCGGACCGTCGCGCTGTTCGGATTGCTGGCCCGGCGTCGACGGCAAGGCCGCATTCTTCGCGATCGGCGCGACGAGATGCGGCGTCACGATAATCACGAGTTCGCGATCCTGCTGCGAGTACTGCAAGGTCTTGAAGAACGCGCCGATGATCGGCAGATCGCCGAGCAGCGGCACCTTGTTGACGTTGGAGGCCGTTTCGCGATCGACCAGCCCGCCGATCACGAAGCTCTCGCCATCGCCGAGTTCGACGGCGGTTTCCGCGCGGCGCGTGGTGAGCGCGGGCACCGACACGCCATCGATGGTGATCGCGTGCGCGAAGTCGAGCTGGCTCGCTTCGGGCGCGACCTTGAGCGCGATGCGCTCGGGGCCGAGCACCGTCGGCGTCAGCGCAAGTCCGATGCCGTAGGGCTTGTAGACGATGGTCGTCGTGCCGAGCGATTGCGGCACCGGCACCGGAATCTCGCCGCCCGCGAGAAAGCTCGCGCTTTGCCCCGACAGCGCGACGAGCGTCGGCTGCGCGAGCACGCGCGCGAGGTTGTTGCTCTCGAGCAGGCTCAGGTTCGCGAACAGCCCGCGCGAGGTCGAGTTGAGCAGCAGATTGAATGCGGAGCCGATCGGCGATGTCGCGGTCACGGCGAGCGGACTGGTCGCGCCGCCCGTGACGCTCGTGAGCGCGCTCGGCGCGAAGGTGCCGAACGCGAAGCCCGCGTGGTTCTGCGAGAACAGATTGAAGCCCGCTTCCTTGAGCACGGTCTTGCTGAACTCGACCACTTTCACATCGACCTGGACGACGCTTTTCGTTGCCACCGCCGACGCATCGACGAGCGCGCCGTCCTTGCCCACCGACGCGCGCGCCGCCGCCACCGCGCGCTGATGCTTGTCCATCGTCGGCGTCGTGCCGGTGAGCACGGCGGTTTTTCCCAGCACGCGCACTTGCGGCGCTTCGGCGTCGGCGAGCGCGGCGCTGGCCGCCGCCGCGACCTCGACCGTGTACGACAGCGGCGCATCGCGGCCGCGTTCCCACAGCATCAGGTTCGTCGTTCCGGCCGATTTGCCGACGAGCAGCACGCCGCCGCCCTTCAGCACGTTCACATCCGCGACCGACGGATCGCCGACCGCGACGCGCGTGATCGTCCGGCCGCGCGCGAGCGGTTTCTGCGCGCCCGTCGATAGCGCGATGACGCTCGCGTCGGCGGTTGAAAACGCTTCGGCTTGCGAAGCATCGCGCGATGCCGCGTACACATCGACGGCGAGCGCGGCCGCCACGCATGCGGCGAGCGCCGCGCTCTTCCATCGATTCGATCCGGTGCTGCGTTGCCGTTTTCTTGTCATCGTTATGTATGGCCTGCGGTTCGTTCAATACGCGACGCGTTCCGCGCGCCCGCCGCGAATCACTTCGATCTCGTCGCTCGCTGGCGGCCGTGCGCTGCGTGGCTTATCGACGGCACGCGCCGCGACACGCGCGCCCGCGAGCGTGCCGAGCGAAATGCCTGCGGCTGCGCGATCGGCGGCGCTGTCGGCCCGCGCCGATGCATGCAGCGGCGCGAACGCGGGCGGCGCGGGCGTTTCGTCATCGGTGGCATTGCGCAGCGCGAGCACAAGGCGGCCCGCGCTTTCCGCGAGCGTGAGCGCGTCGATATCGGCGGTGCGGATCGCGAGCACCGCCGTGCGCGGGCTCGCCTGAGCCGCGCTTTTTCCCTTGGTCTCGCCCGATCCGAGCGACGCGTCGCCCATGCTCAGCACACGCACCTTCGACAACAGCAGCCGCGCCTGCGTCGCCGCGATCTCGGCATCGCCGTTCGCCGCGCCGCCCTCGCGCTTCAGCGTGAAAAACACGTCGACGTAATCGCCCGGACGCACGTAGTTGCCGACCGCATTCGTCTCGTCGATGCGCACGGCCACCGCGCGCTGGCCCGCCACGACGACATCGGCGAGGCCGCTCGACAGCACGTCGGCGGTCAGCGGCGCGCCCTTTTGCACCGCCGAGAGCGGCACGCGTCCGACCAGCGCGGCGCTGTCGCCGAACGCGCCCGGTGACGATTCCGCCTGCATGCGCACCGTGAGGGCGTCGGCGTCGATCGCCTTGCCCGCGGGCAGATCGCGCGCCGCGACGACAACCGGCACGAGACGCTGCGGCGTCGCCATCGCCGATGCATGCGCGGGCGCGCGGTCATGCTCCGGCGCGGGCGAGGGTTCGCGTGCGAGCATCACCGCGAAGATGCCCAGGACGAGCGCGAGCCCGAATAGCAGGATGGCGAAGGTGCGGGTGAGATGGGCCATGACGTCATCAGAAGTGGATGCGAACGCGCGCGCTCATAGCACGTTGTCCGGATCGAGTTGAACCATCGCGCGCGCGACGAGCGCATCGGGCAGCGCCAGATCGAAGAGCGGCAGCGTCGGCACGAGCGGCCGTTGCGCGTAGCCATAATCGAGCGTGATTTCGATGCAGCGCAGCGTCGCGTCATACGCGCACGGCGCGGGCGCGGCGCTGCATTGCGCGAAGCCCGCGAGCCAGTTCGTCAGGCCCTTCGCGGTCTCGCACGCGGCGGCGCCACGGCGCGCGAGGGCGTCGTCGACGCTCTGTGCGTTCGCCTGAAAGCGCAGCGCGGCGCGGGCGCCTTCTTCGGCCGCGAGCGTCAGCGATTGCTGCGCGACGAAGATGAGGCTGTAGGTGACGATCGCGTAGAAGACGACGAAGAACAGCGGAAACACGATCGCGAATTCGATCGCCATGTTGCCGCGTTGAGCGTGACGGCCGGGCCGGCGCGTCATGCGTGCGCTCCGGTCGCGACAAGCGCGAGATGCCCGATCGCGGCCGCCGCCAGCAACGCACCGTACGGCGTGCTGTTGCGCCTGCGTTCTTCGAGCGTCGCGGTGTCGGGGAGATCGCGCAATGCGAACACGGCGCGGCGGCGCGCGAGCAGCACGAGTGCATGCACGAACGCCGCGAGGCTCGCCGCCACCCAGATCCCGACGAGCGCACGCGGTCCGCACCACGCGCCGAGCACGGCGAATGCCTTGACGTCGGCGGCGCCCATCATGCCGAGCACATGAAACGGCATCAGCGCGACGAATCCCGCGCCGAAGCCGATCAGCGCGATGCCGATGGATGTATCGAAAGGAGAGATGTGCGCGGCGGCAAAAGCGAGCGCGCACGATGCACCCACGATAATGAGCGCATTCGGAATCAGCCTGCGCCGCCAGTCGAATATAACGATGGCGAGCGCCCAGGCGATAAATATCGCGGATTCGATTGAAAGCATGGCAAAGCGAAACCCTCATCCGGTTTAATACGGATGCTTGATTAAGAGACGCCCGATAATAGGAATGCCCGCGCCGGAATTAACCGGCGCGAATTTCCGCGATTAGCCGATCAGGCGCGAACCGAATAGCGGAGAATGCCGCTCATCGCTTCAAGACGTGGTTTTCGACAGCTCCGTCTTGATCGCCTCGAACGTGCTTTTCAGTTGAGTGGCGACATCGCCGACCGCCGTCATGATCCCGAGTGCGAGGACACCGGCGATCAGTCCATATTCGATGGCGGTAATCCCGCGGCGGTCGCGAATGAATTGCAGGATGTTTGCGTTCATTTTTATGTCCTCGGTCTGGTGCTGCTTCTCTCTGGCCGCATATGTTTTTCCGCCGTGCGTCGGGCAGGCGCGTGCAACGCCCCCGGCCGGACCACACGTCGAATGTGCATTACAACTCTGATTTTCTTGTCGCCTTCTCTCTCGATAACACCTCGCGAACGTTTGCCAGGGAAAGAGGTTTCGGTTAGCCGATTTATAACGCAAGCCTATCTCAAAATCAATTATTGTCTGACCGTTTATTTGGACGCGTCCTTTACGAATGCTGCATTTTGGCAACCGTATCCGGAATATCAGTAGAAGCAACTGTTTCGCGCGATGACACAGAGCATTTATTTCCTGCTTATCGGCAGCACAGCGCGATTGCGTAACCCAGCGCGGCGTAACACAGCCAGCCGTTCGTAACGTTACATAAGGCGCTGCGGAACCGATTTCACAAACGACGGTAAAGCCCGCGCTTCTACGTAAGTCCTTGACGCGTGGGATCAAATCGCTCACCGATTCATCGACCGCCCTCTTTGTCCGTGCGATGGCACACCTAATGCAGTTAATTCCCCGCGGTTCGTTCAATACAAGACATCGAGGGCCAAATGAATACGAGGAATATCGGACGCGAAATTCTGGCGAAGACCGTCATCGCGGCGGCGGTCGCCAGCGTGCTCGCACTCGGCGCATGCGGCGGGTCGGGAACGATGAGCAAGTCGGCGGGTTCGGGCGCGGGGTCCGGCGCGATCGCGACCGGCGATGGCGGCGGCTCGGGCTCGGCTGGCGGCAGCGGTTCGGGAACGGGGTCGGGCGGCGGTTCGGGGACCAGCACCGGCAGCACCGGTGGCGGCAGCGGGGGGACCGGCGGCGGAAGCGGCGGGAGCGGCGGCAGCGGCGGATCGGGCAGCGGCACGACCCCGCAGCCCGTCGCGGCCGTCGCGGACAAGACCGGCAACGTGGTGTCCGCCGCTGGCGGCGCGGTATCGGGCGTCGGCACGGCGATCGGATCGACGGCCGCGCCCGGCGTCGGCGCGGGCACCACGAAAGCCGCCGGCGATGTCGTATCGAATCTCGGCGGGGCCGTGTCCACGCTCGGCGATGGCGTCTCGGCCGGGCTCGGCACCATCGGCACGAGCGCGAATCCGGTGGGCACGACGGCGGCGAGCCTCGGCGGCGTCGTCGAAAAGACGGGCGCGACGGTATCGAGCGCGGGCACGCTCGTCTCGAGCATCGGCAGCGGCGCGCTGTCGCCGCTCGCGCCCGTGACGACGCCTGTCGGCAGCATCGTCGGAATCGCGGGGAACGCCGTCACGCAGACAGGCGGCGTGCTCGGCCAGACGCTCACGAGCGCGCCCGTGCAACAACTCACGCAGACGGTCAGTCAGGCAATCACGCCGATCACCGCGCTCGCCGGTTCGACGACGCAGACCGTCGGCGCGGCGAGCGGACTCGGCACGCCCGTCAACACTCTGCTGACGACGCTCGGCGGCACGCTCAACAACGCGGGCAAGAACATCGCCGCGACGGGCGGCAATCCGGTCACGGCGGGCGTCGGCAATCTCGTGTCGACGACGGGGCAGACGGTGGCATCGGCGGGCGGGCTGGTGCACGGCGCGCCGGGGGCGAGCCCGCTTGCGCCGCTGACGGGCGTGCTCGGCGGGGTGAGCGGATCGGGTGCGGGCGGCGTGCTTGCGCCCGTCACGGGGGTCGTCGGCGGACTGACGGGCGCGACCGGCGCGACCGGCGCAGCGGGCGGCGTGCTCGCGCCTGTCACTGGCGTCGTCGGCGCATTGACCGGCTCGCCGGGCGCCGCGGGCTCCGTGCTCGGCACCGTGACATCGGTGACAGGCGTGGTCGGCGTGACCGTCGCGGCCAACCAGGGATCGGCGACGGCGGGTGCGGGCGCAGGCGCGGGTCTTTCGACGACCACCGGCAACAACACCGGCAGCGCGAACAACGGCGGCTTGCTCGGCGCGGTGGGATCGCTCGTCGGCGGCGTGTTGGGAGGCACGCGGCGCTAGTCATCACGCTCACCGGGGAGCGAGGTCGATGAACGGCCTCGCGCCCCGCATCGACGAAGAACGCGACGACGTTCTCGCAACCCTACGAGGGCATCACAATGAAGATCCGTGAATGGACACGGGCGCTCATGCTCGCCGCGCTTGCGGCGCCGATCGCATCGCATCACGCTTACGCTCAGACGCAGCCCGCGCCGCGCGCGAATCTCGGCGGCAATCCGCTCGACGCGCTGCCGCAGGTCAACGCCCCGCCCAAAGCGCCGGTCTCGGTGAACGTCGCGCCGCCCGCCCCCGCGCTCGATGCGCTGCTCGCGCGTCATCTCACGCCGACGAAGATCGAGATCGAAGGGGTGAAGGCGCTGCCGTTCGCGCAGATCGCCGCGCGCTTCACGCCAGTCGTCGGCAAGGACGTGACCATCGGTCAGTTGATCGAGGCCGCGAACGGCGTCACCGCGCTCTACAAGGAGCACGGCTACGCGCTGTCGTTCGCGTTCGTGCCGGCGCAGACGTTTCAGGACGGCGTCGTGCGGGTGACCATCGTCGAGGGATATATCGCGAAGGTCGTCGTGAAGGGGAACGCGGGCGCGGCGGAGAAGCGCATCCGCGCGGTCGCAGAGCGTCTGCAAGGGGACCGGCCGCTGACGCAGGCGAGCTTCGAGCGCTATATCAACGTGCTCGGGATGATTCCGGGCGTGAAGACCAAAGCGACCGTCGCGCCGCCGCAGAATACCGATGGCGCGACCGCGCTCGAACTCGATGTCGAACGCAAGCCGTTCAATGTCAGCACCGGCATCGACTTCAATCATCCGGGCGTGCAGGGCATTCTGAGCGCGACGGAGAACGGCATGCTCGGCCTCGGCGAATCGCTGACGGCTTCCGCGCTGCTGCCCAAAGGCCGCGACGATCAGACGTATTACGCGGTGAACGGCGCGTTGCCCATCGGCGCCGACGGCTTCACCGCGAAGATCGATGCCTCGCATTACCACGGCCACCCCGTCGACAATCCGGGCCTGCCCTCCTATATCGAGCGCACGGTCGTGAACGACAAGCTCGCGTTTTCCGGCGTGTATCCGTTCATGCTGAGCAATGCGCGCAGCGTCGTCGGCACGGCGACCGTGTATGCGTCGCACGACGAAGACCGCCTGAAGAACACGATCGCGGCGGGCAATCCTTATCTGTCGCAGCGCTCGCAGATTCGCGTCGCGCAAGTGCAGCTCGATTACACCGGCATCGGCACGGGCATCGTGCGGCGCGCGAGCTTCAATGTCGCGAAGGCGTTCGACGTGCTCGGCGCATCGAAGAGCGCGCAAACCAATATCGCAGGCTATGCGCCGGTCAATCCGGTTTCACTGACGTTCGTGCGCACCGGCGCGACCTACACGCAAAGCAACGAATGGCCGTGGAAAATCGGCACGGTCGTTTCGATGACCGGCCAGTATTCGCCCGATACGCTGCCGACCTCCGAGCAGATCTCGTTCGGCGCGCAGCGTTTCGCGCTGGGTTATCAGCCGGGCGAGGCGTCGGGGGATTCGGGCTGGGGCGCGTCGTTCGAAGTGAACCGTCCGATCGGCGCCGACATGACGTATCTCAGAAGCTTCACGCCATACGTGATGGTCGATGCCGCGCGCGTGTTTCTGCACGGCGGAACGGCGAATCCGCGCAGGTTATCCTCGGTGGGCGTCGGCTTTCGGGTGTCGGATGCGAAGCACTACAGCATCGATTTGTCGGTGGCGAAGGCCGTGGGCGACGCACCGGTCGAGAGTTCGTCGCGCAGTCCGCGGATCAACGCGACGTTGTCGTATCAGCTCGACTGAAAACGCGGGAAGCGTCCCGCGTCCTCACGCTACGAATCGACAGATCACGGCGCCGACGCCGGGGCCGGCTTTCCGGCCTTCTGCGCGTTGATCTTCGCCTGCGCGTTCTGCAGATTCTGCGGATAGTTCGTCTGTTCGCCCGCCGGGTTGTAGCCGTTTTGCTCCAGTTGCTTCAGCTCGGCATTCTTCTTCGCGCGCGCTTCCTTGCTCTGGGCCTTCTTGATCTGCTTCGGCGTGGATGCGGCCGTGTCCTGCGCCTGCGCGACGGGTATCGCGACGAATGCGGCGACGGACAGCGCGAGGACGGCCAACGGTGCGGTGCGTTTCTTCATGATCGATCTTCTCCGGATGGATGGCGACAGTTGACAACAGCGCTTGCGTGGATCGCGCAAGCAATCCGCGATCCACGCGCGGCACGTTAGCACGACGCGCCGAAACCGGCAGAGGCGGCCACGACCGCTCAACGGTCGACGATGCGGCTCAGATTCCCGCGCACCCGTTGCAGCAGCGCGATGAGTTGCTCGCTTTCCTGCCGGCTGAAACCCGCGAGCGCCTCCGACGTGATCTCGTCACCGACGCGCCGCGCCTTGTCGAGCGCCTTTTCCGCCTTCGCGGTCATGCGGACCTGGCGTTCGCGGCGGTCGTCGGGATTGAGGCGCCGCTCGATCCATCCGCCCTCTTCCATGCGGTCGAGCAGACGTCCGGCGGAGATCGGCGCGACTTCGAGCAGTTCCGCGAGCCGCGCCTGATTCACTTCGCCGTAATGCGAAAGATAGGCCAGCACGCGGCACTGCGCGCGCGTGAGATTGAGCGATGACTTGGCCAATACGTCGAAACGATTGCCGCACAGGCGGTCCACGTCCGCGACGAGAAAGCCGAAGCGCTTGTCGAGTTGGGTTTCCATCGCGCGATTATATGGAAGAGCTTTCGATGCGTGCAGTCGGCGCGCACCCGGTGATTGACCGAATTGCGCCGCGTCGCGCATGGCCTATAATAAGCCTGCTTATCATCACCCTACTTACAAACGCCGCCAGTTCGCGGCCACGTCCATGTCCTCCGAAGTCTCCACGGAAAGCGCCGCGGCGCCCCTGAACCGCGGCATGCTGACCGTCTCGATCATGCTCGCGACGCTGATCCAGACGCTCGACAGCACGATCGCGAACGTCGCGCTGCCGCATATGCAGGGCAGCCTGTCGGCGTCGCAGGACGAAATCACATGGGTGCTGACGTCCTACATCGTCGCGGCGGCGATCGCGACGCCGCTCACCGGCTGGCTCTCCGACCGGTTGAGCGTGAAAAAGCTCCTGTGCATTTCGATTGCGGGCTTCACGGTGGCGTCGGCGTTTTGCGGGCTGTCGGAGACGCTCGCGCAGATCGTCGCGTCGCGGCTGTTGCAGGGCGTTTTCGGGGCGTCGCTCGTGCCGCTGTCGCAATCGATCCTGCTCGACATCAATCCGCGCGAGAAACAGGGCCAGGCGATGGCCGTCTGGGGCATGGGCGTGATGGTCGGGCCGATTCTCGGTCCGACGCTCGGCGGCTGGCTCACCGACAGCTACAACTGGCGCTGGGTATTTTTCATCAACGTGCCGATCGGCGCGTTCGCGCTCTTCGGCGTGACGACGTTCCTGCCCGCGCAGGCCGCGCGGCGCGCGGTGAAGTTCGACGCGTTCGGCTTCGCGACGCTCGGCCTTGCGATCGGCGCGTTCCAGGCAATGCTCGATCGCGGCGAACAGCTCGACTGGTTCGGCTCGATGGAAATCCGCATCGAGGCGCTGCTCGCGGCGCTCAGTTTCGTCTTCTTCATCGCGCATACGGCGACGGCCGGCGCGCGCTCGTTCTTCAAATACCAGTTGCTGAAGGATCGCAATTTCGCGACGGGCACGTGCTTCATCTTCGTGATCGGCGCGGTCATGTACGCGACGCGCGCGCTGTTGCCGCCGATGCTGCAGAATCTGATGAACTATCCCGTCGCGACGACGGGCCTCGTCACGGCGCCGAGCGGCGCGGGCACGATGATCGCGATGCTCGTCGCGGGGCGGCTCCTGAAGCACATCGATGCGCGCTTGCTGCTGCTCTCGGGCTTCCTGATTTCGGCGCTGGCGCTCTGGCAGATGATGCATTACACGATCGTGCTGTCGGCCTCGGATATCGTGTGGCCGGGCGTGATCCAGGGCTTCGGGCTTGGGCTCGTGTTCGTGCCGCTGTCGGCGCTGACGTTCTCGACGCTCACGCCCGAGCTGCGCGCCGACGGCACCGCCACCTACAGCCTCATGCGCAATATCGGCAGCAGTATCGGCATTTCGATCGTGCAGACGCTGATGACGCGCAACACGCAGGTCGCCCACGCGGACCTCGCCGCGCAGGTGACGCCGTTCAATCCCGCGATGCAATCGATCCTGTCCGGCGGCTCCATGCAGGACATGGCGATGCTCAATCAGACCATCACGCAGCAGGCGTCGATGATCGCGTATCTCAACGATTTCAAGCTGATGTTCGTCGCGACATTACTGGTGGTGCCGTTGTTGTTGCTGATCCGGCCGGCGGGCAAGGGTGCCGCGGATGAATCGGTTGCGCATGCGGCGATGGATTGAGGGCGTCAGTGTTTTTTAGAAAGCGCCCTACACACTCACCTCGCCCCGCTCCAGCATCACCCCGAACGCATCGGCCGAAAGCGGCATCGCCAGCAAAAAGCCCTGCATCTCGTCGCACATCATGTCCTGCAACCGGTCGAGCTGCGAGCCCGTCTCGACGCCTTCCGCGACCACGTCCATGTCGAGCGAATGCGCGAGCGCGATGATCGCCGAGACGATCGCGCGCCCTTCCTGCCCGTTCTCGTCGAGTCCGTTCGTGAAGAAGCGGTCGATCTTCAACTGCTTCGCGCGAAAACGCTGCAAGTAGGCGAGGCTCGAATACCCCGTGCCGAAATCGTCGATGGCGATCTCGAAACCATTCTCCTGAAACGCGCGGATCATCTCGATGGTGCGCGGCGCGTCCTGCATCGCCACCGTCTCGGTGATCTCGAACATGATCTGCTCGCTTTGCACGCCTTCCTTGCGCACGATCGTCATGATGTTCTCGACGAGATCCGCCTCGTGCAACTGCCGCGGCGACAGGTTGATCGCCACCTTCACCGACGGACGCCCTTCCGCGCGCCAGTGCGCCAGATGCCGGCAGGTCTCGCGCACGACCCAGTAGCCGATCTGCACGATCTGACCGGAACGCTCCGCGATCGGGATGAATTCGAGCGGCGTCAGCGTGCCGATCTCCGGATGATCCAGCCGGATCAGCGCCTCCGCGCCCGCCAGTTCGCCGCTCCTGCCGCGGAACTTCGGCTGGAACAGCAGATAGAAATGACCGCCGTTCAACGCCTCGTGCAGCGCCTGCTGTATCTGCAAGGTGCGTACCGCCGCCTCGTTCATGCTGGCCTCGAAGAAGCGGTACGTGCTGCGCCCGCCGCGCTTCGCCTCGTACATCGCCACGTCCGCGTGCTTGAGGAGCGATTCGACGCTGTCGCCGTCCTGCGGATAGAGCGCGATGCCGATGCTCGGCATCACCTGCAACGGATGATTCCCGACGAGCAGGCCTTGTTTCATCGCTTCGAGGATGCGTTCGGCCATCTTCTCGGCATCGGTCGGCGCGTGCAGGTTTTCCAGCATCACGACGAATTCGTCGCCGCCTAAGCGCGCCACCGTATCGCCGCCGCGCACGCATTCCTGCAGGCGGCGCGCGAACGCTTTGAGCACCTCGTCGCCGACCGTATGGCCGAGTGAATCGTTGATGGTCTTGAAGCCGTCGATATCCATGAAGAGAATCGCGAAGCGGCTGCCGCTATGCTTCGCGTGTCTGATCGCGCGATCGATGCGCTCGTTCATCGTGCGGCGGTTCGGCAGGTCGGTGAGCGTGTCGAAGGTCGCCATGCGCACGATCTGGCCATTCAGGCGCGACACCGAGCCGGCGAGCAGCGCCGTGCGCGCGTCGAAGCGCGACAGCACGAGCGTGATGATCAGGATCGCCAGCGTGAAAAGCACGATGGTGGTCGCGAGCCAGTTCGCATCGACATCGTTGGCCGCGCCGCAGATCGAGCCCGGCAGGAACTCCGCCGCCGCATTGCCCGTGTAGTGCATGCCGGTGATCGCGATGCCCATCACCAGCGCCGCGCCTGCGCGCTTCCCCAGCACGTTGGTCTGGTTCGCGTCCGAGAGCGTGTGCGCGATCCACAGCGCCGCGCCCGAAGCGATCACCGCGATCGCGATCGATGCGGCGAACAGGCGCGGGTCGTACACGATCGCCGGCTGCATGCGCATCGCGGCGTCGCCGGTGTAGTGCATCGCCGCGATGCCCGCGCCCATCAGCAGGCTGCTCGCGATGAGGCGTCGCGCCGTGAGCCGTCTGCTCGTGATGACGAAGAGCGCGAAGAACGACACGAGCACCGCGATGCCGAGCGACCCGGCCGTGATCTTGAAGTCGTAGCCGAGCGGAATCGGCAGTTCGAAGGCGAGCACGCCGATGAAATGCATCGACCAGATGCCGATGCCCATCGACGCCGCCCCGCCCGCGAGCCAGATGTGCCGGACGCGCGATTGCGCGAGCGAGGCGATCCGGCCCGAGATGTCGAGCGCGGTATAAGAGGCGAGCGTCGCGACTACGAGCGATGTCGCGACCAGCCAGAGGTTGTATGTGCCGTGCATAGTTGCGAATAGCCCGAAGACTCGATTGCGTGAGCGTCTTATCGGCTTACGTCCGGCGATCTTTAGCCCCGGACGAGGAATATTCGCAATGCGCTTTCCGCGAACGTCAAAGCTGCGAATCGAGCAGCGCGGCGACGTGCTCCAGCAGCTTTTCGGCGAGCGGACGGCGGCGCCAGTCGTCGAGCGTGATGCGTTTCGCGCGGGCGACGTCTTCATCGAAAATCACCGTCTGTTGGCGCGCGAAATCGCGGTCGTAGATATTCAGGTTGGCCTCGTCGTTGAGCTTGAACGAGCGGCTGTCGAAGTTGGTCGAGCCGACCGACACGAGATATTCATCGACGACGATGAGCTTGCAATGGAACATCGTCGGCTGATATTCGTACATTTCGACGCCCGCCGCGAGCAGGTCGCCCCAGCACGCGCGCGACGCCTCGCGCACCGTGTGCGTGTCGATACGCTTGCCCGGCGTGATGATGCGCACGCGCACGCCACGCTTCGCCGCCTCGACGATCGCGTTGATGGTCAGCTTGTCCGGCACGAAGTACGCGCTCGACAAGTGGATGGAGCGCGTCGCGGCGGTAATCGCCATGAGATACATCAACTGCATGTCGTCGCTGCCGCCCGAGGGCGAGCTGCTGAACATGTGGGCGCAGCCTTCGCCCACGGCCTCGATGTGCGGAAAGTAGGTCGGGCCGTGCAGCACGTTGCCCGTCGCCTTGATCCAGTTGTCCATGAAGACCGCCTGCATCTGCCCGACCGCGGGGCCTTCGACGCGAAAATGCGTGTCGCGCCAGTGCTTCTCGTCTTGCGCGTGCCCGGTCCATTCCTCGGCGATGCCGACGCCGCCCGTGAACCCGATGTGCCCGTCGATCACGAGCAGCTTGCGGTGCGTCCGGTCGTTCATGCGCCCGAGCCCTGTCCAGTGCGGCTTGTGATACTGGATGACCTCCGCGCCCGCGTCGCGCAGCATCTTCAGATAGCGCTTGTCCATTTTCGACGAACCGACCCAGTCGAGCAGCACGTGCACCGCGACGCCCGAACGCGCCTTGTCGGACAGCGCGTGTGCGAAGTCCTCGCCGATCGCGCCCGACCAGTAGATGAAGGTCTCGAAGGTGATGGTTTCGCGCGCCCCGCGGATGCCTTCGAGCATCGACGGAAAGATCGCGTCGCCGTTCACGAGCACCTCGAAGCGGTTGCCGCCGATGACGGGCGGCCCGAGCAGCAGGCCCATCGAACGGATGAATTGCGGATCGTCGCTCGTGTAGAGCCGTTCGATCTTGTGCTCGATCTTCTTCTCGCCGCTCGTCAGATTCGCGATCACCAGCACGACGACGAGCGTCACGACCACGGTCAGGATAATCAGGGCAATCGTCAGCATGCGTGGGCCTCGCGAAGCGAACATTCGTCCGGAATCATAGTGCAAGCAGGTTCCGGACCGCGCATGTTTCGACTTCGCTGCGCTTCGATCTGCGCTTCGATCAGCTCTTCGCCGGCATCCAGCCCTGTTCCTGGCCGAGCTTGGCGATCTGCTTGGCGATGGTGTCGCCGAGACGCTTCTCGTCGGACGACACGCCCGCGTGCTTCGTCTCCGACACGGCATGCAGCCCGCCCGACACCGCCAGCGAACTCGCGACATGCCCCGCCGCCGCGCCGACGCCCGCCATTTCCGCGACGCCCGGCGCGTGGCCGCTGTCGGCTTTCGCGTCGAACTGTTCGAGCAGTTGCGGCGCGCCATGCGCCGGCTTGAAGACGAGCTGCACGGTCGCGCCGACCTTGCTTTCGCCCGCGCCCAGGCCGATCACCATGCGGCGGCGGCGATTGCCCGCGTCGATCGTGTTGATGCTGCCTTCGACGACCAGCACGTTCTGGTCTTGCGGCGGCGGCACGTCGGCGCGGATCGCGCGCAGGCCCATCGACTGGAGCTTCGCGACGATCTCGTTCGCGACTTCCTCGCGTGCCGCGACTGCATCTTGCGCCTGCTTCTGCGCCTGCGAGTCACCGGACATCGAGGAGCTGATCTTCGAGATCAGGCCGTGGTTGTCGAGCTTGACCTCGCTTGCATCGCTCGCGAAGGTGTAGACGTAGATGTTGTCGGGACGCACGGCGGGCGCGGCCGCGACGGTCTGCACATACTGGCCGCCGTACTGGTTGTATTGGCCCGATGCCTGCGCGGGATTGCTCGCGCAGCCGGCGAGCAGCGCCGTGCCGACGACCAGGCCGGCGAGCGCCGCGCCACGCGCTTTCTTGAAGACCGCGTTGAGCGACGAGAGTTTGATCGAGCTGGACATGTTGCGCCTCCGTACCGGCCGCGCCGGCAATTAATGTGTGGATTCGTGGATGCGTGACACGGCTCTCGGTTCTCGCTGCTGCTTTCGTTCTCGATCACGCAGACGCAACTATGGGCGATGGCCGCGGCGGAGGCTATCGAGCATTTATGTCGCGGGGTTTCACGAGCCGCTAACGCCCGTGGGACAAGGCTTACGCGGATTCTGGAACCTAGCGGATCGATTGGATTGACGCGCCCTATCCAGGCGTGTTGTGACCGGCTTCATTGCGCCTCGATTCGAACCATCGGCCGAAGCTGCCTTCGAATTTCACGCTGCCCTGATGGATCAGACTGGAACGCGTGTCGATGACCGGCCGCACGCCGATTCGCGCCACGCGCCGGCAGAACGCGTAATCCTCGGACAGATAGAAACCCGTTTCAGGATCGATCATGGTGTCGAAGAACGCATAGTGGAAATCAGTGGCTCCACGCGTGGCGGTTACACCCAGATCGCTTTCGTAGGGCGTGTAGCGTAAGTCCGGAAAGTGCCGCATGAGAGCGACGAAAACCTCGCGTTTGATCAGCATGAAGCCGGTAGGCGCATCGACGACTTCGAGGAAACCGTCAGCGTCCGGGGCATCGGCGGCCACGCGTGCGCTGACCGGAAACCGGCTATAGCGCGCACGGAAATCGGAATGCCGCGTGCCCGCTGGCAATGCCTCTTCGAGACCGCCTTGCGGCCAGCCATCGGTTTTCTTCGGATAGACGCCCGCCGCGACCAGACGGTCCGCCCGCACGAGCCGCAGCACGTCGGCGGCCGTGAAGCCGATATCGCTGTCGATCCACATCAGGTGCGTGAACTCCTCATTCGCGAGAAAGTTCGCGACCATCACGTTACGCGCCCGCGTGATCAGACTTTCGAAGTTGTTAAACCCCACGGTGAAGGTAATTCCGCTGTGGAAACGGCTGTTCACCAAATCGAGCAGGCCGTTGATGTAGCACGTCGTGGCGGAGCCTCCGTAGCTCGGCGTCGCGATATAGATATGCGTCGGCTTGACAGGCGCGTTCATGGGTTTCCACGGAGGAGATCGATTACGCGCAGTATAGTTTTTTTATTCTGTGATCCTAACTAGAAAGCTCCTAAGTGCAGGTTATATCGTCAATGATGCGCACGGTTGCTGCAAACCGGTCCGCTTCTGGTTACCATCCTCGGAACCCGTCGCGCAGGCGCGTCGACGCAATCCGCAAACTCGTTCGAAGGAGCAGAGATGGATCTCAAGATCGCCAACAGGCTCGCGCTGGTATCCGGATCGACTAAAGGCATCGGTCATGCGATCGCCGTGGCGCTGGCGCGCGAAGGTGCGCGCGTGATCGTCAACGGCCGTTCGCAGGCGTCCGTCGATGCGGCGCTCGCGAAACTGCGCGAACTCGTGCCGAACGCGCAGGCCGAAGGCTTCGCCGGCGACGTCTCGGACGCCGCGCAGGTCGCGGAACTCGTGAAGCGCTTTCCTCAGGTCGATATTCTCGTCAACAACATGGGCATCTTCGATCCGAAACCGTTCGAGGAAATCGCCGACGAGGAATGGCTGCGCTTCTTCAACGCCAACGTGATGTCGGGCGTGCGGCTCGCGCGCGCGTATCTGCCGAAGATGAAGGAGCAGAACTGGGGCCGCGTCGTGTTCATCAGCAGCGAAAGCGGCATCCAGATTCCCGTCGAGATGATTCACTACGGCATGACGAAATCGGCGCAAATTTCGATCGCGCGCGGCCTCGCGGAAACCTGCGAGGGCACGGGTGTCACGGTCAATTCGGTGCTGCCGGGGCCGACGAGCTCCGAGGGCGTCACCGATTTCGTCGAGAAACTCTCGGGCGGCAAAAGCTTCCACGACTTCGAGACGCAGTTTTTCGAGGAAGCGCGTCCGACGTCGATTCTCAAGCGCTTCATCACGCCCGAGGAAATCGCGAACATGGTGGCGTATGTGTGCTCGGAACTCTCATCGGCGACGAACGGCGCGGCGTTGCGCGCGGACGGCGGCGTGATTCGCGCGGCGTTCTGAGCTTACTGGCTGCCGAGTTCGCGCGCCCTTTCGAGCGCCTCGACGATGGCCGCGACGGTTCGTTCGCGCGCGGCTTCGTCGTTCTGGCGCAGCGCATACGACGGGTGATACGTCGCGACGACCCATTTGTCCCGATACGGCACGACGCGCCCGATATGCGCCGATAACGTCGCGCGTCGTCCGAAAAGCGCCGCCAACGCCGTCGCGCCGAGCGTGACGATCACGCGCGCGCCGACCTCGTGCAACTCCTGTTCGAGCCAGTACGAGCACGCTTCGACTTCCTGCTGCGCGGGCGTCTTGTGCAGACGCCGCTTGCCGCGCGGCTCCCACTTGAAATGCTTCACCGCGTTGGTCAGATAGACCTGCTCGCGCGGCATACCGGCACGCTGCATCGCGTCGTGAAGCAGTTGCCCCGCCGGGCCGACGAACGGCTCGCCCTTCAAATCCTCCTGATCGCCGGGCTGTTCGCCGAGCAGCATGATGCGCGCATCGGACGGACCCGCGCCGCGCACCGCCTGCGTCGCGTTGCGCCACAGATCGCAGCGGCGGCAGGTGTCGAGCGACGTGGGCGCGTCGCGTTCGGGCTGCGCGTCCTGCGCCTGCACCTGCACCGCCCTGCCGCCGAGCGCGCCGACGCTTTGCGCCTGCGCGACGCGTCGTGCGCCGCCGCGCGCATCGCTCACGAGTTTCGGTATCAGCGCGCCTTCCGGCAGCCCTTTCCAGAAACGCACCGGCATATGCTGTTCGAGCGCGGATTCGTTCAGGCGCGCGGGGTTGAAAATGCTGCCGTAGTAGGTCATCCAGAGCGCTTCGGCGGCGTCGGGCGTATCGACCGCATGTTCCGATGCCAGCGCGCGGCGGCGTTCCAGTTGCAGGCGCTCGCCGTCGAACATCGCGGCACCGTCGGGCGTCGCGATCAGCCACGTCGAGCGTCCCATGCGCGCCGCGAAATGCTCCGCGCCCCAGGCGAGCACGTCGTGTCCGGGCTCGTACCACGCGACATATTCGGGCGCGCCGAGCGACGCCTCGCGCTGCCGGAAGCGCACGTACGCGATCATGTCGTGCTGTGCGCGGCGCACCGCCTTCGCCATCTTGTAGAGGCGCGCGCCGTCTTCATCGGCGGGCGATGCAACCGCGCGGTCGCCTTGCGCCCAACGCCAGAGAACGCGATAGAGAAAGCTCCAGCGATGCGAGTCGCGGAAATGCGCGGCGTCCTTCAACAGCGACGCGAGTTCGCGTGACACGCGAATTTGCGGTGCGTCCGCCGCGTTTGCCCCGCTTACCGATTGCGCCGGTTCGCTGAACAGCGCCGGTTCCCCTTGCGGCGTGCGCCAGTCGATCGATTCGGGCGTGAGTCCTCGCGCGAGCGCATCGAGCGCGGCGGCGCGCCAGGCGTCGAAATCGTCGTCGATGAGGAGGACATGCATCAGATCAGCGAAAGCTGCACGGGCTCTGTGGCGAGCGCGCGCCGGAGATTGTCCGAGGGCGCCTCGCCGAGCGGCGGCCGGTAATCCGCCGTGACGACGAAAGGCTTCACCTTGTCCATGGCGCAGCGCAATTTCACGAGATCCTGATAGCGCACGCGCCGCGCGCGCCGCAACTCGACGATCCGCTTCGCGTTGCGCATGCCGATGCCCGGCACGCGCGCGATCATGCGCGCGGGCGCGATGTTCAGATCGACGGGAAAGCGGTCACGATGCGCAAGCGCCCAACCGAGCTTCGGATCGATATCGAGCGGCAGATTGCCGGCGTCGGCGAGCAACTCGGCGGCCGCGAACCCATAGCCCCGCATCAGAAAGTCGGCCTGATATAGCCGATGCTCGCGCAAAAGCGGCGGCGCTTTCGACGGCACGCCGGACGGGCTGTCGGGGATCGGACTGAACGCCGAGTAATAGACGCGCTTTAACTGATATGAGCCGTAAAGCGTTTCAGCGGTGCCGAGGATCGTGCGATCGTCGGTGTCATCCGCGCCGACGATCATCTGCGTGCTTTGCCCCGCCGGCGCGAAACGCGGTGCGCGCGGCTCCGCTTCCGACTCCTCGCGCGCGACGCGGATATTGCCCATCGCCAGCTTGATCGTGCGGCCGCTCTTTTCGGGCGCGAGACGCTCGAGGCTGATTTCCGTCGGCAACTCGATATTCACGCTCAGGCGGTCAGCGTAACGTCCCGCTTGCGCGATGAGTCCGGGATCGGCATCGGGAATCGTCTTCAGATGGATATAGCCGCGAAAATGATGCTTCTCGCGCAGCGTCTTCGCGACGAGGCCGAGTTGCTCCATCGTGTAGTTCGATGAACGAATTACCCCGGAACTGAGGAAAAGGCCGTCGATGTAATTGCGGCGATAAAAGTCCAGCGTCAGGCTAACGACTTCGTCCGGCGTGAAGCGGGCGCGCGGCACATTGCTGGACCGGCGGTTGATGCAGTAACGGCAGTCGTAGAGACAAAAGTTCGTCAACAGAATCTTGAGCAGCGAGACGCAGCGGCCATCCGGCGTAAAGCTGTGGCAGATGCCTGAGCCGGTGCTGGCTCCGAGGCCGTCGATGCCGCGCGACTCGCGTTTCGGCGCGCCGCCGCTCGCGCATGACGCGTCGTATTTTGCAGCGTCGGCGAGGATTTCGAGCTTTTCGGAGAGATCCATCTTGAATATGATACTGTATGTATATACAGTATCTCACGAGAGGTAAGGAGTCAAACGCAAATATGCTTGCGCACGCTTCGCGCCTGCCCGCGAGTCATCTTCCCGGAGCCCTTTTATGCGATTCGACTACAAGACGTTCCATATCGATTGCACCGCGCATCACGACCAGGACGGCAGCTACTACGCCCACGCGAAGATCACACATCTGCCGGACGAACACACAGCGCATGTGGAAGTTTTCGAATCCGGCGAACTGGATTCCTTTGCCAGCGAATCGGACGCTGTCCATTGCGCGCGGGCATGGGCCATCGAATGGTGTGACGAGGCGCTTGCGTAGTTATCGCGCGTCTTCCCTCGGCATGGTCTGACGCACCGCCGCCGCGCGCTTGCGCGCGGCACGGCGATTGCGCAAGTCAAACGGTGACACCGCAGCATTTTGCGAGGCGGTGCGCATCGAGACCATCGATCAACGGGAGGACACCATGAAAAACGCGAAGAGAACTCTGCTTGTATCGGCACTGATGCTGGGCTTGTCGGGCGCAGCGTTCGCGCAGGGCGCGGGCGGCGGTGCCGGTGGCGGTACGGCCGGCGGAAACGGCGCTGGCCAGGGCGGGACGGGTATGAGCACGCCAAACGCCAACGGTGTGACGGGCACGACGTCGGGCGCTTCGGGCGCAAGCACGATGGACTCGTCTCACAGCAACAAGATGCACAAGAACAAAAAGAGCAGCATGGACTCGGGTGCGTCGAGTGGCGGTGCCGGGAAGTCAAACTAAGTGTATTGAAGTCAGTTCCTAAGCGCGCTCGGGCCTCTTCGTGAGCCCGAGCGCGCTTTTTCTTCCATTCCCCGACACTCCCCACCAAAGTATCCCTACGAGATAGGGATTTCTCCCGCTCCCGCATCGCCGTAACTTGAGCCCTGAGCGCTATTCATTGCGCCGACGCTTCTTCTATCGTCGCGTCGGGCGAAGCATGTTGCGGCGAGTTAGCCATTGCGCTCGATCCCATCCATCGATAAAGCTGCAAGGAGTCCGAGAATCGTGTTTCCCGGCTGCTTGTGCATTCGTTTCAAGGAGCTGGAGCATGAAGGCAAAAGTCAATCCAAAACTCTTCGCGATGATGGCCGCGTGCGCGATCGTCGCCACCGTCGGCACGGCACACGCTCAGGGCATGCCCGCCGACGCGCAGCAACTCGTTCAGACCATGCGTCCGATGTACATGTCGCAAGCCACGCCCGAACAGGACCAGACCATCGCAACGCGCGCTGCCCAAACCGATGACGCCGCGTACGGCGGCATGGCCGCGGGCGCAAACGCATCCGCAAGCGGTCGCGCTCAGAGCGGCTGCCGCGACGCGGCCCGCTGCGACATCTTCTTCGGTCAGTAAGCGGAGATCGTCCTACCCGAAGCGAGTCGTCCATGCGAATGACGCGATGACCGACTCGCCCGGTTTCAGCACCGCGCCGCCCTTCATTGCGTGTTCGGCATCGAGGTTCACCCAATCCGCCACGTTGCTCACCGGCTCCACGCAGAGCAAATCGGGATGCGACGCCGGCGCGTACACCACCATGTGATCGAACGGCGTCTCGGCGTCGAGCGTGATCGCGCGCCCTTCGTCCGGCCACGCGATCGTCGCCGTGCGCGACCAGCTGGCGAAGTTGTTGTCGAGATCGAATGCATCGGCGGACATGCCTTCGTTCGACGCCATCGCATCGACGCACGGATGCGCTCCCGCATGCGTCGGCAGCAGATCGGGCGTGCTATGCCACATCGCCGCGACGCGCGCGTGAACGCGTGTGTTCCGCGTGCGTGGATAGTATGGATGATGTCCCATGCCGAAGGGCATCGGCCGATCGGACAGGTTGCGCGCGGAGATCGTGACCGTTAGCGTGTGGTCATCGAGCGCGAATTCCTGCGTCGCGTCATATGCAAACGGCCAGTGATGCGCCGCTGCGCGCGACGGCTCGTGCGAAAAATGCAGGCACGCGCGCGACTCCGACACCTCGCCCACGCGCCACGGCAAGCGCCATGCGTTGCCGTGAAGCGCATGCGCAAAGGCATTGCCATCGCCGGACAGATCGACGAGCGCACCATCGAACCTGAAGCGCGCATCGCGGATGCGGTTGCAGTACGGCAGCAACGGAAAGCTTGCCATGCCGAGCGGATCGCGGGCGGCGAGCGCGGTGGGCGTCGCGGGACGCAGCCAGTCGATCGAACGGCCATCGCGTATTTCGTCGAAGGCCGCGATCGAGCCGCCCACATGCGGCGCGAGCAGCACGCGCCGTGCGCCGCAACGCAGCTCGACGAGCGTATCGGACAGTGCGGCGCTCAATATGCAAACTGCCGGTAGCTTTCGTCGAAGGTGCGCGCCGTCTTCTCGACCAGCGGATTGAAACGCAGCAGACGCCGCGCGCGCGCGGGAAATTCGGCGAGCACGTCGCGCGGCACGTCGATATGCACTTCGGGCCGGAAGTACCACGCGCGGCTGTAGCCGATCACCACCATCGGACGCGGCTCGCCGCTCAGATTCGGCGTGCCCCGATGCAGCCCGCGCACATCGCGAATCATCACGTCGCCGACTTTCATCGGCATTTGCTCGGCGGCGAAGCGCCCTGCCTCCAGACCGGCGAGCGCGTCGTCCCGCGACATGCGATGCGTGCCGCGTGTCGTTTCGAGCGGGCCATTGCGCTCATCGACATCGACGAGCGGGAAATTCACCGCAAGCTGAAATGAGGGCGTCTCGGGCGCGTCGTCGAAAAGCGGCGGCGTATCGCGATGCCAGTCCTGGAACTCGGAGCCGGCCACGGGCGTATCGGTGGCGAGTTGACACATCACCGGATCGCGCCCGGCCACGCGCTCGACTATGCCGACGATGTCTTCATCGCAAAAGATCGACGGGTCCGCGAACGCGCCTTCGAACGGCAGCGTGACGTAGTAGCGGCCCGGTCCGCGATTACCGCTCGTCGATGCTGCGCGCGCGGCTTCGATATGCGGCTGCAAGAGCGGCGCGAACGCATTGTTCCAGGCTTCGAGCGCGGCACGCGGGAAATGGTCGCGCAACAGCACGAAGCCGTCTCGTTCGAACGCTTCGGCGAACGCGTCTCGCGTGCTCTCGTCGTATTTGCCCATGCGCCCTCTCCTCGTTGCGAGTGCGAGGACAGAATCGCACGCGTGTAATCCGTTCGTCAATATTATTAGTAATAACCGGTGAAAACCCTGAGCTGAAATGACCAATAAGCCCGTGCTTTCCGCGGCATTCATCACTAATATTAGTGGCAAGTTCCTTCGGCCCGCGCAACACGATTCGCGGAAGCTTCAGACGCCGCACGCGGCACGCACAATGAAAAAATCCACGCAACGCCGCCCGACGATGACCGACATCGCGAAGCTCACAGGAGTCTCGCAATCGACGGTTTCGCTCGTGCTGAACAACGCAAGCGGCGCGAAGTTTTCCGATACCACGCGCGACAAGGTGCTGCGCGCCGCGCAGGAGCTCGGCTATCGCATGACGCAGCGCGAACCGGTCGCCGCATTGGAGAGTCAGGGCGAACGCAACCTGATCGTCTATCTCGCCGACGAAATTTCGACGAGCCCGCATCCGGTCGTCAGCATCGACGGCGCGCGCGACGCCGCGTTCGCCAACGGGCGCATGCTCGCGGTCTATTCGACGCACGGCAACGCGGAGATCGAGGCGCGCGTGCTCGACGCGACGCTCGGCAATCCGGACGTGCTCGGCGTGATCTACGCGACGGTCTACACGCGCCGGGTGACCTTGCCCGCGCTTCTCGCCAGAGTTCCGACCGTGCTGCTCAACTGCTATACGAGCGATGCGAGCGTGTCGTCGGTCGTGCCCGCGGAAGTCGCGGGCGGCCACAGCGCGACGGATCATCTGCTGGCCGCGGGCCACAAGCGCATCGGCTATATCAACGGTGAGCCGTGGCAGGATGCGGCGCGCGATCGGCTGAAGGGTTATCGGACCGCGCTCGCGACGGCCGACTTGCCATACGCGCCGGAACTCGTGCGCGAAGGCGACTGGAGCCCGGGCACCGGCTTCGAACAAACGCTCTCGCTGATGCGCGAGCCGAATCCGCCGACCGCGATTTTTTGCGCGAACGACCTGATGGCGCTCGGCGCGATAGAGGCGCTCAAACAGCTCGGCCTGCGCGTACCCGATGACGTCTCCGTGCTCGGCTATGACGATCAGGAAATCGCGCGGCACACGCATCCGCCGCTTTCCACCGTCGTCCTGCCGAACTATGAGCTCGGGCGCTGGGCGGTCGAAACGCTGCTTCAGGAAGAAGAAAACCGTGCCGCCGGCGCGCCGGTGCGACGCCGCACCGTGAAGCTCGACGGTCCGCTGATCGAACGCGGCTCGGTCAGGGAAATCACCGAAGCAAAACAGCTCGAAACTAATAATATTAGCGATTGACCAGTAATAAAACGCGATGAAATAATCGCCGAAGTCGCAGTACGCATGACCACTCTCGCAGCAGGCAGACCGGGCAACACAAGCATCGGCACCACTAGAAAAAGGCAAACCATCCTATGGAGGAAGACATGCTGTCGCTAGAGAAGAAATCGCGCCTGGGCCTGCGCCCGCTCGCCGCCGCACTGACCGCCCTGACGCTCGCGGCCGGCTTCACCGCCGCCCACGCCGCCGATGACGGACTGCCGAAAATCCCGAACAAGAAGCCGTTGAAGGTCGGCTTCGCGCAGACGGAGAGCAACAACCCGTGGCGTCTCGCGGAAACGAAGAGCTTCAAAGATATCGCCGCGAAATGCGGCTGGCAGATGGTCATGACCGACGCCAACAGCTCGGCGGCCAAGCAGGTCTCGGACATCCAGAGCATGATCGCGCAGCACGTCGATCTGCTGGTGTTCCCGCCGCGTGAAGAGAAGCCGCTCGTGCCCGTCGTGATGCAGGCGAAGAAGGCGGGAATTCCGGTGATTCTCGTCGATCGCAACATCGACCAGTCGATGGCGAAGGCGGGCAAGGACTACATCACGTTCATCGGCTCGGACTTCATCGATCAGGGTCACCGCGCCGCCGACTGGCTCGTGAAGGCGACCAACGGCAAGGCGACCATCATCGAACTGGAAGGCTCGACGGGCGCCTCCGCCGCGAACGATCGCAAGAAGGGCTTCGACGAAGTCATCGCGAAGAATTCGGGCATGAAGATCGTCGCGTCGCAAAGCGGTGACTTCGCGCGCGACAAGGGCCGCCAGGTGATGGAGACGCTGCTGCAGGCGCATCCGGACGTGACCGCCGTCTATGCGCACAACGACGAAATGGCGCTCGGCGCGATCGCCGCGATCAAGGCGGCGGGCAAGCAGCCGGGCAAGGACATCGTCCTCGTGACGATCGACGGCACCAAGGGTGGCCTCGAAGCGATCAAGGCGGGCGAGCTCGGCGCGAGCGTGCAGTCGAGCCCGTTCTTCGGGCCGCTCGCGTGCGATGTCGCGCAGAAGTACGCGAAGGGCGAGACGATTCCGCCGTGGGTGAAGGTTTCGGATCGCTTCTACGACAAGAGCAACGTCGACGCGAGCATGCAATACGGGTACTGAGCGGAGTGTGTGTGTGTCTTGCGGGCGCCTGATCGAAGGCGCTCGCTTTTTCATTTCGACGGACTCACGGTATGGCTCAGACTCCCCTTCTCGACATGCAGGACATCGACATCGCGTTCGGCGGCGTCGCTGCGTTGAAGCGCGCGCGTCTCTCGGTCGCGGCGGGCGAAGTGCACGCGCTCATCGGCCAGAACGGCGCGGGCAAGTCCACGCTCATCAAGATTCTGACGGGCGCATATCGCAAGAGCGCGGGCACGATTCGCTTCGATGGCCGCGAAGTCGATTTCCGCACACCGAAGGACGCGCGCGAAGCAGGCATCAGCACGATCTATCAGGAGATCAACCTCGTGCCGTTCCGCTCGGTCGCGGAAAACATCTTTCTCGGGCGTGAGCCGCGCCGTCTCGGTCTCATTGACTGGAAGACGGTGCAGCGGCGCGCGGCTGAATTGCTTGAATCGTTCGGATTACGAATCGATGTGAAGAAGCCCGTGCGCGAATATTCCACCGCGATCCAGCAGATGGTCGCGCTCGCGCGGGCGGTGTCGTCGGATGCGAAGCTCGTCATCATGGACGAATCGACGTCCTCGCTCGACGAGCGTGAGGTCGAACTGCTCTTCACCGTCGTGCGCCGTTTGCGCGACGACGGGCGCGCGGTGATCTTCGTGTCGCATCGGCTCGATGAACTGTATGCGCTGTGCGATCGCGTCACCGTGATGCGCGACGGCCAGACCGTCGCCGAAAATTCGATGCAGGAGATGGACAAGCTGAAGCTCGTCACGACAATGCTCGGCCGCACGCTCGCCGCTGTCGTGCACGAAGATAGCGCGGTGAAGGAAGCGAATCTCGCCAAACGCGGACCTGTAGCGCTCTCCGCACAAGGCCTCGCCGCAGGCACGAAAGTCACGGACGTATCGCTCGATGTGCATGCGGGCGAAGCCGTCGGTCTCGCGGGTCTGCTCGGCTCGGGACGCACGGAGACGATGCGCCTTCTCTTCGGCGCGGACCGCCCGGCGAAGGGCGCGCTCGCGGTCGGCGGCGAGAATGCCGCGTTCAAGTCACCGAAAGATGCGATCGCACGCGGCATCGCTTATCTGACGGAAAATCGCAAGGCCGAAGGCATCGTGCCGGAGCTATCCGTGCGCGATAACCTCACGCTGGTGTGCCTGCCCGCGTTGACGAAGCGCGGCGTGGTCGATATCGCGAAACAGCGCGAGATCGTCGATGGTTTCGTCGAATCGCTCGGCATCAAGCTGCGCTCGCCGGATCAGCCGATACGCGAGCTCTCGGGCGGCAATCAACAGAAGGTGCTGCTCGCGCGCTGGCTCGCGACCCACCCTCGCCTTCTGCTGCTCGATGAACCCACGCGCGGCATCGATGTCGGCGCGAAAGCGGATGTCGCGAAGATCGTGCGTGAGTTGCGCGATGCGGGACTCGCGGTGCTGCTGTCCGCATCGGAACTGGAAGAACTCACGGCCGTGGCCGATCGCGCGGTCGTGATCCGCGATGGCGAAACGGTCGCGCAACTCGACGGCGCGAAGATGAACGAGGCATCCATCATGGACGCGATCGCGTACGGCGCGGGCGCGGAATCGACGCTCGCCGAAGCGGTGGAGGAAGCGAAACATGATCGATGACACGCAACGCGCCGCACCGATCGTGCAGGCGCCCGTGAAAAAGAAACGCGGCGTCGCGATCCAGCGTGAAGTCGCCGTGCTGCTCGCGATGATCGTCTTCAACCTGATCTTCACGCAGCACTTCCTTTCGTTGCAGACGTTCAACGTGAATCTCACGCAAGTGGTGACGATCGTGATCGTCGGCATCGGCATGACGCTGGTCGTTGCAACGGGCGGCATCGATTTGTCGGTCGGTGCTTCGATGGCGATTGCCGGTGCGCTCGCGCCGATGCTCTTCATGAATATCGACGGGCCGCTCGGCATCATTCTCGCGTTCACGTTGCCGGTCATCGCCGCTGCGTTATGCGGCGTGTTCAACGGCTTTCTCGTCACGCGTCTGAACGTGCAGCCGATCGTCGCGACGCTCGTGCTGTTCATCGCGGGTCGCGGCATCGCGCAGGTCGTCACCGATGGCAGCCTGCAAGCGTTCAACAATCCCGCGTTTCAGTGGATCGCGCTCGGAAAGGTGGCGGGCGTGCCCTTCCAGATCCTGTTGATGCTCGTGCTCGTCGCGCTCTTCACATGGATCGTGCGCAAGACGCTCTTCGGCAAATACCTGCTCGTGACGGGCGGCAACGAGGACGCCGCGTATCTCTCCGGCATTCCGACCGCGCGCGTGAAGATGATCGCGTACACCGTATGCGCGGCGCTCGCGGGACTCGCAGGGCTTATTTCGATCTCGGTAAATTCGTCGTCGGATGCGAACGTGGTGGGTCTCGGCGTCGAACTCGATGCGATCGCGGCGGTCGCGGTCGGCGGCACTGCATTGACCGGCGGCAAGGCGTATATCACGGGCACGCTGATCGGTGCGCTCATCATTCAGTTGTTGCGTTACACGCTGCTCGCGCACGGCATTCCGGATGCCGCCGCGCTCGTGCTCAAGGCCGCGATCATCATTGCCGCGGTGTACGTGCAACGCAAGCGAGGCTGACTTTTCCATGAAGAAGAACCTGCCCATTCTGATCGCGCTCGTCGCGTTGCTCGTGCTGGGCGTCACGCGTTACGAGCATTTTCTGTCGGCGTATAACGTGACGTCGTTCTGGCGATACAACTCGATGTTCCTGTTGATATCGATCGGCATGGCGTTCGTGATCATCACGGGCGGCATCGATCTGTCGGTCGGTGCGGTGGCTGCGCTCGCGAGCGTCGTATCGGCGTTGGCGAGTCCGCATGGCGCGCTGGCCGGCGTGATCGCCGGGTCGTTCGCGGGACTTGCGGTCGGCGTGTTGAACGGGCTCGTCATCACGCATATGCGGATTTTGCCGTTCATCGTCACGCTGGCGACGAGTCTCGGCGCGCATGGCCTCGCGCTTTTGCTCGGTCATAACGATGCAGTGGCGATATCCTCGGATACGAACTTCGCCGCATTCGGCCAAGGCGATTTTCTGAGCCTGCCGATTCCCGGAATTGTCTGCGCGGCGGCGGCGGTGATCGGTTGGATCGCGTTGCGCAGTTCGCGCTTCGGGCGGCATGCGCTGGCGATCGGCGGCAGCGAAGAGGCATCGCGTTTGATGGGACTGAACGTCGATCGCACGCTGGTCTTCGTTTATGCCGTTTCGGGTTTGCTTGCAGGCATCGCCGGCGCGATTCTCGCCGCGCAGTTCGGCGCGGGGCAGCCGAACGAGGGCGTCGGCTGGGAGTTGTTTGCGATTTCGGCTGTGGTGCTTGGGGGCACGCGATTGACTGGCGGCGAAGGTTCCATTGCGATGACGATCGCCGGTGTCGCGCTGCTTGGGCTCGTGTTCAATCTTTTGAACTTTGAAAACGGGTTGGGGTATATCTCGCTTTCGGCTTATTGGCAGTCGGTGATACGTGGGTTGTTTTTGTTGCTTGTGATCGTGTTGCAGGCGCGGGTGCTGAGTGGAAAAAAAACGGTAAAGGTGGCGCGCTGAAAACCAATGCGGCCCGATCGCATCGGGCCGCAGGTGGATTAGCTCACGCGATTCATCAAGCGTGCCGATGCTCCGGCAACCCCTCATGCGCAACATCCTCACGACGCGCCCCGCCGCCCACCTTCGCACCAGGTATCTCCCGCCCACGCAGCGAGCACCCCACCGTCTCGGTAACGAACAACAACGCAATCGCCCCCACCGCGCAAGCGCCCATCATGTAATACGCCGGCACCAGCGTGCTGCCCGTGCGGCCGATGAGCCAGTCGGTGACCATCGGCGCGGTGCCGCCGAAGATCGACGTCGAAATGTTATAGGCGATCGCCATCCCCGCATAACGCGCCTGCGTCGGAAACATCGCGGGGAACATCGCCGAGATGCTCGCGAGTTGCGGCACATAAAGCAGCCCCAGCACGCCAAGTCCGATCAGCGCGCCGGCGATGCCATGCGACATGAGCGTGAACATCGGCACGGCCGCGACGAAGATGCCGACGAGCGAAAGCCACCACACCTTCTTGCGCCCGATGCGATCCGACAACGCGCCCGCGAAAGGCAGCAGCACCATCATCGACAACATGCCGATCAGGGGCAGCAGCAGCGAAAGGTTGTCGCTCATGCCGAGTTCCTTCTTCATGAAGGTCGGCATGTACGCGAGCAGCACGTAGTTCACCACGTTCAGCGCGACGACCAGTCCACCGAGCTGAAGCAGCGGCTTCCAGTAGCTCGTGAAAAGCTCACGCAACGGCAAGCCCGCGTGGTGCTCGCGTTCGGACGCTTCGGCGCACTCGCGGAACACCGGCGTGTCTTCCATCTTCGAGCGCAGATACAGTCCGATCAGACCGAGCGGCGCCGCGACGAGGAACGGCAGACGCCAGCCCCATGCGTGCATCGCGTCGTTGCCGAGCAGGACCGAGCAGCCGAGCATCAGGAACGCGCCGAGCGAGAAGCCCGCAAGCGTGCCGAATTCCAGAAAACTGCCGCAGAAGCCGCGCTTGTGATCGGGCGCGTACTCGGCCATGAAGGTCGCCGCGCCGCCGTACTCGCCGCCCGTCGAGAAACCCTGGATCATGCGCAAGGCGACGAGCGATGCGGGCGCCCACAGGCCGATGCTCGCATACGATGGCAGGACGCCGACAAGCAGCGTCGCCATCGACATGATGATGATGGTCAGCGCGAGCACATGCTTGCGCCCGAGCCGGTCGCCGAGCGGTCCCCAGAAGAGTCCGCCGAGCGGCCGGACGAGGAAGGAAATCGCAAAGGTCGCGAGCGCGAAGAGCGTGGCCTGCGCCGTGCTGCCGGGAAAGAGCGCGGCTGAAATATAGGTGAGGCCGTAGCTGTAGATGCCGTAGTCGAACCACTCGGTCGCGTTGCCGATGGCCGAAGCCGCCATCGCGCGTCTGATGGGTGCGCGCGACTGCGCGTCTTGCCTCGTGGAGGGTTGCACGTAACTCATAGTCGTTGTCCGGATGCGTCAGTGACCCGGTGCTGCGCCCGAGTTCGCGCGCCACGCACCGCCTTGAGTTCAAGATACAGGCGCATCCCGCATGCCTCGCATGTCCTAGGACGATCAGGACGCTGGGGTTTTCCCCGAAGCACGGGCGATTCTTGCCGATGGGTCGGGGATATCGCGGGGCTTTTTACCGCGTGTCATAGGACATTCGCGCTGACACGCGATCAAGGCTCGGGATTGGCGATGTCCGCCGTGACGATGCGTCTGCCGAGCGCTTCGGCGGCATGTCGCGCATCCTCGCTGGATTCGAACGGGCCGATGGTCTCGCAGCCATCGAATGGATAGAGCACGCGCTTGTCGCGCCTGCGAACCACCTTGAGTGTGCCGATGTGCATGCCCGTCGCGTTGACCACATACGACGCGTAGATATCGAAGCCTTCGTACGTCCCTGCTTCGGAGGTGAGTGTGGTTCTGGGCATCGATCTGGACATGTTCTCGAACGTCGTGGCTGCGTGAGTACGCAATGTGCTTGGGTCGGCATCGTTTCAGCAAAATGCGTTCCGAACGTCCGGCGCGTTCCCGTCTGATGATCCGCGGACACCGGAGCGCGTTTGCAGGCGGGCCTGCCGCGCGCAAAGCCGACACAAACCGAAGCCGTTTTCCGTGCGAGAATTCGAAATCGCTGGCGTGCCATGAAGCGCGTCGCGCAAGCGATTCGAACCTTAATACGTGCATTGCCGGCACATGACGTCGCCGCATCGAGACCGGGCGAGGAGACCAAGCGTCGATGAAAGCTGACAATCTGATCGCGGATACGAGAATGAACGGGCTAGACCCGAGCTTTCTCCTGGGCGGCGGCGAAATGGGCGCGCTCATCCGCGAGGTCGATTGGACACAGACTGCGCTCGGCTCGCCCGAACACTGGCCGCAAAGTCTCAAGACGGCCATCCGCATCATGCTGACGTCGCGCCAGCCGATCTGGGTCGGCTGGGGGCCCGACCTGCTCTTCTTCTATAACGACGCGTACAAGCCGATCATCGGCGGCAAGCATCCGCAGGCGCTCGGCCGGCCGACGTCGGTCGTGTGGCGCGAAATCTGGAACGAGATCGGCCCGCTGCTCGACACCGCGCTCGTGGGCGTCGAAGGCACTTACGTCGAACAGAAGCTCCTCATCATGGAGCGCAACGGCTTTCCGGAGGAAACGTATTACACGTTCTCCTACAGCCCGATTCCCGACGACCGCGGCGGCGCGGGCGGCATCATCTGCGCGAACAGCGACGACACCCAACGCGTGCTCGGCGAGCGCCAGTTGAACGTGCTGCGCGAGCTGGCGGCATCGGCGGCCGACGCGCGCACCTGGCGCGAGGCGTGCGAACGTTCGATGAACGCGCTCGAAGGCGCATCGCGCGACATGCCCTTCGCGCTGCTCTATGCGGTCGAACCCGGCGGCGACACGGCGACGCTCGTCGGCGCGTGCGGCATCGGGCCGGAGCATCGCGCCGCGCCCGCGGTACTGCACGCGGCGCACCCGAACCCGTGGCCCTTCCACGAGGTGCTGCGCGACAACGAGGCGCGCATCGTCACGAAACTCGATCGCCTCATCGACGCGCCGCTGCCCACCGGCGCATGGAGCGTCGCGCCGGCGAGCGCGGTGATCGTGCCCATCGCGCCCTCGGGCGACACGGGCCGCTCGAGCGTGCTGGTCGCCGCGCTCAATCCCTATCGCCTGTTCGACGAAGGGTATCGCGCGTTCGTCAATCTGGTCGCGGGCCAGATCGGCGCGGCGATCGGCTACGCGCACGCCTACGACGAAGAGCGCCGGCGCGCCGAAGCGCTCGCCGAAATCGACCGCGCGAAGACCACGTTCTTCTCCAACATCAGCCACGAGTTCAGGACGCCGCTCACGCTGATGCTCGGCCCGCTCGAAGAGCTGCTCGCGAGTCCCGACCGCGTGAGTCAGGAGGACATGCGGATCGTCGAGGTCATGCATCGCAACGGCTTGCGGCTCCTGAAGCTCGTCAACGCGTTGCTCGACTTCTCGCGCATCGAGGCCGGGCGCATCGAGATTCATCGGCAGCCGACGGATATCGCCGTGTTCACCGCCGAGCTCGCATCGCTCTTTCGCTCGGCGATCGAAACGGCCGGCCTGCGTCTGGAAATCGACACCGGACCGGCGCCCGTGATCGCGGAGATTGACCGCGACATGTGGGAAAAGATCGTGATGAACCTGCTGTCGAACGCGTTCAAGTTCACGTTCGACGGCGTTATCCGGATTGCGCTCCATACGAACGCGGAGCACGGCATCGAACTCTGCGTGAGCGATACCGGCATCGGCATTCCGGAGCAGGAGCTCGCGCGCGTGTTCGAGCGCTTTCATCGCGTCGCGGGCGCGGCGGGCCGTTCGATGGAAGGCAGCGGCATCGGGCTCGCGATGGTGCAGGAGCTCGTCAAGCTGCACGGCGGCACGATCCGTGTGGACAGCACGCCCGGCGATGGCGCGTGCTTCACCGTCACGTTGCCCGCGCCGCGCGAACCCGCCGCCGACGCAGAAGGCGCGCCGCATGCCGAAGCGAGCATACGCGCGCGTTCGTATGTCGATGCCGCCATGCGCTGGATGCCCGACGCGAATGAGCGGCCCGTCGTCGAGAGCGATGACGACGCGCCGCTCGGCGTGAACGCGACCGATGAGCCGACGCTCGCCGACGCGCTGCCGGGCCGCGTGCTCGTGGTCGACGACAACGCCGACCTGCGCGACTACATGCGCCGCATGCTGATCGCGGCAGGCCACGAGGTCAGCGTCGCCGCCGATGGCGAAGCCGCGCTCGAGATCGCGCGGCGTGTGCATCCCGAGGTGATCGTCTCCGACGTGATGATGCCGCGCCTCGACGGCTTCGGGCTTTTGCGCGCGCTGCGCGAGGACGAGGCGCTGCGCGAGACGCCGGTCGTGCTGCTGTCGGCGCGCGCGGGCGAGGAGGCGCGCGTCGGCGGGCTCGAAGCGGGCGCGGACGATTATCTGACCAAACCTTTCCCGGCGCGCGAACTGCTGGCACGCGTGGCGAGCAATCTGCGCCTCGCGCGATTGCGTCACGCGACCGAACAGAAGCTGCGCGACGAATCGCGCACGCTGGAGATTCTCAACCGCGTCGGCACGACGGTCGCGGGCGAACTCGAACTGAGCCGCGCGGTGCAGGTCGTCGTCGATGCCGCGACCGAGCTGACGGGCGCCGCCTTCGGCTCGTTCTTCTACAACGTGCTCGACGACAAGGGCGCCCGCTATACGCTCTACACGCTCTCGGGCGTGCCGAAGGACACGTTCTCCCGATTCCCGATGCCGCGCAACACCGCCGTGTTCGGCCCGACATTCGCGGGCGAAGGCATCGTGCGTTCGGACGACATCACGAAAGATCCGCGCTACGGTCACAACGCGCCGCATCACGGCATGCCGAAGGGCCATCTCGCCGTGTGCAGCTATCTCGCCGCGCCGGTCGTCTCGCGCAACGGCGAAGTGCTCGGCGGGCTCTTCTTCGGCCATCCCGAGCCAGGCGTCTTCACGGACCGCGCGGAGCGGATCCTGACCGGCATCGCGTCGCAGGCGGCGATCGCCATCGACAACGCGCGTCTTTATCAGGCCGCGCAGGACGAGATCGACGAGCGCACGAAGGCGCAGGACGCGTTGCGCGATCTGAACGAAACGCTGGAACGCCGCGTGGCCGATGCCGTCGCGGACCGCGACCGTTTATGGGAACTGAGCGAGGATCTGTTCTTCGTCGCGAGCTTCGAGGGCGCGCTGCTGCGCGTCAGTCCTTCATGGACGACGGTGCTCGGCTTCGATTCGCAGCGCCTGCATTCGCACACGGTGATGGACCTCGTGCATCCCGACGACGCGCACGCCGCCACCGCCGAACTCGGCAAGCTGCGCGCGAACGGCCTGCCGGTGCGCTACGAATGCCGTCTGAGCCGCTCGGACGGCGGCTGGCGCTGGATCGCGTGGACGGTATCGCTCGATCCGCGCACGCGGCGCATTCACGGCGTGGGCCGCGACGTCACGGCGGACCGCGAAACCGCCGACGCGCTGCGTCACGCCGAAGAAGCGCTGCGCATGGCGCAGAAGATGGAAGCCATCGGCAAGCTGACGGGCGGCGTCGCGCACGACTTCAACAACCTGCTGCAGGTGATCGGCGGCAATCTGCAATTGCTCGCGAAGGACGTCGCCGGGAAGGACAAGCCTGAGCAGCGCGTGCGCAACGCGCTCGCGGGCGTCGCGCGCGGTGCGAATCTCGCGTCGCAGTTGCTCGCGTTCGGCAGACGTCAGCCGCTCGCGCCGAAGGTCGTGAATCTGGGGCGCTTCGTGCGCGGCCTCGACGACATGTTCCGCCGCGCGCTCGGCGACGGCATCGAGATCGAGACCATCGTGTCGGGCGGCTTGTGGAATACGCTCGTCGATCCGTTTCAGGTCGAGAACGCTTTGCTCAATCTCGCGATCAACGCGCGCGATGCGATGAACGGTCACGGCAAGCTCACGATCGAAGCGGGCAACGCATCGCTCGACGAAGCCTACGCGATGCGCAACGCCGACGTATCGCCCGGCCAGTACGTGATGGTCGCCGTGACGGACACGGGCTCGGGCATGTCGCCCGAAGTGCAGGAACGCGCGTTCGAGCCGTTCTTCACGACCAAGCGCGAAGGCCAGGGCACGGGCCTCGGGCTCTCGATGGTGTACGGCTTCGTCAAGCAGTCCGGCGGCCACGTGAAGGTGTACAGCGAGCAGGGACACGGCACGACGGTGCGCCTCTATCTGCCGCGCGCGCGTGCCGAGGAAGACCTCGAAATCAATATCGATGCGGGCCCGGCGAAGGGCGGCAGCGAGACCATTCTCGTCGTCGAGGACGATGAGGAAGTGCGCGCCACTGTCGTCGAACTGCTCGTCGATCTCGGCTATCGCGTGCTGCGGGCGAAGGATGCGCAGAGCGCGCTGGCGATCGTCGAGAGCGGCGTGCCGCTCGATCTGCTCTTCACCGATGTCGTGATGCCCGGGCCGTTGCGCAGCACCGAACTCGCGCGCAAGGCGCGGGAACGCGTGCCGGGTATCGCGGTGCTGTTCACGTCGGGCTATACGGATAACGCGATCGTGCATGCGGGACGGCTCGACGAAGGCATCGATCTGCTGAGCAAGCCTTATACGCACGAGGCGCTGGCGCGCAAGGTGCGGCATGTGCTCGGGCTGTCCGCGCAGGCATCGGAAGCCGTTGTCGCGGACATCGACACGCATGTGCCGCGTGTCGCCGAGGACGATGCGCCGTCACGCATGCGCGTGCTGTTCGTCGAAGACAACGAACTCGTGCGCACGAGCACCGCCGAGTTGCTGCGCACATTCGGGCTGGATCTGATCGATGCAGGCAGCGTCGATGAGGCGCTTGCGTTGCTGCGCGAGCATCGCTTCGAAGTGCTGCTGACGGATGTGGATCTCGCGGGGCAATCCGGCGTGGATCTGGCCATCGACGCGTGTCGCGAGGCGCCGGAGCTGGGCGTCGTGTTCGTGACCGGCTACGATCTCGCGCTCGGCGATGACGAGCGGCGCGCATTGCCGAGAGCGGTTCAGGTGCGCAAGCCGTTCGATCCGCTGGCGCTGGTCAACGCGTTGAATGCGGCGGTGGCGAGGTAGGGATGATCCGCGGACCTCGCGTTCAGTCGCAGCCTGTTTCGATCGCGTAGCGTTGGCAAACAGCGCCAGTCGCGGCAATCAATCCATTCTCACGCTCGAACCACATCGAGATCATTCGACACGTCCCTCGCCTGGTCGAAAACCAGAGCCTCGTCCGGCTTTTCGTTGACAAAATACAATCTTTTGACGTTCAAGTTTGGTGTTTCGCTCTGCTACCATCGCCGTGCGTTAGCCGGCCGATGCTGAGTTCAACATCGCACGCGATGTCGCTACGCTCGACGAATAAAACATCACTGACCATGCCCATATAATTATGCATAACGAATCAAATACGTTGGGGAACCTGGCGATCATTCGCCGCATTGTCACCGCATCGGTACTCCTCGCTACAGCGCTTCTCGCTGCCTGCAGCAGCGTCTATGTCGACACACAGACGAAACAAGTCCCGGTTGCACAAATGAAGAAGGTCGCTGACCCGAAACCAGTGCAACTCGTGTTCGAGTTCCAGACGAAGGGAGCGCCCAATGCACGGGCAACGGATAGGTTGAGCAGCGTGGTAAGCAAGGAAGTCAAGGATTCCGGCCTGTTTTCCACGGTTTCCTCAAACCCGCAGCCAAACGCGGGCATGCTCAGCGTCACCCTCAACAACGTCCCCATCACCGAAGACGCCGCTTCCAAAGGCTTTGTTACCGGTTTGACCTTCGGGCTCGCCGGCAATACCGTCACGGATGGATACATCTGCACCGTTAGCTATCTCGCTCCCAATCGGACGACACCGATCGTCAAAACGGCCCGCCACGCGATCCACACAACTGTGGGAAACACCAGTGCGCCACCGAACGCGCAGAAGTCGCCGTCGGCCGTCGATGCTGTCAATCAAATGACGCTCGATGTGCTGAGCAACGCGCTTGACGACTTGTCGCGCGATCCGGCGTTCGAGTGAGGTCGTCATGAGAGCAATCAACTGGATAGCACCGCTGTCTTTGAGCGCGGTCATGCTTTTGGCCGGATGCATGCAGATCCCGATGCATGCCCCGCAACCAAGCGTCGAAAATCTCGCCAAGCTGCGCCGCGCCGATCCTCCTCCCGGCAAGGTGGAGATCGGCAGGTTTTCGCTGGACCCATCGCAACCGGAAGGCATGGATCGCAGTGTCAGCGTCCGTGGCAGTACCGTGACCTCTCCCGTGAAGGACTCGATGGCTCAATATCTGGGTGAGGCATTGCGCGTCGAGTTGCAATCGGCAGGATTACTCGATCCGCAAGCCAACACGATAATCTCGGGCACGCTTCTCGACAGCACATTGAATGGACCTATTGGCACAGGCAACGCCTCGTTGACGGCGCGCTTTGTCGTCAAGCGTTCCGAGGCTGTACAGTACGATCGGACACTTCATGTGGATTCGACGTGGGACTCGCCGTTTGTGGGTGCCATCGCGATTCCTGAGGCAGCGAGGCAGTATGAAGGTTTGTACCGAAAGCTGATCGGCATGCTGCTCGATGACGAATCGTTCATCAAGTCGCTTGCCGCGCGTTAATCAGCCGCATTCGGCAGCTGGGTCAATGGGTTGAATGCGGCGGTGGCGAGGTAGCGTTCCATCGAAGACGCTACCTCGCCACCACATCGACCGCTACCCCGCTCAGCCCGCGCGGCGCTTTCTCACGGCTTGCGCAAGCAGTTCGAGCACCGGCTCGCTCTGCGTCCAGCCCAGGCACGCATCGGTGATCGACACGCCATGCTTGAGCGGCACGCCGGGCTTGAGATCCTGACGCCCCTCTTCCAGATGGCTCTCGATCATCACGCCGGTGATGCGCCGCTCGCCCGCTTCCAGTTGCCGCGCGATATCCTGCGCGACGTCCACCTGACGCAGATGCGACTTGTTCGAGTTGGCATGCGAGCAGTCGATCATCACTTGCTCGCGCTGGCCGAGCTTGGCCAATGCGCCGCATGCCGCCGCCACACTCTCCGCGTCGTAGTTCGGCCCCTTCGTGCCGCCGCGCAGGATCACATGGCAATCGTCGTTGCCGCGCGTTTCGAAGATCGCGGCCATGCCCATCTTCGTCATGCCCATGAACGCGTGGCTCGCGCGCGCCGCGACGATCGCATCCGCCGCGACCTGCACGCCGCCGTCGGTGCCGTTCTTGAAGCCGATCGGGCAACTCAGACCCGATGCAAGCTGCCGATGACTCTGGCTCTCCGTCGTGCGCGCGCCGATCGCGCCCCACGCGATCAGATCGGCGATGTATTGCGGGCTCAGCAGATCGAGAAACTCCGTCGCGGTCGGAAGACCCAGCGCACTGATGTCGAGCAGAAGTTCGCGCGCGCGGCGCAGGCCTTCGTTGATGCGGAAGCTGCCGTCCAGACGCGGATCGTTGATATAGCCTTTCCAGCCCACCGTCGTGCGGGGTTTTTCGAAGTACACGCGCATCACGATGAAGAGATCGTCGCGCAACTGGTCGGCGACTTTCTTCAGACGCTGCGCGTATTCCATCGCCTGATCGTGATCGTGAATGGAGCACGGACCGACGACCACGACGAGCCTGTCATCGCGGCCATGCAGTATGTTCGCGATGGCGCCGCGACTTTCCTCGACGAGCGTCTGCACGTCGGGCGTAACCGGCAGTTCGTCGAGCAGCAGGGCCGGCGAGATCAGCGGACGCACGGCGCCGATGCGCGTATCGTCGATACGGGTCGTGTCTTGCGTGGCGTCGGCCACGCCTGCTTCCTGATCGCGGGAGGGATTGTCGATGCGGGTCAAGATAGGCTCCGTCATGCGTAATTGATGCAAAATTCAGGGACTTTGTGCGTATTGTCCGCGAGATAACCGGCTCGCGGCGCAAACATCCATTATCGCACTTGCAGCAGCCCGCTTGCCCGATCGTGCGTATCATGAAGTCGCTCGGACACACTCATTGGAGAAGATCATGCGTATCGAAACGTCATTCCTGTTCGACCTGGACGGCACGCTCGTCGATAGCGTCTATCAGCACGTGCTCGCGTGGAAGGAAGCGCTCGACGCCGAAGGGATCGAGTTGTCCGTGTGGCGCATCCATCGCAAGATCGGCATGAGCGGCGGGCTCTTCACCAATCAGTTGCTGCGTGAAACGCATGGCGAGATCAGCGCGGATCGCGTCGAACGGCTGCGTCTGTTGCATGCGGAAGCGTACAAGCGGCTGCGCGCGCAGGTCTGCCCGCTGCCGGGTGCGCGCGAGCTGCTCGAAGCGCTGACGCAGGCCGGTACGAAATGGGCCATCGCGACGAGCGGACGCATGGAGACCGCGCAGGTCAATCTCGAAGCGCTGGGCGTCGATCCGTCGAAGCAGGTGGTCATCACGCGCGACATGGTGAAGTACGCGAAGCCCGATCCCGATCTCTTCCTCGCCGCGGCCGCGCGCCTGAACGTGCCGATCGAACATACGGTCGTCGTCGGCGACAGCATCTGGGACATGCTGGCCGCGCGTCGATGCCGCTCGCTCGGCGTCGGCCTGCTCTCGGGCGGTTATGGCAGCGACGAACTGGAGCGCTCGGGCGCCTTGCGCGTGTACGAAGATCCCGCGGATCTGCTGCTGCATCTCGATGAAGTCGCGGCGCGTCCGTGAGATGATCGCGCGCATGACCTCCTCTTCTCTCATCGACATTCGGCCCTGGGGCGACGCGCATCTCTACACGTTGCGCAATGCGTCGGGTATGCGCATCGAGATCAGCGATCTGGGCGCGACGCTCGTCTCATGGCTCGCGCCCGACCGCGACGGACATCTCGCCGACGTGCTGCTCGGTCACGACACGCCCGCCGACTATCTGAACGGCAGCGCATTCATGGGCGCGATCATCGGGCGCTGGGCCAATCGCATCCGCGATGGACGCTTCTTGCTCGATGGCCTCGCGTATCAGGTCGAGCGCAACGAAGGCGCGAATCATCTGCATGGCGGCTCGGCGGGTTTTCATCGGCAGATGTGGCGCGTGGAAGTAGCCGATGACGCGCTCGTCATGACGCTGCATTCGCCCGCGGGCGCGGCGGGCTTTCCCGGCAATCTCGATGTGACCGTGCGCTACGCACTGAACGACGCGGGCACGCTATCGATCGATTACGAAGCGCGCACCGATGCCCCGACGCCCGTCAGCCTCACGAACCATGCGTATTTCAATCTGGGCAATGACGCGAGCATTCGCGATCATGAAATATCGATTGCATCGGACATGTACCTTGCGATCGATGCAAGCTCGATTCCCGTTGCACGTGAAGCGGTAGCAAACAGCGTGTTCGATTTGCGCGAGCCCGCATCGATCGGAGCGCGTCTCGATGCATCGCATCCGCAACTCGCGCTCGCGGGCGGCTTCGACCATTGCTATGTGCTGGGCGAAGATGCGAAAGAGCCGCGCACGGTCGCCGTGCTGTTCGATCCGTCGAGCGGACGCGAGTTGAGCGTCGCCACCGATGCGCGCGGCTTGCAGTTCTACTCGGGGAATTATCTGGAAGGCGTGAGCGCGCGCAATGGGTCGCGCTATCGCAAGCATGCGGGACTGTGTCTCGAAGCAGGCGGCTTTCCAAACGAGATCAACATGGACGGCGAACGCGCCGTGCTGCGTCCTGACTCGGTGTATCGTCAGCGCACGCGCTATACGTTGCGCGTGCGCTGACGCGCGATCAGAAGATGTTGCGCAAGCCGATCGATACGCCCGTCTGATTCGAGCGGCCCGGCAATTCGACATCCGCCGCGCCCGTCACCTTGTTGAAGTCGACGGTGCCATACACTTCGGTGCGCTTCGACAATGCATACTCCGCCAGCGCGACGCCCGTGTAGCGATTGCCGCTGCCCGTCGCGCCGCCGCCGATGGCCGCGTTCTTTATATGGTCGTAGTAGAACGCGCCCGTGAGCAACAGCGCCGGCGTGACCTGATACGTGATGCCCGCGAACGGACCGTCGTCGCGGCGGCCCGAGCCCTTCAGGATATCCGTGCCCGACACGAGCCCGCGCTGTTGCAGGATGCTGTCGACGAAGCCGGTGTCGTCGGTCGAATGCAGATAGCCCGCATAGAGTTTGGCCGCGCCGATCGTATAGACCACGTTCGCATTCCAGATCTTCTGCTTGTTCGACGAGTTGTCGCTGTTCTGCTGATAACCGCCGCCGATGGACAACGGGCCCATCGCATACGACGCCGTGAAGCCGTACATGTTGCCCGCGCCCATGTGGCCCGGCACCTGACCCGAGAAGCCGCCCGCGCCGGTCGCCGTGTAGTTCGTGCCGAACGAGTACATCGCGCCGAGCGTGAGGCCCGCGAACGTGCCGTTGTACTTCACCGCGTTATCGGCATAGAGACCCGCGCCAAGTGCGACCGGCAGCCATGCGTTCTCGAAGTAGTTGCCGACGGTGAGCGGATCATACGTGTCGCCGAGCATGTCGAAGAGCGGCGTCTTCTGGCGGCCGAGCGTCAGCGTGCCGTACTGGTTCGACAGACCGACGTAGGCCGCGCGGTTGAATGCGCGCGCGCTGTCGGAGTACTGGCCGTTCTCCAACTCCACACCGCTTTCCAGCCGGAAGATCGCCTTCAGGCCGCCGCCGAGATCTTCCTCGCCCTTCAGGCCGATACGGCTATTGGTGATCGCGCCGTTGGTCATGAACAGCTTGCCGTCGTTATTGGCGTTTGCGTTCGTGAGATAACGCACGCTGACGTCGGCGACGCCATAGAGCGTGACCGAGCTTTGCGCGAATGCGGACTGACAGGCGAGCGCGATGACCGATGCACCCATTCCTGCGATGGCACGCGATGTGATTGTCTTCATGATGTGTTGGAGCGTCTATTTATTAGCGATTTTGTGGGGCTTCGATGCGTCGCCTTTCAGTTCACTGTCTAGATGAACGCGGCTTCGGCGTGACGCATGAAGGCACGCGTTTTTTAACACATCAATTGTCGCGATGCGTGGTTTCGTGCACTACGTGTGGTGTTTTTGCGCAACAGGCTTAGGCGTTCACGCTCTCGCCTGCATCGGCTCGGACGGCACCGCTTCGAGAAACCCGCGTCCCATCTCCTTCTCGAAACGCGACGGGCTGCCCTCCCACACGATGCGCGCATGTTCGAGCACATAGACGCGGTCCGCATGCGGCAGCGCGAACGTGACGTTCTGCTCGCCGAGCAACACGGTGATCGGCGTGGTCTTCTGCATCAGTTCCATCGCCTTCGACAATTGCTCAAGGATCACCGGCGCGAGGCCGAGCGTCGGCTCGTCGAGAATGAGGAGCTTCGGCTGCATCATTAGCGCGCGAGCGATGGCGAGCATCTGCTGTTCGCCGCCCGACAGCGTGCGCGCGGTCTGCTTCTCACGCGCTTGGAGAATCGGAAAGAGTTCGAAGAGCCACTTGAGCTGATCGGCGCGCGCCTTGTCGGAGAGATGATAGCCGCCGAGATCGAGGTTCTCGCGCACGGTCATATCGCCGAAAAGCTCGCGCGTTTCCGGGCATTGCACGATGCCCCCGCGCGCGATCGCCGCGCCGCTCATGCCCTTCAGATCCTTCGAGCCGTAGCGGATGGTCCCTTCGTAAGGCACGAGCCCGGAGATCGCGTTGAAGAGCGTCGTCTTGCCCGCGCCGTTCAATCCCACGACCGACACGAACTCGCCTTCGCGCACATGCATGTTCACGCCGTCGAGCGCGCGCGCCTTGCCGTACAGCACGCCGACATTGTCGACCTGAAGGATCGAAGGCTTGCTGTTGACCACTTCCGCGCCGCGCTCGCGCGCCTCGATCTTGCCGCCGAGATACACGCGGCGCACGGTTTCGTTTCGCATCACCTCCTCGGCGGAGCCTTCCGCGACGTACTCGCCGAGATACATCGCGAGCACGCGATCCGCGAGCGCCGCGAGGCTCTTCACGTTGTGATCGACGAGCAGCACCGCGCGCCCTTCCGCACGAAAGCCGCGGATCAATTCGGAGAAGGTTTCCGACTCGGCCGCGGTGAGTCCCGCGAAAGGTTCGTCGACGAGCACGACGCGCGGATCGCGCGCGATCGCCTTCGCCATTTCCATGCGGCGCAGATCGGCGAAGGGCAGCGTCGCCGGATGACGATGCATCACCTTCGCGAGACCCACGCGCTCCGCGATCTCGCGCGCGCGGCGATTGACATGCGGATCGGCGGCGAGCTTCACGAGCGAATCGGGCAGCAGCGCGAGCTTGATGTGCTCCAGCACCGTTTGCCGATGCAGCGGCCGCGAATGCTGAAACACGATGCCCACGCCCGCGCGCGCGATGCGATGCGGCAGCCAGCCGGCCATCTCGACGCCATCGACCTTGATCGAACCCGCATTGGGTCGCTCGATGCCCATGATGAGCTTCATCACCGTCGACTTGCCCGAGCCGTTCGGACCGATCAGGCCGAGTATCTCGCCGGGTTCGATATCGAAGCCGATATCCTTCACCGCGACGAGACCGCCGAAGCGCTTCGTCAGACCGCGCACGGAGAGCAGAGGTGAATCGTTCATTCGCGCTCCTTCACGCGGAGGATGTTGCCGAGCAAGCCATCCGGAAAGAACAGGATGACCGCGAGCGCGACGGCCGCGACCACGAACGTGTTGATCTGCCCGAGCGGACGCAGGAATTCGCCCGCGACGATGAGAAAGATCGAGCCGAGCACCGCGCCGAGTATCGTGCGCCGCCCGCCCAGAACAGCCGCGATGATGATCTGCACGCCGATGCCGATATCGACCACCGTGCTCACCGACGCCGTGCCCTGATAGAACACGAGCATCGCGCCCGCGACGCCCGAGAACACCGCGCTGATGCAAAACGCCGCGAGCTTGTGCTTAACGACGTTGAAGCCGAGCGCCTGCGCGCCGATGGTGTCCTGCCCGCTCGCCTGCAGAATGAGGCCGATCGCCGAACGCGACAGGCCGAACAGAATGATCGCGCAGCCGATCAGGAACGCGAGCGCGATCCAGTAGTTGTTGCTTGCGTCGACGGACATCACGTCGGGCACCATCATGCCGATCTCGCCGCCCGTGACGCCCGCGAAGATCACGATCGCGTTCTGCAGCAGCAACACGGCGACGAGCGTCACGAGGCCGAAGTACGGCCCGCGCAAACGCAACGCGGGCACCGCGAGCAACAGGCCGCCGACGAGCGCGACGAGTCCGCCCGCCATCACGCATATGGGTATCGGCGCGGCGGCGTGCGCGTTCAGTATCGCGGCGGAATAGGCGCCGAGTCCGATCAGGAAGGTCGGACCGAAGTTGACCTCGCCGGCGAAGCCGAACAGCAAGTCCCACGACATCGCGAAGACGCCGAAGTAATACGCGACGGTCAGCACGCCGAGGATATAGCCGGTGAGCCACCACGGCAGCGTCGCGGCGACGATCGCGAGCAGGATCGCGGACATTGTCAGACGCGAGCGAACGATGTCTTTCATGATCAGCGCCGTCCGAGAAAGCCTTGCGGCCGCACATACACGACGAGCACGAGCAGCAGCAGCGCGGGCAGCGGCCGCAGCGTCGGCGCGATGAGATACGCGGTGACGGTCTCCAGATAGCCCACCACATACGCGGCCATCAACGAACCCGACACGCTCCCGAGACCGCCCAGCACGACGATGGAGAACGCGCTCGCCGTGAGTTGCCCCGTGTTGTTCGTGCTTACGCCGAGAAACGATGCGAGCAGCACGCCCGCGATGCCCGCGAGCACGCCGTATAGCGTCCACGCGAGCAGATAGATGCGCGACAGCTCGAAGCCGAGCAGCGTGAGGCCGCGCGGATTCATCGATGCCGCGAGCAGCGCCTTGCCCGCTTTCGTGCGATTCACGAAGAGCCACAACAGGCCGATCACGACCCAGCACACCACCGCGATCATGATCTCGTTGTACGGCACGCGCACGCCCGCGACGCTCGCGACGCCGGGAATCAGCGGGCGCATCGTGATGGGGTTGTCGGAGAAGAGATAGGCCATCCCCTGCTGGATCATGATGCCCCAGAGGAGCGTGCCCGTCAGCACGAAGATCTCCTTCTCTTCACGCGGAATCGCGGCGGAATTCTGAATGGGCCGCACCACCATGAAATAGGTGATGAAAGCGGCGATCATCCCGCAGATCACGCCGAGCGGCGTGGCGATGTACGTGCCCAGACCCGCTTCGCCGGCGAGCGCCCAGCCGAGCAGCGCGGCGATCAGCATCACGCCGCCGTGCGCGAGATTGAGCACCCCGGAGACGCCGAAGATCAGCGTGAAGCCGATCGCGCCGAGCGCGTAAAGCGAACTGATGGCGAAGCCATCGATGAGTATTTGCAGTGGCAGCATGGCGGCCTTTTTAGTCGATGTCCACGTGGAACCGGTCCCCGCAACATGCGCAAGGCGCACGCGCCTTGCGCGACGCAAAGGCGTTCAGTTCGCGGCCGCCTGCACCTTCACGAAGGCCGGAAACTTGACCTTCCCGTTCGCCACCGACTTCGGCCAGATCGCCACCTGCTTGCCGTTCTGCCATTGCAGGTTGATGCCGGTGATATAGCCTTCACCGTACTTCAACGCATGGGTGAACTGATCGTTCTTGCCGTAGAACTGCCAGCGTCCGATGGTGCCGACATAGTCGGTCTTCTCCAGTGCATCGACCATCTTGTCGGGATCGGTCGAGCCCTGGTTGCGATGAATCGCGTCGGCGATGATGTACACGAGGTCATAGCTCGTGAAGCCGTCGTATGCGGGCGATACGCCGGCAAAGTGCTTCTGGTACGACTCGACGAAAGGCACGGTCTTCGGCGTCATCGCGACGCCGGGCGCCGCCGCCGATGCCGTGATGACGCCTTCGGTCGCGCCGTTGGTGTCTTTCCAGAAGCTCGTCGTCGTGGCCTGCGAGCTTTGCCCCGACATCGGAATCGGCACTTGCTGATCGTGCCATTGCACGGTCGGCTGCACACCGACATGGCTGATGCCCGTCGTGATCGTGTCCGGATGCTTCGCTTCGATCTGGTTGAAGATCGGCGTGAAGTCCGACGTGTCCGGATTGAAGCGGATGTGATCCAGCACTTTCAGGCCCGCTTTCGGCAGGCATTCGAGGTAGCGTTCGTCGAGCGGCTTGGTCCACGCGGCGTCTTCGCTCATCACGACGGTCGTCTTCATCTTGAACTCGCCGACGAGCACGTCATGCGAGAAATCGCAGATCGACTGCGCGATGAACGCGGACGTCATCCAGCCGTGAAAGGTGTACTTGTAGTTGGCGTAGTCATCGTGGACGCGCTTCGATATTTCATTGCTCGCCGCGCCCGGCGTGATGAACGGCATCTTCAGGCGCGCGGACCAGGGCTCCATCGCGAGCGCCACTTCGCTGATATAGCTGCCGATGATCGCGACCACCTTGTCCTGACTCGCGGCGCGCTGGAACGCACGCACGCCGTCCGATGCGGACGAGTGGTCGTCGTACGCGATGATCTGGATCTGCCGGCCATCGACGCCGCCCTTGGCGTTGATCTCCTCCGCGGCGAGTTGCGCGGCCTTGCTGATCGACGCACCGGCCACGGCGGACTCTTCGCTGATGACGCCGATCTTGATCGGCTCGCCCGCTGCGTGCGCCGTGGCCGAGAGGCCCAGCCCCGCCATTACCGTACCCGTTGCGATGACGGTACTCATTCCCCGCCGCGACTTGCCCTTTGACATCATCAGTCTCCTCTTTGTAATCGCGAATCGATCGTGGAGCGACGCCAACCAGACACATGACACATGCAGCAATTAAGGATTTGCCGACAAACAGTAGCACTCGCGTTTCATGCGCTGAATCGGTACTAACGATAAAGACGGTCATGCGGAAACTTCATCAATGATGCGCGATGCTTTCAGACAGCTTGCGCGATGAAGTCGCGCAACCATCGATGCGCGGGATCGCGATGCACGCGTTCGTGCCAGTACATCGACATCTCGTGGCCGGGTACATCGACGGGCGGCGCGACACTGCGCAGTTCGGGCCAGTGTTTCGCTAGCCTGAGCGGCTGCATCGAAACGAGATCGGTCGTCGCGAGCACGGAACGCACGAACAGGAAGTGCGGCACCGAAAGCGCCACGTGCCGTTGCATGCCGAGCGTCGCGAGTGCGGCATCCGTGGGCCCGGCGAATCCGCCGCCATCGGGCGACACGATCACGTGTTCCAGCGCGCAGAACTGCGCGAGCGTAGGCCGCCGTTTCAATCGCGGATGATCCTTGCGTCCCACGAGCACATAGCTTTCCGTGTACAGCACCTGCTGATGAAAGCCGGCCGTTTCAGGCGATGTGATGTGAAACGCGAGATCGATCTCGCCGTTCTCCGCCTGCTTCGCGAGCCGCTGCGGCATGATCTCCAGCACTGCGATCCGCGTATGCGGCGCGGCCGCGCGCAAGCCGCTCAACGCGGGCAGCAGCACGGTCGATTCGGTGTAGTCGGTGGCGGCGATGCGCCATGTGTTGTCGGCGGTCGCGGGATCGAATGCGGCTTCCGGCGACACCGCGCGTTCGAGCGACGCGAGCGCCTCGCGTAATGGCTCGCGCAGACTTTCGGCGCGCGCCGTCGGCCGCATGCCGCGCGGTCCGGGCAACAACAAGGGATCGCCGAAGATATCGCGCAGCTTGGCGAGATGCACGCTCACGGACGGCTGTGAGAAATGAAGACGCTCGGCCGCGCGCGTGACGTTCTGCTCGGCGAGCAGGACATCGAGCGTGACGAGCAGATTGAGATCGAGCCTTCTCAAGATATTATTCATGGCAATGCCTGCAATTTCAGATATTCATTTCCACTATACCCGTGCAGTCTCTAAGCTGGCCATCATTCCTGAACCGATTTGGAGATTGCCTGATGAAAGTGTTGATCGTGTATGCCCATCCGGAACGCCGCTCGCTGAACGGCGCCATCAATGATTTCACCGTCGAGCGCCTGCGCGCCAATGGCCACGAGGTGCAGGTTTCCGACCTGTACGCGATGAACTGGAAAGCCTCGCTCGATGCGAACGACGTCCGCGAACGCAACGGCGATGCGCCGTTTCATGCGGCCCTCGACTCGAAGCACGCATTCGAGAACGGTCTGCAGAGCCGCGATATCGAAATCGAGCAGGACAAGCTGCGCTGGGCCGACGCCCTGATCCTGCAATTCCCGATGTGGTGGTTTTCGATGCCCGCGATCATGAAGGGCTGGGTCGAGCGCGTGTATGCGTATGGTTTCGGCTACGGCGTGGGCGAGCATTCGGATACGCACTGGGGCGATCGCTACGGCGAGGGTCTGATGGCGGGCAAGCGCGCGATGATCGTCGTCACGACCGGCGGGTGGGAATCGCATTACAGCCCGCGCGGGATCAACGGACCGATCGACGATATTCTGTTTCCGATTCAGCATGGGATGTTGTTCTATCCCGGGTTCGATGTGCTGCCACCGTTCGTTCTCTATCACACGAGCATGATGGACGATGCGCGTCTTCGTGCGACTTACGATGCGCTCGGGCAGCGGCTCGACCGACTCTGGGATGACGCGCCTATCGCGTTTCGCAAGCAGAATCACGGGGATTATGCGATTCCTCTTCTCACGTTGCGTGAGGGACTGGCTGCGGGGAAGACGGGGTTCGCTGCGCACGTCGATTGAGGTAGGGCGCGGGAGAGGTCGATGGGGGTTTCGCCGGATCCCGTTAGCGTGGTGGTCTATTAGCACTGCCCCTCCCCGGGGCGGGGGTCACTTTCTTTGCTGCTGCAAAGAAAGTAACCAAAGAAAGCAGCTTCTCATCGCCCGCGGTCACACGCACGTTGGCCATGCTTGCCAGCCCGCAGTGGCCCTCGCCTAAGTGTCGCCCTCACAGGCCCAGTCGGGCTTGGCTCGCGCACGGTCTGACGCGCTAGACGTTTTAGCGCGCTGGTTCAGCACCAAATAGCTTCGGCACAGCGCTTCGCGCTGCCGTTGGGTATGCGAGGGAAACCATCGAAGAAGAAGCACGCGCACACCCGATTGACCCATCGGCCGCAAAGCGGGCCGGAGCTATTTGGTGCTGAACCAGTGAGGCAAAACATTTGGTGCGGCAGACCGTGCGCGGTCCAAGCCCCGCGAGACCTTCGAGGGCACTCGCTACTGCCGGGCCATTCAGCCAATCGCCTGTGCCGCGGCCGGTGTGAAGTGCTTAGGCTGGGGATAGCTGTTTCTTTGGTTACTTTCTTTGCAGCAGCAAAGAAAGTAACTGCCGCCCCGCACAGGGGCAGTGCTAATAAACCAACGCGAATACGGGATCCGGCGAAAACCCAAAAACCCAAACCCAACCGATAAGCAAAATCCAGCGAAACTCCCCAACTCACTCTAAGATTGACCCTTCGACGCGCCGAACGCGGCGCACTACCGGAGGATGACATCGAATGCTGACGATCTGGGGCAGAGCCAACTCGGTCAACGTGCAGAAAGTGCTGTGGTGCTGCGATGAACTAAAACTCGCGTACGAACGCATCGACGCAGGTCTGCAATTCGGTCGCAACAACGAACCCGGCTATCTCGAGATGAACCCGATGGGCCGCGTGCCCACGCTCGTCGACGGCGATTTCGTGCTGTGGGAATCGAATTCGATCATCCGTTATCTCGCGATGCAATACGGCCCGGCCACCACGCTCTACCCCGCCGAGCCGAAGATTCGCGCAAGCGCGGATCGCTGGCTCGACTGGGCGCTCTCCACGCTGCAACCGACGGAGCGCCCGCTCTTCTGGGGCTATATCCGCACGAGCGCAGCGGATCGCGACGTCAAGCAACTCGCCGCCGCCGCAAGCGAAGTCGAAAAGCTCTGGCGCGTCATCGATACGCATCTGAAAGGCCGCGACTATCTCGAAGGCAACTCGTTCACGCTCGCCGATATCGTCATCGGCGCTTATGCGCGCCGCTGGTTCGGCATCGCCGAACTCGTGCGGCCCGCGCTGCCCGAGCTGGAACGCTGGTACGTGGGCATCACGCAGCGCACAGGCTTTCAGCATCATGTGTCGCCTGCATTGACCTGACCGGGGCGCATCGCCATGACCATCGAACTGCATACCTGGAACACGCCCAACGGACGCAAGATCAGCGTCGCGCTGGAGGAAATGCAACTGCCCTACAACGTGAAAACGGTGAACATCACGAAGGGCGAGCAGCATGCTCCCGGCTTTCTGCGCATCAGCCCAAACAACCGCATTCCGGCGATCGTCGATCCGGACGGCCCCGACGGCCAGCCGATCAGCATCTTCGAATCCGGCGCGATCCTGCTCTATCTCGGCGAGAAGACCGGCAAGTTCCTGCCGGCGAATTTACGCGAACGCGTGCCCGTGCTCGAATGGCTGATGTGGCAGATGGGCGGCTTCGGCCCGATGCCCGGACAGGTGCATCACTTCCGCATGGTCGAGGCGGAATGCGACCGGCGCTACGCACTGAAGCGCTATTCCGATGAAACCCGCCGTCTGTACGGCGTGCTCGACAAACGTCTCGCGCAGGTGGAATACGTGGCAGGCGATTTGTCGGTGGCCGACTTCGCGATTCTCGGCTGGGCGTGGCGACACGAACGTCATCAGGTTTCGCTCGATGATTACCCCAATGTCAAGCGTTGGTATGAGGCGCTCTTCGCGCGCCCGGCCGTCAAACGCGGCTTCGAGGTGAAGCTCGACGATCTCGTCTGACGTTCGCGTGGTGCGCGGGCGTCAGTCGTGTGTAAGGCTTGCGGGCATAATCGAAGAAAACGCATCGAAATGCGCGCACAGGAGACGACGATGACACCCGGCATGTACGACGATGGCCTTCCCAAAACGGCCGCCAACTTCGCGGCGCTGACGCCGCTCATGTTCCTCGAGCGCGCGGCGTCCGTGTATCCGACGCGCCCCGCGGTCGTGCACGGCGACGTGCGGCGCAACTGGGCCGAGACCTACGCGCGCACGCGGCGGCTCGCGTCGGCGCTGGCGGCACGAGGCATCGGTCTCTCCGATACCGTCGCCGCAATGCTGCCCAACACACCGGAAATGGTCGAAGCGCACTTCGGCGTGCCGATGACGGGCGCCGTGCTCAATACGCTCAACACGCGACTCGACGCCACCACGCTCGCCTTCATGCTCACGCATGGCGAAGCGAAAGCGGTGCTCGTCGATCGCGAGTTCTCCGACGTGATGCGTAAAGCGCTCAAGGACGTGCCGCAGGACGTGCTCGTCATCGATGTCGACGATCCGCAGTACACGGGCGCGGGCGAACGCATCGGCGAAATCGACTACGAGACGTTGCTCGCGAGCGGCGATCCCGCATACGAATGGTCGCCGCCGTCGGACGAATGGAACGCCATCTGCCTGAACTACACGTCGGGGACGACGGGCAATCCGAAGGGTGTCGTCTATCACCATCGCGGCGCGTACACGAACGCGGTCAGCAATATCCTCGAATGGGACATGCCGAAGCACGCCGTGTACTTGTGGACGCTGCCGATGTTCCATTGCAACGGCTGGTGCTTTCCGTGGACCGTCGCGGCCCGCGCGGGCGTGAACGTGTGCCTGCGCCGCGTCGATGCGAAGTCCATCCTCGATCTGATCCGCAGCGAAGGCGTCACGCATTACTGCGGTGCGCCGATCGTGCAGAACCTGCTCGTCAACGCGCCCGACGAGATGAAGGCCGGCATCGAACAAAAAGTTCACGCGATGGTCGCAGGCGCCGCGCCGCCAGCCGCGATGATCGAAGGCATGGAGCGCATGGGTTTCGAGCTGACCCACGTCTACGGTCTCACTGAAGTCTATGGCCCGGCCACGGTCTGTCCGCAGCAGGCCGAATGGAGCGCGCTCGATATCGGCGAACGCGCGCGGCTCAACGCGCGGCAAGGCGTGCGCTATCACCTGCAGGATGCCGTGACCGTGCGCGATCCGATTTCGATGGAGCTCGTGCCTTCGGACGGCGAGACCATCGGCGAGATCATGTTTCGCGGCAACATCGCGATGAAAGGCTATCTCAAGAACCCTGCCGCGACGGAAGAAGCGTTTCGCGGCGGCTGGTTCCATACGGGCGATCTCGCGGTCGCCTATCCCGATGGCTACGTGCGCATCAAGGATCGCAGCAAGGACATCATCATCTCGGGCGGCGAGAACATATCGAGCATCGAGGTGGAAGATGTGCTGTACAGGCATCCGGCCGTGCTCGCGGTGGCCGTCGTCGCGAAGCCGGATGCGCGCTGGGGTGAAACGCCATGCGCGTTCGTCGAACTGAAGTCCGGCGCGCAAGTCAGCGCCGAGGATTTGATCGCGCATTGCAAGAAGCATCTCGCGGGCTTCAAGGTGCCGCGCGCGATCGAGTTCTGCGAGTTGCCGAAGACATCCACCGGCAAGATCCAGAAGTTCGAATTGCGCAAGCGTGCGGGTTCGGTGACCGCGATCGACGTCTGAAGGAGAGCATGAGCATGAGCGAACTCGTTCTGATCGAACGCGATGCGTATGAAACCCGGGGCGTCGTCAAGCTCACGCTGAATCGGCCCGATGCGTTCAACGCGTTATCCGAAGCGATGCTCGAAGCGCTCGAACACGCGCTGAAAGACATCGCCCAATCGGATGCGCGCGTCGTCGTGCTCGCGGGCGCGGGGCGCGCGTTCTGCGCCGGCCACGATCTCAAAGAGATGCGCGCGGAACCCGCGCTCGATTACTATCGCGAGCTGTTCGCGCGCTGCTCGCGCATGATGCTGACGATTCAGCGCATGCCGCAGCCGGTCATCGCGCGCGTGCATGGCGTCGCGACCGCGGCGGGCTGCCAGCTCGTCGCGATGTGCGATCTCGCGGTGGCATCGAGCGAAGCGCGTTTCGCCGTATCGGGCGTGAATCTCGGGCTCTTTTGCGCGACGCCGGGCGTGGCGCTGTCGCGCAACGTATCGCGCAAGGCCGCGTTCGAGATGCTCGTCACCGGCGAGTTCATCGATGCGGCCACCGCGTGCGAACGCGGCCTCGTGAATCGCGTCGCGTCGCCAGCCGAACTCGACGATGCCGTGCGCACGCTTGCCGCGACCATCGCCGCCAAACCGCGCGAAGCGGTCGCGGCGGGCAAGGGTTTGTTCTATCGGCAACTCGAAACCGGCATCGAAGCTGCATATGCACTCGCATCGGAAACGATGGCCTGCAACATGATGCAGGACGCCGCGCTCGAAGGAACGCAGGCGTTCATCGAAAAGCGTCCGCCGCGTCGGGATTGAACGCCTAGGTCACGTGCTCGACCGGATGCTTGTCGAGCCACGCGTTCTCTTCATCGCTGTATAGACGGGAGCGCGTGAGAAAGCGCAGACCGGAAGGACGCTCCAGCGAAAACATGCCGCCATTGCCCGGCACGGCATCGATGATGAGCTGCGTGTGCTGCCAGTACTCGTACTGCGATTCGGTCATGTAGAACGGCACGCCGCCGATCGCGCCCAGCTTCACGTCCGAGCCGCCGACCATGAATTCGCTGACCGGAAAGCACATCGGCGCACTGCCGTCGCAGCATCCGCCGGATTGATGGAACAGCACCTCGCCGTGCTCGGTCTTGAGCTTTTCGATCAAGTCGATCGCGGCGGGCGTCGCGGTCACGCGCTGCACTTCCTGTTCGCTCATGATGTCCCCGTTGTTCGAGTCGGCCGCCGCCGGAAACGGCGGCGGCCCCGCAGGCTTTAGAAGAAGCCGAGCGGCTTGTCGCTATAGCTGACGAGCATGTTCTTCGTCTGCTGATAGTGATCGAGCATCATCTTGTGATTCTCACGTCCGATGCCCGACTGCTTGTAGCCGCCGAACGCCGCGTGCGCCGGATACGCGTGATAGCAGTTGGTCCACACGCGTCCCGCCTGAATCGCGCGGCCGAAGCGATAAGCCCGCGTGCCATCGCGCGTCCACACGCCCGCGCCGAGACCGTAGAGCGTATCGTTCGCGATTTCGAGCGCCTCTTCCTCGGTCTTGAAGGTCGTCACCGACAGCACCGGCCCGAAGATTTCTTCCTGGAAGATGCGCATTTTGTTGTGGCCTTTGAATACCGTCGGCTTGATGTAATAGCCGTTCTTCAGCTCGCCGTCGAACGTGGCGCGCTCGCCGCCGGAGAGGCACTCCGCGCCCTCCTGCTTGCCGAGATCGATATACGACAGGATCTTTTCCAGTTGCTCCTGCGACGCCTGCGCGCCGATCATCGTCTTCGTGTCGAGCGGATGGCCCTGCGCGATCGCGGCGACGCGCTTCAACGCGCGTTCCATGAAGCGCTCGTAGATCGATTCCTGCACGAGCGCGCGCGACGGGCACGTGCACACTTCGCCCTGATTCAGCGCGAACATCGTGAAACCTTCGAGCGCCTTGTCGAAGAAGCTGTCGTCGGCGTTCAGCACATCCTCGAAGAAGATGTTCGGGCTCTTGCCGCCCAGTTCCAGCGTCACGGGAATCAGGTTCTGGCTCGCGTACTGCATGATGAGGCGGCCCGTCGTGGTCTCGCCGGTGAACGCGATCTTCGCGATGCGCTTGTTCGACGCGAGCGGCTTGCCCGCTTCCAGACCGAAGCCGTTCACGACGTTGAGCACGCCCGGCGGCAGCAGATCGCCGATCACTTCGAGCAGCACGAGAATCGACGCGGGCGTCTGCTCGGCCGGCTTCAGCACGACGCAGTTGCCTGCGGCGAGCGCGGGCGCGAGCTTCCACACGGCCATCAGGATCGGGAAGTTCCACGGAATGATCTGCCCGACGACGCCGAGCGGCTCATGGAAGTGATACGCGACCGTATCGTGATCGATCTCGGAGATGCCGCCTTCCTGCGAACGCGCGGCGCTCGCGAAATAGCGGAAGTGATCGATCGCGAGCGGAATGTCGGCGGCCATCGTCTCGCGTAACGGCTTGCCGTTATCGATGGACTCGGCCAGCGCGAGACGCGGCAGGTTCTGCTCCATGCGATCGGCGAGCTTGAGCAGCACGTTCGCGCGATCGGTGACGGAAGTCCTGCCCCACGACACCTTCGCCGCGTGCGCCGCGTCGAGTGCGGCTTCGATATCGGCTTCGCGCGAACGCGGAATCGACGTGAAGGGCTCGCCCGTGATCGGCGAGATGTTGTCGAAATACTCACCGCCCGCCGGCGGCACCCACTTGCCGCCGATGTAGTTGCCGTACTGCTTCTTGTAGGGGTATTCGGTGCTCAGGAACTGCATCTCTGCGTGATTCATTTCTATGTGCTCCTCGCATGTCGACGTGAACGGGCCGGTAGTGCCGATGTCCGGCGCCGGTCGCTCTTGATTGCGAGTTCCATGCCATGGCGCGCGCGACGATGCGACCGGCGCGCAAGCCGCATCGGTACGCGGTTTCGGGACGCATCGTCAGGGTTTCTACGAGGCCGATGTGAACTGTTCACATTCAGAACACCTGCCCCGTCGCTGTAGCGATGCGACACAGCATCCCGGCAGACCGGACGCGCCCGGTTCGCCTCGGGCAAACGCTTATGGCACGGGTGTTCATATTGCAAAGCCTTACGCAGTTGTCTATGGTCATGCCAGCCGTGGCAAAGCGCCGCACCTATATGGCATTTGATCGCATGTTTGGATGGCGCGAAATGGCCTTGCGAGCGCGCGATGCAGACCGCATCGACGTTCGCACGACCACGGCGGGCTGCTCGTGTCCGGCCACCCCGGACGCCGGCACCTCAAGCAAACGATGAGCGCGCACGTGCATGCATGACGCGCCACGGAGACCACAATGAACAGCACAATCAATCAGGGGGCCGTGCACGGCCCGACAAGCTTCTTCTCCAAGGAGGCGACCATCGCCCGGCCCGGGTTCTCACGCTGGATGGTGCCGCCCGCCGCGCTGGCTGTTCACTTGTGCATCGGGCAGGCGTATGCGTTCTCGGTGTTCAATGCGCCGCTCACGAAGATCATCGGCATCACGAAGTCCGCGCCGGATGACTGGTCGCTGACGACGCTCGGCTGGATCTTCTCGCTCGCGATCGTGTTCCTCGGCTTGTCCGCCGCGTTCGCCGGCAAGTGGCTGGAGAAGGTCGGCCCGCGCCGCACGATGTTCACCGCGGCCTGCTGCTTCGGCGGCGGCTTTCTCGTTTCGGCGCTCGGCGTCTATCTGCATCAGATCTGGCTGCTGTATCTCGGTTATGGCGTGATCGGCGGCATCGGGCTCGGGCTCGGCTATGTGTCGCCGGTATCGACGCTCATCCGCTGGTTCCCGGACCGCCGCGGCATGGCGACGGGCATGGCGATCATGGGCTTCGGCGGCGGCGCGATGATCGCCGCGCCCGGTTCCGTCGCGCTGATGAACCACTTCAAGAGCGCGACGAGCGCCGGCGTCGCGGAAACGTTCGTCGTGCTCGGCGTGCTCTACTTCATCTCGATGACGATCGGCGCCCTCGCGATCCGCATCCCGCCGGCGGACTGGAAGCCGGCTGGCTGGACGCCGCCCGTGACCGCCAGCAAGATGATCACGAGAAACCACGTGCACATCGATCAGGCGCTGAAGACGCCGCAGTTCTATCTGCTGTGGCTCGTGCTGTTCCTGAACGTGACGGCGGGCATCGGTGTGCTCGGCCAGGCTTCGGTGATGATTCAGGAGAGTTTCAAGGCGTCGATCACGGCGGGCGCGGCGGCGGGCTTCGTCGGATTGCTGTCGCTCTTCAACATGGGCGGGCGCTTCGTGTGGGCATCGGCATCGGACTGGATCGGGCGCAAGAACACTTACTTCGCCTTCTTCGCGCTGGGCGCGGTGCTGTACTTCCTCGTGCCGCATTTCGCGGGCTCGGGCAATATCGCGCTGTTCGTGCTGGCGTACGGGATCATCCTGTCGATGTACGGCGGCGGCTTCGCGACCATTCCCGCGTATCTCGCGGACATGTTCGGCACGGCGTTCGTCGGCGGCATTCACGGCCGGCTGCTGACCGCGTGGGCGGCGGCGGGCGTCGCGGGTCCGGTGCTCGTCAACTACGTGCGCGCGTATCAGGTGGCGCACGGCGTCGTCGGCGCAGAAGCGTACACGATGACGCTGCACATCATGGCGGCGCTGCTCGTCGTCGGCTTCGTCTGCAATCTGCTCGTCACGCGCGTGCATGAGAAGCATCACATGGACACGTCGGCGCAGACGGCAAGCTAAAAATCAAAGAGGAGATTCGCGATGAATACCCGCATCGATACTCAGGAAGCGCATCCGTCGAATAAGGGGCTGCTGGTGCTGTTCTGGGCGTATGTGCTGATTCCGCTCGCATGGGGCGTCACGAACACGCTCACGCAGGCAGTCAAGCTGTTCCACTGATTCGGCAGGTGATGGTTCCGCGCGCCGGACGGCCGATGTGATTCATCGGCTCACGGCGCGCGTTTTATTTGGCGACGGGAAGTTATTCGGCTTCGCCGAGGTGAGCTGAAAGATCCATCTGCTGATGGAGAATCCGTACGATCTGGATCGTGTCCGCAGCATCCCTGAAGAAGAGCACGTGCATGCCGACGAGCGCCTTCCGATAGCCGTCACGAATGTCTTGTGCAGACAGGCTGCGCTGCGTGCCCGCGCCGAGTCCGACGACCGTGTCCTGAATCATGCGCAGATAGCGCTCGGCCTGCGCGGGACCCCACTTGTCAAACGTGTAATCCCAGATGCCATCGATATCCTGAATGGCCGCAGGCGTGAATACGCACTGCTTCATCGGGTGGACTTGCGCTTACGTGCGATGAACGCATCGAAATCGACGGGCTTCGATGGGCCCGACTGCTCCCCCGCTTCAAGCGCAGCGCGCAATGCACTGAGCTTTGTTTCCTGTTCTTCGAGCAGGCGCAAGCCGGCGCGGACCACATCGCTCGCGGTGCTGTAGCGGCCAGCGCGTACCCGATCCTCGACGAAGTCCGTGAAATGATCACCGAGCGAGACTGACGTGTTCTTGGGCATGACATTCCCCCGTTGCTTGAGCGTCAAGAATACCAAAAATTGGTATCGACGAGCGCGGGGGAATGCAAACCGACTAGTCCGGATGCTCTCAGTGCCCGCGATCCTCCACCCTGCTCAAGCTACGGCGCGCGAGCACGCTCATGAAAGCGTGCTGCTTACGAGCGCCGCCATGTACACGCCTGCCATCATCCAGTCCAAGTCACTCACGGTGGTTCTCCTTCGAATTGAGCCGCGGCCGGGGCGCCGCGGGGTTGATTCACGCAATTTCAACTACGTTCTGGCCTGATTTACGGCACGCACGCGCAAAGGTTTAGTGCGATGGAATGAACGACGTTGGCATCACGTTGAAAGAGAATGCGAAAACAGGCTTCGGAGAAACCGATCGCGCGTGCGATTCCGCAAACGTATGGCATCGAACAACCGCGATCCGGGCAGGCCGGCGTGCGTCGAGGTATCGTTCGACTAGCGCCCCGAGAGCGCATGAAAACATTCCCCGCAGACAGAAAAACGGTCCACGACAATGAACACGTCCCGTCGCAGCTTCATGGTTGTCAGCATCGGCATGGGCACGGCGCTGTGGCTCACGCGAGCCCGCGCCGATGCGCCGCACTTGAGCGAATCCGATCCGGCGGCGGTCGCCGTCGGGTATAAGGAGGATGCCGCGCACGTGGACAAGGCGAAATATTCCGACTTCGCGGCAGGACAGACGTGCGCGAACTGCTCGCTGTATGAGGGCAAGTCGAGCGACGCCTGGGGTGGCTGCTCGCTATTCAGCGGCAAACTCGTGGCCGGACGAGGATGGTGCGCGTCCTACACGAACATGTGAAGCCGGTTCAGCGCACCGAATAGCCGGCGAAACGCCAGACCTTGTCCGAATCGAGAAAGAACGTCACCATCTCGCGCGACGACTGACCGGGCTGACTGAACTGGGTGTCGTAGAGAACGTTGATATATGCGCCCGCGGGCAGATTGCCGGTGCCGTCGTAGCGATAGTGCTTCTCGCCCATGGGCATGCGCAGACCCGGTGCGCCGAGCGGCGAACGGTCGCGCGCGACCTTCTTCATGAAGTCATCGCGGGAAATGATCTGCTTCGCGATGGGCGAGGCTTGGTCCCACACCTCCCCCGCCTTGTTCTGATCGATCAGCGTGACGACAGCCGACGCGACTTGAGCGACGTCACGGTCCTGCTGGTCGAGCGCCGTTTGTTGCTCCTTCGTAAGCGATCGAGGAGCAGCAGACTGAGTCGGGTTCTGCGGCAACTGAGATTGCTGTGCACGGCAGGCAATGCTGGCGGAGAAAAAAAGGAGCGTGGCAAGCGCGGCGGAGATGCGTGATTTCATGATACAGACGACATAGGTTTCCAGGGCGTAGATTGTATCGCCGGCAGCGGCTGAAAACGGTAAGAAATACTTAGTTTCAGAATTTTGCATGGAAGCGCGGGCGGACCATATCAAGCACACGTCTTGCTGCCGGGAAAGTACGATCACCTTCCAACGTTTTTTCGCCGAGGCTGAACATGCGACTCGTCGACTGGAACATCCAATGGGGACGCGGCGTGGATGGCCGCGTCGATCTCGCGCGCATCGTCGCCGAAGCGAAGGCGCTGCACGACTTCGACATCCTGTGCCTCCAGGAAGTGACGCGCGGCTTTCACGAAAGCGAACAGGCGGGCGGACTCGCGGGCCATCCGAGCGCGGACCAATTCGCGGAACTCGAAGCGCTGATTCCCGGCGCGACAGTCATCGATGCAATCGGCTCGGATCTGCCGCCCGTGGGCGCCGGCATCGCACGCCGTCAGTTCGGCAACGCGATCGTCAGCCGCCTGCCGGTGCGTCAGGTTCTGCGTCATTCATTGCCGTGGCCCGCCGATCCCGCGAAGCCGTCGATGCTGCGCGTCGCGCTCGAAGCCGTCATCGATACCGACGTCGGCCCGCTGCGGATCATCAGCACGCATCTGGAGTTCTATTCGGAGAAGCAGCGGCTCGCGCAAGTCGCGCGTTTGCGCGAACTTCACGCCGAAGCGTGCGCGCACGCGCGTGAGCCCGCGAAGGCCGAAAGCCAGGGAAGCCCGTTCGCCGACACCGCGCGGCCGATCTCCGCGATCGTCTGCGGCGACTTCAACAGTGCATTCGACAGTTCGGCGTATCGCGCGATGCTGGAGCCGCTTGCCGATGCGCCCTCGTTCGTCGATGCATGGACCTGCGCGCATCCGAACGAGCCGCGCGCGGCGACCGTCGGTCTGTACGATCACGATCAATGGCCCGACGGCCCGTTCGCATGCGACTTCATCTTCGTCACAGAAGACCTGAGGCCACGCATTGCGGGCTGCGAAGCGGACCAGTCGAGCCGGTCATCGGATCATCAGCCGATGTGGCTCGAACTGCGCTAAGCGCCCTCCTCGCGCGATAGGCCGTAGAGCGCCTGCAACACCGCCGCCCGCGCCTGACCGACGATCATCCCGCGCCAGATATCGTCGTCGATATAGAACGCCGCGCGAATCTGGCGGCGAATGTCGGCCTTCAGCGCATCGGGCGCATCCGCGTGATGGCGCACCCAGACATCAGCGCGCAGCATGTCGAGCATGTCGGTGAGCGGCACGGTGCCGTACTCGATCGCTATCGAAGCAATCGCGGCATGGGCGCACGTCTGCCGCAAGGTATCGAGCAAGGGCCCGGCGACATCGGCCGCGATCGACGTGCCATCCGCCGGGCTCGTCACGTCCGCGCCCCACCAACGCCGCGCTCGCGCCACATCGCCGACGCAGATCTTCGCGCCGAAGCCGCTCGGGCCGAGTCCCGTATGAAAATCGATCCAGCCGATCGCCGTGCACGTCTCGCCGTATTCCGCGAGCAGATTGCGCATCGTGCGCGTGCTCCACGCCGCCTCTTCGCCGCCGTAGAACATGCCCTGCGCGTGCGTGTACTGGCCCGTCGTCACCGCCTGCTGATACGCCCATTGACCGCGCGTGTCGATATAGGCGCGAATCGCCGCGACGTTCGCTTCGTCGGGCGGCCAGGTCGCGGGAACCAGCAAGTCATGCAGTTCCGCGTAGCCGGGGTTCTGCGGCAATGGCCCGCTGAAATCCACGCTGTTGCGATTCAGATCGACATTGCCTTCCGTCGTCCGGCTCAGATACGAAAAGCCATACGGATTGATCGCATGAACGAGCAGCATCGCGACGCCGAGCTTCTCCATCAGCGCGGGCAACGCTTCGTCGCGCATCAACGCGATCTGCGCGCCCGAGCCGCAAAAGCCTTCGACGCCATGCGTCGCGGACGTGAGCACGAGCAGACGCTTCGCATCGGCCGGGCCGATACGCACGACATCGGTTGCGAGCGTCTCGCCTTCGAGACCGTCGACACCTTCGAGCACGCGCGTATCGACTGCGAGTTTTCGATGGGCGGCCGTATCGAGAAATCGCTGACGCGCCTCGCGATATGTCGATGAAAACATGTCCGCCTCCTCAGGCGCGCGAGAGAAATGCTTCGACCAGACGCACCCAGTACGTCGAGCCGAGCGTGAGGACCTCATCGTTGAAATCGTAGCTGCTGTTGTGCAGCATGCACGGCCCGATCCCATGACCGTGATCGCGATGCGCACCCAGTCCGTTGCCGATATACGCGTAGCAGCCAGGCCGCTCCAGCAGCATGTACGAGAAGTCTTCCGCACCCATCGTCGGATCGATGTTCGTATTCACCTTCTCCTCACCGACGACATCGCGCATCACGCCGAGCGCGAAGTGCGTCTCGCTTTCCGTATTCACGGTCGGCGGATAGTTGCGCACGAACTTGACTTCGGCCTTGCATCGATACGCCGTCGCCGTCGCCGCGACGATCTCCCTCATGCGCGTCTCGATCAGATCGAGCACATCGACGGAGAACGTGCGCACGGTGCCGGCAAGCGTCGCGGTCGTCGGGATTGCGTTGATCGCGTGGCCCGCCTGCATGCGCGTGATCGAGAGCACGGCGGCGTCGATGGGCCGCTTGTTGCGCGTCACGATGCTCTGCAAACCCGTGCCGATCTGAAGCGCGGTGAACACGGGATCGACGCCATCGTGCGGGATCGCGGCATGCGCGCCCACGCCTTCGATGCGTATCTCGAACTCGTTGCTCGACGCCTGCGTCGCACCGACACGCGCGCCGAACTCGCCCGCCGCCATGCCCGGCCAGTTGTGCAGCGCGAACACGGCATCGACGGGAAAGCGCTCGAAAAGGCCGTCTTCGATCATCGCCTTCGCGCCGCCGCCGCCTTCCTCCGCGGGCTGAAAAATGAAGACGACCGTGCCGTCGAAGTCGCGATGCTTCGCGAGATATTGCGCGGCGCCGAGGAGCATCGCGGTGTGGCCGTCGTGGCCGCACGCATGCATCTTGTTCTCGTGGCGCGACGCATGCGCGAAGGTGTTCAGCTCGGGGATCGGCAGCGCATCCATGTCGGCGCGCAGTCCGATCGCGCGCTTGCTCGTGCCTTTCTTCAACACGCCGACGACGCCCGTCTTGCCGAGCCCGCGCGTCACTTCGATATCCCAGCTCTCGAGCTTTTGCGCGACCAGTTCGGCCGTGCGCGCTTCTTCGTAGCAGAGTTCGGGATGCGCGTGAATATCGCGGCGAATGGCCTGAATCTCGTCGCGCGACCGGGCGATCTCGGGAATGATCGACATGCTTTCCTCGTGTGTGATTGAGTGACCGAAGCATTGTCGATGGCCGGAAATAACAGCGAAAGCTGATATTTCTTGTCCGTGACTTAAGGAAAGCTTTAGCTTTCCTTCGACGGTATCGCGCCCCGCGAACGCATGCGGATACGTTCCTGCACGACGCTCATGACCGCATGACGGTCGTGAATCCTGCGCTCCAGCATGCCGACGACGCGGCGCGGCGTATTCTTCGCGAGCGGCATCACGCGCAACGCCGGATCGCTCGCCCACGAGCCGTATTCGAGCAGCGGCACGACGGAAACGCCCGCATCCTGCCGCACGAGTTCGACGATCACTTCGAGCGAATTCAGTTCGAGAAACTCGTTCACCGCGAGACGGTTGTGCTTCAGCGCGCGATCGATCAACGCGCCGGTACGCTGCGCGCGATCGAAACGCAGGAATGGCCGGCTCGCGAGCATGTCGGCCACGCTGGCCGGGGCGATGGCGCGCGAACCGACCGCGACGAGCGGCTCCGAATAGAGCGGCGTCCAGTTGAGACTCGCCGGCGTCTTGCCTGCCATCTCGACAATCACCGCGGCGTCGATCTCGCCCGCTTCGACTTGCGGCGCGAGCGCGAGCGCCTTGCCGGTGAAAAGCCGCACATCGAGCCGCGAATACTGGCCTTTCAATTCGGTGACGACAGACGCGAGCGCGCCCATCGCCGAATCGACCGCGCCGATGGCGACCGATCCGGCGATTTCATCGTCGAGGCCGGTGAGACGCATGCTGTCGTACAGCGCAACGATGCGCTCCGCCTGCGGCAAAACCTGCTTGCCGATGCTCGTCAGCCGGTTGGTGCGCCCCACGCGATCGAAGAGCGGCCGCTTCAGGTCGTCTTCGAGCGATTGCATCTGCATGCTCACCGCGGCTTGCGTGAGCGCGACTTTTTCGGCGGCGGCGGCGAAGGAGCCGTATCGCGCGACGGCGATGAAGGTGCGCAAAAAGCGAATGTTGCTCATCGTGCGTTGGGGACAACCCGGATCGTTCGATCAGGTTTCCTTGAGTGTCAGTTCAGAAATTCTATATTTTCTTATTTCAACTCGGCGTAATGTTTGCGTGTTGCAGCGGCTCGCGTGCCTGGTGCGAGCCGACATAAAAGCGGATGTCGTCGCCCCTGATCAATCGCCCCACGCCCACGGAGTGCATTCGATGAGCACCGTACTACCCGCAGCCCACGCGGCCGAAGAGAACGCCGCGATCAACATGTCCGGCCGGCGAGCGATCGTCGTATCGACCATCGGCAATGCGCTCGAATGGTTCGACTTCATGGTCTACGGCTTCTTCGCCGTGATCATCGCCAAGCTGTACTTTCCCGCGACAAACCCCACCATCTCGTTGCTCGCGACCTGGGCGACGTTCGGCGTCGGCTTCCTGACGCGGCCGCTCGGCGGCATCGTGCTGGGCGCGGTCGCGGATCGCGTCGGGCGCAAGTCGGCCCTCACGCTCACCATCTCGCTGATGGCGGTGGGCATCGCGATCATCGCGTTCGCGCCGACGTATGCCGCGATCGGCATCGCCGCGCCCTTGCTGATGCTGCTCGGCCGCCTGATTCAGGGCTTCTCGGCCGGCGGCGAAGTAGGCTGCGCGACGGCGTTCCTCGTCGAATACGCGCCCGCCAACAAGCGCGGCTATTTCGGCAGCTTCCAGATGGTCGCGCAAGCGGCGGCGAGTCTCGCGGGCTCGTTCTTCGGCGCGGTGCTCACGCGCACGCTGAGCCCCGAGCATCTGAATAGCTGGGGCTGGCGCGTTCCGTTCGTATGCGGTCTGCTCATCGTGCCGGTCGGTCTGTATCTGCGCTCGAAGCTCGACGAATCGCCGGTGTTCGTCGAGAAGGCGCAGAAGAACGAACTGAGCGCGCGGCCGATCCGCGACACCGCCACGAAGCACTGGATGCCCGTGCTCGCGGGCTTCGGCCTCACGGTGTTCGGCACCATCGGCACGTACATTTTCCTGCTGTATCTGCCGACGCACGCCACGCGCGTGCTGCACATGGCGCTCACCGACGGCCTCATCAGCTCGACGATCGGCGCGCTCGTGTATCTCGTCTGCTGCCCGATCTTCGGCCGGCTGTCGGATCGCGTCGGCCGCAAGAAGCTGATGGCGACCGCGCTCGCGCTGTCGCTCGTCACGGCCTATCCGATCTTCGCCGTGCTCACCGCGCATCCGAGCCTGCCGATGCTGATCGTCTGCCAGGCGCTCCTGATGACGTATCTCGGCATCTTCCAGGGCTGCTATCCGGCGTTCATCTCCGAACTGCTGCCTTCGAGCGTGCGTTCGACGGGCATTTCGGTGAGCTACAACGTCGCGGTGATGATCTTCGGCGGCTTCGCGCCGGCCATCGTGCAATGGCTGACGATGACCACGGGCGACCCGCTTTCGATCTGCTACTACGTGATCTTCGGCAGCGCGGTCGCGCTCCTGACGATCCTCCCGCTGCGCGACCGCTATAGCGACGCGCTGCGGTAAGCCTGCTGCATTGCGCTCGCAAAGGAAGGAGAATGGGCGGCCCGCACGGAAATCCGGCTCGCTTAAGTCTGAATTAAGAAAGCGCGCTTACGCTGAAGACTGACTGACCCAACCCCTCCTTCCGGCCGCGCATGCGGCCATTTTTTTTGGAGCGCCACGATGCAGATGATTCTTCGCCTGATCCTGATCCTCGTGGCGCTCGTCGTCTTTACGACGGTCGGGGAGTTCCTTCTGTCGCTCGTCGCGCGGGCCGTGCTCACGCACTGAAGCGTTTTGCCGCTGCGGGCATGCTTCGTGCACCCGCAGCATCTCGTGGCCCGCGTCAAGCTTTCGATCGGGAAAGTTTCGCGTCAGGTGCCTATACTGGCTGAGTGTCGTCTTCGCCGCATCGCCGGCGCACGAAGGTCCTGCGCCCGCCGCACAGACCCTTTTTCGCCGTCCTTCCTTCGCGCCATCGGCGCCCGACACGCTTCGCCGCATCTTCGCCTCTCTCACGCCGTGCCGCTTCATCGCCGCATTCGTGCAGCAGCTTGCTGCACAATTCCAGGAGATTGCCCGATGCCACAACGTCACATCCCCCAATCGAAAACCACGCACGCCGACACACCCAACAAGATGCGGCGAGCCAAAGCCGACGACTCGACCGCCACGTTCACCTTCACCGTCAACGGCAGCAGCCACACGCTGTCGCTCGATCCGCGCACGACGCTATTAGATGCATTGCGCGAGCATCTTCATCTGACCGGCACAAAGAAAGGCTGCGATCATGGCCAATGCGGCGCATGCACCGTTCATGTGAACGGCCGCCGCGTGAACTCGTGTCTGTGCTTCGCCGCCGCCTGCGATGGCGACACCGTCACGACGATCGAAGGCATCGGCGAAGTCGAGGCGCTGCATCCGCTGCAGGCCGCGTTCGTCGAATGCGACGGCTATCAGTGCGGCTACTGCACGGCCGGCCAGTTGATGTCGGCGGTGGCGCTGCTCGATGAACCCATCGGCCCGAGCGACAGCGACGTGCGCGAAGCGATGAGCGGCAATCTGTGCCGCTGCGGCGCGTATCAGAACATCGTCAGCGCGATCCAGTCGGTGCGGGCGACCAAGCCGTCATCGAAATAAGGAGAGCCGACATGGACACGTTCCAACTCTCCCGAGCGCGCGACATGCGCGACGCGATCAACGCGGGCGCGCTCGCGCATACCGCGCAGCAAGGCGCGGAAGTGCGCTTTCTTGCGGGCGGCACGACCCTCCTCGACCTGATGAAGCTCAATGTCGAGCGGCCGATGCGCGTCGTCGATATCAGCCGCCTGCCGCTCGACAAGATCGAGGAAACGAAGGACGGCGGCGTGCGTATCGGCGCGACCGCGCGCAACTCGGATCTCGCGCATCATCCGCTGATTCGCGATCGATATGCGGTGCTGTCGCAAGCGGTGCTCGCCGGCGCGTCTGTGCAGTTGCGCAACATGGCGACCACCGGCGGCAATATCCTGCAGCGCACGCGCTGCGTGTATTTCCGCGACACGACCTCGCCGTGCAACAAGCGCGAGCCGGGCAGCGGCTGCTCGGCGATTCAAGGCTTCAATCGCATGATGGCGATTCTCGGAACGAGCGAGTCGTGCATCGCGAGCAATCCGTCGGACATGTGCGTGGCGCTGCAGGCGCTCGAAGCGACGGTTCATGTGGAAGGCACGGCCGGCAAGCGCGCGATTCCCATCGATGAATTCTTCCTCGTGCCCGGCGCCACGCCCGATCGCGAGAACGTGCTCGATGCCGGCGATCTGATCACGCACGTCACCTTGCCGCCGCCGGTCGAAGGCGCGCGCTCGGCTTATCTCAAGCTGCGCGACCGCGCGTCGTATGAGTTCGCGCTGGCGTCGGCGGGCGTCGTGATCGGCGTGAAGGACGGACGCATCGCGCATGCGCGCGTGGGTCTCGGCGGTGTCGGCACGAAGCCGTGGCGATCGCGCGAGGCGGAGAAGGAATTGCAGGACGCCGCGCCCGATGAAGCCACGTTCAGGCGCGCCGCCGATGCCGCGCTCGCCGATGCGAAGCCGCAAAGCGAGAACGGCTTCAAGGTCGAGCTATCGAAGCGTTGCATCGTGCATACGCTCAAGATGGTCACGCAAACATCCTGAACCCGACCGAGGAACCCGAACATGTCCACCGCGCCCGACATCACGCAGTCCTTCATTGGACGGCCCCAGTCGCGCATCGACGGACCGCTGAAGGTCTGCGGCCGCGCGACTTACACCTCCGACGTCGACTTGCCCGGCATGCTGTACGCCGTGCCGGTCGGCGCCACCATCGCGAGCGGCAGGATCACGTCGCTCGAATTCGCCGCCGCGCAAGCCATGCCCGGCGTGAAGCTGATTCTTCATCGCGGCAATATCGGCCGCTTCTATCGCATCTCCGGCAATTCGATCGATACCGGTTTCGTCGACGAGAACCGCCCGCCGTTCGAAGACGACGTCATTCGCTATTACGGGCAATACGTCGCGCTCGTGGTCGCGGACACGTTCGAAGCGGCGAGCGCCGCGGCCGGCGCGGTCAAGGTCGGCTACGACAAGACGCCGCACGACGTGAGCGCGACGCTCGATACGGACAAGAAGCTCGACGTGCACAGCGAGCGCGGCGATCCCGACAAGGCGTTCGACGACGCGCCCGTGAAGATCGACGAAAACTATGTGACGCCGGTCGAAACGCATAACCCGATCGAGCTGCACGCGACCGTCGCTCATTGGAACGGCGAGAGCTACACGTTCTATGAGACGAGTCAGGCCGTCGCCAACCATCAGGGCACGCTGATGCAGATGCTCGGCCTGCCGAAAGAGAAGGTGCGCGTGATCTCGCGTTATCTCGGCTCCGGCTTCGGCGGCAAGCTGTGGATGTGGCCGCATTCCCTGCTCGCCGCGGCCGCGACGCGGCAACTGGAGCGGCCCGTCAAGCTCGTGCTGTCGCGCAAGATGATGTTCCAGAACGTCGGGCACCGGCCGACCACGCAGCAGCGCGTGCGGCTCGCGGCGACGCAGGACGGCAAGCTCGTCTCGCTGCAGCACGATTTCGTGAACCACGAAGCCATCGCCGACGACTACGCGGAAGACTGCGGCGAAGCGACGCCATCGATGTACAGCACGCCCAATCTGCGCGTGACGGGCGGCACCGTGAAACGCAATGTCGGCTCGCCCACGTCGATGCGCGGACCCGGCGCGGTGCCTGGCCTCTTCGCGCTCGAATCGGCGATGGACGAGCTGGCCATCGCGTTGAAGATCGATCCTGTCGAGCTGCGTTTGCGTAACGAGCCGAGCGTCGATGAAAGCAGCGGCCTGCCGTTTTCGTCGCGGCATTTCGCCGAGTGCCTGAAGACGGGCGCGGACAAGTTCGGCTGGTCGAAGCGCACGCCGGAAGTCGGCTCGATGACGCGCGACGGTCTCACGCTCGGCTGGGGCGTCGGCGCGTGCAGTTGGCCGGGTCTGCGCTTTTCGGCGGACGCGACCGTCGATCTGCGTTCGGATGGCACCGCGCGAGTCGCGTGCGGCACGCAGGACATCGGCACGGGCACCTACACGATCCTCGCGCAGCTCGTCGCGGAGCATACGGGCATACCGCTCGACAAGATCGAAGTCGGTCTCGGCGATACGTCGCTGCCGCTCGGTCCGGTGTCCGGCGGATCGGCGGCGACGGCATCAGTGATTCCGGCGGTATCGGACGCCGTTCGCGCGGCCATCAAGACGCTGCTCGCGCGTGCGGTGAAGGCGGAGGGAATGCCGTTCGCGGGCGCCAAGGCGGAAGAACTCGCGATGAGCGGCGGGCATGTGCATCGCAAGAACGAGCGGCCCGAAAGCGGCGTGCCGTTCGGGCGCATTCTCGAAGCCGCGAAGCTGCATGCGGCGTCGGGTAGCGGCAGCGCGAAAGGCGGCTTCGACGATCCGCTGAAGAAGAAGTGGTCGATCCACTCGTACGGCGCGCACTTCGCCGAAGTGACGTGGGAACCGTCGACGGCGCGCTTGCGGGTGAGCCGCGTCGTGACCGTGATCGATGCGGGCAAGATCCTCAATCCGCGTGCGGGACGCAATCAGATCGAAGGCGCGGTCGTGATGGGTGTCGGCATGGCGCTCTTCGAACACACCGTCTACGACGAACGAAGCGGCGCGCCGGTCAACAGCAGCCTCGCGGATTACGTCGTCGCGACCAACGCCGATACGCCGAAGATGGACGTCACGTTCCTCGACTATCCCGACACGATCTTCAACGAGCTCGGCGCGCGCGGGATCGCGGAAATCGGGCTGGCGGGGATCGCGGCGGCGATTACCGGTGCGGTGTATCACGCGACGGGCGTGCGCGTGAGGAAGCTGCCGGTGATGATCGAGGATTTGTTGTAAGCGCGTTTGCGGCGCGTCCCGGCTTCCGTAGCATTCGACGATGCGGAAGCCGGGCTGATTCGGCGCGACCGGTTTGTATAATGAGGTCCGTGGCGAATCGGATTTCGAATCGCGCATCCACTGGGCAAACGCATGAAAGACCGCACTTACAAAGCGCTAACCGAGCGCGAATTCGAGCGCCTGGAAGACTTCCTCGACTCCCTCGGCGATGAAGCGATGACCGTCGAAATGATGGACGGCTTCTTCGCCGCGCTCATTTGCGGCCCTGAATTGATCATGCCCAACGAATGGCTCTCCGCAGTACTGGGAAATAGCGTCCCCTTCACGACAACCAAGGAAGGCGAGCAGATCCTCGGTCTGATGATCCGTCACTGGAACACGATCGCAGATGAACTCGAGCGAACGCTGTACGATGAAGAGGCGCTTTATTTTCCGGTGCTGTCAGTGGACGAAGACGGCACTGCCTTGGCCAATGAGTGGGCCGTTGGCTTCATGAGCGGTGTGGAGATGCGGCACGGAAGCTGGCACGAGTTGTTCGATGACGACGACCACGCTGGATCGTTGGTGCCTATCTTGATGCTGTGCCACGAGCATGATCCAGACCCCAAGGCACGCACCGACCCGAAGGGACTCGAAAATCGGGAAGACGTGATAACAATGATGATCGCGGGCCTGAGCCACATCTACCGCTATTTCGAACCGTATCGACGGGCAAGAGCGAATGCAGGCGTGCCGCAAACGGCGCGGCTGAAAGTGGAGAAAATCGGCCGGAATGAGCCGTGCCCGTGCGGCAGCGGACGCAAGTACAAACACTGCTGCGGCGCCGACGCGTCTTCGCTTCATTGAGTGGCGCGTGGCCCTTCATATGAGCGAATTCGAGTCAGCCGGCAACGCCCTTTCCCAGGAGGCGCTACGGCAAAATCGCTATGCTAGACTGCCTGCGCGGTGCTACGTCAAGGAAACAGACACCGGACAACCGTCGAGTCGGGCAACAGATCAACCTTCCAGACAGCCATGAAGCCCTCGATCGCACTAGAAGCTCACCGTGACGAGATCCGTCGCATTATCGAAGCGCATCGCGCGAAGAACGCACGCATTTTCGGTTCGGTCGCACGCGGTGAAGATACGGAGGAAAGCGACCTCGATCTCCTGATCGACCCTACCCCGAAAACATCACTGCTCGATATCGGTGCGATTCGCCATGAGTTGCGCGAATTGCTTGGCGTGAAAGTGGATGTGTTGACTCCCCGCTCGCTGCCTGACCGGACTCGCGATGCAATCATCGCAGGCGCCATTCCGGTATGAGCCGGGACGCGCTTACGTTAAGCGAATACGTCGATCACGTTATACGGCGATCGGACGAATCGCCCGCTATACCGACGGGTTGAACGAAGCAGCCTTCAGCGCTGACGAACTGGTGCAAGACGCCGTGGTCCGCAATATCGAAGTCATCGGCGAAGGGTGTCGAAATATCCGCCGATACTTTCCTGCCTTCGTCACCCAGCATCCCGAAGTCCCGTTCCAGTCCGCGTACGAAATGCGAAACGCCTTGACGCACGGCTACCATAAGATCGATTTCGGCGTCGTCTGGGTGACGGTCCGTGAAGACCTGCCCGCGCTTGGCAAACAGTTCGAGTCGCTCGCCGTCGAACTGAAGAGCGCCAGTTAGCGTCCTACAGGACGATTGCATCAGGGCGCCGCTCCGGTCCCGCGCGCACACGGGCACACCGCTTGCAACACCTCCACGCTTCGATCCTCCCCCAAGACGCGCTACCATAGCTACCTGCCCATCCCCAAACCCCTGTGCAGCAGCAAACTCAGCCGGAGTGCCCATGACCGACATGATCAAACAACACGGCCTTCAGGTCGACGCGAATCTCGCGAAGTTCGTCGATGAAGAAGCCATCCCCGGCACGGGCGTCGATAGCGCGTCCTTCTGGAAGGGATTCGATGCCATCGTCCACGATCTCGCGCCGAAAAACCGCGCGTTGCTCGCCGAGCGCGACCGTCTTCAGACCGAGCTCGACAACTGGCATCGCAGCAACCCCGGCCCGGTGCGCGATCCGCGCGCCTATCGCAAGTTTCTCGAAGAAATCGGCTATATCGTGCCCGCGCCCGCGCATGTGCAGGCGAGCACCGCCAATGTCGATCGCGAAATCGCCGAGCAGGCCGGCCCGCAGCTCGTCGTGCCGCTCTCGAACCTGCGCTATGCGCTCAACGCCGCCAACGCGCGCTGGGGCAGCCTCTACGACGCGCTCTACGGCACCGATGCAATCGATGAAAGCGACGGCGCCGAGCGCACCGCGCAGTTCAATCCGAAGCGCGGCGCGAAGGTGATCGCCTATGCGCGCGCGTTCCTCGACGACAACGCGCCCCTCGCGCACGGCTCGCACGCCGACGCGACGAAGTACAGCGTCGAACAGGGCAAGCTCGTCGTCACGCTGAAGGACGGCGCCAAGATCGGCCTCGCCAACGCCGAGCAATTCGCGGGCTATCAGGGCGACGCGAAAGAACCCGTCGCGATCCTGCTCAAGCACAACGACCTGCACTTCGAGATCCAGATCGACGCGAGCAATTCCATCGGCAAGACGGATGCCGCGCATGTGAAGGACGTGCTCATCGAAGCGGCGGTGAGCACGATCATCGACTGCGAGGATTCGGTCGCCGCCGTCGATGCCGCCGACAAGACGCAGCTCTATCGCAACTGGCTCGGGCTGATGCAGGGCCATCTCGCCGAGCAGGTGACGAAGAACGGCAAGTCCTTCACGCGCAGCATGAATCCGGATCGCGAATACACCGCGCCGAACGGCTCGACGCTCAAGCTGCACGGACGTTCGCTCTTGTTCGTGCGCAACGTCGGCCATCTGATGACGAACCCCGCCGTGCTCGACCGCGACGGCCACGAGATTCCCGAAGGCATCCTCGATGCCGTGATGACCACGCTCGGCGCGTTGCACGATCTGAAGAACAAGATGAACTCGCGCACGGGTTCCATCTATATCGTGAAGCCGAAGATGCACGGTCCCGCCGAAGTGGCGTTCGCCGACGAACTCTTCTCGCGTGTCGAAGACCTGCTCGGCCTGCCGCGTCACACCATCAAGATGGGCATCATGGACGAGGAGCGCCGCACGAGCGTCAACCTCAAGGCGTGTATCGCTGCGGCGGGCGCGCGCGTCGCGTTCATCAACACGGGCTTCCTGGACCGGACCGGCGACGAGATGCATTCGTCGATGGAAGCCGGCCCGATGATGCGCAAGGGCGACATGAAGTCGTCGAAATGGATCAGCTCGTATGAGCGCAACAACGTGCTCGTCGGCCTGAACACCGGCTTGCGCGGGCGCGCGCAGATCGGCAAGGGCATGTGGGCGATGCCTGATCTCATGCACGCGATGCTCGAACAGAAGATCGCGCATCCGAAGGCCGGCGCGAACACCGCATGGGTGCCCTCGCCCACGGCAGCCACGCTGCATGCGCTGCACTATCACATGGTCGATGTGCAGCAGGTTCAGCAGGAACTCGAAAGCATCGACTACGACGGCCAGAAGAACGAACTGCTCGATGGCCTGCTGACGATTCCCGTCGTCGACAAGCCCACGTGGTCGGAACAGGACATCAAGAACGAAATCGAGAACAACGCGCAGGGCATTCTCGGTTATGTCGTGCGCTGGGTCGATTCGGGCGTCGGTTGCTCGAAGGTGCCGGACATTCACGATGTCGGCCTGATGGAAGACCGCGCGACCTTGCGCATTTCCAGCCAGCACATTGCGAACTGGCTGCGTCACGGCATCGTCACGGAAGAGCAGGTTCGCCAGACGCTCGAACGCATGGCCGCCGTCGTCGACAAGCAGAACGAAGCCGACCCGTACTATCGCCCGATGGCGCCCTCGTTCGACAGCTCGTTCGCATTCAAGGCCGCGTGCGCGCTCGTATTCGAAGGACGCACGCAACCGAGCGGTTATACGGAACCGTTGCTGCACAAGTTCCGTCTCGCCGTGAAGGCATCGGCGTAAAGCGATGAATCGCGCACATACGGCATCGCGCCGTATGTGCGCATCGACAACTTACTGCTCCGACCAGAGCTTGCCCGCGGTCGCCCAGTTCTCGCGCTTCACGTCCGTCAGAATGATGTCCACCGAGCCCGGCTCGCAGCCGAGCGTCTCGCACGTCGTGCGCGTGATCGCCTCGACGAACTTGCGCTTCTCTTCCGTCGTGCGGCCTTCGAAGAGTTGAATGTTGAATGTCGGCATGCCGTTGATCTCCTGTTTGAGTTGAACCGGTATTCAGTCGCGATACGACGCGTCGATGCGGTCGAGCTTGCGCAATAGCGCGGGCCATTCGAGCGCGCCTTCGACGGCGTCGTCGTCGTGCAATTGCGCCGCGGTGCGCGTGACCACGTCCGGCGTCGGCACGATCATCTTGCTCACGCCCGCGAGCGCGCGCAGTTGAATATCGCATGCCTTGACGAGCATATCCATCAGCACATAAGCCTCGGCGATGGTGCGCCCGAGTGTGAGCGGCCCGTGATTGCGCAGCAGCATCGCGCGATGCGCGCCGAGACTCGCGACGAGGCGTTCGCCTTCCGCCGGCGAAAACGCGAGGCCTTCGTAGTCGTGATACGCGAGATGGCCGTGAAAGCGCATCGCGTGTTGCGACGCGGGCAGCAGGCCATGCGGTTGCGCCGAGACGGCAATCGCCTCGCGCACGTGCAGATGCATCACGCACGCGGCGTCTTCCCGCGCGGCGTGCACGGCGCCGTGCAGCGCGAAGCCCGTCGCGTTCACCGGATGCGCGCTCTCGCCGATCACGTTGCCGTCGATATCGATTTTCACGAGATTCGACGCCGTGACTTCATCGAATGAAAGCCCGAACGGATTGATCAGAAAGCGCCCCGGCTCGCCCGGCACGCTCGCGGAAATATGCGTATAGACGACATCGTCCCAGCCGTTGAGCGCGACGAGCCGGTACGCCGCGGCGAGTTCGACGCGCGTCGCCGCTTCGGCTGCCGAGCGCGGCCCGCTTTCCGCGATCCTGCGCTCAGGCGTGTGGGTGAACGACATGCGAATCTCCTTGTATCGATGGTCCGGTCAAGCGCCGCTGCAGGGCGATGACCGCCCACGACGCCAGCACGAACGGCGCGGTCAATGCAGCGATGCCGATGCAATCGATCACGCGCTCGATCAGCACCGCCGCGACGACCGCGATGATCGCATAGCGCTTGCCGAGCGGCGCGGCCGCGAGCGCCGCAAGCGCCGCGTTGAAGCCGCACGCGCCCGAGAGCACGACGGCATCGCTCGCGCCGCCGAGGCCGTGCAGCGTCGCGCCGAGCGCGCTGCCCGCGAGCGCCCAGCCCGCCTGCGATGGCCGCGACGCGAACAATCCCGCTGCGATCAACGCGCCCGCGAGCGCGCCGGTCGCGAACGTGATCGGCGCGAGCCCGGCGAACGCGGCCTGAAGCAACGGAATGACGCCGGCGGCGACTTGCGGGATCGCGCCCGTATCGCCGCGATCGGCGAAGAGCGGCAACCAGCACCACGTGACGAGGATGGCCGGGCTCGAAAAGGTCGGCACCCGGTAGCGAGCGAGGACGTGCGTGAGCTTGCTGGCGAGAAAGGTCGCGAACATCGCCGCGACGATGGCGACGGCCGTGGCCTGCGACGCATCGCCGATGAACGCGAACGCGGCGAGCGCGGCGAGCGCGCCATTGAAGCCGTAGAGAGCGTCGCGAAACGCGGGCGCGTCGTCATCCTCGATGATTACGCTGATGACATTGCCCGTCAGCGTGCCGATCAGCAGGCCGCACGCGAGGCGCGGGCTCGCGCACAGGACCGCGAGAAACAGGAGCGCACCGGTCGCGGCATTGCGCTGAAGCACGATTTGCCCGATCGCGCGGGCGAAACTGCGGAGCTGGTCGCCGAAGGCGGCGTTCGAATGGAGAGCGGAAGACATGCTGGGCGGCGACGGCACGGGAAGCCGCCAGCATAAAGCAGTCAGCGCGCGCCGGGCGGCGGTGCGCCGAATAACCTGTATGTGACCTGAAGCAGAGGGTGCGGCAACGCTTAATTGAAGGCCATCGGAACCAGCGGAGTCGGCTCGCCGACGCCCGGATTGGCCAGCGACAGATCCGCGCTCATTTTCACGATTTCCGTGACGTTTTCGCGGAAGTTGGGGTGGCTTTCCCAGGTGATGTAGCTTGCGTCCATGACAGCGGACAGCGTGAGCAGGGCAAAAGCGACTTTTTCGATGACTTCGTAACGGCGGCGCATGGTAAAGGTCCTCAAACTTTGTGACATTGTAACAGATTTAAGGGTTTTCCCTTAAGGGTATGTTGCAACGCCGCAAATCCGCCGCCGTTACTGCGTTTGCGCTCCGGCCCTCATTCGACGAACCCGTTTCAAAAGCGAAAATCGTTGAAGAACTTTTCGCGGTCGATCACGGTGAGCGCGGCGCGCTTGTGCGGGAAGTCGAATTCCTTCAGCGTATGAAAGCCCATGCGGTGCATGTACGCGATATGCCGCACATGATCGACGCGCGGTTCGCCGACGAGCCGCTCCGTGCGCGGATCGTCGATGAACATGTAGTGCAGCACGCCGCTCCACCACGCCTTGAGCTTGCCTGCGCTCTGGAACTGCGCATCGCCGATGAGCAGATGCAGGCCGCGATCGAAGTCGCCCGCATCGTAGAACGGGCCCAGGCGATCTTCTTTCGCCCAGTAGAACTCGAAGTAACCGAAGGGATGGTCGTCGAAATAGCCGATCATCGGATGCATGTGCGGATCTTCGCGACGTTCCTTCAGGTAAGCCGCGTGCTCGGCGCGTGTGCCGCGCTGGTCCCAGAAGTGCGCGACGCGGTCGAGATTCATCCAGTCGCTGAAGACTTGCGAATCCGCTTCGGGGTCGGCGGTGCGCAGGCTGAAGGTCATGTCGATCTGTGGGAAGCGACGTTCGTAGATCGTGCCTTCGGTGTTGTTTGGTCTCACCGGATGGGTGACATCGCCGGTTTGCGCGTAGCTGAGCAAGGTTTCGCTCGATGCGGGGGCCTTGAGCCACGGTTTGGCGATTTGCCAGAACGTCTGGCGTGATGTCGTCAGCCGCAGTTGGTCTTCGACGTGTTCTGCGTTGTCGATCAGGTTTTGGTTTTTCGCTTGTGCTATGAAGGCTTCGGCTCTTTGTGCGTCGGTGCTCGGATAAGGTAGTGCAAGCGTCGCCGTGCGGCGCTCAGGTTCGTTGCAGTAGATATCGCAAAGCGCTTCTAGCAACGCGTCTGCGTTCCATGTTGTTAACGTGCGGTTCGCTGGTTGCTTTGCGGTAGCCGCTAGGTCTGGATCGAAACGTATGTTCATCGGTGAGTCTCGGATAGGTTTGGGGTTGGGTTTGGGTTCGCTTGGGCTCTCGTTAAATCCTGTTTTCGTGTCGGTCTATTTGCTCTGCCCCTCCCCGGGGCGGGGGTCACTTTCTTTGCTGCTGCAAAGAAAGTAACCAAAGAAACAGCTATCCCCAGCCTAAGCACTTCACACCGGCCGCGGCACAGACGATTGGCCTAATGGCCCGGCCGTAGCGAGTGCCCTCGTAGGTCTCGCGGGGCTTGGACCGCGCACGGTCTGACACCTCGCGCCGCTCGCGTCACTGGTTCAGCACCAAATAGCTCCGGCCCGCTTCGCGGCCGATGGGTCAATCGGGTCTGCGCGTGCTTCTTTGCTGATGCCTCTCCTATAGATGGTTTCCCTTGCAAACCCCACGGCAGCGCGTAGCGCTGTGCCGAAGCTATTTGGCGCTGAACCAGCGCGCTAAAACTTCTAGCTCGTCAGACCGTGCGCGAGCCAAGCCCGATTGGGCCTTTGACGGCGACACTTAGGCGAGTGCCACTTCCGGCTGGCAAGCATGGCCAAACTGCGTGTGACCGCGGGCCTAAACGAGCTGCTTTCTTTGGTTACTTTCTTTGCAGCAGCAAAGAAAGTGACCCCCGCCCCGGGGAGGGGCAGTGCTAATAGACCACCGCGAATCCGGGATCCGGCGAAAACAAAAAACCCCCTAAACAACATCCCCGGCAAGCGTTTCGGCCATAGCCAAAAGCCCTCCTTCAAGCGCAGGAAACAAACTCCGCTGAAAGTTATTCCAGCGCAGTTCGAGAATAGTGTCGACGGGATCGATACTCGTGCCGAGCACATCAAAAATCACTTCACCCGAATCGATCCCGTTATCGACATAATGAAACGAAGCCCCCGTCCGATCGATCACCGGAGCGGACTGCACGCGCATCGTGCTCCAGTCCACCACACGCTGACCCCGCGCGCCATAGAGCGCATCGAGCGTCGCGTAAGCCCCGCGCCGCTCGAACGGCGAACCCAACCGCGTGACACCCGGATGAATATTCGCGATACGCCGACAAAACTCCGCCCCCGGCCGAACGAGCTCATCGAGAATCACGAGCAATCCATCGAGCACGACGAAATCCGCATCGAGCGCACGAAGCTTGTCGAGCAGACGCTTCTCGAACACGCTCTTCTGCACCGCGCGTTCGCCAACCGCATCCACGGCCAAACGTCGATAACAAGAAGGAATCGCATGCAGCAGACTCGTCACCCGCACGCCCTGCACCGCAAGCTCCGGCGGATGAATCCACTGTCCGCCCGGCGCGTGACGAAAACCATATCCTGCGAGCTTTTCGCGATCTCGCAGCGAGTCTTCGTCGTCGTCATAGATCACGCCTTCGAGCGAATAGAGATCGCCCAGCGGCGAAACATTGAGTTGCTCGACAAGGTATTCCAGCGGCGACTTCATATAACGCGTGCCGCCCTTGTACTCGATATGCTGTCCCGCGCGATCCGCCGCGGCGTTGCGCAAGGACATGATGTAGACCAGCTTTATCTTCGTCATTGAATCCTGCTCGAAAGAATGGCGGCGCGAATCATGAGCCAAGCGCGCCGCCGACGATCATCACCAGTTATAACGGGCGCTCGCAATCACCGTGCGCGGATTGCCATAGAAGCAGGCCGAATCAGACTGGCATCCGCTCACGAACGTGCGATTGAAAATGTTCGACGCGTTCACCGCGAAACGCCAATGCTGCGTGTCGTAATGAACGGCCGCGTCGTAGACCGTATAGCTCGGGATATAGAGCGAGTTGTCCGCCGCGCCCGCAAGGCCGCTTTGATAGCGGATGCCCGCGCCGAAGCCAAGGCCGTCGAGCGGTCCCGAATGCCACGTCCAGTCCGCCCACAGCGACGCCATCTGGCGCGGCAGCGGAATCGACACCGGCCACTTGTCGAGCGTCACGTCGTTCGCGCGGATGTTCTTCACATCCTGATAGACGTATGCCGCGATAACGGACAGATTGCGCGTCACGTTGCCCACTGCGGAAAGCTCGATGCCGCGCGAACGCACCTCGCCCGTCTGCACGGAAAACGTACCGGTGGGATCGGTCGGATCGGGCGTGAGGACGTTCGTCTGGTTGATCTGATACACGGCCGCGCCGAGCATCAGGTTCTTGCCCGGCGGCTGCCAGCGCAGACCCGCTTCGATCTGACGTCCCTTCGTCGGCGCAGGCAGGCCGCCATCGGCCATCTTCACGCCGATGATCGGATTGAACGAAGTCGAATAGCTGATGTACGGCGAAAGGCCGTAATCGCCGAGATACGTCAGGCCGACGCGTCCCGTGAATGCGCTGTCGTCCTGCTTCAGTTGCGTGCCGCCGACGATGTCATCCTGCTTCGTGTTGCTCCAGTCCTCGCGGGCGCCCACGGTCAGCATCCAGCGATTCCACTTCACCTGATCCTGCGCATAGAGGCCGAAGTTATCGAGCGTCGTGCGCGTGTTCGTCTGGCCGAAGGAATCCGGGCCGCTGAAGATCGCGGTCGATACCGGCGTATAGACCGGGTTGTACATGTTCAGGCTCGGAGCCTGCGCGAGCCATTCGCTATCGGTCGAATTCTGCCGGTTGTACTCGAAGCCGAGCAGCACCGTATGTTCGAGCGGCCCCGTGCCGAAGCGCGCCTGCGCGTTGTTATCGATATCGAAGCGGCTGTAGTTCGGCTGGAATAGACCCGCATAACGCGCGAGTGTCTGCTCGCTCGGATCGCTCGGATCGAGACCGCCGCCCCACACCGCGCCGTTGTCGAGCGAGAGATGCATCCAGCGCGTGTTCTGGCGGAACGTCCAGATGTCGTTGAACTTGTGCTCGAACTGATAGCCGACCGACCATTCCTTCTTGCGATAGTACGAGTAGGTCGGATCGCCCGTATAAAGGTTCTCCGAAATCTTGCCGTTCGGATTGGGCAGCACCGTGCCTTGCGCGGGCAGGAAGTTATTCGATGCATCGCCCCAGTCCTGCAGATAACTCGCCGCGATCGTCAGCGACGTGTTCGCGTTCGGCTGCCAGCGCACCGATGGCGAAACAGCGAAGCGCTGCTCCGCATGCGGACCGGTCATCGAATTGCCGTCGCGCCCGACCGCGAGCACGCGATACGACAAGGTGCCGTCCTTGTCGATCTTGTCGCCGATATCGAACATCACCTGCTTGCGCGCATAGTTGCCGATCTGCACGCCCGCCTCGCGATAACGCCCGCCATCGGCGAGCTTGCTCTGCACATCGACGATCGCGCCGGGATCGCCCTGACCGTATAGAACCGATGTCGGTCCGCGCAGGATCGTGATGCTGTCGATCATGTACGGATCGACACGCCAGCTCGACAGATTCAGCGTATTCGGCACCTGCAGTCCATCGACGAAGACCGTCGGCGTGAAGCCGCGCAACGCCGAATACCAGTCCGAGCGAACGTCCGAGCCATACGACGAAAAGCCCGGCACATAGCGCAGCGCTTCGTTGATGGTGGTCGCGCCCGTTTCCTCGATCTGCGTCGACGTGACCACGTTGATCGTCTGCGGAATCTCATCGATCGGCGTATCGGTCTTCGTGCCCGTGCGGCTCTTGCGTGCGACGAGCCCGACGGTATCGTTCTTGTCCGCCGCCGCGTTCACGCGAACCGCTGGCAATGTGCTCGTCTGCGGCGCATCCTGCTGCGCTGCCTGTGCCTGTTCCTGTGCCAGCGCATGATCGGCCGCCGCCAGGCTGAATGCCATGCTCGCCGCTATGGCAATCGCACGGCGCGTCCCTCTTCCCCACGTCATTCTTCTACTCTCCATCGCAATGCGGCTTCCTGTGCGCCGCTACTTTGTCAAAGAGCCACGGCCACGCGGCCGCCGCTCACCCCGGTTTTCCTCGTATCCGCCGCTGGTTCCGCGGCGTGTTCCTGTCCCGCGCCGGCAAGCGATGCGGCGATCTCGTCCGAGCGCACCGCAAGCACCGAAAGCAGCGTGTCGGAGAGACCGTGGCTGTCTTCACAGCAGCCTTGCAGATAGATGCGCGCCTTGAACTTCGAAGGCGTGACGAGCCGATAATCACGGCCGACATTGCGTTGCGCGAGCGCGTCGTCCAGATGCGGCGCGAGGTCGTCGAGCAGTGCGAGATGCGTGTCGCGCCGATAGCCCGTCGCGAGCACGAGCGCGTCGAACCGCTCCGCGCGCGCGTGGCCGGTCAGCACATCGCGCATCGTCAGTTCGATCTCGCCGTTCGCACGGCGCGCGGTGTTTTCGATCGCCGTATTCGCGAGCAGCCGATGCCGCGTTTCATCCGAAACCTTCTGCAGATAGAGCATTTCGTAGATCTGCTCGATCAGCGGACGATCGACGACCGCGTAGTTCGTGTCGCGAAAGCGCTCGATCAGCGAGCGTCGTCCGTCTTCCGATTGCGCGAAGACGACATCGGTGAATTCGGGGCTGAAGATCTCGTTGACGAAGGGCGTGTCGTCCGCGGGCTTGAGTGCGCTCGCGCGAATCACGAGCGTCGCATCGATATGCGGGAAGCGGCGCGTGAGATCCGAAAATACTTCCGCCGCGCTCTGTCCCGCGCCGATCACCGCGATGCGCTTCTTGCCATCGCGTCCATCTCCCGCGACGCGCTCGATCGAACTCAGATACGCCGACGAATGAATCACGTTATGCGGCCCGAGCGATGCGAACGGTTCCGGCACGCGCGCCGTGCCGCCTACGCCGACCGACAACGCCTTCGTCACGCGACGCCATTCGCGGCCGTCTTCGTCCTGCGAAACCACGCGCAGCGCGCTCACGTCGCCGTTCGCTTCGAACACCGGTTCGATGGCCGTGACGCTCTGTCCGTAATGAACGCGATCGTCGAAGGCTTGAGCGACCCAGCTCAGATAATCGTGAAACTCGACGCGCGTCGGATAGAAGTTCTTCAGATTCACGAATTCGTTCAAACGTCTGCGCTCGAACAGATAGTTGATGAACGTGAAGCGGCTCGTCGGATCGCGCTGCGTGACGAGATCCTTCAGAAACGAAATCTGCATGCGGCAATCGTCGAGCAGCATGTCGCGATGCCAGCCGAACTCGGGCTGCCGCTCGATGTAGCACTGCTTCATGTCCGACGTGCCGCGCTCTTCGGCCAGGCGCACGGCGAGCGACAGATTCGACGGCCCAAAGCCGACGCCGATCAGATCGAATACGTTTTCTTTCTTCATTTCCCTGTGTCTCTCAGATGTCATTGGTCGATGCCAGCGAGAAGCGGCGTGCGAGCGTCGAGGCGAGGCCCGTGAAATGCGGTGTGGCGAATACGTCGCGAATGGCGATATCGAAACCGGCCTTGCGTGCCGCTTCGACGAAGCGCACGACGGCGAACGATGTCGCGCCTGCTGCGAAGAGATCGTCGTGCGGCGTGAGGGTTTTGCCATCGAAGAGTTCGCTCCAGATGGTCGCGAGCGTTTGCGCTTCGCCGGTCTCATCGTTCTCTTTGCTCTCTTCGTTCGATGGCTGCGGCGTGATACGCGCCACGCTTTCGAGCGTGGCTTCACACGCGTCGAAGACTTCCTGCGGCGCGTGCGCGAACTGTTCGACAGTCGCGAGATAACGCTGCGCAAGCATCTCGACGAACGCAGCATCGACGCGTTCGTTCGCATAGGAAAACGCGCAACTCACGCGGCCATCGGGATGTTCGGTCACGTCCAGTTCCAGATCGAACACCACGCGATGACGCACGTCATCGAAGCCTTCGATCGCGAGGCCCGCCCAATCGCGCGAGGCCATCGCGGCCGGGCGAAGGTAATTGAACATCACCTGGAAGAGCGGATTGGCCGCGCCGGGGCGCTCTGCGTTCAGCGAGGACACGACATCGGCGAACGGCGCATCGGCGTGTGCATAGGCGGCGAGCGCCGCGTCTCGCACGGTGGCGAGCAAGCTCGCGGGCGTATCGGCCCTCGACATGCGCGTACGCACGACGACCGCGTTGATGAAGAGCCCGAGCGCATCGCGTGCGGCATCGCCCGTCGATTCGCGTGTCGATGCAAGCACGCCGATCGGCTGATCGAGCGCGCCCGTCAGATGATGCAATGCCGCGTTGAGCGCCGCATGCAACAGCATCGGCAGCGTGGCGTGGCATTCCATTGCGAGCGCGCGGCCACGTTCGACGAGCGCATCGTCGAGATCGAACGCGATGCGGCTTGCGAGCCATTGCGGGTCGTCCACGCGACCCGATGCCGGCGCGGGCAGTGCGATCGCGGGCAGCGCCTTCAGCGCGTCGCGCCAGAACGCGAGCCGCGCGCCCGTCGCGGACGAAGGCAGCACCAGCGCATTCGATACACGTTCCGCCACCGACGCGCCCTTCTGCAACGCTACGTACGTCGCGCGGATATCGTCGAGCCAAAGATCGATCGACGTGCCATCCGACACGATGTGATGCACGACGAGCGACAGCACGTGATCGTCGTCGGCCAGCCGCAGCAGACGCGCGCGCCATAGACGCTTCGCGTGCGCGAGATCGAAGGGCGTGAGCGCGTCTTCATCGGTGACGCGCTTCGCTTCATCGATGCGGCCCGCGACATCGATCACCGGCAACTCGAAACGCCACATCGGCGCGATGCGTTGACCCGGCGCTGCGCCCTCACGCTCGACCAGTTGCGTGCGCAACGCCGGATGACGCGCGGCGGCTTGCGCGAGCGCTTCGCGCAACGCGTCGGCATCGAGCGGACCGCGCAGGCGCACCGCGACCGGAATGTTGTACGCGGCGCTTTGCGGCTGCGCGCGCCACAGGAACCAGAGGCCGAGTTGCGCGGCGGACAGCGGCCATATGCCGTTCTCGTCGGGCTCGAAGGTGTCTTGCACCGTATCCGCTGCGCCTTCGCATGCGCTCGCCTGCTGCACGCGTTTCGCGTATTGCGACAACACCGGCGTTTCGAACAATGCGCGCACCGGCACATCGCGTCCGAGCATCTCCGCGATGCGCGTGACCACGCGCACAGCCGCGAGCGAATGCCCGCCGAGTTCGAAGAAATGATCGGCACGTCCCACGCGCTCGACGTTAAGCACTTCGCGCCAGATTTTCGCGAGCGCGGCTTCGGTGCCCGCTGAAGGCGCTTCGTAGCGACGCTCCTTTTTCGGCGGCTCCGGCAACATCGCGCGATCGACCTTGCTGTTCGCGTTGCGCGGCAATGCATCGAGCACGACGATATGCGCCGGCACCATGTAATCGGGCAACGTGCGGCGCAGATGCGCATCGAGTTCGGTGGCATCGGCGGCACGGCCGAGCGCAGCACGTTCGCGCGCATCGGCCTTCAGTTCGACATACGCGACGAGCGCCGCTTGCGCGCCCTTGCCGCGCACCACGGCGCATGCTTCGCGCACATCGTCATGCGCGGCGAGCTGCGCCTCGATTTCACCAAGCTCGATACGCAAGCCGCGCAGCTTCACCTGATGATCGACGCGGCCGATGAAGTCGAACACGCCATCGGCGCGGCGTCGCACGAGATCGCCCGTGCGATACAGACGCGCGCCCGGCTCGCCATACGGATCGGGCACGAAGCGCTCGGCAGTCAGCGCGGGACGGTCGAGATAACCGCGCGCGACGCCGACGCCTTCGCCGCCGAGATACAGCTCGCCGATCACGCCGACGGGCAGCGGATTCAAACGTTCATCGAGCACATGCGCGGTACGCGCGCCGACGAGCGTGCCGATCGGCAGATACGCGCAATCGGCGAGCTTCGCGGGATCGTCGCCGGGATTGAACGTCCACAGCATCGGCGTGATGACGGTTTCGGTCGGACCGTAGCCGTTGACGATGCGCGCGTTCGGAAAGGCGCGGCGCATGAGCGCGAAGGCTTCGCGCGACGTCGCTTCGCCGCCGACCGTGATCGACTTCAACGTGGGCGGCGCGCCGTGCACGAGCGCCCATTCCGCGAGTTGCGTCGCGCAGCCAGGCGGCACATAGGTCATCGTCACGCCTTCTTGGCGCATGAGCTTGCATGTCAGCGCGGGCGGCCAGAGCGTGTCGGCGGTGATCGCGACCGCCGCGCCCGAGATGTACTGCGAGAACCAGCCTTCGTGCGCGCCGTCAAAATTAACCGACTGGAACAGCATGAACGTGTCGCGCTCGGTCGCGCCATAACGTTCGGCGATGGCCACGCAATGTCGCGCGAACGAACCGTGATCGACGATCACGCCTTTCGGCTTGCCAGTCGATCCCGATGTATAGATCGCATAGGCCGCCTGTTCCGCCGCGACTTCGGGCAACGCGACGCGCGATGTGTGATCGTCGGCGTAGAGGCTTTCATCGTCGAGCAGCAGGATGCGCGCGTTCGCGGGCACGGGCAGCGCATCGAGGCTCGCGCGTTCGGTGACGATGTGATCGATGCGCGCATCGTCGAGAATCTGCGCGAGCCGTTCGCGCGGATGGCTCGGATCGAGCGGCACGAATGCGCCGCCCGACTTCAGCGCCGCGATCAGCCCCACGAGCAGATCGACCGAACGGCCCAGCGCGACGCCCACGCGCATCTCCGGACGCACGCCCGCGTCGATGAGACGTTGCGCGATACGCGTCGCGCGCGCATCGACTTCGGCGCGCGTGAAGGCTCTTTCCATATCCGCGACGCCGCGCGCATCGGGCATCGCCCGCGCATGACGGGCGATGCGTTCGTGCACCGCGATGAATTCGGGCTTGCGCTCAGACGCATTGCGATTCCACGCAGCAAGTTGCGCGCGCTCGTCTTGCGGCAGCCATTGCAGATCGCCGACGAGCGTGTGCGGCGCATTGAGCGCGTTGCGCAACAGTTCGACAAAGCGGCGCGCGAGACGCTCGATCGCATCGGCATCGAAGAGATCGAGCGCATAGATGAACGCGGCATCGAGCGAGCCGTCCGCGCGTTCCTCGAAGTTCGCGGTCAGATCGAATTTCGCGAACGGCGTGCCGGAAGGCAATTCGGTTGCCCGCACATCGGCGAATAAAGGCAGTGAACGACGGGCGCCAAAAGCCGCCATGACCTGAAATAGCGGATGATGACTCGCGCTGCGCACGACGCCGAGCGCTTCGACCACTTGCTCGAACGGCACGTCCTGATGCGATTGCGCATCGACGAGCGCGCCTTGCGCGGCATCGACGAGTGTCGAAAACGGCTGCGTTACATCGACCCGCGCCGCGAGCGTCAGCGTGTTGACGAAGAAGCCGATCAGCCCCGCCGTTTCCGCGCGCTCGCGATTCGCGGCGGGCACGCCGATCTGGATATGCGCTTCGCCCGACGCGCGCGCGAAGAGCGCATCGAGCGCGGCGAGCAGCACGGCAAAAGGCGTCGCGCGGCGTTCGCTGGCAAAGGCGCGCAGACGAGCGGCGAGCGCCGCATCGAGCGTGAACACATGACGCGCGCCGCGCGCGCTGCGTTCGCCGGGACGCGCCGCCGCGCCCGGCAACATGAGCACGTCGCGCGATGGGTCGAGCCGCGCGCGCCAGAAATCGAGTTGCCGTTCGCGCTCGCCCGCATCGAGCCAGCGACGCTGCCAGAGCGCGTAGTCGGCGTATTGAGTCGGCAATGGCGCGACGGACACCGCTTCGCCCCGTGCATACGCGCGATAGAACGATGCGATCTCGGCCAGCGCGATATCGGCGGACCAGCCATCCGACACGATGTGATGCGTCGTCAGCGAAAGCCAGTGCGTGTTTGCATCGAGCCTGATCAGATGCGCGCGCACAAGCGGCGCATGTGCGAGATCGAAGGCGCGCGATTCGTCGGCGAGTGCGAGCGCGGCGGCACGCGTCTCACGCTCCGCGACGGGAACATGCGTGAGATCCACCGATTGCCACGGACAGCGCATCGGTGCATGCACAGTTTGCAGCACGCCGTCCGCGCCTTCCGAGAAGGTCGTGCGCAGCGCTTCATGACGCGCGATCAACGCATCGCACGACAGGCGCAGCGCGTTCGCATCCAGCGCGCCGTCGAGTTGCATGCGCTCGGTGATGTGATACGCGGCGGGCTCGTCGATCATGCGCGCGTGCAGCCACAGACGCGTCTGCGCAAACGATGCGACAATGCCTTTCATTGGCTCGTCGCAGCCCTCGCTTCTTGCGCGAGGCGGAATCGGCAGCATGCGGAAGTCGATGCCCGCGTCGGCGAGCCGCGCGACGAACACCTTGCGCTGCGCATCGGGCAACTGCGCGAAGCGCGTCGCGAGCGAGAGCAGATCGGGTTTGGCCTGCGTCATGCGTTTCCTCTTTTTCTTGCGATTCTCATTGCGTCTCCAGTTCACCGAGCAGCGCGTCGATGGCGCTCGCCGCGTCATGTGCGCCGCCCTTGGCATCCCGTTGCTTGATCGCGGCATCGATCGCGGCGGCGCAGCGTGCAAGCGTCCGTTCATCGAAGAGCGTGCGCAGCGGCAATGTCAGTGACCAGTGCAGGTTGGCCTGCGCGTTGGCCTGTGTCGCGAGCAGCGAATGGCCGCCGAGCGCGAAGAAGTCGTCATCGCGGCCGATGGCCTCGAGATGCAGCACGCGCTGCCAGATCGCGGCGAGCTCGCGTTCCGTCGCCGTATGCGGCGCTTCGACGCTTCCTCGCGTGCGCATCGGCACGGGCAGCGCGTTGCGGTCGCACTTGCCATTGGGTGTCACCGGCAGCACGTCGAGCGCGATCACATGCGACGGCACCATGTAGGCGGGCAGTTGCGAACGCAATGAATCGAGCGCGGCGGATTCATCGAACGTATCGGGCGCGGCGCATGCGATATAGCCGATCAACTGCTCGTCGCGCACGATCACGACGGCATCGCGCACATTCGGCTCGGCGCGCAGCAGCGCTTCGATCTCGCCCGGCTCGATGCGCTGCCCGCGCAGCTTCACCTGCGTATCGATGCGGCCGAGATAGTCGAGCGCACCATCGTCGCGACGACGCGCAAGATCGCCCGTGCGATAAAGACGCGCGCCGGCGATGAACGGATCGGGCACGAAGCGTTCGGCGCTCAGCGATGCACGCCCGAGATAGCCACGCGCGAGACCCGCGCCGCCGAGATACAGTTCGCCGATGCCGCCGGAAGGCACCGGATGCAGCGCCGCATCGAGCACATGCAGTTGCAGATTCGCGATCGGATGACCGATCGGCACGGAAGCCGATTCGATATCGCGCGCACCGCATGTCCAGTGCGATACATCGATGGCGGCTTCGGTCGGACCATAGAGGTTGTAGAGCCGCGCGTTCGGCAGCAGCCTGGCGACGCGCGCGACGAGTTCCGGCGCGAGCGCTTCACCGCTTGCGACGATTCGTTCGATGCTCGCGCAGCGATGCGCGTCGCCGAACTCGTCGATATGCGCGACGAACGCCGCGAGCATCGACGGCACGAAGTGCAGCGTGCTCACGCGATGCGCTTCGATGGCCGCGACAAGCCGCGCCGGATCGCGATGATCGCCGGGCGCAGCAATGGCGAGCTTCGCGCCCGTTGCGAGCGGCCACACGAATTCCCACACGGACACGTCGAAGCCGAATGGCGTCTTGTGCAACACGACGTCGTCGCGCGTCAGGCGATAGGCGTCCTGCATCCACGCGATGCGATTCGCCAGCGCGCCGTGCGTGTTGCCCGCGCCTTTGGGCTTGCCGGTCGAGCCGGATGTGTAGATGAGATACGCGAGTTGCGCATCGCTGACTTCGATGGGCGTTGCGAGCGTCGCATCGTTCTGCATGAGCGCGGCGATATCGAAGACGCGCGCGTTCGCAGCGACGGCTTCCACGCGTTCACGCAAATGCGTTTGCGTCAGCACGACGGCGGGCTTCGCATCGTCGAGCAAGTACGCGATGCGTTCGGCCGGATAATCCGGATCGATCGGCAGATACGCCGCGCCCGCCTTCAACACGCCGAATAGCGCGACGACCATTTCGAACGAACGCTCGACGCACAGCGCGACCGCCGTGTCCGGCTCGACGCCCACGCTCACGAGCGCGGCAGCGACGCGCTCCGCGCGCTCGTTCAACACGGCATACGTCATATGCTTCGAAGCGCCATCGCCGGCGTTCATTTCAAGCGCGATGGCATCTGGCGCAGCCTTGACCATGCGCTCGAACTGCCGATGCAGCGGCGCGCGTTCAACATCGTTCCATTCGCGGGCCGTTGCATTGAAACGCGCGGCGTCTTCGGCAAGCGAGATCGCGCCCAGCGGCGCATCGGCGTTCGCGGCGAATGCATCGAGACAGACGGACATCGCGCGATGCAGCGCCGCCACGCGCGATTCATCGAGACGCGCCGCGTCATACCCGTAATCGATGACGATGGACTCGCCCGCCTCCACCACGAGCGTCAGGGCGAAGTCCGTCGCTTCGATATTGCGCAGATCGCGCATCGCGAGCGCGCGTTCATCGCGGCCGGCCCACGCTTCATCGACGGGATAGTTTTCGAAGACGACGAGCGTGTCGAACAGCGCACCGCCGCCCTGGCCCGCCCAGCGTTGAATCTCCGCGAGCGGCGTATGGGCATGTTCGTTGGCCGCGGTGTTGTCGGCTTGCAACTCGCGCAGCCACGCGGACGCGGCACGCTGCGGCAACGGCGCGGTGATCACCGGCAGCGTGTTGATGAAGAGGCCCAGCACGTCGTCGATATCCGCGAGCGTGTCGGGGCGGCCCGCCACCGTCGCGCCGAACGCGACGCTCGTCCGATGCGTCATGCGCTGCAACGCGAGCGCCCACGCGCCTTGCACGAGTGTGTTGAGCGTCACACGCAGACGACGCGCGGTATCGATGAGGCGTGCGGTCGTCGCGGCACCGAGCGTCGCGCGCCACGTACGGTGATCGTCGAGCGAAGGTCGATCGCTCGCCTCGCGTTGCGCGATACGCGTCGGTTCGTCCAGACGTCCAAGACGTTCGAGCCAGAATGCCTCGTCGGCCTGCGCGTCGCCTTCAGCGAGCCATGCGATGAAGTCGCGATAGCGCGTCTTCATCGAATGCGCGGCGAAGGGCTGCGCGCGAGGCGGCTCGATGTAATCGCGCAACACGTCCGCGAACATGCGCGCCGTGCTCCAGCCATCGAGCAGCAGATGATGACGCGTCCACACGATGCGCCATTCTTCATCCGAAAGCCGAATCAGCGTGACGCGCATCAAAGGCGGCACCGCGAGATCGAAGCCGCGTGCGCGGTCGTCCGCGAGCCACGTTTCGAACGATGCAAGCGCATCGCTTCGATCGCGCCAGTCGAGCACGTCGAACGGCATGCGCGCCTGACGATGCACGATCTGCATCGGCGCGGCTTCGTCGGGTGTGAAGCCGGTGCGCAGGATATCGTGACGCGGCACGGCCGCTTCGAACGCCGCGCGCAAACGCTCGACGTCGGGCGCGATCAGCGTCGCCGCGAGCTGGTTCACATACGTCGATTGTTCCGGCGCGAACAGCGAATGGAACAGGATGCCCTGCTGCATCGGCGATAACGGATAGATGTCGGTGACGCCGCGCAGATCGACCGGCAGACGTTCGAGCGCCGCTTGCGTCAGTCCGCCATCGCGTGCAAGCGGGAAATCGCCCGGCGTCGCGCCCGCGCCCTTGGTCGCGATGCGTTCCGCGCACGCGCTCACGATTTCGGCAAGCGCGCTTTCGAACCGTTGCGCGAGCGCTTCGATCGTCGCGCGCTCCAGTTGCGTCGAACCGTAGCCCCAGTGCAGTTTGAGCGTGCGTTCGTCGCTGTCGTCCACGTAAGCATGAATCGCGAGTGCATTGCCGAGCGGGCCCGAAGGATCGCGCTCACAGCCCGCGCCGCCGAAACGCGGCGTGAACGCGGCGTCGCGCGCGTTCTGTGCTTCGAACTGGCCGAGATAGTTGAAGGTCACGCGCGGGCGCGGCAATGCTTCGAGCGATGCGCGCGTCGCGTCGTCGCCGTAATGGCGCAGCACGCCGAAGCCGAGGCCTTTGTGCGGCACGGCGCGCAACGTGTCCTTCGCGGCGGCGAGCGTGGCGACCGGCGATGCTTCCACCGGCACCGGCACCGACACCGGATAGTGACTCGTCAGCCAGCCGAGCGTGCGGCTTGCGTCGATGTCGTCGAAGAGCGCTTCGCGGCCATGTCCTTCCAGCTCGATACGGCATGTCTTGCCGATCGCATGTGCGAGCGCGGCGATCAGCAACTCGACCGTCTGCGTGCGATAGGCGGCGTTCGCTTCGGCGAGCACGGCGCGCGTGAGCGTGACATCGAGTGTCTGTTCGATGACGGCGGCATCGGCGTTCGTCGCCTTCGCTTGCGGGTGATCGAGATGCAGGTCATCGCCTGTCGCGATCATCGTCGTCCAGTACTTCGCTTCTTCGGCGAACGGCGATTGAAGATCGCGTGCCGCCTTCGCAAGCCGCGCGCCCCATTGCGACGCTGTAGCGCCGGTGCGCGTGAGGCTCGCGATGCCGCGCGTTTCGGCCGCGCGATAAGCATTCGACAGATCATCGAGCAGGATGCGCCACGACACGCCATCGACGATCAGATGATGAATCGCGAGGTACAGTTTCGTGCGTCCGTCGGGCAGCGATGCGGCGAGCGCGCACGCGAGCGGGCCGCGTGAAATGTCGAGCGTGCGCTGGATCGCATCGAATTGCGCGAGCGCATCGGCTTCGTCGTGTGCGGCGACGGCGGCGAGCGGCAACGTGTCGAACGCCTTCGAAGCCTGCACGATGCGCCACGCATTGGTCGCGGCGTCGCGCTCGAAGCGTTGCCGAAAAATCTCGTGATGCGTCTGCAGCGCATCGAAGGCGCGCGCGAAGGCATCGAGATCGAACGATGCGTGTGCGTCGAATTCGATCGACTGATTCCAGTGGCCGCGCTGCGCAATATCCAGCGCGAAGAAGCGCAATTGCGCGGGTGTGAGCGTCGCGTTTTCATCCGCTTGCTTCGTTGCAGCGACGGGCGCTTTCGCCTCGGCCGTTTCGATCGCCTTCGCGACGCGTGCGAGTTGGGCGACCGTCGCGTTGTCGAAGATCTGCTTCGGCGTCGCGCGAAGGCCGCGTTTGCGCAGACGCGCGATGATTTGCAGCACGAGAATCGAATCGCCGCCGAGCTCGAAGAAGTTATCGTCGCGGCCGATGTGCTTCGCTTTCAACACGTCCTTCCACACCGATGCGATCGCTTCCTCGACTTCGCCTTGCGGTGCGTCGCTCGTCGCGGCGGCTTCGACTGGCTTCATCGCGATATCGCGCAGCGCGGCACGATCGATCTTGCCATTGGCCGTCACGGGCAGCGCGTCGAACACGACGATCGTCGCGGGCACCATGTAGTCGGGCAAGCGTGCGGCGAGCGCATCGCGCAGCGTGGCTTCGCTTTGCGCCGTGCCGCTCACGAACGATGCGAGTTGCAGACGGCCATCGCGATCGACCGGCAAGGTCTCGGCCTGAGCCACGCCTGCAATCGCACGCAACGTCGCGCTGACCTCGCCCGGTTCGACGCGATAGCCGCGAATCTTGACCTGATCATCAAGACGTCCGAGGAATGCGATACGTCCATCGGCGAGCAGACGCGCACGATCGCCCGTGCGATAAAGCCGCTCACCATGCGCGAACGGATGCGGCACGAAGCGCTCGGCGGTGGCGGCAGCACGTCCGAGATAGCCGCGCGCTACGCCCGGGCCGCCGAGATACAACTCGCCGATACCGCCCGGCGGCACGCACGCGCCCGATGCGTCGAAGACATAAGCGCACGCGTTCGGCAACGGATGGCCGAGCGGCGCGCCCTGCGCGTTGCGTTCATCGTCGGCGAATGCGGATGCCTCGCACGCGATTGCGCCGACCGTCGCTTCGGTCGGACCGTAGTGATTGATCACGCGACACGATGGCTTCAACGCGCTGACACGATCGACGAGCGCCCACGGCAAGGACTCGCCGCCCGTCACGAGCGCATGCGAAGGCAATACGTCGGCGGGATGCTGAGCTTCCAGGAGCGCGTGCAGATGACTCGGCACGATCTTCAACACGCCCACTTCGCGCGTGCGCATCTCGGCGGCGAAACGGTCCGGATCGAATGCGCATCGAGCGTGCAGCAGATGCAGCGTGCGCCCCGAGCACAGCGCGCCGAAGAGCGTCGTGTGACCGAGATCGGCGGCGACGGTCGAGACCATCGCCATCGATGCGCCCGACGCGAATGTAAGTTCATCGAGCATGCCCTGCACGTAGTCCGCAAGCGCGCGATGCGGCACGGCGACGCCCTTCGGCGTGCCCGTCGAACCCGAAGTGAAGATGACGTAGGCGGTTTGTTCCGGCGCGGGCTGCACGCGCTGCACGGCGGCATTCGCGAGCGATGCATCGTGCGCGAACGTATCGACATCGAGCAAGTGCGCGTTGCCGAGTGTGCGCGGCGCGTTGTCGTCGTTCGTTGCGACGAGCGCGAGGCGCGCGCCGCACGCTTCGATCGCGGCATCGAGGCGTGCCTGCGGCATCGACGGATCGAGCGGCACCGCGTATGCACCCGACTTCATCGCACCGATCAGCGCGACGACGAAGCGCACCGAACGTTCGATGCACACGGCCACCGCGCGCTCGGCCTGCGCGCCCTCCTGGCGCAACGCGAGCGCGACGCGGTTCGATGCGTCGTCGAGTTCGGCGTAGCTGATTTGCGTGTGCGCATCGGCGAGCGCGATGCGATGCGGCGTCGCGCCCGCATGCCGTGCGATCAGCGCGAGGATATCGTCGGCGGCGAACGTCAGCGCGCGGCCGCGTTGCGATTCGCGTTGCGTCGTGCAATCGAGCGATGCGATCGCACGCGAAGGATCGCGCACTGCATCGGCGACGAGCGTCGCGAAGCTCGCGAGCCATGCGTGCGCGGTGGCGTCATCGATGCAATCGCGCGCATGAGCCGCGACGAGTTCGATGCCGCGCGCGTCGTCGGTGAAATCGAGCGCGAAATCGAAGCGCGCCGCGAGATCGGGACCGGGCGTCGCGATTGCCGTTGCGTTCGGCAGCGTCGCCTTCAATTCGGCATCGAACTGCTGGGCGAATTTCACGCGCAGCCACTCGTCGCCACGCGCGACGGGCGGCTTCACTGCATCGAGCACGCGATCGAACGGCACGTCCTGATGCGCGAATGCATCGAGCGCATGTGCGCGCACATCGTCGAGCAAACGGGAAAACGATTGATGGGAATCGACGCGCACGCGCAATGCCAGCGTATTCAGGCACAGCCCGATGAGCGATGCTGTCTCGGGCCGCTGCCGATGCGCGACCGGCGTCGCGACAACGAAATCGTTTGCGCCGGTCAACCGATGAAGCCATGCATCGAACGCCGATAGCAGCACGACGAACGGCGACGCGTGCCTCTCGCGTGCGAGTTCACGCAACGCATTCGATGCCTCGACGGACAAGCGCAACGACACACGTCCGCCACGATGATTGCGTTCAGCGGGACGCGCGCGGTCATATGGCAGCGCGAGCGGCTCGGGCGCCGCATCGAGCGCCTTGCGCCAGAAGCCGAGTTGACGCTCGCCCTCCGCGCCTTCGACCAGATCGCGCTGCCATTGCGCGTAGTCCGCGTATTGAATCGGCAATGCGGACAGCGATGGCGCTTCGCCTTGCACGTAAGCGCCATACGCGTGCGCGAGTTCTTCGAAGACGATGCGCGAACTGTAGCCATCGGTGATTGCATGATGCGCGGTCAACATCAGGCGATGCGATTCATCGCCGAAGGTTACGAGCGTCGCGCGCAACAGCGGACCATTCGACAGATCGAACGCTTCGCTCGCGTGACGTTGCGCAAGCGCTTGTGCATCATCGATTGCATCGGCGTTTACACGCGCGATCGTCACCGGCAACGACGCGTGAATGCGCTGCATGACGATACCGTCGTCGTTCTCGACGAGCGTCGTGCGCCATGCCTCGTGACGCTCGATCACATGATCGAGTGCGCGCTGCAAGGCGTTTGCATCGAACTTGCCGGTGATATCCCAATGACCCGCGATGTGATACGCCGAGCCCGCATCGCGCGTTTGCGCCAGCACCCAGAAGCGTTGCTGCGCGAACGATGACGGGCGATCAATGTAAAGCGCATTCTTCGATGCCGCGCTTCTCACGATGACCGTATCGCTCGTCTCTACCTCGCTTGCGTCGATCAGCGCGGCGAGTGCTTCCAGCGATGGATCGTCGAAGATCGCGTCGAGACGCAGGTTCACGCGCCAGTCGATGCGAATCGCCGCCTGCAACTGCATCGCCGCGAGCGAATCGCCGCCGCGCTCGAAGAAGCGATCCGCGCGGCCGATGGGCGCGGCATCGTCGAGAATGCGTTGCCAGGTCTGCGCGAGACGTTGTTCGGTATCGGTCGCGGGTTTGATGTGCTCCACGCCACGCACGGCCGACGTTGACGCAACCTGAGTCTTCAACGCATCGCGATCGAGCTTGCCGTTCAACGTATAAGGCAGGCGCGCGAGCCGCACATAGCGATGCGGCTGCCACGCTGCGGGCAACTGTTCCGCGAGATACGTCTTCAACGCGGCATCGCTCGCAGCTTCATGTGCGACGACGAGACAGGCGGTTAGTTGCGTGCGACCATTCGTCGATTCGGCGAGCACGGCGGCATCGCGAATCGATGGATGCGCGCGCAAGCACGCCGCGATTTCCGCAGGCTCGACGCGCACGCCGCGAATCTGCACCTGATCGTCGATGCGTCCGAGATAGTCAAAGGCACCATCGGCCCGTTCGCGCGCGAGATCGCCCGTGCGATAGATGCGCGCGCCCGGATCGCCCAAAGCATCCGGCACGAAACGTTCGGCCGTCAGCGCCGCGCGTCCGTGATAACCGCGCGCGATGCAGACGCCGCCGAGCAGCAGCTCGTCATCGTCGATGCGCGCGACACGCGGACCGATCACGCGTCCGATGGGCAGCGACGCGTAGGCATCGGCATCGCTCAGATCGGGCGTGACGTGCGGCTCGACGGGCCATAGCATCGGCGAAATGACGGCTTCTGTCGGCCCATAACCGTTGATGAGACGCTGCGCCGCGAACACGCGCCGCACGCGTGCGAACGCTTCGCGCGACAGCGCCTCGCCGCCGAACGCGAGCACGCGCAACGTCGCGGGCACGCCCTTGCGCTCGGCAAGCGCCGCGAATTCGCGCAGGTAAGCCGGCGGAAACGCCGCGACGTTCACGCCTTCGCGCTCGATCAACGCATGCGCCGCTTCAGGCGCGAACGGCGGCGGCGCGGTAATGACGATGCGCGCGCCCACTGCGAGCGGCGCAAGCCAGCATTCGTGCGCAGCATCGAAATTGACCGACGCGAAATGCAGCAGGCTGTCGCCCTCGCCGATGCAAAGCGCGGTCGCGAGCGCGTCGCAATGCGCGGCGAGCGGGCCATGCTCGACGACGACGGCCTTGGGCAAGCCCGTCGATCCCGACGTGTAGATCATGTACGCGGCCGCGCGCGGATGCACGGGCGTGTCGTCATCGAGCGCGGGCGCATCGGCGTGATCGTGATGGACATCGAAACATTGCGCGAAGCGTGCGCGCATCGCGTCGTCGGCGGTGGCATCGACGATGCCGTGCGCGAGGCCCGCATCCTTCGCGATCCAGTCGAGGCGCGCGGCGGGATGATGCGGATCGAGCGGCACGAACACGCCGCCCGCCTTCAGCACGGCGAGCAATGCGACGAACAGTTCGCACGAACGCTCGACGCACACGCCGACGCGCACTTCCGCGCCGACGCCTGCCGCGCGTAATCGCGTCGCGAGCCGTGACGCGCGAGCGTCGAGTTCGCCGCGTGAGAGACGCGCGTCGTCATGGGCATTGAATGCGAGCGCGGGCGCATCGGGTTGAAGGCGCGCAAGGTTCTTGATACGAAGATGCAGCGCGGTCGGGAAACTCGTCATCGGCATGAATTCCTTCGGTTCTGGCCGCATCGGAAAATGCTGCGGCATGAACGGTGGGCCGCTGAAAGTGCGGCTTCACTCGGGATGACGATTCGCGCGAAAAAATATTTACCGCTTTTCCGGCGCTAAAGATTCGCCGCGCTGAAACGTCTCTATGTAGAGGTGCCTTCAGCACCGCTTTCCCGACTTCAGCGACGCCTTGCCAATGACTGCCATCAACGAGCCTTTAGATTCCTCCGCCACGCAGAAGCCCGCGGCGCGCCTGATCCTTGCGTTGCTCAGGCGCTCGCGCGGCGCGTTCGCAACCGCGCTCGTCGCCTGTGTGATGAACGGCATCGCGAGCGTGATGCTCGTCGCGACGCTCAATCGCGCGCTGTCGACGCCCTCTTCCGCCGATGGCGCGCTCGCCTGGCGTTTCGCGTTATGCGCGGTGATCGCGCTCTTCACGCGCGTGATATCGGGCGTGCTGTTCGCTAGGCTTTCGCAGGACACGATGGCGCAGTTGCGCGAACACGTCGCGCGACGCGTGGCGGCGGCGGAGTTGCGCGATGTCGAGCGCATCGGCGCGGCGCCCGTGCAATCCGTATTGACCGACGATGCCACCAACGTGTCGATGCTCTTCTTCGCGTTGCCGAACATCGTCATGCACGGGTCGATCGTGTTCGGCTGCCTTGGCTATCTCGCGTGGCTGTCGTGGCCGGTGTGCCTGCTCGCGCTCGCGGCCATCGTCACGGGCTCGCTCGGCTATCACCTGGGTGATAAACGCGCGATCGCATCGCTCGAAGCCGCGGGGCAATCGCAGGACAAACTGTTCGGCTATCTCGGCGCGTTGTTCGCGGGGGCGAAGGAACTGAAGCTGCATCGCACGCGCTCGCAACAGTTCGTCGACGGACAACTGGGCGCGGCGATCGGTGAGGTGCGCGATCATCGCCGGCGTGCGTTCAGCGCGTATGCGGTCGGCGTGGGCTGGATCATCTTTCTGTTCTACGGTTTTCTCGGCGCGGCGGCGTTCTGGCCGTCGCTCGGCGTGCGCGCCGATGCAGGCTCGACGGCGGGCTATGTCGTCGTGTTTCTCTTCATGCTCGTGCCGCTCGATGGTCTGCTCAACAACATTCCCACGCTGAACGCGGCGCGTGTCTCGCTCGCGCGCATCGAGAAGGTGATGGCGGAGTTCGGCAGTCTGCGCGTGCAGGCGTCGCCGGTTTCATCGACGCACGATGCGAGCTTCGAAACGCTCACGATGCGCGGCGTTACGCACTCGTATTTTCATGAGCGCGATGAGCGCATGTTCCGCATCGGTCCCGTCGATCTGACGTTCAGGCCGGGCGAGCTCGTGTTCATCGTCGGCGGGAACGGCAGCGGCAAGACCACGCTCGCGAAAGTGCTGACGGGGCTTTATGAACCGGAGTCGGGCGTGATCGAAGTCGATGGCAAGGCAGTCGATGCCGATAGCCGCGCGGCGTATCGCGAGCGCTTCACGGCCGTGTTCAACGACTTCCATCTTTTCGATGCGCTGCTCGGCATCGTCGATCCGAACGATGCATCGCGCGCCGCCGCCGATGCGCGCGCGAATGCGCTCGTCGCGCGGCTCGCGCTGGATCACAAGGTGAAGGTGATCGATGGCGCGTTCTCCACGCGTTCGCTTTCGACCGGTCAGCGCAAGCGGCTCGCGCTGGTGGTCGCATATCTCGAAGACCGGCCGCTTTATCTTTTCGATGAATGGGCCGCGGATCAGGACCCGGCGTTCAAGGCGGTGTTCTACGAGCAGTTGTTGCCCGAGTTGCGCGCGCGTGGGAAGACGGTGATCGTCGTGACGCATGACGACCGGTATTTCTCGCTCGCGGATCGGGTGCTGAAGCTGGAGAACGGGATGGTGGTGAACGAGACGCGTAGTGGGGTGAGGTCGGCGGTGGTGGATGTGGCCGCGAATGGGACGATGGGGTGAAGGACCGGGGCGCGATGCCCCGTTTTTTATGCAGGCGAGACACGCAGCCGCCCCATGTATCTCGAAATTTTTCTTTGATAGAGTGCGAACCCTCGTTCGCGATGCACGCAAGCTGAACGCTCCAATACATCTATCGATAAGGAAAACAAAATGGCCCGCAACTCTTCTCAACAGCCTTCATTCGCTTTCGTATCCGCATCGTGGGGCGCATTGCTCGCCGGCTTTTGTGCCTATCTTGCCGGCCTCTGGAACGCAGGCATGCAGCTCAACGAGAAAGGCTATTACTTCACCGTGCTGGCATATGGGCTCTTTGCGGCGGTCTCGCTTCAAAAGAGCGTTCGCGATCGCGTGGAAGGCGTTCCGGTCACCGGGATCTACTACGGCTTGAGCTGGCTGTCGCTCTCGCTCGCCATCCTGCTTCTGGTAGCCGGCCTGATGAACGCGACGCTCGCGCTCAGCGAGAAAGGCTTCTACGCAATGTCCTTCGCGCTGACTCTATTCGGCGCGATCGCGGTTCAGAAGAATACGCGCGATATGCAGGCCACGCCGCAGCACGCCGAATAACCGGCCTTCAACCGATTTCGCCCGCTACGGAGCAGTTCGCGGCAACGCCATCAACTTCTCCGTAATCACATCCCCCAGCCTCAACGCCGACATCGGCCCGCCGAATCCCCAGATATTCGGTTCGACGAGCGTCACGCGCCCTTCCTTCTTCGCAGGAACGAAGCGCCACACGGGCGAATCGAGTTTCGTATCGACGGGCACGTGCGCACCCGAAGCCGTCACGAACAGCACGGCCACATCCGGCTGCTTCAAAAAGTCCGCCGACGTCAGATACACCGTGCCCTCGCGCGTCGGCTTCTCCGGCCACAGACGAACGCCAAGCGCGCGCGCCACGCCCGCCGCCGTGCTGTTGCCCGTATAAGCCCAGTATCGATCGGGCAAGCCGAGTTCCTGCAACAGCGCGAAGCGCGTGCCCGTCAAACCCGCTTCTTTCAAACGCGCCGCGTCGCGCGCGAGACCCGCATCGAGTTTCGCGTCGGCATAGCGCGCTTGTCGCTCACGCCCCGTCATGCACGCGATCGTGTGAAAGATGCTGCGTGTCCATTCGAGCTGCGTGCGTGCGCCGTCGCCGTTGCCGTTCTCGACATCTGGACTGAACTGAAAGAGCACCGTCGGCGCAATGCGATCGAGCGCAGCGAAAATCGGCGCATGACGGTATCCCACGCCGATGATCAGATCCGGCCGCGTCGATGCAATCGCTTCCAGGCTCGGCTCCTGACGCGTGCCGACCGTCGGCACGCCCTTGAAGCGCGCGCTGTCGTAGCCGATCCAGCCGTCGTAATACTCGGGATCGACCACGCCGACCGGCGTCATGTCGAGCGCGGCCACATCCTCCGCGAACATGAATTCGAGCACGACGATGCGCCTCGGGTGCGCGGGCATCGTCTTGCTGAACTGCGAGACCGTCGGATTGCCGGCGAGCGGCGCGCATGCCTTGTTCTCGTCTGCGAACGCATGAGAGCCCGCCAGCGCGATGCACAGACACGCCGCAAGCGATACCGCGCGCTTCAGCGGATCGCGTCCTGCAACGCGAGTTCGTCGTCGCGCATCGTCAAAAGCAGCGGGCAGCTTGCGCACAGTTGCGTCTCTCCAGGAATTTCATAGCGCACGCAGCACACGCGGCGCGCGCGGAACGGGTTGGGCAGCAGCGGCGAACGCGGCGTCGTGTCACGGAGCGGCGCGCGCAGCGGGTTGTCATCGGTCGCGCGGAAGAGCCATGTCGCGTCGATGTCCGCATCGTTCAGAATCGAAGGGCAATTCGCGAGCAGATAATCCAGCAGATTGCCCGCGTTGCTCCACAACACACGCGGCGCGATCTTCGTCATGCCCGCGATCATGCCGATCACGCTATCCAGATGCGCGACGAGGCCCGCGTAGCGGCGCGCGGGATCGGCGTCGGGCGCGCGCAATGCATCGGCGTCGAAATGAAGGGCGACGGGCATGCCTTCTTTCAGCACGAGATGCGTGCGTTCGGGCGCCATGTCGAGCGGACGGCCGAGCAGCCGCGCCGCCGCTACGCCAGCGGGCGCGGCAAGTCCGAAGTAGTACTTGCTCCACTGCGACAGCAACGCGCGTGCGTGCAGCCCGGCATCGCCGCCGTAGAGCGCGATCATCGCGGCGAGCAATGCATCGCGATGATCGACGAGCGCTGTCAGTGGAATGCGCACGGCGTCATCGCCGGGACATTCATCCGGCGTGCCGAGCCACACGTTTTGCAGATACGGCGCGAGTTCGGGCGGCGCGAACGCGGCGAAGCTGCACGCTTCGGGCTTCATCGCGCGCGGCCTCGTCCCTTGTCGCGGCGCGTTTCGATCACGAGCAGCGCCAGCATGTAAGGCGCGCCGATCAGGGCAGTCAGCACGCCCGCCGGAATCTCGCGCGGCGCGAGCAGCGTGCGCGCGGCGAGATCGGCGGCGGCCAGCACGAGCGCGCCCAGCAACGCCGCGAGCCAGAGCCGCGTGCCGTGCGAACGCGCGCCGAGCATCGTCGCGAGATGCGGCGCCATCAGACCGATGAAGCCGACCGGTCCCACGGCCGCGACCGCCGCGCACGCGGCGAACGTCGCCACGGTCAGCACGAGCGGACGCAGCAACGCGATCGGCAGCCCGAGCGCGGATGCCTGATCGTCGCCGAGCGCGAGCAGATCGAGCGGACGCGCGATCAGCGCGAACACCGGCAGCGCCAGCACGCACCACGGCAGGATCGTCGCGACTTCGCCCCAGCTTCGCCCATACGTGCCGCCGACCAGCCACACGACGAAGCGCGCCGGCTGCACGCTCTGCTGCGTGATGAGCCATTGCGCGAGCGTCGTGCACAGCGTGCCGATGACGATGCCCGTCAACGCCACCGCGAGCGGCGCGTATTGATGCCGTCGATTGAAAAGCAGCGTGACGACGAGCGTCGCACCGCCGCCGACGAGCGCGGCCGCGGCGAGAAAGAGATGACCGGCGAGCGGCCAGATCATCAGCGCGGCGAGCGTCGCGAGTCCCGCGCCTTGCGTCACGCCGAGCACTTCGGGACCGGCGAGCGGATTGCGCACGATGCTCTGCATCAGCACGCCGCTCGCCGCGAGCAACGCGCCTGCGAAGAGCGCGCACAAGAGACGCGGCGCGCGCAGTTCGAGCAGCATGCGGGCGATGTCGTCGGAATGCGTGAGGGCATCGATCCAGCGCGCGGGGCCGAGCATCGTCGGACCGATGGATGCGCCGATCACGAGCACCGCGCATCCGATGACGACGAGCAGCGCCGCGAGCGCGGGCCACGGCAGCGCCGACAACATCCGCACCGCACGCATGCCGCGTTTCACCGATTCACCCACCTGGCCCGCATGCAGCGCGCCGGACCACGCCGCGCCGCTGCGGATCATCGCGAGCATCAGCGGCGTGCCGACGAACGCGATCGCGACGCCCGTCGACAAGGTCGAATCGAGATCGAGCGCGAGCACGGCGCTGTCGGTGGCGAGCACGAGCGCGCCGCCCGCGAGCGCCGAAAGCGGCACGAGCGCCGCCAGCTTCGACGACTTCGCGCCGCGCATCATGCGCAGCAGATTCGGCGCGATCAGCCCGACATACGACAACGGCCCCGCGATCGCCACCGCGACGCTCGCGAAGCCGACCGCGACGGTCATCGCGAAGAGGCGCGTCGCGTCGACGCTCACGCCGGCGGCTCTGGCGGCATCGTCGCCGAGCGCGAGCGGATCGAGCGGACGGATCACGAAGGGCAACGCGGCGAGCGGCAACACGAGCCACGCGAGCGCCGACAGCAATCCCGATGCGCCGGGCTGGTACAAACTGCCGCTCGCCCACAACGACGCCCCGACGACCGTCTGCTCGAACAATGCGAGCAGGAGCGTCGAGATCGCGGAAAAGAGCAGCATGCACACGCTGCCCGCGAGCACGAGCCGCAGCGGCGTCGCGCGCCAGCCGCCCGCCGCTGCCGCGACGCAGCCCGCCGCCGCGAGTCCGCACACGAACAGCAAGGGCGCCGACGCCGCGCCGACGATCTGCGGCACGATCATCGCCGCGAGCAGGCCGAGTTGCGCGCCGCCGGTGATGCCGAGCAGATCGGGCGCGGCGAGCGGATTGCGCGTCAGCGCCTGAAAGAGCGCACCCGCGACCGCGAGACAGCCGCCCGCGACCAGCGCCGCCGCGACGCGCGGCGCATTCAGATCGAAGAGGAAAACATGCGCGAACTGCGCGGCATCGCTGCCCGGCGGCGCATCGAGCCATGCGCGACATTGCGGGCCGAGACGCCATGCGGCGAGCGCGAGAATCGTCGCGATCAACGCAGCCGCGATGACGCCGACGCGATTGCGCGCAGCCACACGATGCGGCGACGCGTTGGCATGAACATGCGTCGTCATGCGGTCTTCCGTCCGACGATCAGCTCGATCACGAGCGACAAGCGCCGCCAGAACGAAGCCTTGTGACGCCAGCGGCGCCGGGTAGCGAGCGTCGTCATGCAGCGATATCCCTTTGCCCGATGCCTTCGTAAGCGGGCACGCACATCGGCGCGCCGGTCTGCGGATGCGTGACGCGCAGCATGCGCACGCCGAAGGTCTCCTGCAAATGACGCGGATCGATCATCGCCTCGGGCGAGCCCTGCGCGACGATGCGCCCCGCGCGCATCAACACGATCTCGTCGGAGAACGCCGCCGCCTGATTCAGGTCGTGCAGCACCCAGACGATCGTGAGTCCGCGCTCGCGATTGAGCCGTCGCAGTTCCTGCAGGATGTCGAGTTGATGATGGATGTCGAGATACGTCGTCGGCTCATCGAGCAGCACGATGGGCGCTTCCTGCGCGAGCGCCATGCCGATCCACGCGCGCTGCCGCTCGCCGCCCGAGAGCGCGGCGACATCGCGTGCGGCGTCGTCGGTGAGTCCGCTCGCATCGAGCGCCGCATCGATCGCCGCGTGGTCCGCGCGCGTGAGGCCGCGCATCCAGCCGCCGTGCGCATAGCGCCCATATGCGACGAGTTCCCGCACCGTGAGCCCCGCCGGAATCTGGTTGAACTGCGCGAGCATCGTGAGCGTGCGGGCGAGCTCGCGGCGGCGCATCGATGCGACCGGCTTGCCGTTCACGTCGACGATGCCCGCGCGCGCGGGCTGCAATCCGGCGAGCGTGCGCAAGAGCGTGCTCTTGCCGCAGCCGTTCGGCCCGCACAGCGCGGTGACGCGGCCCGCGGCGATATCGATATCGAGGTTCTCCAGTACGACGTCGTCGCGATAACCGACCGTCAATGAACGCGCGCGAAGCGCCGGACGAACTGTCATCGCGCCTCGCGGTAACTCTGCGCCATCGCGACGACGACCTTGCGCGGCCCTTCGAAGGGATCGCGTGCGTGCGCGCTCAGCATGTTGTCGAGCATCAGCACATCGCCCGTGAGCCACGGGAACGTGATGCGCTCATCGTCGAGCACGGCGCGGATCTCGGCGAGCGCATCGGCTTCGAGCGGCGCGCCGTCGCCGTAAAAGACGTTGCGCGGCACGTTGTCCAGCCCGACGGCATCGACGAGCGCTTCCTGCATGTCTTCGTCGAGCGTCGAAAGATGGAAGAGATTCGCCTGATTGAACCAGACCATGTCGCCCGTGCGCGGATGGCGCGCGACTGCCTGACAACGCTCTTCCGTGCGCAGCAGCCGTTCGCCGTCCTCGCTGTCGCGCCATGCGCAGGCGATGCCGCGCGCCGCGCAGATTCGCTCGACCTCGCGCGGATCTTCCGTGCCGAACGCGTTCTGCCACGGCAGATCGAGCCCTTGCCCGAAGTTGCGCACGTAGAGCAGTTCGCGCTTCGCAAAGCGTTCGACGAGCGATGGAGACAACGCGCGATACACCGCGCGGCTGTCCGCGATCGGCGTCGCGCCGCCCGAGCGCGCGGCGAGCGCGCAGTGGAACCAGATGCGCATCGGCCATTCGCGCGTATACGACTGCTCGTTGTGCAGCGGAATCGAGCGATGCGGCGGATATTCCGTCGACGTGTACACCGCGCCTTCGACCTGGCTGCGCGGCGTCGATGCGAATTCATAGCCGATCAGCGGATCGCCGAACGACGCGGCGAAGCGCTGGAACGCCTCGATCGACTCGACGCGAAAGCCGGTGAAGCGCACGCCGCCCGCGCGTTCGAGCGACTCGGCGACGATTCGTTGCAGCAGCGGCGTGGCGTCGGCGAGCGTCATGTCGGCACCCGAGCGCGGCGATACGACGACCGGCAGGCCCGGCTCGATGCGCAGATCGGCCAGATCGGGCGCGGTCACGGATAGTTCGGTCATGCTGAATCCTCGAAGCGTGCGGATCAGTTGAGGCGCGACTTCGCCTGCGCGTTCAGCGCGTCCATGTGACGGCGCAGGCTCGCGGGCCGCATGTCGGTCCACGCGCTCTCGATGTACGCGAGGCAATCGGCCTTCGCGCCGCGCTTGCCGGCTTCGCGCCAGCCCGCGGGCACTTCGCGGAAGGTCGGCCAGATCGAGTACTGCTCTTCGTCGTTGATGACGACCGTGTAGAGGAGATCGTCCGCTGCGTGATTCTGGTTTTGCTGTTGCGTCATGGTGATGGGTCTCTCTGATGCGAAATGGGCCTTCATCGAATAGACGTTCGAGGCGCGCGCTTTTTTACCGCCGACGCGCCCGCCCGCCGACGAACACCGGACACGCGACATTGCGTTCGCGCGCATCGAGACAATCGGCGCAATGCTGCTGCGCGTCGCGCACCATGAAATGCACGAGCGTCTGCGAGACGTTCAGCGCGCGCGCCGTGCTCTGCAGCGTCTCTTCGCCGAGGCGAACCATTTCGAAGGCGGTGCGGCTGCGGTCGGGCAACTGCGCGAGCGCATCGCAGACGCGGCGCAGCGTGTCGCGCGCCTGCACGCGCGCTTCGGGCGTGAGTTCCTGCGAGGGCACGTCGAAGCCGTCTTCCTCGTCCGCGCGATAGATGTTTTCGAGGCTTTGCCGGCGGCATGCGTCGATCGAGGCGTTGCGCACCATGCGCGCGATGTAGCCCATCGGCTGACGCACCGCGTCCTGCTGCGGCAAGTCGATGAGACTGACGAAGACGTCGTGCACCACGTCCTCGGCGCGGCTCGCGCAACCGACGACGCCGCGCGCCATGTTCACGAGCATCTGCCGGTTCGCGACGGCGATATCGAGCAGGCTCGGCTCGACCGATGGCCGCTCAGGCACCGCTTCGGGCGCGACCGGATCGAGCCGATGCCAGTACGCATCGAGAGACAGATTCGAAGGCGGCGGCGAGATCGAAGAACGCTTCGACGATGCCGGCTGGACGCGCATGTAAGCCATAAATCGTGCTCCACTTTCGTAGGAGCCGCAAAGCTAGCGTAAACGCGAATCATTCTCAACATAGCCCCTGCGCGTCAGGAGGTTGTAAGTTTATGCCCGAGTTCGGCGCATTCCCTGTGTGGGCGCGGGAGTCCGCCGAGTGGACAAAATGTCAAGAACGTCCGCCGAATCAATATTTTTTATCGCGCGTGCAATCTCCATTGCATGCGTTGGCCGGCGGCCGCCCGCCTAAAGTTTCGATCCGAACGACCGTTATCCGATGTGTGGTCCGGCTTTCCCGCGAGGGTTCAGCCATCGCCGGACCGCCGCCGGAATCCAACATGGACCAACAGACTGAGGTGTTCACCCTGCCGCGCGGACGTGCGGCAACGTGGTTGCTGCACGCGGGAGCCGATATCCCCCGCGCGATCCGTGTCGCCCTCGTCGGGAGCCTGTTCGGGACGCTGCCGATTTTCGCGGGCGGCGTGCTGAATACGGTCGCCGTCGCGTGGGTGCTGGCTCGCCGGCATCCGACGACCGCGTTCCACATCTGGCTCGCGCTCGAAATCGCCGTGTGCCTCGTGCGGCTGTGCGTGCTCGTCGTTGCCCGGCGTCGGGCGCGCGCGCGCAAATCCACGCTGACCGACACCTACGTGCTGCTCGCGCCGCTGTGGGGCGCGACGGTCGGCTACGGCGCGCTCGTCTCCGTGCTATCGGGCGACTGGATCGCCTCGACGCTCTCGTTTCTATCCGCGGCCGCGATGGTCGGCGGCATCTGCTTCCGCAATTTCGGCGCGCCGCGTCTCGTCGCGGTGATGATCTTTCTGTCGCTCGGGCCGTGCTGCATCGGCGCGGTGCTGGCGGGCGAGCCGACGCTCTGGCTCACGCTGCTGCAAATCCCCTTTTATCTCTTCGCGATGAGCGCCGCGGCATGGCGCCTGAACGGCATGCTCGTCTCGACGATGAAAGCCGAGCAGGAAAACGACCGCCGCGCGCGCCACGACGAACTGACCGGCCTGTTGAACCGCGCGGGCCTCTTTCAGGCGGTGCGTTCGCGCGTAGCGGGGCATGCGCGCGACAGCGCGGGCACTGCTTTGCTGTATCTCGATCTGGACGGCTTCAAGGCCGTCAACGATGCCCACGGCCACGAAGTCGGCGACACGCTGCTCGCGCTCGTCGCGCGGCGCCTGCGGCATCTGTCGGGCGAAGGATCGCTGGTCGCGCGGCTCGGCGGCGACGAGTTCGTGATCGTCACGCCGCCGCACGCCGATCCGCTCGCGCTGCCCGATGTGATCGTGCGCGAACTGTCGAAGCCGTTTCTCACCGATGGCGGCGTGACGCTCGAAATCGGCGTGAGCATCGGCATTGCGATGTTCGACCATCATCATGACGAGCTCGACGGCGTGCTGCGCGACGCCGACAACGCGCTCTACGAGGCGAAGCGCGCGGGCAAGAGCCGCTGGGTTTCGGCGGGTGTGCGCGAGGTGGTCGGGCTCGTGGCCTGAAGTGTCAGCCGTTCAGGGTGCGCCTTCTCAAGCACGATCTTCGAACAACCGCCGATCCCACAGCACCGGGCGCGGTTTCGACACGTCGAACCTGGCGGCATCCGGATGCGCCGGATTCACGATCGCGTTGTACTCCGCGCGCGCCACGACGGATGGCACGAACAGGATGGCCGACCTCGCTTCATCCAGCCATTGATCGCCGATTCGACGTGCGATGCGCAAATCCGGGCCGTCCCATCCTCTGGGCAGATCGGCGGCTTCGATGCGCTCGATGCCGACATCGTCGGGCACGGTCGCCTCGACCCAGACATGCGTCTTCGGCACTTTGCCGATGCGTGCATGCACCAGCACTTCGAGCATCGCGCCCGCGAAATTCAGCGCGGCATAGATGGCGAACTTTCCCGGACTATTGAAGCGCCCCCCGACCAGCATGGCTCCCGTGCCGTTCCAGACCGGATAGCGCCCATCGGCAATGCGGAACAGCCGCCGTTGACCCGCGCCTTGTTCTTTTTGCTTTCTTGCAGCGTTCACGCAGGCAGCCCATAGAAGAGTTTCCACATCAACTCTTCGACGCGCCGGGCGCCGAGTTCCGTGAGCGACACCTCGAGCGGCGTGCGCCCTTCGAGCATCGGATGGGGAACATTGAGGAATTCGCGTGCATCGTCCTCGTCGTCCCACACGTATTGCGCGGTCGCGACGACGCGCGCGAGCCGCTCCGTCCTCTCCGATTCATCGGGACTCAAACGATCGCGGCGACGCTTGAAGGTCGCCTCCGGAACGATGCGCGCCAGCAGCGCGCGACGTTCTTCGGCGCTGCGCGTCGCATGTTCGACCCCTTCCTTCAATGCGGATTTCGGCAATCCGCCACGAATCTGCTCGTCCAGTTCCGCGACGGAATGAGGGACGGGCTTGAGCGCCATCACTGCGGCGATTCTTTCGGGTGATACGAGTATCATTCTGCCACCTCGGCATCATATGATGCTTACTGATAGCTCAAATGATACCGTATTTCGGCATCGCACTCAGCGCTTCTCCACTTCCACCGTCTTCGCATAGCCGGTAAGTTCGAGATACCCGCGCCCATTCCCGCCATCGCCGTCCAACGTCACCGCGCCTTCCCAATACAGCGCCCCGGTCGAATCGCGCGAGTCGAGTTCCTGATCGTCGATGAGCGGAGTCAACCGCCAGCGCATCCCGCCGACGCGCACGTTCATCGCGACCGGATAAATCGTGTTCGTGCGCGGCGAGCGCCATTGCCGCTCGGGCGTGAACTCGACATCGCCCGGGCCGAATCGCCGCATTCGACCGTCGCGCTCGCGCAGCGCGGCGTGCGCCCAGACCGCATGGCCGTCGCGGGCGCGGACCTTGAAGGCCATCAGCGCGGCGCCGTCGTCGAGATTGGCGCCGAGCCAGTCCCAGCCCGCCGCATCGGATGACAACAGCGTGCTCGACCATTCGTGATCGAGCCACGCGCGGCCCGTCACCGCGACGCTCGCATTCGCCTTTCCCGATGCCGATGGCCGCGTCACGCTGCCCGTCACCCGCAACTGCGGCTCGCTGTAGTAATAGCTCGCCTGCTCCGGCGACGGACCCTTGCGCGAATAGCCCTGCTCGCCCTGGATCATCGGCGGCTGCGTCGGCGTGAAGGTGAGATGGAGCGCGAAACCGGCGGCATCGGCGATGACCGCATAGCGGCCATCCGCCTCGCGCGTCATGCGCCACGCGTCGAGCTTGACGTCGGTGTTGCCGTCTTTCGCATACGCGAGGCCGAAGCCCTGCCGCGCGACGTTCTGATCGTGCACGAGCCGTCCATACGCGGGATCGGACAACGCCGCGTGCGCGATGATCAGTTGCGACGGATCGAACGCGCTCCCGCCCTGCTTCTTTCCCGTGTTCGAGCGAAAGAACGTGATCTGAAAACCGAGCGGCCGATGATCGGGCGTTTCGAGCCAGCCGGTCGCGTACCACCATTCCGTGCGATACGACGGATGCGCCCCGGTATCCTTCGGCCATTCGATCGCGTGTCCCGGCACGACGGGCGCGAATGCTGGTTCATCGGCGAATGCGGCCAACGACGAAAACAGCCACGCGAGCAGCAGGACGCGCATCACCAGTCCTCCCGCACGGCGCGCACCGCATCGACGGACACGGCGCGGCGGCCCGACAGCACCGCCGTCGCGCACGACGACGCCAGCATCACGCACGCGATGATCGCGATCATCGTCCACGGAACATGCAGCGACATGCTCCAGTGAAACGACTGCGGGTTCACGACGAACACGAGGATCAGACTGATCGCGAAGCCGAGCACGCAGCCCATCGCGATGCCGAGCAGCGTGAGCCATCCCGCTTCGGATGCCAGCAACGCGAGGATCTGCGCGCGCGTCACGCCGACGTGCCGCAGCATGCCGAATTCACGCGAACGCGCGAGCGTCTGCATCGAGAACGTCGCGCCGACGCCGAACAAGCCGATCACGATCGCCACCGCTTCCAGCAAGTACGTCACGGCGAAACTGCGATCGAAGATGGTCAGCGTGCGCGCGCGAATCTCGCCGGGTTGCGAGAATTCGAGCGCGTCGCCGAACGGGAGCTTTTTGATCGCGTCGATGACCTGCGCCGCGCTCGAACCCGCGCGCAACGTGATCGCGATATCGGTCGTGGTCGTGTCGCCGGTGAGCCGACGGTAATCGGCGATACGCATTTGCAGCGCGCCCGTCTGCCGCACGTAGTCGCGCCAGATTCCCGCGACGACGAAGCGCTCGTTCGCCCCGCCGACAGGCAAGCTCACGCGCTCGCCCACGCGGTAGCCGTACAGATCGGCCATCGCTTCCGAAGCCCAGACCGGCGTCTCGTCCGCGCGCCATGCAGACGGCGGCAACACGTCGCCGGTCATCTGCAAGCTCGCGCCGGGATCGGCGGCGTCGAGTTCGCGGGCGATCAGCGCAACGGGCGGTTTCGCGGCATCGAGCGTCAGTTTCGACGCCCGCGTGAACGCCGCGTGCGCGACGCCGTTCGCCGCGGCGAGCTGCATCTGCTGATCGGGCCGCAAGCCGCCCGTGTCGCCGCTCGACGCCATGCGCACATAGAGATCCGCCGACAGCAGATGCGCGAGCCAGTCTTCCACCGACACGCGAAAGCTCGTCACCATGATCGCCATCGCGACGATCAGCGTGAAGCTCGACAGCACGCCGCCCATCGCGATCGATGCCTGGCCCGGCGCATTCGCGATCCTCGCGAGCGCGAGCGCCGCGACGGCGTTGCGCGGCATCGGCGCGCGGCGAAACACGATCGCCGTGAGACGCGGCATCAGCGCGATGCCGCCGACGAGCAGCAGCGCGACGGCGACATATCCGGCGATGGGTGTATCGAAGACCGGCGGCGCTTGCGTCAGCGCGGCCCCGGCCGCGAGGCACACGAGCGCGGGCCACGGCGTGCCGAGCGGCGCGAGCGCGGCTTCCTCGCTGCCCGCCTTCAACGCCGGCGCGGGACGCGCGCGCGCCGCTTCGAGCGCGGGAACGAGCGTGCCCGCGAGCGCGACGCCGATGCCGAGCGCGAGAAAAATCGCGCTGGCGACCGGCTCGAAGGCGATGCGCGGATCGACGCCGGGGAAATATCCGCCGCCGAGATCGCTGCCGAAAAAGCGCAGCGCGAGCGCCGCGACCGTGAAGCCGAGCGCGATGCCGAGCACGCCGCCCACGACGCCGAGCAGCGCGCCTTCGAGCATGATCTGCCGCACGAGCGACGCGCGCGTCATGCCGAGCACGCGCAGCATCGCGAACTGCGCGCGGCGGCGCACGACGCCCGCGGCCTGCGTGGAAAACACGAGAAACGCGCCGGTGAACAGCGCAACGAGCGCCAGCACGTTCATGTTGATGCGATACGCGCGGGAAAGCCGGTCGGTGCGGCTTTCGATATCCTGCGTTTCCGTGACGACGAGCCGCCCGCCGAGTTCGCGTTGCAGCGTCTGCCGGAACGCATCGCGATCGACGCCGCGCGCGAGCTGCAGATCGACGCGCGAGAGCTTGCCCGCGAGCGCGAAATGCGTCTGCACGGCCGCGATGTCCATCACCGCGATGCGTTGCCCGGCACGCGTGCGCGCGATGCCGCCCGCGACACGCAACGTCACCGGCGACGTGCCGCTCTGCAACTCGACATGCCTGCCATCGTGCGCGCCGAGCCAGGTTTCTGCGGCAGGCGAAAGAAAGATGGCGTCGCCGTCTAGCACATCGAGCGATGCATCCGGCCTCGGCACGCCGGTCAGATCCGGCGCAATGCGTTTCGCGCGGAACACGTCGATGCCGAGCACCTTGAGCGGCGTGTTCTTGCCGGGCACGGCGACATCGACTTCGAGCACCGGACTCGCGAGCGCGACGCCCGGATGCGTCGCGAGTTGCGGATAGACGTTCTCGTCGATGAAAGGCTGCGCGCCGCGCACCTGCAAGTCCGCTTGCCCCGAGAGACTGCGCGCGGCGGCGGAAAACTCGTTGAACGCCGCGCCGTTGATGAGCTGCACCGCATATCCCAGCCCGACGCCCAGCGCGATGGTCAGCATGGCGACCAGCGCGCGGCCCCGATGACTGCGCCATTGCGCGCCGAGCAGCCAGCGCGTGAGCGTGTCGAAACCGCGGCGCGTGACGGCGACAGCGTTCATCGCGCGAGCGTCGCGGCGTGCAATGCGCCGTCGCTCAGGATCACGATGCGATCGGCGAATGCGGCGGCCGCTTCCGAATGCGTGACCATCACGGTCGCGGCTTGCGTCGCCTTCGTTTCGGCGCGCAGCAATTCGAGCACTTCGTGCGCGGTCTGCGGATCGAGATTGCCCGTGGGTTCGTCGGCGAGCAGAAGGCGCGGCCGATGCACCAGCGCCCGCGCAATCGCGACACGTTGCAGTTCGCCGCCGGAAAGCTGGCGCGGCATGTCGTCGCCGCGTCCGTCGAGGCCGACCGCCGCGAGCATCGCGCGCGCCGGTGCGGGCGGCATCCCGTTCAGCAGAAGCGGGACCGCCACGTTCTGATAGAGCGTCAGATGCGGCAGAACATGGAACGCCTGGAACACAAAGCCGAGCTTTTGCCGGCGCAAGCGCGTGGCGGCATCGTCGGAGAGCGTGGAGATCGATGTGCCGTCGATCAGCACGTCGCCGCTGTCGGCGGTATCGAGACCCGCGATCAGATTGAGCAGTGTGGATTTGCCGACGCCCGAATCGCCCATGATCGCGACGAACTCGCCCGCCCCCAGCGCGAAGTCGAGCGCGTCGAGCACGATGCGGCCGCTGCCGTACTTCTTCGAGAGGCGGCGGCATTCGAGGGCGGGAGAAACGTCCGGGTCGGCGGGTCGCATTGCGGATTGGATGGGGAGGATGTCGCGGTTCGGGATTTCGCAAGCATTGTGCCCAACGATCGCGCTTTCGGCTCGAATGCGTCGCGAGGCATGTCGGGTTATCCCTGATGCGCTCCGCATTGACTTAAAACGACGTCGAAATCAAACTGTGATCACAGATCAAAGATCAGCAAGGAAACGCACGTGTCGCCCCGATCCCTGACGCAACCCATGCCGCAACTCGAAGTCATCGCCACGGAAACGATGGCGACCAAGGTCTATCAGCAACTGCGCGAAGCGATCATGAGCGGCAGTTTCGCCGCCGGCCAGCCGCTGAGCCTGCGCGGCGTCGCCGAAGCAGTCGGCCTCTCGACGATGCCCGTGCGCGCCGCGCTCACGCGACTGCGCGCGGAAGGCGCGCTGGTCGATGGCCCGTCGCGCGGCCTGATGGTCCCGCCGATGACGCTCGAGTTGCTCGAAGAACTGCGCGACGTGCGCATCGCGCTGGAAGGCTGCGTCGCGGAACGCGCGGCGGCCCGCATGATGAACGACGACGTCGCCGCCGTGCAGCGCATCTTCGACGAAATGGATGCCCACGTCGAAGCCGACGATGCCCGCGCCTATCTGCGCTGCAACTTCGCGTTCCATACGAGCATCTACCGGCACGGCGCAAGCGAGATGACGCTCGCGACGATCCAGAACATGTGGATGCGCATCGGTCCGTTCCTGAACATGGTCGCGCCCGACGTGGCGCACATGCGCGTGTCGATGCAGGCGCACCGGCAGATCATCGATGCGCTGTGGAAACACGACGGCGCCGCCGCGCGCGAAGGTATCGCAAAGGACATTCGCGACGCGGCGAGCGATCTCGAAGCGCGTCTGCGTTCGCAGGAACCGCGTATGCGGCGTCACGCGCAAAGCTGAACGACGAAGGCGCAACGCGCGCCTCTTCATATAATCATCAGTATTACTAATCGCTTGAGCGAGGACGGCGCACGTCCCGCAAAACATAACCAGAAAGGAGTCGTTCGATGGATTTCACCAAAATGCTCGTTCCCCGCGCAGGCCTGCGTGTGCTGATCACGGGCGGCGCGTCGGGCATCGGTCTCGCGATCGCGAAGGCGTTCGTGTCGACGGGTGCGCGCGTGCATGTCTGCGATGTCGATCCGAAAGCCATCGACGCGATTTCGACCGTTTCACCGTCGATCACCGGCACGCGTGCGGATGTCGCGAGCAAGGACGACGTGAAGCGCGTCTTCGAAGACGTGCGACGCGAGCTCGGCGGCCTCGACGTGCTGATCAACAACGCGGGTATCGCGGGCCCGACGGGCGGCATCGACGCGATCGATTCCGACGACTGGGAAAAGACCATCGACGTGAATCTGAACAGCCAGTACTACTTCTCGCGCGAGGCAGTGCCGATGTTGCGCGACGCGACCGATGGCGGCGTGATCGTGTTCATGTCGTCGGTGGCGGGACGTCTCGGCTATGGCTTTCGCACGCCTTATTCCGCGACGAAATGGGCCGTGGTCGGCCTCGCGAAGAGTCTCGCCATCGAGCTCGGTCCCGACAACATTCGCGTGAACGCGGTGCAGCCGGGCATCGTCAAGGGTCCGCGCATGGAAGGCGTGATCGCCGCGCGCGCGAAACAGCTCGGCATCGGCTACGAAGAAATGGAAAAGCAATATCTCGCGAAGATTTCGCTGCGCCGCATGGTCACGCAAGAGGAAATCGCCGCGAGCGTGCTGTATCTCAGCTCGCCCGCCGGCAGCGCGGTCTCGGGTCAGGCGCTCTCCGTCTGCGGCAACGTCGAAACGCTTTGAAGCAAGAGGAAAACATGGCAACGAAACGCAAGGTCATCATCACGTGCGCACCGACGGGCGCGATCCATACGCCGTCGATGTCGCCGTATCTGCCGGTCACGCCCGACCAGATCGCCGAAGCCGCGCTCGCGGCAGCGAAGGAAGGCGCGGCGATTCTGCATCTGCATGCGCGCGATCCCGAAGACGGACGCCCGACGCAAGACCCCGCCGTGTTCCAGCGCTTCCTGCCGCGCATCAAGTCGCAAACCGATGCCGTCATCAACCTGACGACGGGCGGCAGTCCGCACATGACGGTCGCGGAACGCCTGAAGCCCGCGCATCACTTTCAGCCGGAAGTGGCGTCGCTGAACATGGGCTCGATGAACTTCGGTCTCTATCCGATGCTCGACCGCTTCAAGGATCTCAAGCACGACTGGGAACGCCAGCATCTCGAGAAGAGCCGCGATCTCGTGTTCAAGAACACGTTCGCCGATATCGAATACATCCTCACGTCGTGCTCGGCCAACGGCACGCGCTTCGAGTTCGAGTGCTACGACATCTCGCATCTGTATAACCTCGCGCACTTCGTGGATCGCGGGCTCGTCAAGGGACCGTTCTTCGTGCAGAGCGTGTTCGGCTTGCTGGGCGGCATCGGCGGGCATCCGGAAGATCTCGCGCACATGAAGCGCACCGCGGATCGGCTGTTCGGCAACGACTATGTGTGGTCGATTCTCGGTGCCGGTCGCAATCAGATTCCGCTCGGCTCGATCGGCGTCGCGCAAGGATCGAACGTGCGCGTGGGTCTCGAAGATTCGCTGTGGATCGGGCCGGGTCAGCTCGCCGAGTCGAGCGCGGCGCAGGTGCGCAAGATCCGTCAGGTGATTGAAGGCATGTCGCTCGATGTCGCGACGCCCGCCGAAGCGCGGCAGATGTTGTCGCTCAAGGGCGGCGACAACGTGAACTTCTGATTTTCAAACGCACGCGCCGCGTGACCGGCGCGTGCGCTCGCCATTAAAAATACAACGCTTAACGGAGACACTTTCTTGAAACGCCTTCCCGACACCGCATTGCCCGCGCGCATCGCGCGCCCCTTCTGATTCCGGGAGTCATCATGTCCAAGCCCAACACGACGAGCGTCTCGTCGCACGCATCGCTCAACAGCCTGATGCTGCGCAAGCTGATGCCCTTGCTGGTGATCGTCTATGTGATCAGCTTTCTCGATCGCACGAACATCGCGCTTGCGAAGCATTCGATGAGCATCGATCTCGGCATCTCCGCCGCCGCATACGGACTCGGCGCAGGTCTCTTCTTCCTGACCTATGCGGCCTTCGAGATTCCCAGCAACCTGATCATGCACAAGGTCGGCGCGCGCTTCTGGATCACGCGCATCATGGTGACATGGGGCGCGCTGTCCGTCGCGATGGCCTTCGTCACCGGCGAGACATCGTTTTATGTGATGCGCCTCTTGCTCGGCGCGGCCGAAGCCGGACTCTTCCCCGGCGTGATGCTCTATCTGACGTACTGGTTCGGACGCGAGGAACGCGCCCGCGCCACCGGCTACTTCCTGCTCGGCGTGTGCGTGGCGAATATCGTCGGCGGCCCGCTCGGCGGCGCGCTGCTCGAACTCGACGGCCGGCTCGGCTTTCACGGCTGGCAATGGCTCTTCGTGATCGAAGGCGTGCCCGCGATTCTGCTGGCGTTCGTCGTGTGGAAAATGCTGCCCGATCGTCCGACGAGCGCGTCGTGGCTTTCACGCGATGAAGCCGTCGCGCTGGAACGCCGACTCGCCGCCGAACAGGACGCGCAGGGCGGCGGCCACGGCGCGGGCGCATTGCGCAGCGTGCTCGGCGATCGTCAGGTGTGGCTCGCGATTCTGGTCTACTTCTGCCATCAACTGACGATCTACACGGTCATCTTTTTCCTGCCGGGCATCATCGGCGCGTCGGGGAAATTTTCTCCGCTGATGATCGGCATGCTCAGCGCGACGCCGTGGGTCGCAGCCGCGATCGGCGCAGCCACGCTGCCGCGCTTCGCGAGCGATTCGTCGAAGAGCCGTCGCATCCTGATCGCCGGACTCGTCATCATGGCGTCGGGCATGCTGATCGCGGCATGGGCGTCGCCGGTGATCGGCCTGCTCGGCGTGTGCCTGTCGGCGCTGATGTTTTTCGTCGTGCAGTCGATCATCTTCACGTTCCCGCAGTCGCGCCTGTCGGGCAGCGCGCTCGCGGGCGGTCTCGGTCTCGTCAATTCGTGCGGCCTGCTGGGCGGCTTCGTCGGACCGACGGTGATGGGCATCATCGAGCAGACGACCGGCCGCGCGATGAACGGGCTCGTGTGTCTCGCGATCGCACTCCTGATCGCCGCGGTGTGCAGCACGCGCCTGCGTCATGGCAACGAGGATTGCGCCGACGACAAACGCGGCGTGATGTCGAACGCGTAATACGCCGACGCTTCAACCCTGCGGCAACGTGCCGGGCCGGATATACGCGAACATGTGCGCTACGTAATCCGGCTTGCCGAGCGGCACGCCGTGATTGCGCAGGATCGCGTATGCGGTCACGGCGTGAAAGTAAAACTGCGGCAAGCACCAGTCGCGCGCGTATTGCTCGCCGGTCATATCGAACACGATGCCGTTGGGCAGATCGAGCGCGATCTGCGCATCGGCGCCGGCATCGAGCGCATCGGGCGCAAGGCCCGAAAGAAACGCGATCGCTTCCGCAATGCGCGCCTGCGCGTCGGCGAACGAGCCTGGCTGCTCGTTCGACTTCCATCCCTCTTCACGCACGCTGCGCAAGGTCGGCGGCACGGCTTCTCCGCGCAATCGATACGCCGGCTCCTGCGCCTGAAAGCACACGAAGCGCACTTGCGCCGCGAGCGGATACATATCGGGCGCGAGACGCAGGGTCACGAGCGCATCGGGATTCGCGTCCTTTTCCTGCTGATGCGCGGCGGCCTTGTCGAGCCATGTCGACAGGTTCTTCAGCGTCTGCAAGAAGGTCGGAACGAGAAGACGGGTCAGTTGCATGAAAAACGCTCCACGGGTTGAAGTTCCGCGATCTTATCCCGATGCGGAACTTCCTCGCGCGGAACGCTTCACAGCAAGCCAAATACGACGACGCCCGTTTTCGTGCCCACGTACACCTTGCCGTTCGCGATGGTCGGCGAGATGAACTTGTTGTTGCCGAACTGATCGCGTGTGCCCGCCTGATTGCTGTTGTACAGCTCGGTCGCGAGATTGCCCGCGTTGTACGCATGCAGCACGGCAGTGGGCGTGGTGTTCTCGACGCCCCATACGATGCCGTTCGTGCTGCCGTTCGCGGAGATGACGGGCGCGAGGCCGGGGAAATTCCAGTTGCCCGCCGGGCTCGTGGTCTGACTCGACGCGACCGTCGCCACCACCGCGTTCACGACCGGCAGCGCCTTGAGGTGATCGCCCGCAGGACCGATATAGATCGTATTGTTGTAAAACGCGGGCGCGGTGAACACGGGGCCGGTGATCGTCGAATACAGCGGCTGATAGATGTGATCGCCGTTCGAATCGAACTTGCCCATCGAGTCGCGATTCACGACGTACAGCACGCGCGTCTTGCCGCCGCCGATTGCGAGATGCTGCACGTTGCCGTTGATATCGGTGACATCGGGGAGGACCAGCACGCCGCCCGAGCCGAGATCGAGGTCCGCGTTCGATTCCGCGATGGTATCCGACGGCTCGAAGTAATCGCTCACCTGAAGCGCCAGCGTCGGCGTCGGCGTGACCTTCAGGAAGCCGTTGCCGAAGTCGTTCTTGTTGGGCATCTCCTGCGCGTTGGTGGTCGGATCGAAGGTGCCGTTGCCGTCGAGGAAATAGATCGACGTGCCATCCGACGCGAGGCCCGCGCCGCCCATCCAGATGCCGCCCATCTGGCCGTTCGGCGTCACGTTGACGATGCCTGTCTGCTTGAGCGTATCCGCGCTGTAGCCGATGACCCAGCCGGTGTACGGCAAGGCGTCGCAATGCGAGCTCCATGCCGTGTAGACGACGCCGTTCATGAGCAGCAGCGACGCGCGCTCGATGTACTGGCCGGGCGTGAAGGGCACGACGCCGTTCACGCTGCCCGATCCGGTGCCGGGATACGAACCGGTGATTTCGGTCGGGCCGCCGAAGAGCTCGGCGCCTGTCGCGATGTCGATTGCATGAATGCGCTGGTGATACGCGCCGCCGCTGTCCTTCGACATGCCGACGACATACATCGCGCCATTCGGCCCACGCGTGCGATCGATGACGGGCGTCGCCGTGATGCCGATGGTCGGCGTGGTCTGGTCGCAGCCGTGATCGTCGCTCGGAACTTCGCCCGCGAGCAGCGTGGAGACGTGCCAGAGCACGGTGCCCGTGTCGGCATCGAACGCGTAGATGCTTGCGTTCTCCGTTTCGACATACAGCACGTTATGCGTGCCGCCCGCGATCGGCACGTTGCCGAGAAAGAGCGGCTGGGCATCGACGGCGCCATCGACGGTATAGACGCCGAGCTTGCCGAATGTCGAGCTGTTGACGTTGGCAAGCGTGAGTTTGGTTTCGGCGAGCTGCTGCGCGGTGCGGCGCATGTCGTTGTGATACGTGGTGACGTCCATCGGCGTCGCTGCGGACGGCCGGGTCGTCGCGGGCGTGCTCGCGCCCGAAGGTGCGCTCGCGCCGCTTGCCGGCGATGCCGACGATGCGGATGATGCCGACGATGCCGGCGTCGCCGGACTCGACGCCGCAGCCGGCGACGATGCCGATGCCGCGCCTCCGGATGTCGCGGACGGATCGGAGCTGGAACTGCCTCCGCTGCATCCGCCGATGATCGCTGCAATGGCAACTGCGGTCACGCCAACCGATAAATGCCCTTTCATCTGCGGATCTCCGTTTCGGGACGAGCGGCCGGCCCCCGATGCTCGCGATTATTGTCTGCGGCGGCTTAATACGGGAAAAGATCGTCGGGGGACGGCTAGGATTTGGCGGAACGGTCGGTCTCGCTCCCGTGCGCCCTTCCCTCTGAGTTAAGCACACGCCGGAGAAAAGTAAAAAAGCTTAAATCGGATAAGCCGACAAAAATTGAACGGTTAGGCTTATTGCTTACGGAATGAAGGGCATCACAAGTGCCACTCCACCGAAAACATAGAACCTGAGAGAACGATGACCCAATCAGAAAATGTCATCTACAAAGGCCATGTGCTGAGCGCGACCGCCGTGCTGGAGCAGGACCGCTATGCGGCGATGCTCATCGTCCGGGAACCGGACGGCACGCGCCGCTCAAGCGGCATGCTCGGCGAATTCACCAGCGCGACCGGCGCGGTCCGCTACGCATTTGCGTATGGCATGGCCGAAATCGATCACCGGCAGTCCATGCAGCACCCGCGCCCTTCCAGCGGCGCCCGCGTTGACCAGCACGCCTGATCCCGGGCGCAACTCGCGGCACGCACGCCGCCCGCGCCTCCGACCATTCCGACAAGTCAAATCTATGATCATCTATCATCGGGGAGCGGCTTTTCAGCCCTCCGTCACTCGTGTGGGCAATGCGTTCGTCGCGACCGCGTCGATTCTGGAAGAGGACGGCCACGCCACCTCGCTCGGCAATCTCGGCGCGTTCGCAAGCAAGGACGGCGCGCTCGGTTTCGCGGTGCGCTGCGCGACCGCCTTTCTCGATGGCGACGAACTGCCCATGCCGCCTTTCCGGCTGACTACGCAATAGCATTGCAACGCGTCGCACGTTGCTTGCGCGCCTGCCCCTTGCAACGATGACGAACGCACCCGCAACCGAACCCGTCGATCCACGCGCGCCGCTCTCGCCCTCGCTGCAAACGGATGCGTCTTTCCGGCTTCTCGTGGAGGCCGTCGAAGACTATGCGATCTTCCTGCTCGACGCGCACGGCAACGTCGCGACATGGAACAACGGCGCAAAAAGGATCAAGGGCTATGACGCGCGGGAAATCGTCGGCCGTCATTTTTCCGTCTTTTATCCGCCCGAGGACATCGCGGCAGGCAAACCGCAGAGCGAACTCGCGATAGCGGCGCAGGCCGGGCGCGTCGAAGACGAAGGCTGGCGCATTCGCAAGGATGCGAGCCGCTTCTGGGCGAACGTCGTCATCACCGCGCTGCACGACGCGCACGGCAATCTGCTCGGCTTCGCCAAGGTCACGCGCGACATGACCGACCGGTTGCGGCTCACCGAACTGCAACACGCGCGCGAACTCTCCGCGCACGTTCAGAGCGCACTCGAAAACGAGCGCGCGTCGATCGCCCGCGAATTGCACGACGATCTCGGCCAGCAACTCGCCGCGCTGAAGATGCAGATCTCCCTTCTCGACACCGGCGCGCACGATGCGCATATCGCGAAGCAATCGCTCGCGCAGATCGACACGATCATCGGATCGGTGCGGCGCATCGCGGCAGGCCTGCGCCCGCCCGTGCTCGACGACCTCGGTCTCTTCGCCGCGATCGACTGGCTCGCCTGCGACTTTCGCCGGCGCTACGATCTGACGATTCATCTGGATCTCGAAGGCGAGGAAGACGGATTCGACACGACCGCCTCCACCTCGGTCTTCCGGCTGGTTCAGGAAGCGCTCACGAACATCGTGCGCCATGCGCGGGCCAGCGAGGCGCGCATCGCGATCGTCTGCGCGCAGTCGCGCTGCACGCTGACCATAGAAGACGACGGCTGCGGCGCCGATGTCACGCGCGGGCGCACCGCCGGCGCGTTCGGCCTGCTCGGCATGGGCGAGCGCGTGCGTCAACTTGGCGGCGTCATCGCGTTTCGCAGCGCGCCCGGCGAAGGCTTTCGCATTCGCGCGGAGATTCCGCTCGGGCATCGCGCCGGCGACGGCTTCCCTTGATTTGAGTCAACCGCTACGAGGCTGTCGTCGGTAAACTCGAACTCCGCGCGAGTCGGTCGACAAAAGGAATCGCATCGATGACGATAAGAGTGCTGATTGCCGATGACCATGCACTCGTGCGCGACGGCCTGCGCCACATTCTCGCGAACGCACACGGCTTCGAGGTCGCCGGCGAAGCGAGCGACGGACCGGCTACCCTCGCGCTCACACGCGCAACCGATGCCGACGTGCTCGTGCTCGATCTCTCGATGCCGGGCCGCGGCGGCCTCGACCTGCTCAAGCAGATCAAGGACGAAAAGCCCGCCATGCGCATCCTCGTGCTCACCATGCACGCTGAACAGCAATACGCCGCGCGCGCCTTCAAGGCGGGGGCGTCGGGATACATCACCAAGGAAAGCGCGAGCGCGGAACTGGTCGCGGCGGTCGGCAAGGTCGCGTCGGGCGGCGTCTACGTGAGCCTCGCGATGGCCGAACGCTTCGCGCAGAGCCTCAGCGAACCCGCCGACGCGCTGCCGCATCAGCGTCTGTCGAACCGCGAGTTCGAGGTGTTCCGGCGCTTGTGCGCGGGTGAGTCGATCAGCGATATCGGCGAGGCGCTGTGCGTGAGCGCAAAGACCGTCAGCACCTACAAGGCGCGCATCCTCGACAAGATGCGCATGCCGCACGAAGCAGCGCTCGTGCGTTACGCGGTGCGCCATCAGCTCTTCGACGACGACGGCGCCTGATCCCGATCGACGCGTGTCAGCGTTTCCCTACACGGCTTCCCGAACGCCTACAGTACGATCCGCCTGCGCCGATTTATTTTCGAGATGAAGCAGCCAATAATCCGAGGCGTGGCATTCAGGATCGCGCATCGATGCGCGATCCGCTCGACAGGAGGCGCAGCATGATTCCCGCGAGCGCAGAGACTCTCGGCACGAGAGCCGAGGTGAAGCGCACGAACACACGTTGTTCGACATGCTCGATGCAGCGCATCTGCATGCCGTCGGATCTATCGCCGGTCGATTACGAACGTCTCGACGCGATCATCTGCTCGACGCGTTCCGTGCGGCGCGGCGAAACGCTCTTCCGTTGCAGCGATCCGTTCCAGAGTCTCTACGCGGTGCGCAGCGGGTGCTTCAAGACCGTCGTCATGCACCGCGAAGGCCACGAGCAGGTCACGGGTTTTCATCTGCCGGGCGACGCGCTCGGGCTCGACGGCGTGAGCGCCGATCGTCACACGTGCGATGCGATCGCGCTGGAAGACAGCGTCGTCTGCATCATTCCGTTCGACCTGCTCGAATTGCTGTGCCGCGAAGTCAGAGCGCTCCAGCATCACGTGCATCGCGTGATGTGCGGCGAAATCGTGCGCGAATCCAACCTCATGATGATGCTCGGCACGATGACGGCGGAGCAGCGCGTCGCGGCGTTCCTGCTCAATCTCTCGACGCGCATGAAGGCGCGCGGCTATTCGCCGGCGCAATTCGTCCTGCGCATGACGCGCGAGGAAATCGGCAGCTATCTCGGCCTGAAGATCGAAACCGTCAGCCGCATGTTCTCCAGGCTGCAGAAAGCCGGTGTGATCGATGCGCGCGGCCGCGACGTTCGGATTCTCGATCAGGCCCGGCTCGAAGAAGTCTGAGCGCGTGCCTGGCGGAAGCGGAAAAATCCGCTGCGCAGCATGACCGATGTGCCGCCGACGCGGCTCAGCACATGTTCGGCGGCCCCTTCGATCGACGAGCGATGGCTCTCGAAAGCCTGCTGTAAATCTTCCTCCCGCCACGACGCCGCGCCGAAGTGATCTTCCAGCGCCTCGGCGGAAATGGTGCACGCGATGCGCTCGCCATCGGCGAAGGCGGCGAACGTGAGTGAAGGGACATCGCCCTGATAGACGGGCGGCTGGCTGGGAAATGTGATGTTCATGCCGATACCTCGCAATGGTTTCGACCTGCGGCGCATATCCACTGAGTCTCGGCCATGAATTCGCGCTGCGTATTGATCTGGATCAATACCGCTCGCGCAGGATTCGCACGGCGTGGTCGAAGGCGTGATGCATCGCCACGGTCGGATCGGCGTCGGTGTTCCGCTGCACCGTGACCTGCTCGGAATCGCGCGTGAGAAGCACTAGTTGTGCATCGTAGACGGGTTGCCCGGACGGGTCGGGACAGGCCTTGATCGTGAGCCGGCAATCGACGATATCCGTCGCGACGCCCGCAAGCCGCACGAGTTCGACGCCCGCTTCCCGTTCGATCACGTTCGAGCCGGAAAAGCCGAGGTAGGCGATCTGCATTCCGAGGCCCATGTGATTGTTTCTCCTGTCAGGCCGCTGATCCTCACCCATCCTTGCCCTCACCATTCGACGCACGCATCAGCAGCACGGGACACGTCGAGCGTCTGACGAAAGCTTCGGCGACGCTGCCAAGCGCAAGCCGCCGCAATCCAGTCCGGCCATGCGTGCCCATCACGACGAGATCGGCGGGCATATGCGCCGCGCGTCGCTGCAGGCATTTCGCGATCGTGTCGGTCACGTTGCGCGTTTCGGCCAGTTCGGTTTCGCAGTCGATGCCCGCGGCGATCGCGCGCGCCTGCGCGGTCTCCAGCGTGCGCGTGCCGTCCTCGCGCACGCTCACGCGATACTGCGCAGGAAACGACGAAAGCGCGGCCACGTCGATGACGAAGACGATGTTCACCCTGGCGAGCGTGCCGATACGGATCGCTTCATCGAGCGCGCGTTGCGAGCATTCACTGCCATCGAGCGCAACCAGGATATTGCGGTACATCGTCTTTCGTCCTTCACGTCTGTGCGATGCGTTCGCGCACACGGCGCGGCGAACGCACTCACTCTATCGCGCTGCTCGTCTGCGCAATTGACCTGAATCAAGCGCAAGCACATCGGCGCGCGACCCCGCTTCCGTTGATCTGAGTCAAGCGACTCACGGCGGCGTCTCCTTAGACTCGGGGCCATCAACTCTCAGCGGACTCCAGGAGTCATTCGATGAGCTACAAGACGATCCTCGTGCACCTCGATACGAGCGTGCGCGCCCATCCCCGTCTGGAAACCGCGCTGCAACTCGCGAGGCAATTCGACGCGTATGTGATCGGCCTCTATTCGGTTTTCGAGCCGAACGCGCGCGCGTTCAACGTGATGGCCGGCACCGCCGCCTATTACGAAGCGCGGGCCGCCGTGCGCCGCGAACAGGCCGGCGCGCTGGAACGGCTCTTTCACGCGGAATTGAACCGTGCGGGCGTATCGGGCGAATGGCTCGCGCCAGCCGAACCCGCGGATCATGCGGTGCCGCATCACGCGCGCTGCGCCGATCTCGTGATCGCGGGCCAGGACGATCCCTCCGATCCCGAGTCCTATATAGGCGACGGCTTTCGCGAAAATCTCATCCTGTCCGCCGGACGTCCGGTGCTGCTCGTGCCCTGCACCGGTTTCTTTCCCTCCATCGGCCGGTTTCCGATGATCGCGTGGGATGGCGGCCGCGAAGCTGCGCGCGCGGTCCACGACGCGTTGCCATTGCTGAAGGCGGCCGGGCGCGCGACCATCGTCAGGGTCGATGAGAAAGCGGACGAACGCATCGCGGACGCGGACATCGCCGCTTGCATCGCGCGGCATGGCGTGGAGGTCGATATCGTGTCGGGCGCGAGCGGCGCGGATGCATCGGCGGGCGACATCCTCCTATCGCGCGCCGCCGATCTCGGCGCGGATCTCGTCGTGATGGGCGGCTACGGTCATGCGCGCTGGCGCGAACTCGTGCTCGGCGGCGCGACGCGCACCTTCCTGCAATCGATGACCGTGCCGGTGCTGATGTCGCATTGATGTGCGCCGTGTACGATAGACACGTCGACTATCGGATTTCAGGAGGCGCCATGAAAGCGGTATGCCCGCTGCACGGGCCGACGACCATCGTCCGCACGAACGCGTACGGCTTTCCGGTCTACGCGTGCTGCTGCGACGACGTGCCTTATGCCACGCCGCCGGATGCATGCACGAGGGCGCCGACGCAACGCGGCGCCCCTTCCGAGCCGCAGAAGCCCCGGCAGCCGAAACCTCGAAAGGAATGATTGCGGGGCGCGCGCAATTGCTTCAAACCGGATCGGCCTGCGCAGCGGGAATGGCGCCAGCTTTTCGCGGTGAACGGCGCGAATCGATCAGGCACACCGCCAGCATCGCGATGACGCCAGGAATGGCAATCGCGACGAAGTTCTGCTGAAGCGGCAACGCGCGGCTCACGAGAAAACCGATCACGATGGGCGCGAGAATCGCACCGCTGCGCCCGATGCCCGACGCCCAGCCGATGCCCGTCGATCGAATGGCCATCGGATAGAACTGGCCGGCGAACGCATAGGTGACGATCTGCGTGCCGATGGTCGATGCGCCCGCCAGGCCGACAAGGAAAAACAGCACACCGATCGGTACCTTCACGCCCAGCAGGCTGATGGAGATAGCCGCGAGCGCGTACATCGCGATGAGGACCTATTTGATGTTGAAGCGGTCGGCGAGCCATCCGCCGCCGATCGCACCGATCATCGCGCCGAAGTTCAGGACGAGCACGAACGTGAGGGCCGAGCCGAGGCTATGTCCGGCACTCGCCATAAGCTTTGTGAGCCATGAACTCAGCGCGTAGACCATGAAGAGGCACATGAAGAACGCGATCCACAACATGACCGTGCTCAGGCCGCGACCTTCGGCGAAGAGTCGTGCGATCGTCGAGCCGGGGACGGCTTCGCGGTCGGAGAGCGAGAAGTTGTCGCCTTGCTGCGGCACGTATGCTGGGTCGACGCGCGGAAGAATGCGTTTCAGGTTATCCGCGCGATTGTTTCGAATCAGGAACGCAAGCGACTCGGGCATGTACTTCAAAATTACGGGCGCAAGCAGAGCCGGAAAGCCCGCGGCAATGAACACCGATTGCCAGCCGTAGCGCTCGATCATCGCCTTGCCGACGAGCGCCGCAAGCATGCCGCCGATGGAATATCCGCTGAACATCACCGTCACCATCGTGCTGCGGATCTTGCGCGGCGAATACTCCGTCATCTGCGCGACGACGTTCGGCATAACACCGCCGATGCCGAGTCCCGCGAGAAAGCGGGCAATGCCGAAGATCACGGGGTCGCGTGTGAATCCCGCGGCCGCCGTGAATACGCTGAACAGCAGGAGACAAATCACGATTGCGGGCACCCGGCCGATTCTGTCGGCGATCGTTCCGAGGAACACCGCGCCGAGCATCATGCCGAGCAAGGCGGAACTCACCATGAATCCGGCGCTCGTCGGTTGAATGCCCATGTCGCTCATGATCGACGGAAGCGCGATTCCGACGACGGCGAGATCGTATCCATCGAAAATAATGATGAGCGCGCACCAGCAGAGAAGCAGCAAATGAAACTTTCTGAACCGGGCTTCGTCGCATAACTTTTGAACGTCGATATGACGCATGGTGTCTCCTTTAATGTAGGACTTGCTTTAAATCCGCGTTTTCTATTTCGATTGATTCGACGGCTCGATGCACGCGCGCGCGTTTCCCTTGCCGATTCCGAAGAGCAGCAAAAGTCGAGGCGGGCTGATGAATTCCTGCGCTGACGTTCTTATGTGTTAGTCGGCTCAGGATAGGCGAGCCGGTTATACACCGTCCAATACCGAATTGGTGCCCGGCTATACCTTTCGGGAATGAAAGAAGTTATCCGCTTTCGCTTAATTGAATTCGGCGCGAAGCCGGTCTTTCAGATCGAGCAGGTTCGTTTCATGGGTTTGCAAAACGTCCTGCAATCGCGCGGCCTGATCGATCGATCGTTCAATCGAAGTCCCGCATTGCGCGGTCGCGTCGCGGCAAAGGCGCAGGATATGTTGACGAATCGCATTGCCCAGCGCGGCGTGCAGGCGCTGATAGTCGATACCGGCGACGGTGTCATCGAACGCGGCATCGTCATCGAGGTGAATAACCGCGAGCGAGGCGTCCGGTTCGACGACGTAATCATGAAGCCGTTCGTTTGCCTCGCGCGAAAACGATTCGAAGATCGCCTGCGATAAGCGATCGACGATAGCTTTCACGTCGCGTGAGGACGAATGCGCATCGAGCAATGCCGGCAAGGTCGGAGCGACGCTGCGCCGCACGGCATTCGCGATCTGCTCCTGCCGCTGTTCGAGCGCCACGATAGCCGCATCCGATAACGCGCGCAGGTTAGCAAGCAACGCGTACACGTCGCGGCACAATGCGCTCATCACGTTTTCTTCCAGATGATGCAGGAACACTTCGGCCTGCTTGCGCCGCTTATAAGCCAACGTCTCTTCGGCAATCGCCATCAGCGCCGCGTAGAGCTTTTCGAATCCCGCATCGCTCATTGCCGCCTGTGTTTGTCGCTGCTCGCGGGCGAGATATGAGGAGATCGATACGGGCGTCTTCAACAGGCTTGTGGCCACGCCCATCGACACGAGCTTTTCTTCCGCGCGCATCTTTACGTCAGTCTCCTGCTCGGCGCGGTTCTCCGGCGTTTTGTTGCGCAGGTACTTGACGATTTCACCATCTATCTCGTCTTCCTCGTACACGTCGCTACGCGTGACCACGGGCAGCAGCGGCTTGTTGCGATGCAGTTCGCGGCCGAGTTCGTCCAGTTCCTGCACCTGTCCCGGCGATGTGGAACTCGTCAGCCACAACACGCCATCGGCGCTATCGATGAAGCGTTGAGTGAGCGCCGCGTTTTCCGGCGTGACCGAATGCAATCCCGGCGTATCCACGAGAACCAGCTTTCCCGCGAGACGTACGCCTTGAAGTCGCGCGGTGGTTTCCGTCACGCCTTCCCTGAAGCGTTCCGGCGTCTCGACGATACGCCCCGCATCGAGATAGAAGTACTCCACCGTCTTGCCGTGCGCTGTGAATCGATCGGCGAGCAGATTGCAGAAAGAACTCTTGCCCGCGTTGAACTTGCCGAATACGAGCAGCAGAACTTTATCGTCGAAGGTTTCGGCGAGCGCCTTTGCGGGTTCGAGATGCGCCCATTGTTGCGACCATGCGTGCATGCTTTTATGCACTACCGCGTTGATCGTCTCCGCATGTTGCGCCAGCGCGCCCTGCTCGTTCAGCCCTGCGCACACGAGACGGCTGGATTGCAGATTCGCGCGCAGTTGCGCGAGCCAGTCTTCCATCGAATGCAGAATGCGCCCGAGATCATGCGCGATGAATTCGAACGCATCGACATCGGCGATGAAGCGTTGCTCGTTGCTCGCGTCCGCTTTCATGTGGCGCCTTCCAGCGCGCGCAATGCATTCGACGCCTTATTCAAGGCATCGATCATCGATTCGCTTTGCGAAATCCGCGCAGCCAATGCTTTCCTGTCGGCCGACAGTTCGAAGTAATGGGCGAAGTCGCGCTGCATCCGTTCGCGGCCCGCATCCGTGCAGAACATCCTGCGCAAGTCCTTGCGAAATTTCACCGACACACCCATGACCGCCACCATCACGGAGTTGAGCGCGCGCGCCACCGTTTCCTGTTCCGATGGCAAGCCGATTACGCCGTGCCCCGCGAGAAAGCTATCGATTGCGATGCACGCACGCGAATAGGCGATCTGTATATGCGCGCGTTCGAGCTTGCCCGCGGTGATCGCATACGCGTCCCTCGCGGTATCCGGCACTGAAGCGTGGTCCGTACCGAGCGCGTTCAGCATCGCGTCGATATCGCCGCTTACTTTGTCGATGACGCTTTTCAATCCGTGATCGAAGTCCACGCGCTGTTGCCGCTGCGTCTGACGCAAATCATCGAGCAACTTCTCCTGCGCGATCAGAAGCTGCGCCAGTTCCTCGCGGGTTTCGTCGAACAACAGCGCGGCTTCATGCGCGCGAGTTTCCGGCACGCGGGCGAGCGCGGCGTCGATCGTCGCGCGCAGCGAAGGCATGCCGCTCTTTTCGAGCATCAGCTTCTTGCCTTCGTCCCGCCCCTTTCGATAACGCGTCGACGAAACGGCGTTCAAGCCGATGTCAGGCCATTGCGCACCGATCGCGCGACTGACTTTCTGCAACTCGGCATCGTCGGCAAGCTGGTCCACTTGCGACAGCACGAACAGCGTCTGACGTTTCGACCGCTCTCCGTCGGCGCAGAGTTCGGCGAGCAAGGCCAGTTCCTTCGCGTCGAGTTCCCCTTCCTTCGCGGCATGCACGAACAGGCGGATATCCGCATGCAGCCACGCGGCATGCAGCGCGTGACGATCGTCTTCGGTGCCGACATCCGCATCGAGCCCCGGTGCATCCAGCCAGCGCACGCCCTGATGGACGCTGTCCGACAGCTTCACCGTCTCGCGTTTGTCCGCGACGGCGAACGTGTCCCGTCCGATCAGCTCGTTCAGCAGACGGCTCTTGCCGTGGTTGTATTTGCCGATGACGGTGACGATCGGCTCGCCGTCCACAAGCAGGATCGCGAGACGCGCCATGTCGTCCGCGCGATCCGGCAGCACGGACACGACCTCATGCAATGCCCCGCCGCGCGCGTTCATTTCCCCGCTTCTGGCATAACCGCGATCGCCTTGATTTCGACGATATAACCGGCCGCGCCACCGAGCATATGCGCGCCGACGGCCGTCCACGCGGGAAGCGGATGCATGTTGAGATAGCGCTCGCGCACCTGCATGAACAAGGGCAGATCGCGCATGTCGGTGTGGAACGTGGTCACGTCGACGACATCGCTCAACGACGCGCCCGCCGTTTCCAGCACGAGCTTCAGATTCTCGAAGGCCTGCACGATCTGCGCTTCGCGGTCTTCGACCAGTTGCATCGCCGCATCGCGGCCGATCTGCCCGGACACGTAAATCGTGTTGCCTGCCCGGACTGCGGGTGCGTAGCGAATCTTCTCGTACACCGCTTCCATTCCCGGTGGAACGATAGCTTTGTGTTCACTCATGGCATGCGTCTCCTGCACACTCAACCGTTATCAACCGTTATCGCCGCCGGCGACCGGCAGCACCGCGCCCGTGATATAGCCCGCTTCGTCCGAAGCGAGGAACAGGATCGGCCCAACCTGCTCTTCGAGGGTGCCGTAGCGCTTGAAGAAGGTCGATTCGGTAACCTGCTTCACCGCTTCGCCCATCCAGATTTTTTCCTGTTCGCTGTCGCCGCTCGCGTTGCGCGGGACGCGTCGGGCAGGCGCTTCGGTTCCGCCGGGCGCTGCGGCAACCACGCGGATATTGTGTTCGCCGTATTCCATCGCCAATGCCTGCGTCATCGCGTTGACGCCGCCCTTCGCGGCCGAATACGGCACGCGTCGAATTCCGCGCGTGGCATTCGAAGACACATTCACGATGGTTCCACCGCCGCGTTCGAGCAAATGCGGCAATACCGCGTGGCAAGCGTAGAGCGTAGGCATGAGCGAGCGTCGAATCTCGGCATCGATCTGCGCGGGCTCGAACTCCGCATACGGACGCATGCGGATCGCGCCGCCGACGCCGTTCACGAGAATATCGATGCCGCCGAACCTGCTCACCGCGAAAGCCATCGCCGATGCCGCGCCTTCATAAGTCTCGAGGTCTGCGACGAAACCGGCGGTATCCGCGCCCTCTGCTTCGGCCGCCACTTCGGATACGAAATCCGCACGATCGACGAACAGCACTTTCGCGCCCTCGGCGGCCGCACGCAGCGCCACGCCGCGTCCGATGCCCTGCGCCGCGCCAGTCACGACCATTACCTTGCCGGCAAATCGTTGCGTGTTCATGCGGTCACCGGCGCGGCGTTGGGCGTGAATTTCTCGTAGTGGAAGCTGTTGGGCTTCACGCCGTTGTCGTCGAAGTGCTTGCGCACCGCATCGACCATCGGAGGCGGACCGCACAGGTACACATCGACATCGCCGTCGTTCAGCGATTCCGCCGGCATGTGCTGCGTCACCCAGCCCTTGCGCGGATGATTCGAATCCGCATCGGCGACGACGGTGCTGAACGTGAAGTTCGGCAGCTTCGCCGTGTAGGCTTCGATCGCGTCGACCTGCACCAGATCGAGGTCGCGCGTCACGCCGTAGATCAGGTGAATCTTCTGCTGCGAGCCGGTGCGCGCGAGCACTTCGAGCATCGAGAGGAACGGCGCCAGGCCCGTGCCGCCCGCGAGGAACAAGAGCGGCCGCTCCACGGCGCGCAGGTAGAAGCTGCCGAGCGGGCCGGTCAACTCGACCGTGCTGCCCGCCTGTGCGGATTCGAGCCACGTGCTCATCACGCCGCCGGGAATCTTCTTGATGAGGAAGCTGATCTTCGTCTGACCCGGCGCCGACGAGAACGAATATGAACGATGCTGGCCGCTGCCGGGCACATCGATATTCACGTACTGGCCCGGCAGGAAAACCGGTGCGGGTGTGGCGGCATCCACGTCCAGTTCGAGCACGACGGCGGCATCGTTATGCGGCTCGATCTTCGTGACCGCCGCGGCGAACTTGCTCTGCGCCGTCTTGCATGCCGTGGAAGACGCCGGGACCGCGATCACGCAATCGCTCGACGGCACCATCTGGCAGGTGAGCACGAGACCGCCTTCCTTCTCGTCGTCGGAGAGCGCGTCTTCGATGTAGTCGTCGCCGAGATCGTAGCTGCCGCTTTCGGCGCGGCACTTGCAGGTGCCGCACACGCCGTCGGAGCAATCCATCGGCAGATTGATCTTCGCGCGGAAAGCGGCGTCGAGAACCTTCTCGCCCGCCTTGCATTCGACGAACCGCGTGACGCCATCTTCGAAATTCAGTGCAATGTTGTAGCTGGACATGTTGCCTCCTACTTCCTGTCTCATCACCGGGAGCATCAGACGTGGTAGACGTCGAGCACCTGACGGATATAGTCGTTCTTCAGCACAATCTTCTTGTGCGCGATCACCAGAATGTCGCCGACCTTGCGCAGCGTCACGAAGATCGTGCCGAAGAAATGGTCGGTGATCTTGTACCGATGGCTGAGCGTGTCGAAGTTGTAGCGCACATCCACTTCGTTCTCGCGCTCGGCCAGCACTTCCACGTTGGTGACGTTATGGCTCGTGCGCGGCTCGGGCATCGATGCGCCGCTGCGCTCGGTCTTGATGCGGAACACGCGATCCTCGAGGCCGCCGCGATCGGGGTAATACATCAGCGAGATCTGGCTTTCGTGATCCTCGGTGATCCGGTCGTCATCGTCCCACGCGGGCATCCAGTAGGTGACGTCTTCCGCGTAGCAGCCCAGCCATTCGTCCCACTGACGGTCATCGAGAAAACGTGCTTCGCGATACAGCGTCGCGCAGATTGTGTGGTAATCGAAGCTCATGCCAGTGCCTCCGCTTGTTCCTTCTTCAGGGCGTCGCGCATCACGTTCACCCAGTATTCATGCTGCACGACGAAGAGGCCTTCGTCCTCGCTGCGTTCGCCCGAGATGAGCGGCTTGAGACCCATGTTCTTCGCGTTGTCGTCCGGACCGTGAACCCACAGCGGCGCACCGCGCGACAGGTCGTTCCACATCGCCGTGATGCCGGCATAACCCGACTGGCAGGCGCGGAACTCTTCGAGATCGTCGCTCGTGCCCATGCCCGAGACGTTGAAGAAGTCTTCGTACTGGCGAATGCGAATCGCGCGGTCCTCGGCGCTCTCGCCCTTCGGCGCGAAGCAGAAGATGCTGACTTCGGTCTTGTCGACACCCAGCGGGCGCACCACGCGAATCTGCGTGCTGAACTGATCCATCAGGAACACGTTCGGATAGAGACACAGGTTACGCGTCTGATTGACGATGAAGTCCGCCTTCTCTTCGCCCACGCGCGCCTTGATTTCCTCGCGATGCTGATAGACCGGGCGCACTTCCGGGTTCATCGTCTTGGTCCACAGCAGGATGTGGCCATGATCGAAGCCATATACGCCCGCGACCGACTTGCTCCAGCTATTGGCATCGACGGCTTTGGTGCCTTCGACCTTGCGGCGGCCCATCGTCGCGGCGTAGTTCCAGTGCACGGTGCTGACGTGATAGCCGTCGCAGCCGTTCTCCATCTGCATCTTCCAGTTGCCGTCGTAGATGTACGAGGAATTGCCGCGCAATACTTCGAGGCCGTCCGGCGCCTGATCGACGATCTGATCGATGATGACCTTCGTCTCGCCGAGATAGTCTTCGAGCGGCATCGAATCCGCGTTGAGGCTGCCGAACAGGAAGCCGCGATAGCTCTGGAAGCGCGGCACCTTTCGCAGATCGTGCGAGCCGTGCGTATTGAACTGAATCGGATATTCGGTGGTCTTCTCGTCCTTCACCTTCAGCAGCTTGCCGGTATTGGAGAACGTCCAGCCGTGGAACGGGCACGTGAAGCTGCCCTTGTTGCCGTGCTTGCGGCGGCACAGCATCGCGCCCTTGTGTGCGCAGGCATTGATGACCGCGTGCAGTTCGCCGGTCTTGTCACGCGTGACGACCACGGGCTGGCGGCCGATCCACGTCGTGTAGTAATCGTTGTTGTTGGGAATCTGGCTTTCGTGCGCCAGATACACCCAGTTGCTCTCGAAGATATGCTTCATCTCGAGTTCGTACAGATCGGCGTTGGTGAAGATATCGCGGCGGCAGCGGAATACACCGTTTTCCTTGTCGTCCTGAACGGCCGTTTGCAGCAGTTCGTCGAGCTGGCTGACTGTGTTGGTAATGGCGGACATGTGTGCTCTCCCTATGCGGCTCCGGTCATGGAGCGCTTGCATCGGTATCGAATGAATCTTGCGGAGTGTCGAGCGGCGACAGAACTGTCACCGCTCCGGGCGCGTGCCGGGCGATTACGCCGTGGCGGATACGCGCGGGCGATGGACGAGCTGGTTGTCCTTGCCATGCAACAGCGGCGTCAACTGGATGTCGAACGCGATTTCCTTGTATGCGTCGGTCTTGAGTCCCAGCGCCGTCCCGCCAGTCTTTTCGACGACGTGCGGCACCAGTTCCTCGCGGGTCGCGTAGGCGAAGTCATCCCAGATCAGCGGATCGCCTTCGATATTGATCTGTGTCGTCAGCTTGCGATGGTTCTCGCTGGTCGCGAAAAAGTGCACGTGCGCCGGACGATTGCCATGACGCGCAAGCGTGTTCAGCAACTGCTGCGTCGCGCCGTGCGGCGGGCAGCCGTAGCCCACGGGCATGAGCGTGCGGAATTCGTAGGTGCCGTCGGCGCCCGTCTTCACTGCGCCGCGCAGATTGAAGTCGCTTTGCGCGCCGGTCGGGTCGAAGTGCGAATAGAAGCCCTTCGAGTTGGCGTGCCAGCATTCGACCACCGCATTCGCGACGGGCTTGCCGTCCGTGCCGGTGACCGTGCCGCGAATGATGAGCGGACCGGCATCTTCATCGGGATCGAGATCGATCTTCGACACGCCGTCGCGCACCGGCGCACCGGCCACATACAGCGGGCCTTCGATGGTGCGCGGCGTGCCGCCGTGGATGTCCGCCTCGCGGTCCTCGGCATCCATGCGGATGTCCAGATACTTTTCCAGACCGAGGCCGGCGGCCAGCAGCGCCGCTTCGCCGTCCTGACCCAGCTTGTTGAAGTAGGTGACGCCGGCCCAGATTTCATCGGGCGTCATATCGAGGTCGTCGATCGCCTTGAACAGGTCGCTTAACAGGCGGTGCGTGATCTCCTTCGCGCGAGCACTGCCGTCCTGACTTCCGAGGTTGGCAGCGGCCTTCAGCAGGTCCTGCACTTCCTTCGTATCGAACACTTTGATGCTCATGTCTGCTCCTGAATCTCGCAATTTTCTGGTGGGGGTTAACCCTTGCTTCAACACCAGTACGAATATGCTCGGAAGGTATGGTCGGGTGTTGAAACAGAGCGTGAAGGCAGGATAATGGACGCAAAGAAGGCCAGTCCAACACTGATTTAGTATTGGGCCATATCCAGGAGGTATAGAGATGGAGCTGCGGCATCTCCGCTATTTCGTAGCGGTGGCAGAAGAACGCAATTTCACGCGCGCCGCGCAGCGACTGCATATCGCCCAACCGCCTTTGAGCCGTCAGATACAGCAGCTCGAAGAGACGCTCGGCGTGCAGCTATTCGAACGCAACTCCCGGCCGCTGAAGCTCACGGAGACGGGCAAGTTCTTCTATTCGCACGCGGTGCAACTGCTCGCGCAGACCGCCGAGCTGGAATCGATGACGCGTCGAGTAGGCAATATCGAACGCAGCCTTTCGGTGGGTTTCGTGGGCTCGACCCTATATGGGATGCTGCCGAAGATCATCCGGCGCTTTCGCGACGAGAACGCCACCGTCGAACTCAGTCTGCACGAAATGTCGACGATGGACCAGATCCGCGCGCTCAAGGACGGCCGCATCGACGTGGGTTTCGGCCGCATTCGTCATGAGGATGCGAATATCCGCCGCGTGATTCTGCGCGAGGAGCAGATGATCGTCGCGCTTCCCGTCGGCCATCAGCTCTCGCTCGGCAAGCCCATTCTCTCGCTTCGCGACCTGACCAACGAGACCCTGATCATTTTCCCGAAGGCACCGCGCCCCAGCTATGCGGATCAGGTGCTCGCGGCCTTCCAGGACCGCGCGCTCGCGCCGCGCAAGATCTATGAAGTGCGCGAATTGCAGATCGCGCTGGGTCTGGTCGCGGCGGGCGAAGGCATTTCCGTCGTGCCGAGCAGCGTCAATGGCCTCAAGCGCGACGACGTGATCTACCGGGAACTCGACGACCCGACGCTCACCTCCCCCGTCATCATGAGCATGCGCGCGCTCGACGAATCGCGCGATATCAAGGAAATGCTCGAGCTCGTCTACCGGCTGTACGAGGAGGAGCACATCAGCTATACGCCGCGCACCGATCGCGGGTGATGACGCGCGTCATACCTTCGGGGTATGGCACTAGACGTCAACGGTGTTGGACAGGCGGCAAATGGGCGCGCAATACTTCAGCAACCCTTCCATTCCGACATTCCAGGTATGAACGCCCAAATCACATCCGTCGAAGCGATTCTGGTTGACCTCCCGACCATTCGCGCGCATCAACTCGCAATGGCGACGATGCAGCAGCAAACCCTCGTCATCGTCCGGCTGCGCACGAGCGACGGCATCGAGGGCCTTGGCGAAGCCACGACGATCGGCGGCTTGTCTTACGGCGATGAAAGTCCCGAGGGGATCAAGCTGACCATCGATACTTACCTCGCGCCCGCGCTCGTCGGACAGGATGCGACCAATATCAACGGCGCGATGCTCAGGCTGAACAAGATCGCGCGCGGCAACCGCTTCGCCAAGTCCGCGATCGAAACGGCGCTGCTCGACGCGCAGGGCAAGCGCCTGGGCGTGCCGGTGTCCGAATTGCTCGGCGGCGCGGTCCGCAAGACGCTGCCCGTGCTCTGGACGCTCGCGAGCGGCGATACCCAGCGCGATATTGAAGAAGCCGAAATGCTGCTGGCCGAACGCCGTCACAACACGTTCAAGCTGAAGATCGGCCGGCGCGGCGTTCGCGACGATGTCGCGCATGTGTCGAAGATCAAGGCCGCGCTCGGCGACCGCGCCAAGGTCACCGTCGATGTGAACCAGGCCTGGAACGAAACCGATGCGGCGCTCGGCATCGAAGCGCTGGAAGCGGCGGGCATCGACCTGATCGAGCAGCCGACGCCGCGTGAGCAGCGCGGCGCGCTCGCACGGCTGTCGGCGCGCTTCATCGTGCCGATCATGGCCGACGAAGCGGTGACGGGACCGGAAGACGCGCTCGAACTCGTACGTCATGCATGCGCCGACGTGTTCGCGCTGAAGATCGCGAAGTCCGGCGGCATCTACGGAATGATGCGCACGGCCGCCATCGCCGATGCGGCGGGCGTGTCGCTCTACGGCGGCACGATGCTCGAAGGCAGCATCGGTTCGATTGCATCGGCGCATGGCTTCAGCGCGCTGCCGCAACTCGCGTGGGGCACCGAACTGTTCGGGCCGCTGCTCTTGAAGGACGACATCGTCACGGCGCGCCCGCAGTATCGCGACTTCGATCTGCACATGCCGGAAGGACCGGGCCTCGGTCTGCAGATCGATGAAGAAAAGCTCGCGTTCTATCGCCGCGACAAGCACTGAACGCTCACACTCAACACCTGATCGAGGACACTATGCTTTATCTCGTAAGAATGGACGTACATCTGCCGCACGACATGCCCGCCGCGAAAGCCGATGAAATCAAGGCGCGCGAGAAGGAATACTCGCAGGAGCTGCAACGGCAAGGGAAATGGCAGCAGTTGCATCGCGTCGTCGGCGAGTATGCGAACTACAGCGTCTTCGATGTCGATTCGCACGATGAACTGCACACCATCCTTTCGGGCCTGCCCTTGTTTCCCTATATGACGATGAAGGTCACGGCGCTCGCGCGTCATCCTTCGTCCATCCGCTGACACGGCAAAAGGATTTCATGAAGCGAGACCCGGAACCCGGTCTGATGTCGGCCGCGCCGAAAGGCAGCGGGTCCGTCGCGGCGGTGAGCGCCGGGCTGCTTGCCGTCATCATCTCGTATGCCGGGCCGCTTGCGATCTTCTTTCAGGCTGCGCACGCGGCGCATGTCGGCAACGACGTGGTCGCGTCGTGGGTCTGGTCCATTTCGATGGGCGCGGCCGTCTCGGGCATCGGATTGAGCTGGTGGCTGAAGCAGCCGATCATCACGGCGTGGTCCGCGCCCGGCACGGCCTTGCTGGTCACGCTGTTTCCCGGCATGCCGGTGAGCGAGGCGATTGGCGCGTATATCGTCGCGGGGGCGTGCATCTTCGCGCTCGGCGTGTCGAGATGGTTCGACCAGATCGTCAAGCGCATACCGAAAGGCATCGCCTGCGCGATGATGGCCGGCATCCTGTTTCAGTTCGGCACCAATGTGTTCAAGTCGGTGGCGCTCACGCCGTGGCTCGCGCTCGGGATGGTGGCGAGCTTCCTCGTTTTCCGCCGATGGGCGCCGCGCTACTGCCTCATTCTGGTTCTGCTCTCTGGCGGCGCGCTCGCCGTGGCGCTCGGCCTGACGAATTTTTCGTCGGTCAGCATTCATCTCACGCGCCCCGTGTTCACGATGCCGACGTGGACCTGGCAATCGACCGTGAGTCTCGCGGTGCCGCTCGTCATCGTCAGTCTGACGGGTCAGTTCCTGCCCGGCTTCGCGATCCTGCGAGCCTCCGGCTATCACACGCCGACGCGGCCCGTGCTCCTCACGACGAGCCTCGCGTCGATGCTGGTCGCGTTCTCGGGCGGCATCACGATCGTCATCGCGGCGATCACGGCGGCGCTGTGCACCGGGCCCGATGCGCATCGCGATCCCGGGCGACGCTATATCGCGGGCATCGCGAACGGACTCTTCTATCTCGTGGGCGGATGTTTCGCCGGAACGGTCGTGATGCTGTTCGCCGCGCTGCCCAATGCGTTCGTCGCCGTGCTCGCCGGGCTTGCGTTGCTCGGCGCGATCGTGGCGAACGTGGTCGGGCTGGTGCAGGACGAGGCGCATCGCGAGGCGTCGTTCATCACGTTCATCGCCACGGCGTCCAACATGAGTTTTCTGGGGCTGGGTTCCGCGTTCTGGGGGATCGTGTTCGGCACGCTCGCTCATCTGATTCTCGGACGGGCGAAGCACACGCGCTGACTCACGAGGCGCTTTGCGAGTCTCCATCGACGGGAATGATCTGGCCTGAGATGGATCGTCCCGCGCTCGATGCGAGAAATACCGCGAGCGCGGCGATATCCGCCGGATCGACGAAGTGCTTGATCGACTGATTCGCGAGCGCCGCCGCTTCCTCCTCGGCCACGCTGCGGCCGCTCACCGATGCGCGTCCCGCGAGCACCTGCTGAATGCGCGGACCTTCCACCGCGCCGGGCAGAATGGCGTTGACCCGGATGCCGAATTCGCCGAGCTCGCGCGACAGCGTCTTCGTGAACCCGACGAGTCCCCACTTGGTCACGGCATAAGGGCTGCGGTTCGGATAGCCGAACCGGCCGGCAAGCGAGGACATGACGACGATCGTGCCCGCGCGAGACTGCTTCAGATGAGGAATCGCATGTTGCGTCACGATGAAGGTGCCGGTGAGATTCACACGCAGCACGTTTTCCCACGCGTCCGGGTCCATGTCCGCGACACTCGCGGCGGGACCGGCGATGCCCGCGTTATTGACGAGCACATCGATGCCGCCGAGCGCGGCCGCGGCATCATCGACCATGCGCGCGGCGGCGATGCGATCGCCGATGTCGCATACGAGGGTCACGACGTCCGGCATCTGCGCACGCAATTGCTGCAGCGCGGCTTCGTCCAGATCGCAGACGCAGACCTTCGCGCCCGCGGACACGAACGCCTGCGCGATCGCGCGGCCTATGCCGCTCGCGCCGGCGGTCACCAGCACGCGTTGAGCGGTCGATATCGTCATGGAAGTCTCCGTCATACGCAGGCAGCGCGGATGAACTCGGGTATGGGAACGGCCTTGAGGCGTCCGTCCGCCTGCTTGACGCACAATGCGCGCGTCGCGCGGCCTTCGCAGATCAGCGTGTCGCCGCGCATGATCCGATGCTGCTGGATAAACACCTTGCCGCGCCATTCCTCGATGCTGCTATGAACCTCGACGGTTTCCCCGTAGGTAACGGAAGTATGGAAGCGCGTGTGCATCTCCAGAAGCGGCGCGCCGATGCAGTTCGGCAGGTCCGTCATCGCGCGCCACGGCGGCAGGCCGCACTGGATGAAATAATCGTGCGAGGCGGCGTCCATCCAGCGCGAAAAGTTCGGGAAGAAGACGATTCCCGCCGGGTCGCAATCGCCGAACTGCACGTCGATACGGTAGATAGTTTCCTTGCTCATGAGCTCATGATCTCCCTTCGATTACCTTCATTGTGCCCGTCCCGGCTTCGCGACACTGTCGATCCCGCGACAATCGTGAGCGCGACCCGATGACCCGGCCCAAGCGCATGCCGGTTCCATCGCTCACGCTCGACGAACTGCTCGCGCAGTCGGCGTGGTTCGCGCGGCTCGACGAATCCGCGCAAGGGCGCGTGCGCGCGGAGGCCTCGGAGCGCGTCGTCGCGATGGGTCAGGTGCTCGGGCATCATGGCGAGCGGCAGCACATGTGGTTCGGCATGCTCGAAGGCCTCATCAAGTGGTCGATCACCGCACGCGACGGACAGACCGTGACCCTCGGCGGCCAGTCCGTCGGAAGCTGGTTCGGCGAAGGCACGCTGATTCGCAATGCGCCGCGCCAGTCCGATCTCATCGCGCTGCGCGACAGCCGTGTCGCACAGATTCCGTCCGCCACGTTCAACTGGCTGCGCGAACGTCAACCCTCGTTCAACGAGTTCCTGCTGTTGCAGGTCAATGAACGCCTGCACTGGTTCATGGCCGTCGCCGCCGCGCACGGACTGCTCGATACCGACAGCCTCGTGGCACGGGCGCTCGTGGGCATGATTCATCCGCTGTCGAATCCGGGCGGCACGAATCATTTGCGCATTTCCCAGGAGGAACTCGCGAACCTCGCGGCCGTGTCGCGTCAGACCTGCAACAAGGCGATGAGCCGCTTCAAGAGCGCCGGCCTCGTGCGCGCCGAATACGGCGAAATCGTCATACTCGACCTGCCGGGGTTGCAGGACATCGCGCAATGAGGGCTTCGCGTATACGCTGACCCGGACTGTCGCCCGATCGACAGTTGCCATAAACGGATGTCGAAATAATGCGTGTCATACAAGACAGGGAGACACGCAATGAATCGCATTCGTTCGCTGACCGGCGCGGCGGTTATCGATAGTTCAGCCGGCCGCTCGGAAGAAGACGCGGTCTTTCGCAAGATCAGTCTGCGTGTCATGCCGCTCGTGCTGATCGCTTACGTGTTCGCGTTTCTCGACCGCATCAACATCGGTTATGCGCAACTGCAGATGAAGCAGGATCTCGCGTTCTCCGATGCCGTCTACGGTCTCGGCGCCGGCATCTTCTTCGTCACCTATCTGCTGTTCGAAGTGCCCAGCAACCTGCTGCTCGAAAAGATCGGCGCGCGGCTGACGTTTCTTCGAATCATGGTGCTCTGGGGCCTCACCTCGGCGGCGACCGCGTTCGTCTCGGCGCCGTGGCAGTTCTATGCCATCCGCCTGATGCTCGGCATCTTCGAGGCGGGCTTCTTTCCCGGCATCATCCTGTATCTCACGTACTGGTATCCGAGCCAGCGACGCGGCCGCGTGACAGGACTCTTTCTCTTCGGCATGCCGATCACCGGCGTGCTCGGCGGCCCGTTGTCCGGCACGATCATGAGCGGCATGGAAGGACTGGGCGGCATGCACGGCTGGCAATGGCTCTTCATCGTCGAAGGCCTGCCGACCGTGCTGATGGGTTTCCTGCTGTATCGCATGTTGCCGAACAAGCCCGCCGAAGCGTCGTGGCTCGACGACGCCGAGAAGGAAACGGTGCGCGCGGCGATGAGCGCCGATCACAAGGATGAGGCCGCACACGGCGGCCACGGCAAGCTGCTCGCAGCACTGGCCGATCCGATGACCTACGTGCTCGCCTTCATCTACTTCTGCTGCGCATGCGCCGTCTACACGCTGACCTTCTGGCTGCCGACGATGATCAAGGGCATCGGCATCGCCAGTCTGTCGACGATCGGCTGGTTCACCGCCGTGCCGTATTTCTTCGGCGCGCTCGGCGTGCTCATCATCAGCCGCAGTTCGGATCGTTTCGGTGAACGCCGCTGGCATGTGGGCGGCACGCTCGCCATCGGGGCGATCGCGCTGGCATCGACGTCGTTCGCCGGTTCGGGCGTCGGCATGGTGATGACGTTGCTGTGCATTGCATCGTTCTTCATTTTCGGCGGCGGCTCGCTCTTCTGGTCGATCCCGCCGACATACCTCGGCCGCAATGCAGCGGCGGCGGGCATCGCGGTGATCAGCTCGCTCGGCATCCTCGGCGGCTTCGTCAGCCCGACGCTGATCGGCTGGATCAAGGGCGCGACGGGCAGCATTCAGCTCGGCCTCTTCGCGTTGACCGCGGTCGTGCTCGCCGGTTGCCTGACCACGCTGATCGGTCTGCCGAAGCGCGCGCTTCGCGTCGGTCCGGGCGCGAACTGAAGCATCCACGAATCAAAACCTATTTCCGGAGAGAAAGATCATGAGCAAACCCAAAGTCATCGTGACGGTGGCGCCCACGGGCGGCATGGCGACAAAGACGATGAACCCGAATCTGCCGACGCAGCCTCGCGAAATCGCCGACGATACCTACCGCTGCTACAACGCGGGCGCGAGCGTCGTCGCCGTGCATGCGCGCCGTCCGGACGATCAGGCCACCTGCGATCCCGCGATCTACAGCGAGATCAACCGGCTGATCCGCGACAAGTGCGACATCGTCCTGAACAACTCCACGGGCGGCGGCATCAACGGCGACATGGTCCGCGAGCTGGACAACGGCTTGTGGGAGATCATGTGGGAAGAGCGCCTTAAAGGCATGCAGGGCGATGGCGTCGAAATGTGCACGCTCGATGCGCAAACCGTGATCGCGAGCTTCGAAGGCAAGGAGATTCTCGTTGCGACGCCGCCGTCGCGCATCCGGCAGATCGCCGGCATGATGAAGGAACGCGGCATCAAGCCCGAATGGGAAGTGTTCGGCCTCGCCGATATCGTTCAGGACGTGCAGCGCGCGCTCAACGAAGGCCTCGACGATGCGCCGCATTTCATCAACATCGTCATCGGCGCGAATGCCTTTCAGGGCGCGCTGCCCTACACGCCGCGTTTGTTGCAGACGATGGTCGATCATCTTCCGGCGCATACCGTGTTCAATGTCAGCGCGATCGGCGCGGCGCAATTGCCCGCCGCGATGAACTCGCTGTTGCTGGGCGGGCACGTGCGCGTCGGGCTCGAAGACAATCTGTACTACCGGCACGGCCAACTGGCGACGAACGTGCAACTGGTCGAACGGCTCGTGCGGCTCGTGCGCGAGATGGGATACGAACCGGCCACGCCCGACGAGGCGCGCGAGATCATCGGGCTTAAGCCCTTGCGCGCGGAAACGGGCGCTGCCTACATGGAGCATTGAACATGACGGCGAACGGTATCGAACGCGTGGCGGTTGTCGGAACGGGTGTAATCGGCGCGAGCTGGGCCGCGTATTTTCTGGCGCGCGGGCTCGCGGTATCGGCGACGGACCCTGCGCCCGGCGCGCGCGAGCGGCTGATGACGGCCGTCGCCCGGCATTGGCCGACGCTCGAAGAGATCGGCCTGGAGCAAGGCGCTTCCATAGCGAATCTCACGTTCCACGACGATCTGGAAAGCGCGCTGTCCGGCGCGCAGTTCGTGCAGGAGAACGGACCCGAGCGCGAAGACCTGAAGCTCGATCTGCTACAACGAATCGATGCGGCGCTGCCTGAAGATGTCGTGATCGCATCGAGCACGTCTGGTCTCCTGATGAGCCGCATGCAGCGCGCGTGCCGTCATCCGGAGCGGGTCGTGCTCGGGCATCCGTTCAATCCGCCGCATTTGATTCCGCTCGTCGAGGTGATCGGGGGCGAAGTCACATCGGCCGCGTCGCTCGAACGCGCGATGGGCTTCTACACGGCGATCGGCAAGCGTCCCATCCATCCGCGAAAGGAGCTGAAGGGCCACATTGCCAATCGCTTGCAGGCGGCGCTCTGGCGCGAGGCGTTTCATCTCGTGTCGATCGGCGCGGCGAGTGTCGCGGATATCGACGATGCCATCGCGTACGGTCCCGGCCTGCGATGGGCGGTGTCGGGACCGTTCGCCAACCTGCATCTCTCGGGTGGCGAAGCGGGCATTGCGCATACGCTCGATCATCTCGGCCCGCCGATGCAGGATTGGTGGGATGACCTCGGCACGCCGCGACTGACGCCGGAACTTCAGCGCAAAGTCGTCGAAGAGATGAAGACGGCGCTCGATGGCCGGTCGTCGGCGTCGATGGAAACGGAGCGCGATCGCGTCATGCTGGCACTGCTGAAGGCGAAGCGCGCGGCCTCTCCTCGCTGACGACGCCCGCATTCGACGCGTCCCTGCATAACCGCCCGATCGCCGCGCGATTCACTTTCCCCTGCTCAGTGAGCGGCACGCGTTGCACGGCGGCCATCCGCACGGCCTTCGCAACGTCCACGCCGCACGCCGATTCGAGCGCGCGCATGCATCGCGCGATATCGACACGCTTGCCCGCCCACGGCACGACGACGACATCCCACAGATATCCGCGCGCGACATCGGCCGATGCCACGGCGCGCGCGTAGCGGACATCGGGCAACGCGCACAGCGGCGTTTCGATCCGCGCCGGACCGATGACCGCGCCATCCATCTCGGCGACATCCGCGGCGCGTCCGAGCACATGCAGATGCACGTTTTCGTCGATGAAACCGATATCGCCCGTCAGGCACCAGCCGTCGCGAAACTTCTGCGCCGCTTCGATCGGCTGCCGGTAATAGCCCTGCGCCACCGCCCTCGATCTCACCTCGATGGCGCCGTGCTGCCCCTCGCGCGCGAACCTGCCATCGGCGCGGCGCAGGCGCACATCGACACCGGGACGGATGCGGCCCGCCGTGTCCAGCAAACCGGGATCGGCCAGATAATCCGATGGCGTCAGCACGCTCACGAGCCCCGCCTCGCTCGCCCCGTACATGTGCGTGAGCACGGGTCCGAGCCGCGCGATCGCACGCCGCCGCAGAATCGCGGGCGCCGATCCGCCGATATGCGCAATCGAGCGCAGCGATGACAGATCGCGCCGATCGACGTCCGGGTGATCCATCGTTTCGAAGAGTTGCGGCTCGACGAGCAGCACATCGGTGATGCGTTCGGCTTCGATCGTCGCGAGCGTGCCGGCGGGATCGTAGGAGGGTTTCAGCACCACGGTGCCGCCGCCCATCAACGTGTTGTCGACGAGCACTTGCGACAGATAGGCGAGCGCCCCGTTGACGAGTTGACGGCGGTCCTCGGGACTCGGCGCGCTCACCATCGCCGAATACACCGCGAAGCTGCGGCGGCTCGCTTTCGGCGCGCCGGTCGAGCCGCCCGACGACACGACCACCGCGAGATCATCGCGTCGTGCGCGGCTTTGCACGGGCACATCGTGCTGTACGCGTGCGCGCATGTCCAGACGCGAGCGCGCCGGGCCCGTGCCGACATAAGCGAGACGCGCGCCGCTGCGCTCGGGCACCAGGTGTTTTGTCTGCGCGAACGCGACGAGCAATGCCGGTTGCATGCGCGTCACGAAGGCCGCGCGCTGCTCGGCCGATGCGATCGCGGGCAGGAACATCGTCGCCGCACCGAGCAGGTTCGTCGCGTAACGGATGGCGAGCGCGTCGGGGCAATTCGGCGCGAACATCGCGACGAGCGCGCCGCGCGTAATGCCGAACGACGCGAGCGCCCGCGCATAGCGATAGATCGACGCGCGCAGCGCGCCGCCCGTCACGTCCTCGTCGAGATAGCGCAGCACCGCGCGATCGGCGTGCGCATCGAGTTGGTCGAGCAGGACATCGACATAGGACCGATAGGCCGCTTTTTCACAGGTTTCCATGACTGCATCCCTCCTTTGTGAGCGATGGATGCAGTGTGCTTATGGAGAATGAGGTGAAAATGAGCGGCTACGCGATCTCTTTCGAAAGCACTTCGCCGATGGCGTTTGCCGTCGCGTCCACATTCCGTTCGTTCAACGCCGCGACACACATCCGTCCCGAACGAATCAGATAGACGCCGTGCCGCTCGCGCAGCGCATCGACCTGTTCGGCGGAAAGCCCCGTATAGGTGAACATCCCGCGCTGCGTCAGATATCGTGCGAGCATCGCGTCGGGCACGTTGCCGCGCAGCCGCGCGTGAATCTCGCCGCGCATGCGCGCGATGCGCGTGCACATCGACGTCAACTCCTCTTCCCACGATTGCCGCAGCGCCGGCGTCGTGAGCACGCGCGCGACGATCATCGCGCCGTGCGTCGGCGGGTTGCTGTAGTTCGCGCGCACGGCGCTCGTCAGTTGCCCCAGCACGCGAGGAGCCGATTCCGCCGACTCGCAAACCACCGACAACGCGCCGCAACGTTCGCCGTACAGCGAGAAGTTCTTCGAGAACGAATTGGCGACGAACGCCGGCACGTTCTGACGCACGAGCTCGCGAATCGCGAACGCGTCCGCATCGAGCCCGGCGCCGAATCCCTGATACGCCATGTCGATGAACGGCAACAGGTCTCGCTGCCTGATCGCTTCGATCAGCTTCACCCATTGCGCATCGGTCAGATCGACGCCGGTCGGGTTGTGGCAGCACGCATGCAGCAGCACCACGCTTTTGGCGGGCAGATCGCGGATGGCCGAAAGCATCGCGTCGAACTTCAGGCCGCCGCTCGCTTCGTCGTAGTACGGATACGTGCCGACCGTGAAGCCCGCGCGCTCGAAGATGAAGCGATGGTTATCCCACGTCGGATCGCTCACCCACACTTGCGAGCCGGGGAAATAGCGCTTGATGAAATCCGCACCGACCTTGAGCGCGCCGGAGCCGCCGAGCGTCTGCACGGTCGCGATGCGGCCTTCGGCTCGCGCCACGGAGTCATCGCCGAAGACGAGCGACTGCACGGCGTCGCGATACGCTGCAAGCCCCGACATCGGCAGATACGGCTTCGCGGCGGGTTGCGCGAGCCACTGCGCTTCGGCTTCGCGCACGGCGCGCATCACGGGCAGACGGCCTTCGTCGTCGTAGTAGATGCCGATGCTGAGATTGACCTTGTTTTCGCGCGGGTCCTTCGCGAAGTCTTCGTTCAGCGAGAGGATCGGATCGCCGGGATAGGCATCGATGTGTTCGAACATGACTGTCTCCTTCAGACGCGCGACAACGCCGCACTCGCGCGACGACGGTTGCGAATGGCATAACCCACGCCCAGCACCACGAGCCACACCGGAATCAGATAGACCGACATGCGCAGGTCGGGAATCAGGCACATCACCACGAGAATGCCGCCGAGGAACAAGAGGCACAGATAGTTGGTGAGCGGATAGCCGAGGCTCTTGAACACGGTCGTCTCACCGGCACGCGCCTTTGCGCGGCGGAATTGCAGATGGATGAGGCTGATCATCGCCCAGTTGATGATGAGCGCCGACACGACGAGGCCCATCAGCAACTCGAACGCCTTGCCCGGCATCAGATAGTTGATGAGCACGCACGCCGCCGTCGCGATGGCGGAAACGCCGAGCGCGATGAGCGGAATGCCGCGCTTGTTCACCTTGAGCAGCGCGCGCGGCGCGTTGCCTTGTTGCGCGAGACCGTAGAGCATGCGGCTGTTGCAGTACACGCCGCTGTTATAGACCGACAGCGCTGCCGTCAGCACCACCGCATTGAGCACGTGCGCAACGAAGTTGCTGTTCATCGCATGGAAGATCAGCACGAACGGGCTGCCGCCGGTCACGACCTTCTGCCACGGATACAGCGAAAGCAAAACGCCCAGCGCGCCCACGTAGAAAATCAGAATGCGGTAAATCACCTGATTGGTCGCGCGCGGAATGGTGTGCGACGGATCGTCCGCTTCGGCCGCGGTGATGCCCACGAGTTCCAGCCCGCCGAACGAGAACATGATGACGGCCATCGCCATCACGAGACCCGAGACGCCGTTCGGGAAGAAGCCGCCATGACGCCACAGGTTCGTGACGCTCGCTTCCGGTCCTGCGCCGCCCGAGACGAGCAGCCAGCCGCCGAAGCCGATCATGCCGACGATCGCGACCACCTTCACGATCGCGAACCAGAACTCCAGCTCGCCATACGACTTCACGCTCGTGAGGTTGATCGCGTTGATCACGCAGAAGCACACGAGCGCGGACACCCACGTCGGGATGCCCGGCCACCAGTACTGCACGTAGATGCCGACCGCCGACAGCTCGGCCATCGACACGAGAATGTAGAGCACCCAGTAATTCCAGCCCGACAGAAAGCCCGCGTATTGCCCGCAATACTTGTCCGCGAAGTGGCTGAACGATCCCGCGACGGGCTCGTCGACGACCATCTCGCCAAGCTGACGCATGATGAAAAAAGCGACGATGCCCGCGATCGCATAGCCGAGCAGCACCGACGGTCCGGCCGTCTTGATCGTCTGGGCGATGCCGAGAAAGAGCCCGGTCCCGATCGCGCCGCCGAGCGCGATCAGCTGAATGTGACGGTTCTTCAGGCCGCGCTTGAGCGTGCCGTGTCCCTCATGTGCCACGTGTCTCTCTCCTGTGCTCAATTTAGGGGAATCAGTGTAAATTTGTTACGGCACAATATGATTTCCTAAGGCGCGCAGACAAACCCTAGGTTCCGCGTCCGGATTTCGTGATTGGGCTCATCGGAGAAAGAAAATTGCAGACTATCGAGTTCGATCGTATCGACCTGCGTTTGCTCGGGATTCTGCAGTCCCGCGGACGCATCTCCAATCTCGAACTGGCGGAAGCGATCAATCTGTCGCCCGCGCAGACGCTGCGGCGTCATCGGAGGCTGGAGGAACTGGGTGTGATCAAGGGCTACGAGACGCGGCTCGATGCGCAGGCGCTCGGTTTCGGCGTGGTGGCCTTCATCCAGGTGACGATGGAACGCGGCCACGTGCGCGATCTCGCGAAGTTCAAGAACGTCGTCGCCAAGCTCGCGGAGATACAGGAATGTTTCGCCGTGACCGGCGATATCGATTACATGCTGAAGGTGATTGCGCGGGATCTGAAGGGCTGTCGGAGTTTCTGCTCGATACGCTGATGCGCATTCCCGGCGTGAGCGGTGTGAAGTCGAGCGTGTGTCTCGACGAGCTGAAGTGCGTGAGCGCGGTGCCGCTGGACGCATAGCGCGGCCCGCGCTCGCTTGCGCAATGTTCAGATCGACATCCCGCCCGACACTTCGATACGTTGCGCATTGACCCAGCGATTGTCCTCGGACAGCAACGACGCGATCATCGGTCCGATGTCATCGGGCAGACCCGCGCGGCCGAGCGCCGTCATGTCGGCGATGCGCCTGTTCAGCTCGGGATTGTCGCGCACCATGCCGCCGCTGAAATCGGTCTGGATCGCACCCGGCGCGACCACGTTGACTGCGATTCTGCGCGGCGCGAGTTCCTTGGCCATGTACTTCGTCAGCACTTCGACCGCGCCTTTCATCGAGCCGTAAGGCGCGCTCTCCGGCACGATGATGCGTGTCAGGGCCGAGGAAATATTCACGATGCGCCCGCCGTCGCGAATCAGCGGCAGCAGTTTCTGCGTGAGGAAGAACACGCCCTTGAAGTGGACGTTGTAGAGCGCATCGAGCTCGGCTTCCGTCGTCTTCTCGATGCTGTTGTGATGCGACGTGCCTGCGTTGTTGACGAGGAAGTCGAAACGGTCGGCGCCCCAGTCGGCGAGCGTCGTGCGCACATCGTTCACGAAGGCGTCGAAGGCGCTCGTGTCGCCGGTATCGAGTTGCAGCGCGCGCGCCTTGCGGCCCGTCCCGGCGACGAGCGCCGCGACCTGCCCGGCTTGCGCCCCATTGCTGTGATAAGTGAAGATGCTGTCGATGCCTCGCGCGGCAAGGCTCAGCACCGTGTTTCGGCCAAGCCCGCGGCTGCCGCCCGTGACGATCGCGATCTTTTCCTTCGACATGGCTCACGCTCCTTCAAAGCCCACAGAATAGCGAGCGGAGCGCCGATCGATAATCCACTTCAATCCGCACGGGCCGTGCGAAAAGTCGAACAGCCGCACAGCCGCACAATCAGGCGCGTTGAAGCACGCGCGAAAGCACTTGCTCTTCGAGTTCGGCGAAACCCGGCGCGGTGCGCGTGCGCGGTCTTTGCAACGAGACCGCGGTATCGAGCGTGATGCGCCCCGCATCGATCAGCACGATGCGATCGCCGAGCGACACCGCTTCCTGCACGTCGTGCGTGACGAGCAACGCGGTGAACTTGTGTTCGCGCCATAGCCGCTCGATCAGCCCTTGCATCTCGATGCGCGTCAACGCATCGAGCGCGCCGAGCGGCTCGTCGAGCAGCAGCAGATCAGGCCGATGCACCAGCGCACGCGCGAGCGCCACACGCTGACGCTGCCCGCCCGACAGCCGCGACGGCCAGTCCTTCTCGCGCTCGGCGAGGCCCACTTCGGCGAGCGTCGCGCGGGCGTCGTCGCGCTTGCTGTGCGGCAATCCGATCATCACGTTGTCGAGCACGCTCTTCCACGGCAAGAGGCGCGCGTCCTGAAACATGATGCGCACCTGCAGCTCGCTTGCGCTCGCCGGTGCGTTGCGCTGCACGACGCCGCCCGTCGGCTGATCGAGACCGGCGACGAGCCGCAGCAAGGTCGACTTGCCGCAGCCGCTTCGTCCGACGATCGACACGAAGCTGCCGCGCTCGATCGAGAAATCCAGTTGTTCCAGCACCTTGCGCTCGCCGAAGCGCTTGTCCACGCCGCGCAGCGAGACGGCGAGATCGCGGCCCGCGAACGGCGCGCGCGCATGCGGTTGCGTTTCGGCGCGCCTGAATACGGGCGTAAGCGTATCGATATCGATCAGATTCATGATTGCGCCTTCGTTTGATAGGCCGGATGCCAGCGCAGCGTCGCGCGTTCGATCGCGCGCGCGGCCATGTCGGCGAACTTGCCGAGCAGCGCGTAGAGCAGGATGCCGACCACCACGACATCGGTTTGCAGGAATTCGCGGGCGTTCATCGTCATGTAGCCGATGCCCGATTGCGCGGAGATCGTCTCGGCGACGATCAGCATCACCCACATCAGGCCGAACGCGAAGCGCACGCCGACGAGAATCGAAGGCAACGCGCCCGGCAAAATCACATGCCGATACAACGCGAAGCCGGACAGACCATAGCTCTTCGCCATCTCGATCAGATCGCGATCGACCGAACGAATGCCGTGATACGTATTGACGTAGACCGGAAAGAACACGCCCAGCGCGACCAGCACGAGCTTGGCTTCCTCGCCGATGCCGAACCACAGGATCAGCAGCGGAATCATCGCGAGCGCGGGGATGTTGCGGATCATCTGCACGGTCGAGTCGAGCGCGACTTCGGCGGGCTTGAAAAGTCCCGTCGCCAGCCCGAGCACGAAGCCGATGCCGCCGCCCATCGCGAAGCCCGCGAGCGCGCGGCCCGCGCTGACCTTGACGTTGGCCCACAGATCGCCGGACTCGATCAGCGTCCACGCCGCCTTCACCACCGCGAGCGGTTCGGGCAGCACGCGCGATGAAAGCCCGCCGGTGCGCGCGGCGCTTTCCCATGCGATCAGGATCAGCACCGGCACGAGCCACGGCAACGCGCGGCGAGCGATGGCATTGAGCGTCATGATGCCGATACCTTCGGCAGCTCCGACGTGCCGATGACTTCGCCGAACGGCCCCGACAGCGGTCCGCTCGCCTGCTCGCGCTGCTTGCGCGGCAAGAGCGGAAACACGAGTTCGGCGAAGCGATACGACTCTTCCAGATGCGGATAGCCCGAGAGAATGAAGGTATCGATGCCCAGTTCCGCATATTGCTTCATGAGGCCGGCGACCTGCTCCGGATTGCCGACGAGCGCGGTGCCCGCGCCGCCGCGCACAAGCCCGACGCCTGCCCACAGATGCGGATACACCTCCAGCTTGTCGCGGTTGCCGCCGTGCAGCGCGGCCATGCGGCGCTGGCCTTCCGAATCCATCTTCGCGAACTGCGCCTGCGCGCGGCGAATGGTGTCGTCGTCGAGCTTGCTGATGAGCTTGTCGGCGTCCGCCCATGCTTCCTGCTCGGTCTCGCGCACGATCACATGCAGACGAATGCCGAACTTGATCGAGCGCCCTTCGTCGGCGGCGCGGCGGCGGATGTCGGCCAGTTTCTTCCCGACGTCCTCGGGCGGCTCGCCCCACGTCAGATACGTGTCGATGTGCTTCGCCGCGATGTCATGCGCCGCCGCTGACGAGCCGCCGAACCACAGCGGCGGATGCTGCTTCTGCACCGGCGGATACAGCACCTTGCCGCCCTGCGATTGCAGATGCTTGCCGTCGAAATCGAAGCTGCCGTTGTCGTGCGACTGTTCGAGCAGGCCGCGCCAGATGGTGAGGAATTCGTCGGCTATTTCGTAGCGCGTGTCGTGATCGTGGAAGACGCCGTCGCCGGCGAGCTCGTTCGGATCGCCGCCCGTCACGACATTGATGAGCAGACGCCCGTTCGAGAGCCGGTCGAATGTCGATGCCATGCGCGCCGATAATCCCGGCGAGCTCAGTCCCGGACGGATCGCGACGAGAAACTTCAGGCGCTTCGTCGCCGGAATGAGGCTCGACGCAACCACCCATGCGTCCTCGCAGGAACGGCCCGTGGGCAAGAGCACGCCTTCATAGCCGAGCGTATCGGCGGCGACCGCGATCTGGCGGAAGTAGTCGTAATTCGCGGCGCGCGCGCCTTGCGAGGTGCCGAGATAGCGGCTGTCACCGTGAGTGGGAATGAACCAGAAAACATTCATCGCGGAATCTGCCTCGTCTGTTCGTCGTGTGTTGAATGAGTGCTTGCCGCGCACGATGGCAGCGGCGCTCCGACGAGTCTAACGACGCGCCGCGCGCAGCCGAACCATCGATTCGCGCGAAGGATATGCGTGATCGTGCTAACGCCCGGAACGCGCTCAGGCGACGTTCCAACGCGCCTCGGTCACGTCGAGTTTCTTCGGAATCAGCTTGAGCCCGGTGAAGGTATCGGCGATCTGCTGCTGGTACGCGAGCGTCGCCGGCTCGATCGGCTGCACGCCGTACGACGTGCGCCTGAGCGCGGTTTCGAGGATGTCGGTATCGAGCCCGACGAGCGGCGACAGTTGCGCGGCCACGGCCGGCACGTTCTCGCGCGCCCAGCGATCGACCTGATCGAGCTCTTCGAGCACCGTATGCACGAGCTGCGGCTGCGCCGTGGCGATCTTGCGCGTCGCGAGGTAGTACTGCACGTTGCGCACGAGCCCGCTCGCGTCGGTGAGCTGACGGGCGCTGGCCTGCTTCTCGGCGGCGGCGAGATACGGGTCCCAGATCGCCCATGCGTCGATGCTGCCCTGCACGAAGGCGGCGCGCGCATCGGCGGGCGCGAGATAGACGGGCTGGATATCGGACCAGGCGAGGTTCGATTTTCTGAGCGCCTCGACGAGCAGAAAATGAACGTTCGATCCTCTGTTCAGCGCCACTTTCTTGCCGCGCAATTCCGCGACCGACTGGAGCTTCGAGTCCTTCGGCACGACGATAGCCTCGGCGCGCGGCGCGGGCGGCTCGTGTCCGATATAGACGAAATCGACGCCCGCCGCCTGCGCGAAGATCGGCGGCGTTTCGCCGACCGTGCCGATATCCACCGCGCCCGCGTTGAGTCCTTCGAGCAGTTGCGGCCCGGCGGGAAATTCGAGCCATTGCACGGCGATGCCTTGTGCTGCCAGGCGTTTGTCGAGCGATCCGCGCGCCTTGAGCACGACGAAGTTGCCGTACTTCTGATAGCCGATGCGCAGTGTCTTCGGCGCGTCGGCGGCTTGCGCGATGCGCCCGGCGAGTCCGCCCGACAACCCCGCACCGAGCGCGGCGAGCGTGAAAAGCGTGCGGCGACGCGCGGGAAGAGAGGGCGTGTTCTTTCGGTCGGACATGCGGGGTTCCTCGTTGATCGAAGGCATCTTTACCGATGCCACTCCGAGGATGCTATCAACGCCCGCCTGTGCGGCTAAACGAGAAATCGTGATATCGATATCGCTCGCAGCGAATCTCAATCGTCACGCATATCGATAGCGCCCGATGTTATTTGTCGCGCACGCGCCGCGCCTCTAGCATCACGCTTCCCTCAATAGCATGCGTGTGCATCATGAAGATCAAGCATCCACTCAAAGCCACTCTGTTCTCGATCCTGCTCGCGTGCGGCGTCGTGAGCGCGCAGCCATCGTTCGCGGCGAATCAGACCGTGCGGGTCGGCATCATGTCCGGCGAGGACGAAGATGTGTGGCGCGCCGTCGCCGCCAATGCCGCGAAGCACGGCATCACGGTGAAGGTCACGACCTTCTCCGACTACACGCAGCCGAACGAAGCGCTCGCGCAGCACGACCTCGACGCCAACTCGTTCCAGCACAAGCCCTATCTCGATGCGCAGATCCAGGCCCGTCACTACGACATCGTGCCCGTGGGCTACACCTATGTGCAGCCGATCGGCCTGTATTCGCGCAAATGGAAATCGGTCGATGCGCTGCCGCAGAACGCGGCCATCGGCGTGCCGAACGACCCGAGCAACGAAGGGCGCGCGCTTCTGCTGTTGCAGGCCAACGGCGTGATCAAGCTGCGCGAGAACGTCGGCCTCCTGCCGACCGCTCGCGATATCGCCAGCAACCCTAAGCACGTGCAGATCAAGGAACTGGATGCGGGCATCGTCGGCCGTGCGATCGGCGATCTCGACGCCGCCGTCGTCAACACCGACTGGGCGATCAAGGCAGGCATCAAGATTCCGCAGGAGCGCATCGCGCAGGAGCAGGTGCCGGGCAATGCATATCGCAACTTCATCGCGGTCAATGCGAAGGATGCGCAGGCGCCGTGGGTCAAGGCTCTGGTCGAAAGCTATCAGCAGACCAATGTCGCTTCGTCGATTCTGAGCGTCTATCACGGCGCGACGCTGCCCGCGTGGGAGGGCGCGCCCCAGCATTGAATCGCCGAAGTCTCGATGACGCGGCGGCGCAATGCCGCCGCGATGCCTGAAGTCGTTTGCCGCACAACCCGATTGTCGCGCGCCGTTCTCCAAAGCGTCTCCCTGACGGGCGTTTATCCGCCCGCGCCTAGCCGACATACTCGCGCTCATTGCGACATTTCGATGCGGCGGCATTCGCCGATCAGGCAAAAGACTCATCATGAACATTTCACGGTTCTTCATCGACCGGCCCGTTTTCGCGGCCGTGCTGTCGGTGGTCATTCTGCTCGCGGGACTCATCGCGCTCACCAAGTTGCCCACTGCCGAGTATCCCGAGGTGGTGCCGCCTTCGGTCGTCGTGCGCGCGCAGTATCCCGGCGCGAATCCGAAGGTGATCGCGGAGACGGTTGCTTCTCCGATCGAGGAACAGATCAACGGCGTCGAGAACATGCTGTACATGCAGTCGCAGGCGAACAGCGACGGCAACATGACGACGACGGTCACCTTCAAGCTCGGCACGGATCCCGACAAGGCGCAGCAACTCGTGCAGAACCGCGTCTCGCAGGCGTTGCCGCGTCTTCCCGAAGACGTGCAGCGGCTCGGCGTGACCACGGTGAAGTCATCGCCCACGCTCACGATGGGCGTGAATCTCGTATCGCCAAACGATCGCTACGATCTCACCTACCTGCGCAACTATGCGCTCATCAATATCAAGGACCGCTTCGCGCAGGTGCCCGGCGTCGGTGAAGTCGTGCTGTGGGGCTCGGGCGACTATTCGATGCGCGTGTGGCTCGACCCGACGAAAGTCGCGCGCCAGAATATGACCGCGACCGATGTCGTGAAAGCGATCCGCGAGCAGAACGTGCAGGTCGCGGCGGGCATCGTCGGCGGCGCGCCGATGACGGCGCACGTTCCGCTGCAACTGAGCGTGAACGCGCAGGGGCGTCTGAAATCCGAAGACGAGTTTCGCCGCATCATCCTGAAGACCTCGCCCGATGGCGCCGTCACGCATCTGGGCGATGTCGCGCGCGTCGAGCTGGGCGCGTCGGAATATGCGCTGCGCGCGGGCATGGACGGGAAGAAGGCGGTGCAGATCATCATCTTCCAGCAGCCCAACGCGAATTCGCTGCAAATCTCCGACGATATCCGCAAGATCACCGCCGAGTTGCAGAAGGACATGCCCGAAGGCGTGAAGGCCGAGATCGTCTATGACCCGACGCAGTTCGTGCGCGAGAGCATCGACGCCGTGGTGCATACGCTCTTCGAAGCGGTCATTCTCGTCGTGCTGGTCGTGATCGTGTTTCTGCAGACATGGCGCGCATCGCTCATTCCGCTGCTTGCCGTGCCGGTGTCGATCGTCGGTACGTTCTCGCTGATGCTCGCGTTCGGCTTCACCATCAATGCGCTATCGCTGTTTGGCATGGTGCTCGCGATCGGCATCGTCGTCGATGATGCGATCGTGGTCGTGGAGAATGTCGAGCGCAATATCGCATCCGGTCTGTCTCCGCTCGAAGCCTCATATGAAGCGATGCGCGAAGTGAGCGGGCCGATCATCGCGATCGCGTTGACGCTCGTCGCGGTGTTCGTGCCGCTCGCGTTCATGTCGGGGCTGACGGGACAGTTCTACAAGCAGTTCGCGATGACCATCGCCATCTCGACGGTGATATCGGCGTTCAATTCGCTCACGCTCTCGCCCGCGTTGTCCGCGCTGCTGCTGAAGGATCATCACGCGCCGAAGGACTGGCTCACGCGCGCGATGGATCGTGTGTTCGGACCGTTCTTCAAGCTCTTCAACAAGGTGTTCAATCGCGGCTCGGAGCGTTATGGCAGCGGTGTGCGCGGCATCATCAACCGCAAGCTTGCGATGAGCGTGATCTATGCCGTGCTGCTCGGCGGCACGGTCCTCTTCGGCAAGATCGTGCCCGGAGGATTCGTGCCCGCGCAGGACAAGGACTATTTCGTCAGCATCCTGCAACTGCCCGCGGGCGCATCGCTCGATCGCACCGAGAAGGTCGTGAGCGACATGGGCCGGATGGCGCGCCAGCAACCCGGCGTCATTCACACGCCCGAGTTTCCGGGGCTGTCCGTCACGGGCCTCATGAACTCGTCGAGCAGCGGTCTCGTGTTTTCGGTCGCGAAGCCTTCGAAGGAACGCGGCAAGGGCGAAACGGGCGCGGATATCGTCGCGGGTCTCAACGCGCAGTACAGTGCGATCAAGGATGCGGCCATCGCCACGTTCCCGCCTCCGCCGGTTCAGGGACTCGGGACCATCGGCGGATTCAAGCTGCAGATCGAGGATCGCGGCGCGCTCGGCTACGAAGCGTTGAACAAGGCGACGCAAGCCTTCCTCGCAGCGGCCGCGAAAGCGCCCGAGCTCGGACCCGCGTTCTCCAGTTACCAGATCAACGTGCCGCAACTGAATGTGGAGCTGGACCGCGAGAAGGCAAAGCAACTCGGCGTCTCCGTTACCGATGTGTTCGACACGATGCAGATCTATCTCGGCTCGCTCTACGTGAACGACTTCAACAAGTTCGGCCGCGTCTATCAGGTGCGCGCTCAGGCCGATGCGCCCTTCCGTGCGAACGCCGACAGCATCCTGCAACTGAAGACACGCAACGAGCGCGGCGAGATGGTGCCGCTGTCGTCGCTCGTGAAAGTCACGCCGACGTATGGCCCGGAGATGGTCGTGCGCTACAACGGCTTTCTCGCCGCCGATATCAACGGCGGCCCGGCGCCCGGCTACTCGTCGGGTCAGGCGATGGCAGCCGTCGAGCGCATCGCGAAGGAAACGCTTCCACGCGGCATCCGCTTCGAATGGACCGATCTCACCTATCAGCAGATCCTGACCGGCAATGCCGCGTTCTGGGTCTTTCCGATCAGCGTGCTGCTCGTGTTCCTCGTGCTCGCGGCGATGTACGAAAGCGTCACGCTGCCGCTCGCGATCCTGCTGATCGTCCCGATGAGCATTCTGTCCGCGCTCGCCGGCGTGTGGCTCACGCGCGGCGACAACAACATCTTCACGCAGATCGGCCTGATGGTGCTCGTGGGCCTGTCGGCGAAGAACGCGATTCTGATCGTCGAGTTCGCGCGCGAACTGGAGATGCAGGGGCGCTCGATCGTGCAGGCGGCCATCGAGGCGTCGCGGCTGCGCCTGCGTCCTATCCTGATGACGTCGATCGCGTTCATCATGGGCGTCGTGCCGCTCGTGATCTCGACGGGCGCAGGCTCGGAAATGCGCCGCGCGATGGGCATCGCCGTGTTCTTCGGCATGCTGGGCGTGACGTTCTTCGGCCTGATGCTCACGCCCGTGTTCTATGTGATCCTGCGCAAGCTGTCCGGCGCGAAGCCGCTGCGCGACAGGCGCAACCGGTCGACTCCTGCTGCTTCGCCCGTGGCGCGCATGCAGGCCGAAGAGAAAGCGCGAGAACCCGCGTTGCTCGACTGACGCAATTACGCCGTGCGCTGCAAGGTCTCGGCGAGATGATTGACGACCGCGCGTGTCTTGGCGGCCATCTTCTGGCCGAGCGAAATGATCGCGTGCACGGGCGGTCCGTCGACATCGGCTTCGGGCAACACGTGCACGAGCCTGCCTGCGCGCACATGCGGCAGCGCCACGCGATCGAAAATCTGCGCGATCCCGAAGCCCGCGACGGCCGCCTCGACGAGCGCCTGACCGTCCGCGAGCACGAGCACCGGCTGCGGCGCGAACTCTTTCGCCGATGCGCCGTCGCGCAAGGACCAGGACCGCAGCCGCCCCATCGGACCGCGGAAGATGACGGCGTCGTGATCGCCCAGTTGATCGATGCTCTCAGGCGTGCCTTTGCGATCGAGATACTCCGGCGACGCATATAGGCCGCTGCGCAGATCGCAGAGCTTGCGCACCGTCAGCTCGCTGTCCTCGGGCAGCGCGCCGATGCGCACGACGACATCCCATCCCTCGCCGATCGGGTCCGACATGCGATCGGTCAACGCAAGCTCCAGCGTCACCTTCGGATGCTTCGCGCGAAACTCGAGAAAACTCGGCAGGAGCAGCCTGCCGAAGCCCGCGGGCACGTCGATCTTTACGCGTCCGGCCGGCTCCGAGCGGCGCGCCGCGAGTTGCTGCTCGGCTTCGCGCAGTCCGTCGAGCGCATCGCGCGCGGCTTGCAGATAGGTCTCGCCATCCTCGGTGAGCCGCACGGCGCGCGTCGTGCGCTGAAAGAGCCGCGTGCCGAGCCGCGCTTCCAGCCGCTGCACGGCCTTGCCCACATTCGACTTGCTGTTGCCCATTTCTTCCGCGGCGCGCGTGAAGCTGCCGGTTTGCGCGACCGCCACGAAGACGGCGATTTCGTTGATCGGTGCATCGACGCGCTCGCTCATTGCTCGCCCCTTTTGTTGGTGCAAAGCACTGTAGCAGCGTTGCCCGGACGTCGCCCGCCATGCCGATTGTCTCCGCGCGAGCGACTGTGCGACGCCCGCAGCGGCGTTTATCGGCGCGACGATTCCCGCGATACTTCATTCCAACGGGAAGCACTCCCGGCACTCCTTCACCGATACAAGGCACACCATGAAACTCTTTATCGCTCAGGCCACCTGTTCGCTCGCGGTGCAAGCCGTCGCCAACGAGCTGGGTCTCGCGCCCGAACTCGTGCATTTCGATGTATTCGGCAAGACGACGTCCGATCAGTCCGACTTCGCCGAAGTGAACGATCTGCTCTATGTTCCCGCGCTCCAGATCGACGGCGAAGCTGAACCCTTGACGGAGACGATCACGATCGCTTCATATCTCGCGGACCAGCATCCGGAGTCCGGACTGATCCCGAAACACGGAACGATCGAGCGCGCGCGCATGGATCAGTTGCTGACCTTCATCGCGACCGAGATCGCGCAGAAGCATATCCCGCTCATGCGCAAGCTGATGACGCCGGAAGGCATCGCGTTTCACAGCAACAAGCTGCTCAAGGCGTACGGCAAGCTCGACGCGCGTCTCGCCGATGGCCGCGCGTATCTCACGGGCGAGCAGTTCACCGTCGCCGATGCGTATGTGTGGGCGACGATGTGGCACGAACGCTCGGGCGTCAACCTCGATCATCTGACGAACCTGAAGGCGTATATCGAGCGCATCGAAACGCGCGCCTCGGTACGCAAGGCGTTACGCGACGAGGCGGAACTCGTCGCGGCGCACAAGGAACGGCTGGCAGCGTAAATGTGGAGGCGAGCCCGCCGGTCGATTCAATGAAGACGCCGCACCGCACGCAGCAGCAGGTCGCCGTCTTCCGTGATGCGAGGCAGGCGGGCGCCGCTCACGAGTTGTTCCATCGCGATGAGCTGGCGTTCGAGAAGCGTGTCGAGTTCGTGCCGGTCGCCGATCTGGTCGGCGGCGTCCTTGACTAGCATGAGGGTTGCAAATTCGTGTGCGCTGAGCATACCTGTCTCCCGATCGTTCGAATAACTGATGTAGGTCGGCGTCGGTTGAAGGCAGGGGCGTGCATGATTTCAGCGCGCGCTTCAGGACACATGACCCGGGGGTACCTCTGGCCGCGAAAAGCAGCGGGATTTGATAATAGGGCGGGGTCGTTGTTCGCGGCAATTCGGGTCGTCCCGGATATTGGGAGTTTGAAAGCTGGTGTGCGCGTGCGAAGCCCTGGCGATTCAGCCGCAGGCAATGCAACAGGCGTCCGCGAGGCTCAAAGGAGACTGGAGATCAAATGGCGGCGCACATCGCGCGATTGCCGTGGCGTGCGACGGACACGCGTTCGTCCCTCATTTCTTCATCACCATCGATGATGAGATGAGCGGGAGCATCCACATGCCTCCTTCAAGCCAAGCGAACGCCGCTCTCAGCCCGACGATCCCGTTTCGTTGTCTCCGTAGGAGATCAAACGCCAGTCTCCATCTACCGTTATCCGACGCGCCCCCAATAGGCTATCGAGAACCGCCATCTTGCGCGGCTCCTTGACATCAATGAGAGGAAACTTGTCACCCTTGCGGAAAAAACGATCGGCGTTCGTGGAAACATAACCCGTTGGTGGAAAGGCCTTCCAAACGCCGGTCTCCGGACAATGTTCAAATGCGCGCAGGGTCGCGCCGAGCGGTACCCTCCCGGCGGCATCGCCCTTTTTTTCGGGCGGATTAGGAAGCCCGGTAGCCGGATCAAGGTTACGATCCTTCGCCATTCGCCGGATGACTTCTTCGGAGGGCCTCTGCGGCGCGATAGCCCTATCTTCTTGCTTCTGCCACGCGAAGGTCCCATCCCAAGGGGGCAATTTTTCCGGAGGCAATGGAACGATCCTTTCAATGTCCGGTATCTTTGGATTTCGGCTCTCGCGAGCATCGAGGAAGTCTTCAATCGCCCGATAACGTCGAGCGCGCTCTGGATCATTTTGAAGCGCGAGATCACCTACCGTACCGTCCGGGGACGCACCGTCGAATCCCATAGCAAGCATTGAAGCTGACATGCTGTTACCGGCCTCTACGCCGCGCTGAAAGAATTGAACGGCCTTTGCATATTGCTTCTCGCCCAATTGAAGCAGTAGTCCAAGTGACAGCGCCGCTCTGTCGTGTCCTTGATCAGCGGCGCACGCGTACATCTGTTTCGCGATATCGGGGGCTCTGTCGTGAGGTGATAGCACCTCTGCAACATAGTATTGTCCTTCCGGACTGCCTAAGTCCGCCGCCTTACGGAAGTAACGTAGAGACATCTCGGTATCCCGCTTGAAACCGTAGCCAATTTCAAGATAGTGACCAATATCATAATAGCCACCGGGCACGCCCTGCTGAACGAGCTGCTCGGCTAGGCCAAGCACCTCGCCGACACTGTCCGGAGATTCCGCAAACCCTTGTGACACTATCAACTGTAGGCTGTGATTGGCCTTATAGTGACCATAAGCCGCCGCAATTCGGTAGTAGCGCGCTATCTCATTAAAATCTTTGTCCCCATCCTTCCTGTTCAGATAGCGACCATATGCGAACAAGTGCTCCGCTTGGACATCGAGACGCGGTAGACGAGTCGCCTCATGCTCACAGCTGAACGCAAGATTCGCTCGAACACCGTTTAGGTCTGGTACCGATGCTGTCACCGGATTCTCCTTCTCACATGCACTGATTAGTACAATCGTCGAAGCCGCAAAAATAAGGAACTTTCGACACATCATCAATCACTATCCTGTCGGTCTGCCGAAAGTCGCATGAATCTAACAATCGACGTCAAAGGAGTGCTTTGCCCCAGCTTCATATAAGTATCATTGAGTTCCAACAGCTTTGCCCAAGCCCTAAATGCCTTTCCCACGTCCTCTTGAGCTCCATCAAGTTCTTGTTTAACGGATCGGCCCAACTGCCGCACCTTCGTGTGTAGCGCCCATAGCCTTTTCCGCAGAGGCTTCGAAACTTCCGCACTTTCGTGGCAAATATTTAGTTCACTGTCTCCCTCCATGCTACGCGTATTCAGATTAGCCGATCCCTGCGTTGTGAATACGTCGTCCACAATCATCAGCTTCGCGTGGATGTAAACATAGTCCCATGCCCCTTGGGGAGAATCCGGCGCAACAAGCGTGCAGATGTGCATCTTGAGACCCGGAATTGGCACTGGCAGAACCGGTCCAGGTTTCTCCTTCATTGTTTTCCGAATTTGCGCAGCGCGTCCGCGAGCCGCCTTGGCTCTTTCTTTTGCGGCCGACACCGCGGACCCTGGCAATTGCGTTGCATGGGCTACTCCTGCCTCGGCCATCGTCGCTTCAAAATCTGCCTGTGATGCCTGCTTCCGCAGTTCGGCCTGTCTAGCATCTTCGCGCTCTAACCCGGCCACAGTTGGAATCTGATCCGAACAACCTAACGCATCCAACATTCGATATGTGTTAACCGTTCCAGGTCCGATTCCCTCATCGTTCGAATTCGTGATTACGAATAGATAGATCGGGTTATCCGGACTGCGTCCTTGCTTTATTTGAGCTGCGACCGCTGCCTTCACCTTTTCAGCAAACGGTACAAAGCGGAAGTACTGATTCTCGATGTAGATAAATTTGGAAACGTTATTTGCGGCTTGCAAATAGACCTTTTCAATATCCCGCTTTCCGTACTGAGACTGTGTCCGAAGAATCTGAGCACGAACCGCCGAATAGTCGCCGAGATCGGTACGTCGGCGGAGTTGCTTTGCAAACTTTCTTCTCGACCAACTAAGATACTCGCCCGTCGCATCATCCCACGCCTCGCAGAAGTTGTCGTTGAGGGACTTTAGAATCGGACCGCTAACGCGACTAGAGATGTCATGCCTTGGATGCAAGCCATTCCTACCGACTGCGGGCGCCTGACGAATACAACTGTGATTGTCCTTATCCCAATAGGCGTCAAGCATGTTGTGTCCCATCACGAAGCCCACGGAATTTTCAGGGTCTTCATAATCAACCAGGACCATCTTTTGATGATGCGTGGCAAAAGCGCCCATCACCCCGCCATTCATCGCTTTGCCACTCGCACTTCGCTGCTGATCCTTGCCGAACAATGCGGTTCTAAAAGCAATCTCCGCACGCTCAGTGACGTCGAACCCCCGCGTCGCCAAATCGATATTCTTGAAGCTTCCTTTTCCAAGCATGGTTTCGACCCAACCCGGAATTGGACCCGTGAGCAAGTCATCTATGGCAGATTTAGATACCAACGGAAGAAGCAGCGATTTGGTTACGTTGTTTTTGTTCGCACGACGATACCACTCTCTATCGAAATCGATCTGATCGACTGTTTCGTAAGGATGGGAAAACATCGATGAGACTACAGGAATTCGCTTAACCACTGCGTCAGGCAGATATTGTTGCGCGTCGGTTGCCAAGGTGTTGCCGGGCATATTGTTCTCGGATATCTCCGCTAAGTGAGAGATATCCATCCAACAAAGAAGTCTCACCTTCACTCCTTCTTCACCCCTCTTACATAACAGCGTCCCAATGGTCAGGTATCCCGCGCTCTGATCTCCTCTCTTGAAATACATCGATGGTTGGAATCCCCAACAGATTATATCGATGGTCTTCTTCGCTTGAAGTATTGCGTCATACACAGCTCCGAAAGCTTCCTCGCCATTTACCAACTGACGATATGTCGCATCAGCTGGATCGTATTCCGTCTTCTGCACGAACCACGGCAGCGTGATGGTCGCATTGCTGGTACTCGAAAGCGCGATCGGCGTTACGATGGGGTTACTGTTAGGCATTAACTTCCCCCGGGTCGTTGGCGTTCAATAGTTCGTGGTAACGCTTGCGATGCACAGCCCTGTCGATGGCGTCCTCTTCAGACTGACCCAATCCTTCATGAAAGTGAAAGCCTTGATTCGCAAGTTGCCCGTTCTGAATATCTCCCCGATACTCTTCCGCGATTGGCACTGAATAAGCTACGCCATTGGCTAGCTCCAATCGGTACTCCTTCGTCGTGGCCATATGATTAATAGAGATTTGACCGTTTTCGCTCACCACCCCTTCGCCGACGCCCCTGCCGTCTGCGAAAAGCCTGTAGGGCATTCCAACGGGAATGAATGCTTTGGACGCGGGTGACGCAGCCAAATTGATCGTCAGAAGCTGACCAGGCAGGCTAGTTGGTAGAGTTGAACTGATCTCGGCCGATGCAGCACCAGCCTTGCTCCACGCAGCGCATTTCTCCAGGATGTCCCCCGGCGTGCCGTTCTCGATCCGGTTAGCGTTGATCTTGATGTATGACCCGCCTGCGCCAATCCAGACTTCCTTCGCCGCCGTAAGCACGAGACGACCGTTTACGCTGGAGATCGTCACGTCCTTAAGCGCTGACAGTGCCATCTCGTCGTTCTGCGATTGGATCTCCACTTTCCCCTTTGCAAACAGTTTCATTCCCATTCGCTGCGAGAACATCGAAATCGCATCGCCCGCCGCAACGGTGAATCGCCTAAGCACGCCAATGTCGGCGCTACCGCCCGCTGTCGCGATGAGGTTCTGGTTCGCGCTGAACTGCATGTGCGAGCCCGACACGAGACCGACTCCATCTGGAGCGCTGACCAGCACGCCCGCCTTCTTCAGTTGGGTCAGAGTCTCGTCAAGAAACTGCTTCTGCTTCTCATAATCCGCTGCGATCGCCTGAGCTGCCTTGGCCGCTTCGGAGAGCGACTGCATCTGCTGATACGCTTGTTCGAGCAGACCTTGAGCAGGCTGCATGTCGAGTTGCTTGCCGTTCGCTGCAAACTGAGCATCGGCGGAGATGAACACGCCCTTCGCTGCGCGCACCGCCACATGCTCGTCCGAGCGCAAT